>CAYOPZ010000033.1:0-34673 GCA_964406005.1 uncultured Bacteroidaceae bacterium
CCTTTAGGGTTCCCGCAAGGAATCCCCTTCGTTTACGGAGGGGAGGACGTCAAATTACGAAATACATTGAAGAATGTTGAAATCAATACCCGCAGATTTGATTGCTTTGTCAGATGCCACAGAAGTCATATCATAAATCTCAATTATGTCAGGGAACTCGGGGGAAGTGCTTTGACAAAGAAATGTATTATGGAAATAGGTGATAATGCAATTCCAATATCAAGATCAAGAATTGATTCCGTCCTTGAAAGAATTCAGGAGCTGAATAAGGGACTGTTTGCAGTTCGTCCCTAAAATATTCAGATCATCCCTTAAAATTCACGGTTATCTTCTCCGGTAATACATTTGTGTCATGTACAACTAAGCTCTATTATCATGACATACAGAACCATTGGTTACGGCACATTACTTTTTTTTGTTCTGTTAATTATTACCGGATGTAACACAGGACTGGAAAATCAAAACAGAATTGGAACCAAAATTGAATATATTCCCGATGATTTGGATTGTTATATTGATTCATTGAAAAAAGGCACTGATTACTATATAATTCCTGATTTTTCATTTAATCCCCCACCACTTTTTATTGGTAAGGACGAAGCCCTGGAAGATGTTCAAACATTTAAATACATAATTGAAACAGGTTATTGCGGAAGATATTATTGGGGGAATAATGGCGTGGATTTTATGGAATTATACCAAAAGCTCGATGATTTTATAGAAGCAAGCCCTGATAAGGTTTCTGTAAAAGATTTTGAGGACACAATTATTGAGAATTTCACAAATTTAAATGACGGCCATTCAAAACTCATAGGATTTAAAGAAACAGAGTTTGCAAAAGTCAAACATGCTTATTTTGCAGAAATAGTTATAGAAGATCAAAATAACAAATTCATTGTAGTGCAGTCCGATGAACCATTGATTAAGGAAGGAATGCAGTATTCAGACTCAAGTAACAAACTCTTTCAAACCTTATCGCCAACCAACAGGGAACACTATCTTATCGGAATTCTATCCTATGATAATATTGAGGATCTTGAAATCAGTTTTAATGATAAAACCTACAATGTTCAACTGCACAGGTGCAGAATAAGTGCAGCAAAAAATTCTGACAGGGTTTTTGAAATTTCCAAAAAGAACAACATAACTTATGTCAGTGTAACCAATTTTGAGGATAAGTACCGGAATCAACTTAAAAAGTTCGTCAATTCCGGAAGGAAATTAAAAAACAGAAAACTGATAGTGTTTAATCTAATTAACAATGGCGGAGGAAATGCAGCCTATCCACGACTTTTTTTCGAGAACCTGAATACAAATGCGAAAGGATTTGACTACATGGCAACCCTTCATTCACCCGCTATTAATCAGGCTTATATGCCAGGGAAAAATACATGGTTGAGTGATAACATTCCGATCGAATGGCTCAAGGAAGATGTAGATCTGGATAAACTCCCGCCAGAATTGGTTCAAACCGTATTGGATATCAGTAACGAAAATGCAATATTAAAACAAACACCTGCAATCTATTGGGAGGTTATTGAAAACAAAGTACCGGATACAGGCAATTATCCAGGGAGATTCATCACTATTATAAACAGCAGGGTTGGATCATCGGCAAACAATGCTACAGCTTTTACAAAATCAATTCCGAACAGCGTACTTGTAGGTGAAAACACCAGCGGTGGGTATACGTTTGGAGAAGTCATTTATTACAGTTTAAAGCATAGCAGATTAAGGCTGAAGCTGCCAATAAAGATCTTAACACACAGGGGCTTTAATTATGAGCATGGCTTTTTGCCTGATTATTGGCTAGACTCCGGTGAGCCTGAATTAGAGATCAATAAATGGATAAATAATCCTGAAACATACACGTTCAGTTATTAGTATGGTCATAGCCTGCTGATCTGCCCTGTTGCCAACAACGTATACAATCCATTGCCGGTTAATGGTTTGCGAATGCGGGTATCATAAGTTTATCCCGCTCCCCGAAACCTGCAGGCGCCCGCAAAGGCCTGCAACTACCGATAAGATTCAGAAGGGATTCATTTCGTATATCCGGCACACCAAGTGGAAATATGAACCTTTAGTAAAAAAGACTCGCATTCCATATCAAATATCCAATTAATGTATAACTTACATTCACCGATAAACGAGTTAGCACACATAGATGCCCAAAAACAAAAGATTAATTTTAATTTGTCTGGCTCATTTCTTGTACCTATATTTGTACTAATTAATGTACAATACACCGGGTTATGATAACAACAACAATCTCTAATTTCAGAAAAGACATCAAGAAGTATCTTGACAGTGTTACTAAAAATTTCGAAACACTTATCATTAATAGAGGAAAAGACAATGGCGTCGTAATCATATCTCTTGATGAATACAACTCTCTTACTGCAACACAGCATGAGTTGTCCTCAAAGACAAATGAAGAGAGACTAGATTCAGCAATTGAGAAATTGAAGTCCGGAGAATCATTTGAGAAAAATCTCCTCGACAAATGAAGTACATATTCGTTGATGAATCCTGGGAGGATTATCTGTACTGGCAAAAAACCGATAAAAAAATCTTGAAGAAAATAAACGATCTCCTTAAAGACATCTCAAGAAATCCATTTTCGGGGAAAGGTAAACCAGAGCCTCTAAAGTACAAATATAAAGGCTATTGGTCGAGAAGAATTGATCACGAACATCGCCTAATCTATCAAGTTAAAAATGATGAAATCAGGATAGCAAAATGTAGATTTCATTATGATTAAGGTATCTACGTGTGCTAACAAAGGTGTATACGCAATTAGGTTTGTCACGCATATTGCACGATGAAATTTAAGGTTAATTATGGCACATTTTTAATCTCAGAAAAATATTTCAGGCAATATGCGCGCCATGTGCCTAAACACCTGGCGGTGTTCTACCTCGGCACACCACCTTCAACTGCGCATACACCTGAACGTTGGCTACAAGGCTTATAAAGCATTAAACAACTACTGATAAGATTCAGTAGGGATTCATTTCGTATATCCGGTACGATAAGTGGAAAGATGAATCTTAAAAAAAGACTCGCATTCCATATCAAATATCCAATTAATGTATAACTTACATTCACCGATAAACGAGTTGTGTTTTTTACTATTGCCATTAATGGTGACCGGAAAGACAATATATAATCCAAAACTTACCAATCAATGAAAAGGAAAATTGTACTATTGGCATTTTGCCTCTCACAAATAATCGGGTATTCCCAGCAATTCAGACAAGACAGATATGAGGTGCTTCCAACAAAAGAAGCAGGAAGTATCCTCTTTGTAGGGAATAGTATTACAGACGATTGTGAGTGGGGGGAGTTATTTGAAAATCCCAATGTTTTAAGCAGGGGAATTGACGGAAACACTACTGCAGCTGTACTGGCAAGAACACATGAATTAACCAGGCATAAACCTTCCAAAGTATTTTTTGCAATAGGAACAAATGATATAGGCGGAAGGGTTCCTGTAGATACAATCATTCGGAATATGAGTAAGATTCTGCAGATATTTGCAGAAGAGAGCCCGAACACAAAAATTTATATACAATCCGTGTTGCCGGTAGGGCCAAATCCGATGTTTATGAACTTGGGGCATAACAATGATGGTATCCTTGCACTAAATGAACGGTACAAACTGTTCTGTAAAGAAAATAATATCACTTACATCGACCTGCATTCGCATTTTCTCGGTGATGACGGTTACATTAATCCAAAATATACGAACGACGATTTACATATTATAGGTGAAGGCTTTTTATTGTGGAAGAGCCTGGTAATTGATTATGTGAATGAATAACCGGGATTTGTTTTCAATTGACATCTTTAAAACCAACATAAAGTTAATAAACAGAAAAAATAAGGATCCAATGAAAAGGACAGGTATACTATTTATAATTGCAATATTTCACCTCACAGTTACAGCTCAGGGTTTTTCAGGGATGGACTTTTCAAAAGCGTTTGCAGCAGGAATGGAAAGAAGAGCTGATATTTTCAGGATTATGGCTGTAAAAACCGGATGTATTGAATTTGTTGGTGGGAGCATCATGGAAGATTGTGAGTGGAAAGAATTATTTGACAATCCCAATATTATAAACAGGGGAATTGATGGGAATACTACTGTCGATGTACTGAACAGAACAGAAGAACTAACCAGGCATAAACCTTCAAAAGTGTTTTTGGAGATAGGCACAAGAGATTTAGACAATGGTGTCGGCATGGACACTATTATAGACAATATCAGCAAAATAACCCGGTCTTTTCTTGCAGAAAAACCAGATACCAGGATTTATATTTTCTCCGTATTACCGGCAGGGCAGGCCAGACCTGGTGCTATGCCCGGAATGCCTGCCGCGTCAAATGACGATGTAATGGCTTTTAATGCCCGGTTGAAATCTTTCTGTGAGAAGAATAGATTTACCTGGCTTGATTTATACCCGAACTTTTTGAATGAGGATGAAACGGGACTTGATGCCAGCCTCGGAAACAGTAATTCCAGATTATCCGTTTCAGGATATGGTTTATTAAAAGATCTTCTTTCGGAATATGTGAATCAATAACGACTGCTGTTTAACAACCATAATCTTATCCAAATGAAAAAATACATTTTAACAGCTACATTATTACTGCTGGTTATATCATTTCTGAATGCGCAGCGCTTGGTTGTCAGAATGGACGATATGGGTGCATCTCATGCTGAAAACATCGCAGTTATTAAATGTTACCAGGAAGGTATAGGGAGATCTGCCGAAGTAATGACAGTATGTCCGTGGTTTTTGGAAGCAGCCGCGATGCTGAACGAGAACCCTGGATTAGATGCTGGTATCCATGTTGCATTTAACAGTGAATGGACCAACTATAAATGGAAGCCCTTAACAGAATGCCCATCCTTGTGTGATGAAGACGGTTATTTGAATATGGGACGGGGAAGTGAAATTAATACGGAGGAAGTAGAAGCAGAATTAAGGGCGCAAATAGAAATCGGATTAAAATACATCAAGAATTTAACCCACATATCCGACCATATGTTTTGGACAACACAACCCGGATTGAAAGAAATGGCCATACGTGTTGCCGGAGAATACGGACTGTATTTGCAGGCTTCGGGCACAGGAGGGCTGGATGAGGAACTCGGGAACCTCAATGCCATATCGTTCATGTCAATCAGAAGGGATGAGAACGGAAAACGTCTTTCAAGTTTTATGGAGGTATTAAGATCTTTGGAAAAAGGAAAGACATACTGGTTATTGGAACACCCCGGTCTTGATAACGAAGAGATGCACGGTATTTATATAATGAGGCCAAACGGGGACAGAAATGATGTGGGAGCAGATCGGCAGGATGTTACAGATACATTTACAAGCCCTGAAGTCATGAACTATATAAAGGAAAATGGCATTGAACTGGTATCTTTCGGCGATTTAATCAAGGAGATGGAAGCCAGAAAAAACTGATATATATTGGTAACAAAACTAAAAACAAGAAATAAAGGGAATTCAGGTTAAATCGCTGAAATTCCCTCCTGAATATTCAAAGCCAAAAAAAAATTGCTTGATAAAGCAGTTCCTTATCAGTAAAATAAGGTTTTAATGATCATTGCCGTAATCAATCGACCGTTATGTGTTACTGGGTAGGCAGCAAAAAGGTAAGGGACGAACTGCACCGAAGATCGCAGGAAGACCCTGAGGACGAGATAGCGCAATTGTACTACGACACGTTCATCGCTCCAGCTATAGCCGGGATCGAGCCCAGAGAGTACTATGTCGCGATCGGGCAGGGTCATCCTGAACTGACTGTCCTTCTAATAGAGAACAATCAGCTGAAGTTCAGAAACATCGAATGGGGGCTGAACTGGTCGTATACCAACAGGGAGGGAAAGACCATCGAAAGGGTGCTGCTCAACTCCACCTGTGAAAAGGTTTTCTGGCAGCACAGGGACATCATATATCAAAAAAGGTGCATAATACCTATTGACGGTTATTTCGAATTCTACCACTTCAGGGGCGACAAATACCCGTTTTTCATTTACCCCAAAGACGGGGGATTGTTTTATGCCGGGGGGATATGGTCTTCACGGGTCAACAGGGATACCGGTGAACTGTCCGGTACGCTTTCGATCATAACCACCCCGCCGAACCCGGTTACCAGGAAACTGCACAACAACCCGAAGGCGCCAAGCGGGCCGAGAATGCTTCTGCTGATCGAACGTGACCAGGTTATGGATTACCTCAACCCGGGATTGAAGAATAACGAGATCGGTTCATTTTTCAAACCCATCGCAGAGGACAAAATGCTGTATCACCCGGTAGTGAAATTCCTTAAAAAGGAAAACATAGAATACCTGAGCTCTCCGAAGGTACAGGAACCGTTCCACTACCCTGAACTTGTTGCCTGAACATCCGTGAGGGCATTGCCGCAAGGCCGGCCCCGGCATAGCGGTCCGGCAAGACCCACCCTACTTTTTTCCGTTGATATTCCTTGAAATCAAGTATGCGACTACAAGCGAAACTCCACCGAAAAAGAATATTGCTGCAGGGTATGACTGTTTACCCCTCATATCTGTATACGTATTTAGGAGGTAACCCGCCAGTACTCCGAGTGCAATACCAATGGCAAATGTGCCGAGATTCAGCAACCACAAATTTTGTGCTTTGGATGGAGTGCCGAAAAATTTGTCCGCGCTTTCACCCTTTTCGATAAGCGCCATTCTTTCCTTGTTCCTTGAGCTGATCCAGAGGTAGAATATTCCCAGGACGACTAAAAAGAAAATTGTGGGTGTTAAAAAAGGCTGCATGGCTTTATTTTTTAGTTAAACATCGAAATCTGACCGTATGACGCCATTTCCTGAAGGCGGTTACATGTTTTAAAGGATTTTTGTAATTTTTGTAACCCGAAAGGCAAAACCGCGTCATAAGAAACAGTGAACAGAGACGGGGACAATATATGTGTCGAGAAAGTTCTCTCGGGTGACAGGAATGCATATGCCGTTCTCGTCGACCGCTATAAGAATATGGTCCTTACCCTTGCCCTGCGGTTGGTGCGGAACAGGGAAGAGGCGGAAGAGATCGCCCAGGATGCCTTTGTAAAGGCGTTCAGATCCCTGCCGGGGTTCAGGGGAAAATCGAAGTTTTCCACCTGGCTGTACAGGATCGTTTACAATACGGCGATTTCCAGCCTGAGGAAGAAAGAGACCGAAAGGGTTCAGGCCGTTGGCGACGACCTTCCTGATACGGAGCCCGCCGAAAGCCGGAGCATGTATGCATCCCTTACCGGTGAGGAACGGAAAAAGTTCATTGACAAAGCGCTTGAAACACTCAGTGAAGAGGAAAGATTCCTGGTCATTATGCATTATTATGAAGACAGTGAGCTGGATGAACTGGCTGAGATCACGGGCCTTACCAAGACAAATGTCAAGGTCAGGCTGCACCGGACGCGAAAAAAGATGATGGCATACCTGAGATCCTATTTGAAGGAAGAAACATACAGTTTGTTATGAAAAAAACAGAGAATCAAGAAAAAAAGCTGATTTCTGAAATGATCGAACATATGGAGATCAGCCAGGCAGGCAAAGATTTTACCCGGAAGGTTATGGAAAGGGTAAATCTTGAACCTCTCCCGTCCCGGATAACGGCCCAACCCCTGGTCAGCAAAACGGCATGGATCATCACCGGGATCCTGTTCTGCACATTGCTGGTCCTCATTCTGACCGGATGGTCCCCAACCCCAGCAGCCCCCGCAGGCAACGGATCTTCTATTGCCTTCGATATACCTGACCTTAACAGCTATACCGGGGAACTCATGGAATGGATCAACAGATCAATGGGAACCCTGACCTGGTACACCATCGGCCTGGCCTCACTGTTCATCCTAACCCTTCTGAACCGCTTCCTTAAAAATCCAGGATTCACCAGGAGATTTTTTCTTTGGCTTGGTTCCTGAGCACCAAAATTGTCAGTCTTTCAGGGGGTTATTATCTATTTTTTTTTAGTTTTATGACTTATTACCCCCTGAACGCATGCGCAGTGAGTGAATTTTCAGTCGAGGAAATCATAGAAGGCATTAGGTCTCGCGATAACTGTGTGTTACAACATGTTTATAAGAACTATTACTCCTCCATTCATCATTTCATTATCAATAACAGTGGCTCACAGGATGACGCCAAGGATATTTTCCAGGAGTCTGTCATTGTGATATATAGAAAAGTAAAGGATCAAGATCACTTTATTCTTAACAGCAGTTTTAAAACGTTCATTTATTCCATAGCCAGGAACTTATGGCTCAAAAACCTTCGTGCCAGAAAGTATGAAGGGAAGAAAATACAGGATCAGCAAAAGTATGTTGAACTGAAAGAAGAACCCTTCAAGTTCAGTAATGAGGATTTGAAAATGAGCCTGTATCAGAAATACTTCAGACTACTTCCTGAAGATTGTCAGAAGATACTCCAATTATCGGTTAAAGAAATTCCACAGAAAGAGATATCTCAGGCGATGGGCTTTAAAAGTGAGAATTATGTGAAAAAGCGTAAGCACGACTGTAAGGAGAAACTGATCAAAATGATTAAAGAGGATCCGCGGTATCCTGATTTATGGGATGAACCGGACAACTGATCATGAATAAATTGAATCCGGTTTGAAGATTTCTTTTTTCCTACTTTTTTTTCTAATCCGAATAAAACCAGCTATTACGATCACAAATAGAATAAAAATTCCGGTAAGCCAGTAAAAGGTCTTATAACTTTTGGGATATAGCGGGTTGGTATCGCCGATAATCACGTAACTTGACCAAAAATAAGGATTGGCCCTCAGATTGTCGGCATTTTTCAGAAAATTAAGTTTTGCCTGCTGCAAAGCTTCCGCTTTTGACTTTCCGGCTTTCAGGTTTTTATAAAAACTCTGCATTAACTGAGCGCCCGATTTGTCAGAAACTTCCCAGAGGGTCATTACAATACTCGGACATCCGGCATACATAAATCCACGTGCCAGGCTCATCACCCCTTCTCCCTTCATAAACTTTCCATAACCTGTATTACAGGAGCTTAGCACCGCCATTCTGGCGTTATATCGCATATTATATATTTCATAAGTATTCAGGAATCCATCATTTTCATTGTCAACGTTTTGTTGGAATGCCAGTTTGGAATACATGGGATCTTCATTATTTACTACCGTATGCATGGCAAGATGGAGAATTTTATAATCACCAGCCATTTCCTTAAACCTACTTTCTGTCGCTTCATCATCCGTGTATACATCACCAGAAATGAGTCTCGAAATCGTTCTAACTTCATCTTTAACACCCGGAATAGGTATAAGATTATCCCGGTATGCATCCAGGAAATCCTGATTTATCTGGGTCATCTGATTTTGACTGTAAAGATTTGAATAGTCAGGTGCAAATGCCAGAAGCTCTTTGGTTGGGTTTACTTGGGGGTCATTAGTCTCACAATATAGTGTCGCCGAATAGGCATAATTTATTGCATATTCCTTTATGAGGTAAGGTAGATTTTTATATTTAATAGTATTTGAATATTCTGGGAAGGTCAGCAGTGCTTCAAAAGGAATATACGAAAGCAAGCCGTCAGGTATTATAATAATAGTTTTACCAATAATCTTATTTTTACAAGGATCGATTAAAGTCCGATAAATATTATAAGAACTTTTACAGTATTCCTTGAATTGATCTGTTACGTCTGAAGAAAATGAAGGTTGAGTTAGATATGTTCTTAAAATATTTATATCAATAAAAAAGTTACTATCGACTTTAGATTGTATGAGATTGTAAGAATTTTGTGAAAATACATACATATAAATAATAGAATCAGTAACAGTGTATTCAATCAATGTTTCATCCTTCTTCAAACTTTTAATAAGATCACCAATTGGTATAACCTTTGTATCATATTTCAGTTCATAATATTCCGGATATGATCTTTCGAAATCATATAATAATTGATCATTCTGTTGTTTTAACCAAAATAATTTTTCTTCCCATTGTTCAATTTTAAGCAGATCCTGTTGATCTTTCTTTTTCTCTTCAAAAATCAACTCTTCATATAATGCTAGTTGTCTTGATAGATCTTTTTCTTGGGTTAATAATTCCTGTGGTATCCCCCCAAACTGTTTTGCAGATAAATTACGTATTGAGATTAAAAGACTAAAGGCTCTAGCCTTTTCATTGAATTCCATTGCTTTCTGTAAGTAAATTGGATTTTTTGTTTTTTCATACAGGAGACTTGCTACGACTATTGCTTGTTTAAATGTTTCATATTGTTGTCTGGAAATAATAAATCTACTTTCCTCGCTATCAAATCTAATTCTGATTCTATCAATGTTTTGGATAGCTAATTCAAATGTATTCAAACTCGTTTCCAAATCCTTGATATCTCTATTTTTACGGTAAGAATCCAATAGTATCCTCCCTTTTAACTTAATAGATTCTAAGAGTCTTACATTTAAAATATTATTAGTAAAAGTTGGATTACTATAAATCGAAGTATCATTAAAATCTGGTTCTGCAAAGATTAACGATTTTTGGATGTTTTTAAGAGCTAATTTATAATCATGATGATACAGGTAATAGAATTCACCAATATTAAAATAGCATCGAGAAATTTCCGTATATTTAGTATTTGCTGCCCTATAATATAACTCTAAAGAGTTGTCATAAAGTTCTTTACCACTTTTAAAGTTATTTAATTTTTCTATATAGAAGAGCCCAAGATTCATAAGAAATGGGGCGTTTTCAGGATTGTTATAACCATAGTAAGAATTAGCAATTTTTATTGCATCAATATAATATTTTCTAGCTTGATCATTTTTATGCAATCTATCGTAGCATATAGCTATACTTGATACAATGTTTAATTCATCTGATTGATTGTTAGACCTGTCATACTGCAATGCCTTAGTGAAACTTTGAATTGCATCACTATACTCTTCAGCATATTGATAAATAATACCTAAATTATAGTATGCTTTACTTAAAAGATTATAATCAATATTACTTTGCTTTTTATATATCCTAATCCCATTATTACAATAAATTTTGGCTTTTTCATAATCTCCAAGAATTCTGAATACAATTGCTTGGTTAATATAAACTGAACCTAAGTCGTAATAGTTGCTATCTATTCTTCGATATATTATTTCTGCTTCTTTATAACTTGCTAAAGCTTCTTCAAATCTCCATGTATTATAATATAAAACTCCGAGATTTACATATGAATTCCCAAGCCTTAAATCTGTTTCACTTAATACTTCTTTTTTAATATTATGTGATTTTATTAGGAAACTGTAGGCTTCTTCATAGTTTTCCTTGACAAGGTAATTGTATCCTTCTGATTCGTAATACTTCATTAATGAATCAAGAGTATCGAAAGGAACTGAGAGATAAAATGAATCGAATGTATCTTGATAATCATTATTACTTGGATATATTTTGTATTTATCGGAAATAATTAAAATAACAAGGCCACAAATAATTAATATTCTTAAGTAATTTTTATAATTCATTTGGTAATCAGGACTCTGTTCATGAAGGGGAAAGATATGTAATATAAATATAGGAATTTATTTAGCAATAAATTTTTTCTAGAATGTAGATTGTATCATAAAGGAAAATAGTTGGTTTTTTATTTAATTACAATTTTTGGGTAACCTCATTGGGTTTTGTGGAATAAAGATATGAATTGATCCCTATTAAGCGTTAGCCGAAAAGCTTAAACAGAGTAGGCATAATTCCCAAAATCCTGAAAAATGAAAAATTTATTCGCCCTGTTATCCGAAAAAAGATGTGAAGTTTCTTTCGCAACTTTCAGCAATGACATTTTGACTGTAAACGAACTTCTGAATGTAAGAGGAGGAGGAGAACCTTATCAAAAAGAAATGCCTATTATCATTCCTCCTCCTGATGATGATGACGAGTAGGAGTTGGTGATTCGTTTGTTGAAGTTTGCCTGGGGCAGACTTCAGACGGCTTTGAAATAGAATTTCGGGGCATTGTATGCAGCTTGGTATAAGCTGGATATAATGGAACGATAAGATTCATTTCCCGGGAGGGAAGTGGAGGCACAAGCGAAAGGTGTATTGCATCTGTTCGTGAGGTGTGCCGGAATATTGTAAGGTCATGTGCCTTGCAGGTTGAGTACGAATATAATGTTACAACTATATATATGTCTGTACACATGACGTAAATATGTGTGTGTGTAAGTATATGAAAGTATAATCAATATCATATAATTATGGAAAAGATGAGTAATAAGTACAGGGAATTCATCCGGCCGTTCCTGGATGGAGAATTGAGCCGGGAGGAGTTGGACTGGTTCAGCAAGGAACTGGAATCCAATGCGGTCCTGGCTGAGGACATAAGGTTATACCGGGAGGTTGACAATGCCATTCGTGAGCAGGACGTAATGGAATTGCGCGACCAGCTGGACGTGATCCACAACACGATTGGAGAACCCGGCGTACCTGTCAAACAAACACGGTACAGAAAGGTGATATCGTATGGTGCCATTGCATCTCTGGCCATACTGTTATCGCTCGGTGTACTGCTGAAGGTGCAGCACAAGAAGCTGAGCAACCAGCAGATCTATGAAAGGCACTTTGAGCCATATGAAGTTACCATGGTATACAGGTCTGCCGGGGATGAAGATTTGCAGTGGCAGAAGGCGGTGACTGCTTATAATGAGCAGGATTACACTGCTGCCATTCCACTGTTCAAACAGTTGCTTGAGAAGCATCCGGAAGAAATGGAGTACCAGTTGTCCCTTGGTATCAGTTACATGGAGGAGGAACAGTACAACCAGGCCGGTTCAAGTTTCAGGACGATCATCGACCAGAATGACAACCTGTATATTGAACAGGCGGAATGGTACCTCGGGTTCTGTTATCTTCAGACGGGACAGAACGAGGAAGCAAGGAAGCAATTCAGGGAAATTGCCCGGAGCAACAGCAGTTACAACAATAAAGCAAAAATTGTCCTGAGAAGAATCAAGTAATTATTTCCCACAGGAGGGACATGGAAAAAACACGGTCATACGAAGAGTTGCAGGCATACATTGCAAAACTGGAAAACAGGATCAGGGATCTGGAGGCCCAGCTGGAGGGGCAGGAGAACCAGACAGCCAGGCTCAAGGCCCGTTTCCTGTCGAATATTTCCCATGAATTGCGGACGCCCATGAATGCGATACTGGGATTTTCCAGCCTTCTGAACGACCAGAAGCTTCCCTCTAACAAAAGGGAAGAGTATATGGATCACATCAATCAGAGCAGCGCAAGACTGCTCAATGTTGTGGAAGAGATGATCGATGTGTCAATGATCCAGACGGGACAGCTCAAGATAAGGATAGATGAATGCCTGGTCAACCAGGTGCTCTCGGAGATTTATCATTATTACAATGTTGACAGGCACCGCAACCAGAGGAATCATATTGCCTTGCTGCTGAACCTCGGTGCCAGGGGCAAAGATTTCAGGATTTTTACGGATCAATTCAGGCTTCACCAGGTTATTTCGAACCTGCTGGGCAATGCTTTCAAATATACGGAGAAGGGAATTATTGAATTCGGCTATTCTGTGGAGGATGAAGAGAAAGAAAAGGTTACCTTCTTTGTCACGGATAGCGGGAAGGGTATACAACAGGAGAAATTCAAGGAGATTTTTGACAGCTTTGAAAGGGGCGGCGATGAGGATGCCGCCAGGAAGCTGGATGGCGGGATCGGCCTGGGGCTGACGCTTTCAAAAGGGATCGTAGAATTAATGGGCGGTAAGATATGGGTCGAGGAAAACGTTTTCAAGGGAACAACTTTTAAATTTTCTCTCCCTACTACTGCTAAAGAGGAAATGGATTCACAGGAGAATCCGTTCTCAACGAATAATTTGTTTATTGCCTGACCGGTGCCCGGATAACAGGGCGAAAATTTTCCGGTATTGGCCGGGGACAGGGATCAAAAGGGAAGGTCGTCGAACTCCTCTGATGGGGGAGCATCCTCCTCCTCTGAAAAGGGTGGGGGAGGAGGCTCTTCCGGAGCCGCGGCGATCTTTTCTATTCTCCAGGCTTCAAGGTTTGTAAAATAGCTTACATTCTTGTCTTTCACCCAGCGCCTTCCGCGGACATTGAAATTTACCCGTATCTCATCCTGGAGATTGAAATTGTCGATCAGCGAACAACGATCCTGGGTCAGCTGGAACTTTATATAATCGGTGAATTCCATGCCGCCCTGGTTTTCCGATTTCTCGACGATGAACTCACGCTTCCGGAAAGCATCACTTACCTGCTGAACATCGAACTTTTCAATCAGTTTGCCGGTCAGTTCAAAACTCATCGCCTTTCTATGATTGCGGATATGATTTTTTAATCAATGGAGATCAGCTCCACCTCGAAAATCAATACCATGTTGGGTTTGATCAGTCCTCCCTGTCTCGGGTTCTCGCCGTATGCCAGTTCCGTTGGGACGAACAGTTTCCATTTTGATCCTTCGGGCATTAGCTGCAGGGCCTCGGTCCACCCTGGGATGACCTGGTTTAGCTTGAACCGGGCGGGTTCGCCCCTTTCAATGGAAGAATCGAAAACAGTTCCGTCGATCAGGGTCCCTTCGTAATGAACGGTAACGGTGCTGGTATCCGTCGGTTTTGGTCCCGAGCCTTCCTCGATGATCTCGTATTGCAAACCGCTTTCGGTGGTCGTCACACCTTCTCTTGTCTTGTTCTCTTCAAGAAATGCGATTCCCTCTTCCAGGTTAGTCTTAGATTCGGCAACTCGCAGAGCTGATAAATACTGTGTGATCATCATGTTGGCGTCAATGGCGTCCATGAAAAAATTCTCCCCCCCCAGGGCATCCTGCATACCCTTCTGAAATGCATCTATGTTGACGCTTGTTATCGAGTTGGCGGTGAGATTTGCACCCATCTGGTACCCGATGATATAGGATATTGAGTCGTATTCGGATTGAAGATTGAGATTCGCGTTCTTATCCTGGCATGAAGAAACATAGAATAATACGGCCGGCAATAATGCGATGATGAATTTGACTTTCATTTGTTCTGTTTTAGGTTTAGATCAATGGTCGAATTTAGCCATTAATTTTAACTAATAACATACAACGGATGGAAAAATCAGCCGTTTACAGGGGCTTCAGGGCCCGCACAAATTCCCGTTTACCCGGCGGGCCCGGCAATTTCTCCACCCTGAAGCCCGCCGAGGCCATTGACCTGCGTACTTCGCCTTTTGAAGCATAGCTTGTCAGGATGCCTCCCGGCAGCATGGAGTCGTAGATCTTCCTGAATATATCCGTTGTCCACAGGCCGGGTTGTTTTTCCGGTGCGAAAGCATCGAAATAGACCAGGTCAAATTTATCTGCAATGTTTGACGCTGCGATATCCCCCCTTATTTTTACGAGATGAAAATCCTTCCGGATCTCAATGGCTTGATTCCAGGCACAATCATGGATTTTTCCGAATACTTCCCTCGACCCCGGGGGGAAGAAATCAGGATAGTTCAGTTCTGATGTGATCTCTTTCGGAAGGGGATACTTTTCAATGCCTGTATACCGGACCCGGGTGCCGGTTCCGGCGGTTTGCATAAACGTCAGGAATGCATTCAGCCCTGTGCCGAATCCCATCTCGAATACCCGGATTTCCTTTTTGGATATACAATTCAATCCCGCATTTATAAAAACATGGGTGGATTCTGCCAGCGCGCCGTAAGTGGAATGGTAGTGCTCGTCCATTTCCCTTACGTAGATCGAATGCGAGCCGTCTCCGGTTATGACGATCTCAGCCATCGGACCAGTTGTGTGTAATTCACCAAATTTAGCTTATTTTAAAGTGTTGGATAATTTTTTGTAATTTTAATTATACGGCAGGCGCCGGAGATTCCTGAAGAGCGTTTTTGATTTTTACCGAACATTAATAATTTGACAGAAATGAAAACCATCCGTTTATCAGCCGGCAGTCTCTTAATACCGGTCGTCTTGTTATTGACCGGTTGTAAGAAGGAAAAAGTCGTAGCACGATTTACGGTGGAAACCAGTGTTGAAACCGGTCAGAAGATTGCCTTTACCAATGCATCGGAGAATGCCACTGCTTACCAGTGGGATTTCGGGGACGGGGGTTCCTCTACTGAAGAGAACCCTACCCATGTTTTTACCCATGCGGGTGTTTACGAGGTTGTACTCCTGGCTACGGGAGACGGGGGATCAGACTCCGAATCGGTTTCCATTACGGTCACCAAAGGCCATACTATATATGAGGGAACAGGAATTGAAGGGGTGACGCTCCTTGATGATTCGTGGGAGGACATTCAGTCGGTCTATACTACCGATACCTTGTACATCAGGAGTTTTATCGATAATCCCGGTGTATATTCCCATCTGGTTTATTATGTTAATGAAGGGATTGCGTTTGTCTTTTATACAATGGATGATACGCTAACCGGGGATGATCCTGTGTTTGTCATTTTTCTTGTCAGTCCGTATCCGGGTAGAACATCCAGCGGCATAGCCATAGGAAGCACTATGGATGAAGTCATTGAAGCCTACGGTTACCCGGAATCCCAACAGGCGGGCAACGGGTTTTCGTCTTACTGGTATGATAGCAGGGGGATTGATTTTTATACTTACGAAACGGGATTTGTCGATGAAATTGATGTCTACCCTGCATCCGGCACTTCCTCCAAATCCTTGTCATTCAAAGAATTCACCCAGGCCAGAATGGATTTTATCCGGCAAATGGTCCCGTTTCATGATCATGAATAGGCCTGCGGATGACGAATGCGGTTGCCGTCGGGGAAAGCCCCCGGGTACCGGCTCGATGATATTTTGTTGCGTGGGCAGTATTTGTTAAATTTGACTGGTAAACAAAAAAAGTCAAATTTCATGTCGGAAACGGATATAAAGAATCTGATTGTCGAATCTGCGACGAAGTTTTTTTCCAGGTACGGTTTTCATAAGACCACAATGGACGAGATCGCAAAAAATATTCATAGGGCAAAAGGCGTTCTCTATTATTATTTTAAAAGCAAGGAAGAGCTGTTCAACGAAGTTTTGAAACAGGAGCTGAGTTATGTTAAAACGGAATTGAGCAAGATTACCGGCAGCGGCAAAGATTCTTTGACGATAATTAAGAAATATTTTCTTACCCGGTTGAAATTGCTCAGCACAGCAGTGAATTACCACGAAACGCTCAAGGCCGATTTCTTTGAAAAATACAGTTTCGTAAAGGATGTCAGGGACGATTTTACTGAATTCGAATACAACCAGCTTAACCGGATCCTGAAAAAAGGGAAAAAGGAAGGCTATCTTTATACCAGGAATATCGACTCCACTGTAAATGCCGTTCTGATGCTGGTAAACAGCATGGAGCTTCCTTTGTTTCTGCAAAATAAGTATCCCGAGTATGAAAGCACCATTGTTGAAATTGTGACCCTGATAACGAACAGCCTGAGATCATACAAGAAGTGACTTTTTTTTACATTTAATTTGACCTGAAAACAAAATAAGTCAAATAATTTTTTTATTTTTGTATTGACCAAAAAACAATAATGGTCAAATATATTTATATTGGATATGGAAAGATTCGCACAGAGAATCATACAATTCAGATGGGCGATCATTATAGGTGTACTTGGCCTTACTCTTTTTTTCGGTTATCAGATCAGGTATCTGACGATTAATTCCGATATACTGAGCACCTTGCCTGACGATGATCCGACTGCGCATTTATATACAAGCATAGGTGACCGGTACGGCGGAAATGACATTGGTATGATCGTTCTGGAAACCGATGATGTCTTTAAAACAGAAGTATTGCAACACATAAAGCAGATCACTGACAGCCTGAGGATAACTGCTGGTGTATCAACAGTGACAAGCCTCACCGATATTCTCGACATCAAAAGCTCTGATTGGGGAATTGAAATCGGTAAACTGGTGGACGAGTATGATCTGCCCGATGAACAATCGGAATTAGACAGCCTGAAAGACTATGTTTTTTCCAGGGACATGTACAAAGGGGTTGTCGTTTCCGAAGAAGGTACAGCTACCCTGATTATGTTCACATTACTGCCCGATGCAGACATGCAGGCCGCCGCAAATGAGATCAGGCACCAGGTCGAGGCATTAGACTTACCGGAGACGGTTTATTTCGGCGGCTTGCCATTTATGCTGAACGACATTACAGGTCTGATCCTGTCTGACATGATCTGGCTGATCCCTGTTGTTTTTGTGATCATTGCCTTGATACTCCTGCTTAGCTTCAGGTCTCTCCGGGGGATGTTGCTGCCTTTGCTTACTGCCGGCATTACCGTTATCTGGACCCTCGGCATAATGGCGTATCTGGGGTATGAACTCACGATAATTTCCGACATAATGCCGGTTGTATTGCTGGCCATCGGAAGCGCCTATACGATTCATGTTGTAAACAGTATAGATCTGAACACCATGAAAGACAGGAAACAGGCCCTGGTCAGGGCCATGGCCTATACAACGGTTCCGGTAATCCTGGCATCCCTGACCACTGCCATCGGTTTTGTTTCATTCGTATTCGGGGCATACCTCACAATGATAAGGGACTTCGGCATTTGCACTTTCATTGGAATACTGATCGCTTTATTGTTATCGATATTTTTTGTCCCAGCGCTCATTTCGGCCTTTTCCATCTATAGAAAAAAGACAGGAACCGGGAAAACGGACAGGAAGAATATACTGTCCGATTTGATACTTCATCCGTTGATAGATCTTCTTTTCAAACATCCCAAACGCATATTGACGGTATGGGGGATCCTTCTGCTGATAAGCATTAGCGGTATTTTCCTGATAAAGACCAGCGTAAACATAACCGAGTACTTTGAAAAAGACAATCCTACACGGATATCGGAAGATGTAATGCAGGAGAAATTCGGGGGGTCGCTGCCTGTATTCGTTGAATTTGAAGGAGATGTCCAGGATCCGGAGGTCCTGAAAATGATGATCAGAACCGAAAATTTCATGAAAGAGGACCCGAACGTTACCTCGGCTCAATCGGTCGCCGATCTTGTCGAGAGGATGAATGATGCAATGGGAGAAGGGGAAAACATACCCGGGGACAGGGCTAAAATCGAACAATTATGGTTTCTTCTTGACGGGCAGGATGTTATGCGGCAACTTGTTTCAGACGAACTGGACAGGGGAATCATTCAATCGAAGTTTGCTTCCATTGAGACCAAAGAGATAGAGGCCTTCACTGAAAAAATGAACAGATTCAGCGAGGAAAATTCGAACGAGCGATGTGAAATAAGATTCACGGGGACACCCCCTTTATATGTAAAGCTGAATGAAAGCCTGGTTAAAAGCCAGTTCAGCAGCCTGATCATTGCAATCGTCATGGTGCTGTTCATTGTGGGAGTGATCATGCGTTCCTTTTCAAACGGAGTATATGCAACGGTCCCAATCATCGCAACTATCCTGGTATTACTGGGATTTATGGGCTTTACAGGTATTTCGCTCGACCTTGCAACCGTTCTTGTAGGAAGCGTTGCCCTGGGGATAGGCATAGATTATTCCATACACGTGATTTCCGGATTCAATACCCATTTGAAGGAATACGGGAATGCGGAAAAGGCCATTGAAGAAACAATCATGTCGAAGGGCAAGGCTGTAATTACAAATGTGGCTTCTGTAGCTGCAGGATTCCTGGTACTCTTGTTTGCACATATACTCCCGGTGCAGAATTTTGGTTTGCTTATCGCGATAAGCATGGTCGGCTCGGGTTTCGGTGCACTGACTTTATTGCCCGTACTATTGATCCTGGCAAACAGAAAACGCGAAAAAGCAGCCGCATGATTTATGAACCATTAAAACAGATAGAAATGAAAACAAAAGTTCAATCGGCGGTCCTTGGCGCACTGGTCATGGCAGGAAGCTTTTTTTCTTCTCACGCGCAGGACGCAAATGACGTATTAAAGAAAATGGATGCCGTAATGTATGCTCCTGAAGATATGAAAGGAACCAACACGATAATCCTGATCGACAGGAGAGGAAATCAGGAAACCCGCGAAGCGTATGTAATGCAGAAAGGTACCGATAAACGCATCATGCGTTTCACAGCGCCGGCTTCGCAGGCGGGCATAGCTGTTCTGGCCCTGCCGGACGATGTAATGTATTTGTATTTGCCTGCATACGGCAGGGAACGCCGGATCTCTGCCAGCGTAAAGAACCAGAATTTTGCAGGCACCGATTTTTCATATGATGACATGGAGCCTGTACCCTATTTCGATAAATACACACCCGAATTCATTAAAACAGAAGGAAATGCAATCATACTGGACTTGATCCCGAAGGGGCGGTCGGATTATTCCAAGATCACTGTAAGTGTTAATAATACAGATTATTACCCTGAGTTAATGGAGTATTACGACAGGGGCAATACAAAAATCAAAGCGGCAAAATACACATTCAGGAAAGTCGGAGGTTACTGGAATGCCGCGGAAATTGAAATGACCGACCTGAAGAGAAGCCATACAACCAGGATGCAAATGTCGGATGTTCAATACGACACCGGCCTGTCGGACGATGAATTTACGGTCAGGAAACTGAAACAATGATATAAAAAATATGGTCTTATGAAGCGGGCATACTTATTACCGGCAGTGATTGCAATAGCAGTGTATTCGAATACTGCCGGAACAGAAAACGGATTAAAGGCGCAGGTTCCCGGTGAAAGCAATCTGAAAATATCGGGAGAATTATTCGTTGACGAACGGTTTTTACTTAAATATCCAAATGACTGGGCGTGGAACGAAACGCGGCTTACCCTGAACATGGATAAAAAAATTTCAGGCGATTCGAGGTTTTACAGCGAGGTATGGCTGAGGAATATCGGTTTGCCCGGCATTACAGGATCGGCAGATTTGTATAACAAGGGGATCCTTGACCCGTACAATCTCGAAATCAGGGAGGCATACGTTCAACTCAATGGATTTCTTACAAAAAACCTTGATGTAGCCATCGGCCGTCAACGCATTGTCTGGGGCACGGCCGACAGACTGAACCCCACAGACAATCTCAATCCCTATGATATGGAAGATATGCTGGATTTCGGACGTCATCGTGGTTCCGATGCCATCAGTTTGAATTATTATTTCAATAACGATTTTTCAATGCAAGGCGTATTTATTCCATTTTTCCGGCCCGCCAATATGCCTGCAGGCATTTTTTCAGATGCATTGAATCCGGAAATGGAATTGCCGCAGGGTATGGTTTTGGAAGGATATTCGGATACGATAATTACGCCGCGCTACAGTGTGGGCCGGAGTTCTGTTTCAGGCCTGAAATTCAAAGGTTTCGCCAAAGGTGTCGATTTTTCGGTAAGCTATGTCCGTGGCATGGATGGATTACCGTTTACAACAAGAAATACATTCTTCCGGGTTGACACACTTGGCGGGATCAACATCAGCTCTCAACTTTCCTTTGCACGGACCCATATCATTGGATTCGATCTGGCGACAAGCCTGGCAGGCATCGGCTTCTGGGCGGAGGCAGCAGCATTTTTCCCTGAAAAAGATATGGTGATGACCAATGATTTTTCCGCTCTTTACCCGATGTCTCCCGTACCTGTAACCCGGGATTCCTTGATCCTGGACAAGACACCGTATTTGAAATTTGTAGCAGGAGGGGACTATTTTTTTACAGACGGCTCCTATTTGAATCTTCAGTACATGCACGGTTTCATTTACGAAAGGGGAAATAAAAACCTGAACGACTATTTCTTTTTGCAATATGAAAAGAAATTCTTCAATGAAAAGCTCAAGATCGCTCCGGTCGCGGGAGGTTTCATTGTTACCGGATGGGATGAATTAAAGGAGAATTACGCCCTTGTTTACATGCCTTCAATAGCATACCAGGCAACCGGCAATGCCGAAATAACGTTGTCAGCTGTTATTTTTAGCGGCAAAGGTGACAGCGTGTTTGCAAACCTGAAGGATTACAATATGCTGATGTTTACATTGAAATACAGTTTGTAGCATATACAGTTGACAAAAAGTCCGGAATAATAGTACCTTTCCTGCAGGACTGCAATAAATGAAAGAAAAGATCCGCAAGATCCTGCATATCGACATGGACGCATTCTATGCATCCATTGAACAGCGGGATTTCCCGGAATACCGCGGCAAACCCCTCGTGGTGGGCGGCAGCGGCAGGAGAGGGGTGGTGGCGGCGGCCAGCTACGAGGCCAGGAAGTACGGGATACGGTCTGCCATGCCGACCCGGACGGCGCTGGGCAGGTTCCCGGGCCTGATCGTTGCAAGGCCCAGGTTCGATGTATATAGAAAGGTGTCGGGAGAGATCATGGGCATATTCAGAACCTGGACGGATCTTGTAGAACCGCTCTCGCTCGACGAGGCCTACCTGGATGTTACGGAAAACAGGAAAAACCAGCCTTCGGCCACGCTCATTGCAAAGGAGATCAAACAAACGATCCTGGAAAGAACGGGGCTGACAGCCTCTGCAGGCGTTTCGGTCAATAAATTCCTGGCCAAGGTTGCTTCCGGCATGGACAAGCCTGACGGGTTATATGTGATCGGGCCGGAGCAGGCGGTTTCATTCATCGAAACGCTGCCTGTTTCAAGGTTTCACGGGGTGGGCCGCGTTACGGCGGAAAAAATGAAGTCTCACGGCATTGAAACCGGCGGCGACCTGAAGGGAAGGAGCAGGCAGGAACTGGTCAGGCTTTTCGGCAGGAACGGAAGCTGGTTTTACGATATATCGAGGGGTATTGACAACCGGAGGGTGAGCCCGGATAGGTTACGGAAATCATTCGGGAAGGAACGGACATTCGAAACGGACATCGAAAACCTTGACGGGCTTCATGGCGTAATACGGGATATTGCCGGGATGCTCTGGGAAGGGGCCGGGAAGCACGGCATACGGGGACGCACCCTGACACTTAAGGTCAAATACTCCGATTTCCGTCAGATCACAAGAAGCAGGACTTTTCCTGAATCCATTGACAGCATCGAACGGATCGAGGGAACGGCCCGGCAGCTGATGGACTCTGTATTTACCTCCGGCGACAGGATCAGGCTTGTTGGCATTACCATTTCTGGTTTCGGGCATGACGGGGAACCGGAACAGGATCCCGGCAACCAGCTTTCATTTGATTTTTGAGGTATGCCTTAAAAACCGCTGTCTATCCTCGGGTTCACCACATTATTGTATATAGACCCGAAAGTATAGCTGAACCCGAAACTCATATAGTAAGAATACTGGGTTTCCAGCTCCTGTATCTGAAGCAGGATATCATCCCTTGATGCACCCCCCTTGACAAGGCCGAGCTGATCGTGGATGATAGAGTAATTTCCGTATAAATTCACGGACAAGCCTTTGACAATTCTCAGGCTGAGGCTTCCGTAGAGATCAAGATTGTTTTTTGACCAGTCATGAAAATAGTTGCTGTAGCTGAAGCTGAATCTTAAATATCCCCATTTCTGGGTGAGCTCGTATCCAGCCGAAAATCTATGAAGCCACAGGTGCTCTTCCGTCTTATTGTAGATGGTCGTATCGTGGTAATCCACATATCCGTATCCGGCCCTGTAAAAGAGCATGAACTGCCTTTTTGTAGATTCAGCGTAGGGGAATATATCGTATTCGATACCGGGCATGGCATAGAGCTGGAAATCCAGGTTATTGTATGTAGCGGCTCCGACACGCACACTCCCTCCATACGACCAGTGATCCGTAAGACTTTTCACGACCAGTGCATTGGCCCATTTTGAGTTGTAATCGCTTGTTATGATATCATCGCCTATTTCATATTTATTTACACTGTAATTATAACTCAGTCCGGTTTCGATTTTCCAGTCTTCCGTTATTCTGTCTGCCGAAAATCTCCCGCTAATGTTCCTGTATTTAGTGGATTTCTGGCCGTTGAGGTATGTGGAGAGAGACGACTCGAATACCCAGCTGTTCCATTTATCTTCGGATACGGTTTCAGTCAACGGCTCGGTGAAACGGATGTTGATATACTGTGACAGGGGAGTTTTAGCCACATAACGCATCAGTCCCATTTTCAGCGTGGCTACCTGTTTCTGTCTCATGCCTTCCGAGGTTTCATCCGGCGTGATTGTATAAGAAACCGTGTCTTCCATCCCGGCGAAATCATGCTGGCCGCTTATAAAGTATGTATATTCCCTGCCTCCCGAACCCGTTGACTGGGAGGTCGATATGATATACACATCGGCATCCTTGATGTCCCTGACATAATTGATGTACGGAATTTCCCTGCGTATGTAATCGCTGGCGCTCATATATACGTTAAGGGCATCTTTTCGCAGGGTATCTGCTGCGGTTTCGGAATCCTGTGAAAATGCTGAAAATCCGATCAAAGCAGATACAATACACATAATGGTCTTTTTCATGGTATAAGGGGTTTGTTGAAACTTAAAGGATTTCTATTGGAAACGTATGGATTTGGAGTTTCAATATACCGTTATTGAAGATTTTTCGCAATTAAACCGTGATATTTCCCCTGAGTGTTTCCCGTATTAATAGTATTTTGTAATAAACATTATAGTATCAAATACTAATATAAGAATAAATTTGTATTTTTTAACTATTTATATAACAATAGATAAATTTAAAATATTTATTAAAAGTAATCATTATATTTTATAATTTTGTATGTAAATATCTATGAAATATGTCTTCAGTGCATTTTTATCTGGAAAAAAGAAAGGATGAAAACGGCCTTGTCAGAACCGTGAACGTTCCCATCCTTGTCTATTTCAGCTTTAAAGGAAAAAGGCTCCAGTTGAACACGGGCGAGAGAATTGACTTTGCCGACTGGGATTTCGATGAACAGCGGGTACGTCCGGAAGCAAGGGGGGCGCGGCAGTTGAACGCTTACCTGCAGGCCCTGGCAGGGGATATCCTGGATACGTACAGGGAAGCAAGGACGCTCGGGATGGATCCCGGCCCGGACTACATGCGCGGGCAGTTAAGATACAGGCGCAGGAAGGAAAACATCAGGTTCTTCGATGTATATATGCGTTTCATAGATGAAAATCATGACCGCTGGAGCATCCATACCTTCAGGAAGATCAGGACGACCTATAATCATCTTGCCAGGTTTGCGGCTGCGGAGGAGATGGATATCGATTTCAGCCGGATCGACGGGGAATTCCTTGACAGGTATGTGCGATTTTTCAGGATCAAGTACGGCCATTCGAACAATACCATTTCAAAGAACCTGGATGTACTTAAATGGTTCCTGAACTGGGCTGCGAAAAAGGGCTATAACAAGAGCCTGCTGTACAGGGACTATCGTTTCCCCTGGACCCTGAAACCGAGGCTGGCCGGGGAAAATCTTGTCCTCGACTGGGATGAGCTTATGAAGCTGCGGCAAATCGTTCCGGGCACCGGGGCCCTTGCGGAGGTCAGGGATATCTTCTGCTTCATGTGTTTTACGGGATTGAAGCTCTCGAGGGTAAACGAACTGAAGCCTCAGGATGTCTTTCCGGAATATATAAGGGTGCGCGGGCATACGGATTACCTCAATTTGCCGGTCAATGAACATGCCCTTGCAATCGTGCGCGAATATTCCGGGAGGAGCTTTCCCGGCGGACGGTGTTTTCCCTTTTACAGTCACCCGGTCTTCAACGGCCGCCTGAAACAGCTGGGCCGTGAGGCGGGGATAGACCGTTTCGTCACGCTCGAGGTCCATTCGGGTGCGGAGAAAGGTACCCGGCAGGTACGCAAATTCGAGATACTTTCCTCGAAGATGGCTGTGAACACATTTTTGTTCCACGCTTTGCGGCTCGGGATAAGCCCCGGGGTACTGTCTTTCATTACCGGTAGCAGGACAATGCACGGTGTGGAAAGGATCCGGCCCCTGCTTGAACATGTCGCCGGCGAGGATATGCGGAAATTCGATTCCATTGCCGCTGCTGACGGAACAGGGGTGCGACGGGATAATTCCAGATAAACAAAGCAATATGTACTGTTACATGCCTGATTATTCCGTATTTTTGTCATACCGGATACCGGTAAATAAGAACAGGGCTTGGCGTATCTACGGATTAACTTGTATTATTAAGTGAAGTTTACAAATTACTTTGTTCATACCCGGCAACGGCCAGACCGAAAAGATATTAAAACGGAATGGATTAAGCAGGTTTACGAGTTTCCGGAACATGAACAAATTCAAGCTGACGGACGTACAAGGAGATGGAGATATATAAAAGAAGTTGATAAATATTTACGCATTGTGATTATGGAAGATGGTGAGACAATTCACAATGCCTTTTTTAACAGGGACTTTAAAAGATAACATTATGAAAATTACATACTTTAAAGATACCGATACACTTCTGGTTAATTTCAACAACAATGAAATTACCGACACCAAAGACCTCAATGAAAATGTATTGGTTGAAATGGATAAAAACGGCAATGTGGTCAGTATGACAATTGAACATGCGCAGCAGCAAACCGAAATTGCCAATTTTTCTTTTAACCAGGTAGAAAATACATAGCCATACAGGAACCCGCCAGGGGCGGATCAGATCAGCAAACCTTCCTTATCGCCCAGTGTGACAAGTTCGATCCTGGAAAGGTCCGCCGTACCCACGCCGTGCCTTGTGTCGGCCAGGAAGATGTGCTTGGGGGGCGGGTTCAGCGGGGATTCCTCTCCGAAGAACTCTTTCCGCTTGTTCTGCAGGATCGTCACGCCCACCGCATCGCATGCCACCGTATCGGTGCCGATTACCAGGCCGTTGTATGCCCAGATGTATTTGGGATTGAAATGATGCGGTCCCGAACCGTGAAACAGCGGGGTGAGCATAACCAGCACATTCAGCCTGGTTTTCCCTTTCACCATGGGCAGCTCCAGCAGTTTGCCCAGGTCCGCACAGGTATCGTTGTGCCAGTCGGACGGCCTGGGTACGAACATGATGTAATTTTTGATCAGGCTGCCGACGCCTGCCCAGTAATGGGTCCTCATGGGGCGGGTGTTGATAAGGGCCGTTGCATTTGTAAAAATGTCGTCGTTCAGAAGGCCCCTGTCCCTGATACCGATACGGTCTTCGGCCACCCCAGCATCCATGACCCTTTTCTTTATGCTCTGTTCCAGTTCGGCCGGTGTCGGCAGGTAATTCCATGAATTGGTCTTGATCCCGACAATGTCGTCGGGTTTGATGATGCTTTTCCATGCACTGGCCGGATCGCTTATATCGAGTAGCTTTGTTACTCCCTCGTCGAGCATGTTTTGAATAACCGGCCCGTTTACCTTGTAGTTTTCATCAAGGACCTTGCTGTCCCTGACAAGCACGACTTTTGATTTCTCACCGTTTTGGGCAAACAAGGGTGAACCCGAGCCCATGTAAAGGGCTCCCGCAACGGCGGCGGATGTGCTGTCTTTCAAGAATTTCCTGCGTGTGTAGGATTTCGGTTTCATGATGTGGGATTTACTGGTTTGTCCGTTCGATCTGCTCACGGGCCCTGCAGATCATACCGTCTGCTTCCGCCTTTGTCGGGGCCTTGAATACGACGATCAGTACGGGACCTTCACGGTACATCCCCGCATATGTCCCGTCCTGCGCCTGTGCCGACCGGGTTCTTTCGAGTTCAGGAAGATATTGCCCTGCAAACTCACCGGCTGCCGCAGAAGCACGTTCCGCATCGGGATACTCGACGATAAGCAGTATGGTCCTGTGGGCGGGATCCCCGTATTTGGCCAGGACGGCCCGTGAATTGTCATCGATAAGGAGAATGTTATCTCCGGCTATGTAGTAATATGAATTCAGCCAGGCATAGTGATGGAAGTAACGTATGCTGGATTCCGACAGGCCTTCCTCAGGCAGATATCGAAGGATTGCAGGCGGCTCTCCTTCTTTCCCGATATTTGACGCTATGGTTTTGCCCAGGCTAAGAAGGGCCTCCTTCGACCCGGGCGTCTCGGGATATGCCATGATGGAGACGAAGTAATGATCCATCCAGAACAGCATGGATCCCTCGTTGTGCTGTGTTCCCTGCCCGACCAGGCGTTCTGTTTCCCCTCCGGAATACATGAAAACCCCGTAGGCATCGGAAGAGGTATTCATGTCGAAAATATCCACAATGATGTCAGGCTGGTTCCCGGCTGAATAAACCCTGCTCATCACTTCCCTGAACCCGTAGGAAATATACAATTCCGCGCCTCCGTCGATATAATCATACAGGTTTTCCGCCGTGTAGACGGTGTCGGTCCGGGTCGTCCATGAACCGATTTTATCAGGCAAAAGATCGTTTGCCGAAGGTGATGCACCTGCCATAGCCATCAGGATTGTCAATATTAAAAATACACCAGCATATTTCATCCGTACAAAATACTAAAAATCCGGCAGATAATGCTGTCCGGGTTTTGATTATAGTTGTTAATATTTTACAAATCAGATTATTGACAATTAATGATTTATATTGAGTTCCTTTTAGCGGACTCACATTAAATTATGACAATTACAATAATTTCTTATATTTATCTGTAGTGAAACCCTCATCATTCTTCCTTGAAGGAACAAGGATGTTGTTTAACTAAGGTTTTCAGTGATTTTTTCTGCAGGTGACAATAACCGCCGTAATTTGCCGGCTTCTGAAAACCGGGATTTATTACGTTCCGATCCAGGCATGTTTTTTTCAATATAACCAGCTCCTTAAACCAATCAATCATGAAGACAGACAGACGAAAATTCTTTCAGACCATCGGTACCGGCGCAGCGGGACTGACCCTCGGGCCGGCAGCGGTTTCTATGGCATCATGCTCTTCGCGAAATGGAAATGAAGAGGACGGACAGATATTATTAATCGGGGATGACATTGCCGTTGCAGACACACAATACGGCAAGGTAAAAGGCTATATGCTTAGAGGCATATACTATTTTCTGGGAATGCCTTACGGTGCAGATACTTCAGGTGCCAATCGTTTCATGCCGCCTCAGAAACCCACTCCCTGGGAGGATGTGTTTCCGGCGGTATGGTGGGGAAATTCCGCACCACAGAATATGGACAACAGATATGCCAATGCTTATTCCTCTTTTGCCGATCACTGGAATTATTATGATGTCAACGAGGACTGCCTGCGCCTGAATGTATTTACCCCGGGCATTGCCGACGGCAAGAAAAGACCGGTTTTGGTGTGGTTTCATGGCGGAGGCTTTACGGCCGGGAACGGGATCGAACAGGATGGCTACTGTGGTGAGAACCTCAGCCGGAAGGGAGATATCGTATTCTGTTCGGTAAATCACAGGCTGGGGCCCATGGGATTCACGAACCTTGCAGGCGTGGGCGGGGAAAAATTTGCCGCTTCGGGAAACGTGGGGATGCTTGATCTGGTAGCTGCCCTGGAATGGGTGCGTGACAATATTGAAAACTTTGGCGGAGATCCGTCAAACGTGACCATCATGGGACAGTCGGGTGGGGGATCAAAGGTAACCATTACCACGGCCATGCCGGCTGCCAAAGGTTTGTTTCACAAGGCAGTGGTGCTGAGCGGTTCCCTGAGGATGTTCGCCGATAAGGAATACAGTGAAAAGCAGGGGGCCTATATCCTGAAGGAAGCGGGATTGGATGCGGGACAGATTGAACAACTCCAACAGATGCCCTGGAAGGAATATTATGCAATGGCCAACCGTGCTACCGCCAGATTGAACGAAGAAATGGGCATTTCCACAGGTGGTATGCCTATGGGTTTTGCTCCTGTAATAGACGGGATTTACTTCCCCCAGGATCCTTATTACCCCGATCCCACGCCGTTGGCCGGGGATATCCCCATGATCATAAGTTCGACCAAAGAGGAAATGTCGCCCAGCCGCACCGATGCAACCCTGGAGAACATCACCCTTGATGAGGTGAAGGAGCGACTGAGTACGAATGCCGGCTTTGGCGCCAGTCTTGGAGACAAGGCAGGTGAAGTGGTTGATGCTTATGTTAAAGCATTCCCCGGTAAAAGGCCGGTTGAAATTTGGGCGCTGGTCAGTGCCAACAGGAAAACGACAGTTGAGCTGGCAGATTCCAAAGCCCGGCAAAACGCACCTGTTTACATGGCCTGGTTTGGCTGGCAACCCCCGCTTTTCGATAACCGCATGCGGGCCTTCCATTGTCTCGACATCTGTTTCTGGTTTTACAATACCGATGTGATGATCACCCATACGGGAGGTGGCAAAAGACCAAGGGATCTGTCGGAAAAGATGGCCGGCACACTGATCCGGTACATGAAAACAGGTGATCCGAATGGAGGGGGACTTCCTGACTGGCCGAGATATACCGCGGAAAAAGGTGAAGTGATGATCCTGGATGATGTGAGCGAAGTGAAGAATGATCCCGACAGGGAGGCCAGGGCGTCTCTTCCGTCATGAAAACTTCGGGTAAATGAGTATCTCCAAATTATACGCAATGGACAATAAATATTTTCCCGGTTTGAAGTTCCTGGTTATCGGGATTGCCTTGCTGGCGGGTTCCCCGCTGCTTTCACAGCCGGGCATTCCCGGCCCCTCTCCTGTTGTTCATGATGACCTGACTGTCACCTTTACCCTCAATGCTCCCAACGCATCGGAGGCAGTTCTGATGTTCGGGGGAGACAGGACGGATTATCCGATGACAAAGGATGATGGGGGAATCTGGACGGTTACAATAGGTCCGCTGGAACCGGAACTGTATACCTATGCCCTTGTGGTGGACGGGCTCAGGATCATAGATCCCCGGAATCCGGAAATGCAGGGGGGTACGGCACCGGGCTTTAACCTTCTGAATGTACCGGGCGATCCGCCACGGTTTGATGAACTTCAGGATGTGCCGCATGGTGCCGTTCATATCAGGACCTTCTATTCCATAGTGCAAAACAGGTACCGCAAGCTCTATATCTATGTTCCGCCTTCCTATGACCGGGATACAGGCCGGAAATACCCGGTATTGTACCTTCGTCACGGCGGGGGAGGAAATGAGACTTCATGGTACAATGAAGGTTGTGCGGGGATCATTATGGACAACCTTCTCGCAGAAGGAAAGGCTGAACCCATGCTCATTGTGATGCCCTATGGCAATGTGGATACAAGTGTACCGGGCGGATACAATGACCAGGCCATCGCTGTTGCGGCAGATGAGCTGTTCAAAGATGTAATTCCCCTGGTTGAAAAGGATTATCGCGTATACGCTGACCGGCAACACAGGGCTGTCGCGGGCCTTTCAATGGGAGGAGGCCAGTCTTTCTACATTGGATTGCGCAACACCGACAAGTTTGACTGGATCGGTGTTTTCAGTACCGGTCTGTTCGGGGGGATCCCCGGTGCTGATTTTGATGCTGAAAGTGCGATCCCGGGTTTATTGACCGATGCCGCTGTTTTTAATGAAAACCTGCAACTCTTTTATGTTTCGGTCGGGGAACAGGATCCAAGACTGGAACCGACACGGCAGCTTATCGGCACCTTCAGGCAAAACAACCTGGATGTCGAATTCCATACCTATCCAGGTACACACGAATGGCGGATATGGCGCCTGTCATTATATGATTTTCTTCCAAGATTGTTCAATTAATAAAACAAACCTATTGACATGAAAACAGACAAGTATGTATTCAAACCAACAGTTTTAAGCGTCCTGCTCATCTGCCTGCTGCTGTTTGCCGGCTTCCGGGCCGGTGCACAGGAGATGGCGCGGCAGTTAGGCCCCCGCATCGTGTCTCCGGAAATCTCGGCCGACAACAGTGTTACCTTCAGTGTATATTCTCCGGGTGCAGATTCCGTTTTCGTAACCGGAAGCTGGATGGGAATGGGGGAAAACGGGAAAATGACAAAGAACGATGAAGGTGTCTGGTCACTGACGGTCGGTCCCCTTTCGCCCTCGCTGTATCATTACAATTTTGTTGTGGATGGTGTGAGGGTTATTGATCCGGCCAATCCCAAAGCCATGCGCGACGGGACCAGGTATGCAAGCACGCTGATCGTCCCGGGCGAAGGATCCGGGCTTTTCGAAGTGAATGACGTGCCTCACGGTACACTGGCCAAGGTATGGTATGATTCACCCAGCCTGGGACTGAACCGCAGAATGTATGTATACACACCTCCGGGTTATGAAGACAATACGGAAGACTACCCGGTATTGTACCTGCTTCACGGCGGCGGTGGCGATGAAGATGCCTGGACTTCACTGGGAAGAGCCAATTACATTCTTGACAACCTGATCGCCCGCGGGGAGGCAAAACCGATGATTGTAGTAATGCCCAACGGCAATCCGGACCAGACGGCTTCGATCACAGACAGAAGATCAGAACCTGTAACTACTGGAAATGTCAGGGATATGGTTAATTTAACGGCGCAGTTTCCAGAAAGCCTGATCAAGGATATAATCCCGTATATCGAGAAACATTACAGGGTGATCCCGAACAGCGCCAACCGTGCAATAACAGGTTTGTCCATGGGATGCCTTCAGACCCAGATAGCCACCATTCATAATCCTGAATTATTCCAGTATATAGGATGTTTCAGCCTGGGCTTGCAGTTCGACGAAAACCTGACCGACGTTACCAACAAGTACCTGGTACCTGCCTATGACAGTAACCTGGAAACGCTGAAGGCCAATTACAAATTATACTACATCGGATGCGGCAAGGACGATTTTGTGTATGAAGGCGTGCAGGCTCTCAGGGCAAGGCTCGATGAGGATGATTTCAAGTATATTTATAATGAAACCTCCGGCGGCCATACATGGGCAAACTGGAGGGCTTACCTGTCGGATTTTGCCCCCAGGCTTTTCAAGTAATGACGATAAAACCAAAAATAGACCTGTCGCGAAAAATTGCAGGGATTTTTGTGGCAATGCTGCCGGGCCTGGTTTGCATGACGGAGTATGATCGGGTTATGGCCCAGGAAAACATTGATGTGGGAAGGACAGGGTGGTATGTAAAAAGGCCGGTGATGGCGGCGGCATGCGAGGCAGGATGCCCGTGGGGTGAACTGGGGGATTTTGTCAGGGAATCCATGGAACCGTTCGGGTATTCGGTGATCCTTTGCCGTAATTGCAACCGGTCTTATGGCCCGCGACTCGTATCGGAAAACGATTATCCGCCGCCGCTCGATGAGGATAACCTTAAAAACGGAACCAACGTCCGCATAGATGCACGCGTTGATTTTGGCGTAACATCGAGCGCTTTCCTGAGCAATGCCTATAACGGGACTTTCGGAAATGCCGAACCCTATGACAACCTTCGCCTGATCGCCAGGATAGAAGATCCCTTTTATCTTTTGCTGGCCGCCAGAAAAGAATCCGGGATAACAGGTATTGCCCAGATCAAACAGCAACAATTGCCCGTGAGGATTCTTGATACGGGAGGAGGAATGTCAACGGTCCTGGATTATTACGGAATGACTGCGGACGACATAGAATCATGGGGCGGAGAGATGAGGGTTTCCCTTGACGAAGCCTTAAAGGGTGAATTTGACCTTATCATAGGATTTCTGGCCAGCCCGGGCATGAATCCGGAATCCTCCTACTGGACAACACTGAGTGAGAGGTTCGATCTCTATTTCATTGAGCTTCCCGGGGAATTGCTCGACCGGATCGCGCAGCAAAATGTAGATGCGGAATTCGTGGTTGCCCAGAACGGTTTGCTCAGGGGGGTCGATAGGAGGATAAGAACACTCGGGAGATCGGGAGAATCCATCTTTGCCCGGGAAGACACTCCGGAGCAGGCTGCCTATGACCTGGCAAAGGCGATTGATGAAAACCGGGGCGCCCTGAAATGGTTCATCCGGGTATATTTTTATGATTCCGGTACGGTCTGGCATAATTTCGGCGTTCCTTTGCATCCGGGCGCCGAAAGATATTACCGTGAGGTCGGATATATCACGGAATAGTTCATAGGAGATATTTTTCGCAGATGTTGTTTATGAACCGGAGGATGTTCCCGCGTGCATCGCGGTTCCTCCTGTCCATCCTGCGGACCTGTTCCATGACGGCCTCCCTCTGCGTTGGATCTTCATACGGGCAGGATCTTTTGAATCCCTCCCAAATTTATTGTTTTATTAACATTGTTGATTTTACATTATTCTCAGTATATATAATAACATAGTAAAATCCTGCGTGTAAATCTTTGACATCAAGTTGCAGGAAATTGGCATATACATCATAACCATGTATTAATTCCCCAAGTGTATTATAGATTTCCACATTCCTGACAGGCGAATTTGTACATTCGATATTAATTAGGTCTTGAGATGGATTCGGGTATATTGTTATTTGGTCTGCCTGGTTATTTAAATTGATTCCGGTTGAACCGTCAATGAGCGAATCGCATGGAACATCCGGATACCAGGTGGCCCACCAGTCACTTTTATAGGACAGATCGTAGTCAATATAGCACCGAAGCAGAAGGGTTTCCCAGGGCTGAGCATCAATACCGCATACTGGATGGTATATGAACTCTTCAATTCTTCCTATTCTCTCTATGATTTGACTTGTTATGGTTTCTTGTTCATAAGGCCAATACACATTATATGATACATATTGAATGTCAAGTTGTATTCCAAGAATATCCATGTGTCCGATCGAATCCACTGTAATTGGCGAAACCGAGTCGCAATCAAAATTTGTAATATCTAACCCGTTGTGCTATTAAGAAGCCAACGCATATTTTAAATGGTTCAATGGTTT
>CAYOPZ010000034.1:0-32925 GCA_964406005.1 uncultured Bacteroidaceae bacterium
GTTTGAAGCGGATATAAAGAGCAGCCTTAAATCTATGATTTCCAGCTGCGGTTTTATATCCGCTTCAAAGAAACATGGCCGCAATGATAACAAACCGGGATTTGCCGGCTGCGGTTCTATAAATGATCAGATCCTGTGAAGAGCAGCATTAAATCTTTTGATTTGCCGGCTGCGGTTTCACAGGATCTGATCATGCACTGACCCGGGCTACAGTGAACTTTATCTGGCCGGGATCAGTTTTTTCACCGAAGTCCTTCCATCCACGCTGAATCTCAGGTAGTAGATGGAGCTTCCGTCAAGGTCTTCCGCCCTGATCTCATAGTTGTAAACCCCGGGCATCTGGTGTGTGTTTTCGAGTTCAAGAATCCTGACCCCGAGTATATTATATACCTCGATCTTTACACCGGATGGCTGCTGGATCAGGTACTCGACCTGTACCTTGTCCCGGAAAGGATTCGGGAACACCCTCAGGTTATTTTCTGCCGACAGCACATCCCGGACCCCGGTACCCTGCAGCTTGTTGTCGTCAAGGTTCGAGAGCGAATGGCTGTAGGGCCCGGTCGATGCCTTTGTACCGCCCGCGCTGACCGACGGGTAGCACGTATCTGGTTTCACACCTGCAATGCGGTACCAGCGCTTGCCTGCAAGTGCATCGGGATCGGTGTCCACATAAAGGTTCGAACTGGCCGACACGCGGCCAATCTCTTCGAGGTGGGTCGAATCGGTTCCCCGGTAAATGATGTAGGTTTTAAAATTGATGTCCCCGTTCTCGATCTCGTATTCCCCCCAGTTCATGTTCACGCCGCCTACCGAACTCACATATTGCAGAAGGAGTGTTTTGTGATAGGGGCTGAGCTCCGATTCCCCGCACGAATCCACCGCCGAGATCTTGTACAGGTGTTGTTGATTACTTGGCTGGGAGCTCATGTCGGTATAAACGCTCAGATTGTCATATGGCACATTGGCCAGCAATTCATATTGCCCGGAAACATCCGTCTCCCTGTAAACATTGAAGGACTCTATGTATACATCCTCGGGTTTTTCCCATATCACAAGGTTTTTTCCGGTCTCGGGATCGACGGTTACCAGGCAGATCCCTGTACCTTCATAGGTAGTGCTGACCTGGACTTCCCCGGTAGACATTTCAGACGGGCAATTGTTCTCCGTCACAACCAGGCTTACCAGCTTGGTGCCCTGATCCGACCATGAGATCTCGTAGGGCCCCGAACCTGTTCCCGACTGTTCCGCCGGGCCGTCGAAATTCCAGTCGAAATCTGCGCTCCCGCCGGCAGACCCCGTGTAGGTTACGGTTACAATACTGTCGCCGCAGACATTCGCATCCACAGTGAATTCTGCGGTGGGAACGGCATACACGTCAAGGTCCGTACGGGCGGTATCGGAGGTACATCCGTTTTCCTCGACGACCAGCTCCACAGTATGTTCTCCCGTGGCATCCCAGCTTATTCCATAGGGTCCTGCGCCTTCTCCCGACATGACCGTGGATCCGTCGCCGAAGTCCCAGGAATAATTCGCCGCCCCGGAAGCCGATCCGGTATAGGTGATGGCGGCAGAATCCCCGTCGCATATTGCCTCCGGTGCAGTAAATGTGGAAGTCGGTATCGGATATACGCTGACGGTCACCGTATCCGTATTCTGGCAAAGATTGTTATCCGTCACGGTAACGATGAAATCGGTATTTCCCTCAGGCGGGCCTGCCTTCGGATTCTGAATGTTCGCATCGTTCAGGTACGCCTGGTTGTTCCAGCTGTACTGAATCCCTCCCGCAGCAAGCAACTGAACGCTGTCTCCCGCGCACATTTCCTGGTCTGACCCGGCGTCCGCCTCCGGGAGCGGGTACAGAACGATATTGACGGTATCCGAAACTTCGACACCGCAGACGGAGCTTACCGTTACATAATACTTGCCGGATGTGGTGACGTCGATCGATCCGGTGGTCTCACCCGTACTCCAGTCATAGCTGCAATCGACATTGTTCTGGAATGAATCGGCCACAAGCTGGTAATCCACGCTTGCGCAGAATTCCTTGTCCTCGAACAGGCTGACGGTCGGCAACAGGCATCCGCTGTATGCCGTCCTCAGGATGGTACCTGTATTACCTACCACCCAGCCATTATCGTAATCCGCGAAATCGATGGCATTCAAAGGTTCGTCCGTACCCGAAGCCTGACTGTACCATGTCGTGCCTCCGTCATTGGTCCTCAGAATCTGTCCGTCGCTCGTGGTTATCCATCCGTGATCGGCATCATAGAAAAAGACACCTGTAAGATCCTCGTTCCCGACAAACGAATGATGCGTGGAGACAGCAGTCCAGTTGCCGCCTCCGTTCGAGGTTTTCAGTAATACGCTCTGTCCGGTCCCGGGATCTTCGTCACCGCCCACGGCCCAGCCGTTCCAGGCGTCTATGAAACAAACGTCCATAAGGTTTTCGGTGGTTCCGGAAGGCACTACCTCCCAAGTCGTTCCGCCGTCATAGGTTTTGAGGATTTTCCCCAGATCACCCACGACCCAGCCGGTGTCCGCATCAAAGAAATGAACTGCCGAAAGATCCACATCTGTTACATAACCTATTTTACTACCACTGTGCTGTTCATACCAGTTGGACCCTCCGTCCGTTGTGTTGAGGATCAATCCATTGCCTCCCACTGCCCATCCATTGGAAGCATCCGCGAAAAACAGGTCGGACAGGTCTATGCTACTCAGAACACTGTTGAATGTCCCGTCATTCCAGGTGATAACCTCGGAATTCCCGTTGGTAGTGTACTTGATCAAGTCCTCCCCTGCGATCCAAACATGATCCGCATCTGTGGTGAATACGGCACTCCAGAGTTTGCTGTCCGTGATACTTTCCAAATCCCAGGTTTTTCCCCCGTCTGCAGTCTTGTATGCAAAGTTGGAGTTGGAAACCGTGATCCAGCCTGAATTCGTGCCTGTGAACTTGACATCTGTTAAATCCTTGCTTGTAACGATCTCCTGCTCGAACCAGCCGTCGTCGAATTCGGGGGCGTTGACGATCAGGGTGGCTGCATCGCTTGTATCGCCGGTGGCCGTACATGAATTGGTGACCACGCAGCTGTAATCCCCGGCGTCATCCTCAGCGAGGGGGAACAGTGTAAGGGACGATGCATTTGCACCCGTGAGCGGAACTCCGTCCTTGAGCCACTGGTACGCAAAAGGCTTGGCCCCGGTGGCCGCCACATTGAAGGTAACCGCCTCGCCCACCATTTTTTCCTGGCTTTCCGGATGACCGGTGACAACCGGGAGGGCCGTTACGTATAGAAATGCTATGTCGCTGAAGTCCGTTCCGCCGTGCGTATCCACCGCCATGCAGCGGAATGCGGTCCCGTTGTAACTGAGCGGCACTTCGGTGAATTCCTTGGCATAAACGGTGGAGGTTGCCCCGGAGATATTCTTCCAGGCAGACCCTCCGGCAGGCTTCACCTGCCACTGAAGGGCCAGTGTAACGCCATCGACCACCTTCACGCCGAATTTTGCCGTCCCGGCCGATCCCTCGCAAAGCGTAACGTTACCGGAGGATGCAAGGAAATAATCCTGGTGAACATAAAGATAGGCCGCTTTGCTGTACTCCACGTAGCCTTTTCCGTCAATGACGGCGCAGCGGAAGCCGTAGCCGCTCCAGGCGGAGGTAAGCTTCTCTACCGGGTAGTATAATTCGGGTTTGTTGGGATCGGTCACCGTGATGTCCGTCCATGCGCCCCCCGGCTTCTTTTCCTGCCAGTAGAACTTAAGCTCGGACCCGCCGTCGTCGTACTTGATATAAAAATGCAGCTTCCCGGAATATCCCACCTCTTCTGTAACATCCTCCGGATCAAGTAAAATGTATCTTCTTGCCTGCTCCATGTAAAGGCGGGCCTCCCTGCTGTATTCCTTGTTCTTTTTCTCGTCGGTAACCACGCAGCGGAAAGCCGTCCCGTCGAGTTTGGGCCCCATACCCTTAACCGGAAATTCAAGTACGGGTTTAACTGCTTTCTCTATGTTTTCCCATGGAGTACCCGGAAGCGCATACTGCCACTGGTAGGTCAGACCTATCCCCTCGGTTGTGATATCGAAATTGATATATCCTGAAAAGCCTTCAGGTTTGGTTACGTCGACAGGGTCTGTCAGGATATACCTCCTGGGAAGCTTCACCCATAAATAGGCTACATCGCTGTACTCTTTTCCATCCTTGTATTCCACAAGGCAGCGGTAAGCTGTCCCGTTCAGCTTCAGGTCAAGCTTTTCGGCCTTTTCAATGAGCTGTGGTCCGGTGCCTGCTTCCTTCCACTCCCCCCCTGGAAATCTTTTAAACCATATTGTTTTGGTGGTCACGCCGGGAAAGGTTTCAACGCTGAAACTGTACTCCCCTGTATAACCTGCCTCCTTTACCACGTCAACGGGATGTCCCGTGATCACCTTACGCGGAGGAGCCACCCACAGGTATGCCGGAACTGTTGTTTCATTCACCGAACCATCATCCACCACGCATTGAAATCCCGTACCATCCAACTTTGGGTCGGCCGGTTCCTTGAAGGGAAGTACCAGCACGGAAGATATCTCGTCTGTCATTTCCTTCCAGCTGCCCCCGGGAACCTTCATAGACCACTGGAATTTAAGTTTCACGTCGGGATCCACATCGACCCTGAAAAAAACGGATCCGGTAAATCCTTCATCGATGTTGACATCCCCCGGATGGCCAAGGATATATTTATCCTGTGCAGATAATTTCGGGCTTATCAATGCCAGCACGAGAAACATTGATAAACCGGAGAACGCTTTGAGAGAAGGGTAGAACTTTTTCATATCGTGTTTGTTTTGATTTTATATCTTTTCGAGTAGTAATGTGGTAATGTGATAATTTCAGATACGAATTTCCTGATTTAAGGTTACTTCTACGAAGTAAAAATACGACAATTCAATGCCTTTGTAAAATCATTGGTCAAATATACGCCCTGCAGGCCCCGGCCAGCCCGGTTTTCAGATAGTTTTTACCCGTCTCCATAATAAAATTTAACAAATTGAAAATAAATGGATTGAATATTGGAGATGATGTCTGTTTATCAAACCGGAAAAATCGTCCCGCGCGGGAGGCGCCGTTCGTCAAAATGCAGGGGTTGACAATCATAAGTCAGGACACCTTTTCCCCGATTGTTGGGGATTATTTCCGTAACTCCTTATAATTTTGTAATTATGTAGGACTTATACGACCCATGAAAATCAAGCGTATACTTCTGTTTTTATGTGCTGCCCTGATTCCTGTAATCCTTCCGGCCCAGGACAACGCCCGGGTGGATAGTCTCGAGGCGCTTCTGGAGAACGTCGGGGGAGAGGAACATTTCAGGATGCTCATTCAGTTGTCCGTCAATACCCTTCTGGATCAGGATGACAGGCTTGACTACGCCAGGGATGCGGTCGATTATGCAAGGGACCTCGACCAGATCGAGTACATAAGCGAAGCATACATCAATCTCGGGAACACATACCATAACAGGAATGAAGATCAGGAAGCCATCAGGGCTTATGAAAGGGCAAATGATGCCAGCCAGGAAGAGAATTATGAAGAAGGCATGGCACTGGCGCTCGGACGCATAGGCCGTATCCATATGTTCCAGCAGGACCAGGTGACAGCGCTTGATTACCTGAACCAGGCACGCGAACATGCCGGGGAAATTAAAAACACCGGGATTGAAGCCACAATCGTTTACTGGATAGGCGAGGTTTACAGGCGAGTGAGCAATGACTTTGAAAAGGCCAGGTCGTATTATGACGAGGCGCTGCCCCTGGCAAGGGAGGCCGGGGACCGTAAACTGGAAGCCGATATCCTGTCGAATATAGGCGTCCTGTATTATTCACAGGGGGATTTCAACGGTGCCTTCGAGTTCTATGAACAGGCCGCGCCACTGTACCGCACTGTCGGAGAAAAATTCAGCGAGGGCAGGATTTATATCCTGCTGGCCAATGCAAATCTCAATCTCGGCAATTACGATGTTGCCCTGGCGTACTACCAGCAGGCGCTGCCCATCTTCGAGGAGATCAATTCAAGGCAGGGGATAGGTGCGGTATATTCAGGAATGGCGGTAAGCTATTTCCATCAGGAGTTCTATGAGAAAGCACTTGAAATACATTTCAAGAAGCTGGAACTGAGCCGCGAGATCGGTGACGAGATGGAAATAGGCAACAGCCTGAATAATATAGGGGTTACCTATTCACAGATGGCTGCCGATTCATTGCAGAAAATGTTCGGCATCGATTACCAGGAATCTCCCAGGATCGAACCGTCGGATATCTACCTGGATTATTTCAGGGATGCGCTTGATTATTACAACCAGGCCCTCGAGGTCAGGGAAAAGATCGATCACCGGGCCGGAATCGCAGGGACGGTATACAATATCGGTATAGCATATATCAACGCCGGGAAACCTGACCAGGCGCTTGAATACCTGCAGCGTGCACTCCGCCTGAACCAGGAACTGAACGATCAATCCGCGCAGGCGGATATATATCTCCGGCTCGGACAGGTTTACCTCGCCTACGAAAACCTGCCGGAGGCCACGCGTTATCTGCAGCAGAGCCTGAAGATTGCATTGGAACTGGACATCAAACAAACCCTCGAATATATTTACCTGAATCTTTCCGAGCTGAATATAAAGCTGAATAACTACGAGATGGCATTAAAGTATTACAGGGATTATTCAGCCGTACGTGACACCCTCACGAGAGAGCAGAGAATGAAGGATATCTCTGAAATGCAGGTAAAGTACGAAACGGAGGCAACTGCCAAGGAGAATGCACTGCTGCAGGCCGAATCCAGGCTTGCCGACACCAAGCTTAGGCAGACCCGGATCATACTTACCATCACCATTATTGCCATCGGGATTTTCCTGGTGATGGTGGTTCAGCTGATCCGGCAGAACAATCTCAAGAAAAAGGCCAACCGTGAACTGGAGAGGTCAAATACATTGATCACCGAACAAAAGAAAGAGATCACAGACAGCATTCAGTATGCCAGCCGGATACAGAACGCCATGCTGCCCCCGGGCGATTATGTGGATAAACTGCTTCCGGAACGGTTCATCATCTACATGCCCCGGGATATTGTGAGCGGGGATTATTATTACATTACCGAAAAAGAGGGCAGGATCATCTGCGTGGCGGCGGACTGTACGGGCCACGGTGTCCCGGGCGCATTCATGAGCATGCTTGGCATTGCCTTCCTGAACGAGATCATCAGCAAACAGACCGAGCTCCATACGGATGAAATGCTGGAGGAACTCCGGTCGCATGTGATCAAATCTCTTCACCAGACAGGCAAGGAAGGGGAAAGCCAGGACGGAATGGACCTGGCTCTGTACATTGCAGACCTCGATAAAATGACGATTGAATTCTCCGGGGCCAATAACTCCCTGCTTATCTGCCGGAACGGGGATATGATAGAAGCCAGGGCCGACAAGATGCCAATCGGGATACATACCCGGGCGAAAGAGCCTTTTACACGCCATAACCTGGATCTGAAGGAAGGGGACATGATCTATACCTATTCCGACGGTTATCCCGACCAGTTCGGCGGTCCCGATCATAAAAAGTTCATGATCAAGAAATTCAAGAAGATGCTTCGTGAGATCAACCGGAAATCCATGGAAGAACAGAAAAAGATCATGGAACAAACACTGCAGGACTGGATGGCTGATACAGAACAGGTGGATGACATACTTGTAATAGGTGTCCGCGTCTGATCAATCCCGCATCCCGAACCACATCTTAAAGGAACCCACTTTCCCCCTGCTGACGATCAATTCCTTATCGATCTGCTGTTGTAAAAGTACTTTCAGGCGGCTGTTCGAGTGAATGATCACATCCTTTATGGCATCTATGTTTACGATGAATGTTCTGTTCAAACGAAAGTACAGTTCCGGGTCAAGGATTTTTTCCAGTTCATCCATCCTGTATTCGACAATGTATTCACGTCCCTGGTCGGTCACCAGGTAAACCACCCTCCCGTCCGCATAAAAAAGCATTATCTGACGGGTATGTACGGACCGGATGTGATCCCCCACTTTCACCATGAACCTGTTCTTGAAAGATTTCTGGTACTTCTCAAGCGCCCTTGCCAGTTCCTCAATCTCCGGGCGCCGGGAGAGGTCCGCCAGGTTTGCACTCAGGGTTGAAAGCTTGCTGAGGCTGTTGTGAAGGTCTTCAAATGAAATGGGCTTGAGAAGATAATCTATGGAATTCACCTTGAATGCTTCCAGGGCATATTCGTTATATGCGGTGGTAAAAATAACCGGTTTGTTTATACATACCTGCCTGAAGATCTCAAGGCTCAATCCGTCCGTAAGCCGGATGTCCATAAAAACAAGGTCCGGTTCCGAACCATGTTTGTCAAACCATGAAACACTTCCGCTTACAGAGTCGAGGCGCTGCAGCAACCGGATATCCGGATCGTATCTTTTCAGCAGGTGTTCCAGATGTTCCGCAGCCGGCTTTTCGTCTTCGACAATAACGACCTTCATCATAATATCATTCAGTTTTCCTTTATTTCCGGGATACGCGGTATCCTCCACTTCATTTCCTGTCCGTCCTCCCGGCTTTCGATCTGGGAACCGGTTAAGTGCCTGAAGGAACGGTTCAGTTTTTCGATTCCATCAATGCCGGCGGGATTGTCCAGGATTCTGGGTCGCACTGCATGTGTGACCACCACATTCTGTTCCGTGTCAAGTCCGACCCTGATGTGAACAGGTCTCATGGGGCTTACGATCATTTTACGGAAAACCCAGTTCACGATAAACAACAGGCTTCCCGGGACGATCTGAAGACGCGACCCGTTTTCAATATCCGTTTCAAGGGTCATGCTTTTCTTAACATTATAACCCAGCAGATAAACCAATTCGCCGGCTGCCTCGATTTCACGGGCCAGGTCCGTGATATCCTCGTGCCTGTTGTCGAGCATGTACCTGTAATGTTTTGAAAGTATGTTGATGTATTTTTCAGACTCCTGCACGTCCAGATGGACTAGGTTTACAAGTGTTTCCATGCAGTACAGAAAAAGTCCCGGATTCATGTCGTGCTTGAAGTTCTCGAGTTCCAGTTCCAGCTGTCTCTCAAGATCTACTTCTTTCTGAATGGCAATGTCCTTTAACCGAGTGAGGTTGGATCTGCCGAGGTAATACAGATGCACCATGAAATTCATAAGCAGGAAAAGGATGTTTATGGTGATCAGTTCGGTCCTGAGATACAAATTCCCTATAAAAACAAGGAAATATACAACAATGAAGGCGGAATTCAGAAGGACGGTCGCCGACAGAAGGATCAAAGAATGAAATATGACATTACGGATCTCTCTCCTGAAAAGATAAACCGCCAGTTCATGATTCATGTAGCTGAGAAGAACGAGAAAGGCCGCCTCCCGGCTGAAAAAATTTCCTGCAAGCTGGTCAAGGCTGTCAAATACGGTCAGCATGGCCAGGTATAATATCAGTCCTGCTATAAACGGGAAAAGGATCCTGAATGCAATCTCGTTCGCGTTTGTTTTATTCATCATGGGCTTCCAGAAGCGGAAGGATTACCGTGAAATGCTCATCCTTCCTGATTACCATTTTCCTGTTTGTAAGGAACCTGTAACGCTTTTGTATGTTTTCCAGGCCCATTCCGCCGGCAGAAGCATGACCCGGTGTAACTATGATGTTATTCCGGACAACCAGGGTCTCCTGTTCATTGAATATACTTATCCGGAGCGGGTGTTCCGTGCTCAGCCTGTTGTGCTTGACCGCGTTCTCAACAAGCATTTGTACGCTCATCGGCGGAATTTTCATGGATCCGGCATCATCGTCAACATCGATCTCCATGGAAAATGCATTTTCAAACCTTGTTTGCATCAGGGAACCGTAATCCGTAACCACCATCAGCTCATCCTTCAGTGAAATTACGGGACATTCAAAATGATCCATGACGGACTGGTAGAGGCTGGCAAGATGCCTGATAAAGGCATCCGCTTTTCCGGGGTTCCTGTAAATCAGGGAAGAGATCGTATTCAGGGAGTTGAAGATGAAGTGGGGACTGATCTGGTTTCGAAGGGATTCATTCCTCAGATTCATTTGTTCCGTTCGTATCTTTGTCGCCTCCACCTGCATTCTTTGCAGCCCCCCGTATGTATCGAGGCTGTGACCGATTACAGGGTAGACAATCCCCGTGAAGATGCTTACCGCAATGCCCCTGGGCAGGAGATCCGACCATGTTTCGGCAAATTCCGACAGGGATATCCCCTGCAGGAAGATGCTTTTGTAGATCAGCGTACCGGTCCCGAAAATTCCCGGGATGAGTATAAGGCAAATCACAATCCTGTATATTAAAGGAATGCCCGAAATGCTTTCTGAGAACAGCCTTTTTCGGACAAGGCAGAGGATATAATACAGAGCAAATGCACCGGGAACAACCGTAAGTACCATATAAACCAGGGAATCCCATTGCGAAATTACCCCCCCGACCGTTCCCCGTATGGCAAAACAGGTGTATATGAAAAGCAGGATCGCATATACGGAGCCATACAGAACAATCCGCATTGCAACCCTGCTTTTCATGGCTTTCGGGAAATAGAATGCATAATAACCAAAAATAAGGAATTTCCGTAAGACCCCGGATTACAGGATCGCATCCATGGCCCTTCTGTATTCCGAGTCGGAACTTAAGGTTCTGGCGGTTTCGAAGTACAGGTCCCGAAGCCCTTCGTCCCCTTCCGGGATTTTCACGGCCACTGCACGAAGAACGGCCCCCTTCTCAGTATTCGAAGAGATCTTCCCGGCAGATTGAAGGATGCCCGTGATTACTTCTTTATCAATCTCTCCGTTGCTGATCATTGCCCTGAGCACCCTTCCCTTCTCCGTAGAGCTTGACATTTTATCCACGGCCCTGAAAAAAGCATCCAGGACAGACTGCTCGTTGATCATATGCGGAATGCATGCCCTCAGCACTCTGCCTTTTTCAGTATTGGAACTTAAACGTGAAGTTGTCTCCAGTAATGTGATCATTGATTGCCGGTTGTGGGAATACTTTTCAAGCGCATACCGGAGCACACTCCCTTTCTCCGTATTGCTCGACATGGAAGCGATCACACCGAAATAGGCCTCACGGGTATCCGGATCTTTCAGATCGATCTTTTGAATTGTCCTCAGCACACGTCCTTTCTCGGTGTTGGAACTCATCTTCCGGCATGCACCAAGATACCCGACCATGGCCGGTCCTTCCAGCATGTTTTTACCGATGCAATCGCGAAGCACCGAACCTTTTTCGGTGTTGCTCGACATATGGTTGACCGCATCGAAAAAGGCTTCCGTCATCTGTTTGTTCCCAAAATCAATCCCGGGAACCGACCGGAGGACCCTGCCGGCCTCCGTATTGCTGCTCAGTTTTGCAACAGATATGAAAAGATGCTCCAGTACCGGGGGTGTAAGATCCTGGTTCCGGAGGGTATGTCTCAGGACGCTGCCCGCTTCTGTATTGCTCGACATTCTGTCGATTCCCTGGAAATAGGCGTTCAGCAGCATCTGGTTCGAAAAGTCAAGCTTGGTCCCGATGCTCCTGTAGATCCTTCCCCTTTCGGAATTGGATGACAGTCTTGAAAAGGCATTAAAATAACTTACCGCAACATCATTGTCCCGAAGGAACAGGCCGGAATAATCCCTGAACAACCTGCCGCATTGCGAGTTGGAGCTTATGCTTGCGGCGATGGACCCGGCCACGGTTTCCAGTTCCTGATTCGTCAGGTCCTGTCCGGACAGAAGCACCGAAAAATACAGACTTTTTACGCTGTTGCTCACGATCTCCCGGATCTCGTCCAGGAAACCGTTCAGCCCCCCGGATTTGAAGATCCGGTCTGTCCTTCTCTCCGCATCGATCCCGGAAGCACGCACCACATCAATGAGGATATCCTCCATCCATCGTCTTCCTTCCGGCTCGAAAGGCACTTCCTTCCTCCCTTCGTGATACTCGTATGAAAGCCTGCCGTTCCTGTCGCTGGTGACAAGCAATTCGCGTTTGTTTCCAAAGGTTTTCACGCTGAAGTTCAGATATCCGCCGGGGGATATGCTTTGTATGGACATGTCATCCTTTCCGATCCTTATATCTCCGTCGAATTTTATCTCCATCTCGTCAATACCGTTCACAATCCTCTTCCGGATCGGGCCGGTGATACGATATGACTGGTAATTCATTCCGGCCGTATCATCCCGTGGTTGATGCAACCGGGGTGAAAACCGGGTGGAGGCGGCTTCCGTGATGCTTGCTTGGGGCATGAGTAAGAAAGCCAGTAAAACCGGTAAAAAAAGATTTTTTCTCATGATTTCGTGCTTTAAAGGGTTTCCCGGATCAAAATTCGGGAATTCATCCTGACCCTGAAAACGGGATGTATTGAATTGCACAATAAGGTAAGTGAATTGTAAATAAGGGTGTGCTGCCGAATACCGGTCAGGTCTTGTGATAGCGTTCGAGTATCTCCATGGCGGCATGGAAGGAACTCTTTCTTCCGTCGAGGACCTCTTTTTCAAGTCGCTCGAGATGCTTCCTGACCCCTGGGTCGGCATAAAAATGCGAGCGCAGGGATTCGTTTATGTACTCGTACATCCAGTACCTTGACTGCCGGGCCCGCCGGGCTGCAAAATAGTCGTTGCGTTCTGTGACAACAATGTATTCCGTGATCATTTTCCAGACCTCTTCAAGTCCGCTGTTCTCCAGTGCCGAACTGCACATTACACCGGGCGTCCAGCCCGATTCGGAAGGCGGGAACAGATGCAGGGCATTACGGTAATCTGTCGCGGCCCTTTCGGCCTTTTCCCTGTTGTCCCCGTCCGCCTTTGTAATGACAATGGCATCGGCCATTTCCATGATCCCGCGCTTGATCCCCTGTAGTTCATCCCCGGCTCCCGCAAGCATAAGCAGCAGAAAGAAATCCACCATGGAATGGACGGTTGTCTCGGATTGTCCTACTCCCACGGTTTCAATAAATACCACATCAAAACCGCAGGCTTCGCAAAGAATGATACTTTCTCGGGTCTTCCGTGCAACCCCTCCCGGGGAGCCTCCGGAAGGACTGGGCCTGATAAAAGCCCCGGGGTTGGCGGAAAGAACTTCCATCCTTGTTTTATCCCCGAGAATGCTGCCTCCGGAACGTTCGCTGGAAGGGTCAATGGCAAGAACGGCAAGTCGTTTTCCCTTTTTGGTCAGGTATATGCCAAATGCCTCGATAAATGTACTTTTCCCGACCCCGGGCACGCCCGTGATCCCTATTCTTACCGAGTTGCCCGAGCGGGGCAGGCATCCCCGGATGATTTCCCTTGCCAGCGGCTGGTGTTCAGGCAGGGTGCTTTCAATAACGGTGATCGCCTGGCTGAGTACGGACCTGTCGCCTGCAAGTATACCCTCGATATACTCTTTGCCAGGCAGGATGCGCTTGCGGCGCTGACGAAATTGCTCCTGCGCATCAGGGTTGATGATTTTCTTTTCAGACATCTCAGGCAAACTCCCTGTCGAGGATTTCCCGTACCTGTTCCCGGGTCTGCAGTCCGGAGGTAGCTGCAACCACCTTTCCCTTTTTGTAATATACAGTAAAGGGAAGGCCCATAAAACCCCGGCATTCCGGAAGGCTTCTAATGACATCCACCTGGGGATGGTCAAAGGCAAAATCAAAGAAAGACACTTGCGGATAGCCTGTTCCCAGCTCGATCATGGCCTGGTATACCGGTATGCACATCGGCCCCATACGGCCGCAGCAGATCATTACGCTTTCAAATTCATCGAGTATTTTCCGGAAATGTTCCCCGCTTTCAATATGATTTAAACTGGTTTGTAATATCATCTGAATCAGGTGGAAGCCGCGGTGACCGTTCCCTTGACCCAGAGAATGCTGCGGGAATGCTCGGGATCGTTCGAGATGATGGTGATTGTCTTATTCTGTTTGCCTGACTTCCCGGCAGAATTGAATACCACCTCCATGGTGGTGCTTTCTCCGGCCTTAATGACATCATTCCTGGGATTCGCTACCGTACATCCGCAGCTGGCCGAAACGTTATGGATAATGAGATCCGATTTCCCGGAGTTGGTAATCGTAAAGGTGTATTCGACCTTTTCCCCCTGTTTGATTTCGTTGAAATCAAAGGTATTCTGATTGAAACCTATGTGGGGTGCATTGGCCCTCTGTTCGGGGGAAAGGGAGGAAAAATCCTCCTCGATTGTAGCACTTACCGTCAGTCGATTGTTTCCCGTAAATTCATCGTCAAGAAGAATATCCACCCTGTCAGAGGCAAATCCCCAGGCATTTTTCAGCCTTGAATCATAAACCCCTTCCAGCACCCCTTTCTGACCGGGTTGAAGTATTTCGGGCTTTGCAGTGAGGGAAAGATGCGCAGGGAGGTTCCTGAAACCGATTTTCACCGGTTGGCTGGTTACGTTTATTATTTCAACGGACTGGAAACCCTGCTTGTCCTTGAATACCCTTCCAAAGCTCATATGATTCGTGACCAGCCTGATCTTTCCCATGCTGTATCGGTATGTATCCTCCAGCGTAAGGGGTTTGGGGACCACTTCTCCCTTGATGGTCAGTACATTGTTGGGTGTGGAAGCATTGGACGTTACCGCTATGGTTTTACTGAAAACGCCGGGGCGGTTTGCAGGATTGTACGTGGCAGCAATGAATCCACTGGCGCCCGGAAGGACGGGCTCTTTTGACCAGCTCGGAGCAGTGCAGCCGCAGCTGGCACGGACCTGCTTGATCAGCAGGGGAACGCTTCCCGTATTGGTGAATTCGAATTTATAGGTGACGGGGCCATCAGCTTCATTGAACTTCCCGAAGTCATGCGTTTCCGTATTGAAAGATATACTGGCTTCCTTCGTCTGTGCCAGGGCCGCCAAACCGGGGATCAACACAAACAGTGCAACAATGATAAGCTTATTTTTCATGATCAACGATTTTGTAATGATTCTGTGAATTTCTTTGTAATCCTTGTAATCTGGATAACAAAATTAAAAATTTATTGTTTACCAGTTGAGCATAGGACTCAAAATTAATTGACAGGGTTGCATGAATATGATTGACCAAAATAGTCTTAACTTTGCCTTTTGCCATGACGGTCAGTTCAAGATACAGACACATCATACTTTCAATCCTCTGCCTTCTGATTACCATCCAATTATCGGGCCAGTTCTATTACGGGACCCGTATGACATTCGGGAAAAGCAGGGTGCAGTACAATGACTTCTACTGGTATTTTTACAGGTACGAAAGATTCGACACTTATTTCAACCAGGAGGGGAAAGCCCTTGCCAATTATACAGCCGATTTTCTGTCAGAGGAAATCAACCGTATCGAGGAATTGTTCGACTATACCCTGGAGGAGCGTCTTATTTTTATTGTATATAATAAGCTGACCGACTTCAGACAGAGCAATATCGGCCTGATCACCGGACATGAAGAGTACAATACGGGAGGCGTTACGCGAATCGTCCGCAACAAGGTATTCGCTTATTTTGACGGGGATCATAAAAAATTTGAACAGCAGATAAGCGCTGCGATCACTGAAGTGCTGGTGAACGAATTGCTTTACGGAAACGAATTTCGTGAAAACCTCACGAATTCAACACTGATCGACCTGCCGGACTGGTATTTGAAGGGATTGGTATCCTATGTATCCAGGGACTGGGATTTTGAGGTTGAGAACCGTGTCAAGGACGGTATTCTGAGCGGCAGGTATGAAAGGTTCAATCAGCTTACGGGCGATGAGGCGGTATATGCGGGCCATTCTTTCTGGCATTATATTGCCGAGACCTACGGCATATCCGTTATCCCGAATATTATCTACCTGACAAGGATCAATAAGAATGCCAACACCGGGTTCCTGTATGTACTCGGATTCCCGATCAAGGACCTTTCGGATGACTGGATGAATTATTACCTGGACCGGTATGATGAAAGCAGGGTGGAAAGGAACCTGCCCGACACCGGCATGCTGATCCCCAAACCGAATAAAAGGAGGGTTTACAATCAGGTCAGGATCAGTCCGGACGGCAAAACCATTGCCTTTGTAACCAACGAACTGGGTCAGTACAAGGTCTGGTTGTATGATACGCGTACCGGAAAACGGAAAAACATCATTACAAAGGAGCATCGTCTTGACCAGATCCCGGATTATACCTATCCTGTGCTTGCCTGGCATCCGACAGGCCGCATCCTGTCTTTTATTACCGAAGAGAACGGCGGGCTTAAATTGTATTATTATACGCTTGAAACCGGGGAACTCACATGGCGGAACCTTATATTTTTTGAAAAGGTGCTTGATTTCGATTATTCCGACGACGGGTTCAGAATAGTGGTCTCCGGGATCAACCGGGGCCAGTCGGACATCTATGTGCATACCATCGCTGCCGGCACCAATGAAAAGCTGACGGACGATATTTACGATGATTTCCATCCCAGGTTCATCAACAATTCAAAACAGATCATATTCAGTTCGAACCGGCCCGAAGATACCATTGATTACAGGATTGAAGGAGATGCCCTGAACAGCCGGTATCTGACGCGGAACCTCTATATTATTGACTATGCAAGCCGGAACAGGGAATCCAGGGAAATCTCCGAATATCATTTTGTCGACGATGTGCAGCCTTTTGCCGTCGGACCCAATCAATTCAGTTATCTGAGTGACCGGAATGGAATTGTAAACAGATACATTGCCAACCATGACAGTGCCATCAGTTACATAGATACAATCATACACTATTCATATCATACACGGTCCTACCCCATCACAAATTACAGGAGAAACATCCTTGAACAGGACGTAAACCCGGAGACAGGCCAGTATGCCGAAATCATCCTGCATGACAACAGGTATTATATATACCGGGGAGAGATCAATCCCGCACAAAATGCATATTCCGGAGAAATGACGAACACGGATTTCCGCGGCATGTACACCCGGAAGATCAGGGAGGCGGACAGCCTGAAACGTGTTAAAAAGGAAGTCGTCTCGATGCAGGAAATAGAAAACAACCGTATTATAACACAGGCCGAAGATACCGTTGATCTCGGCAGGCAGACGATAGATATCAATAACTACATTTTCGAACTGGAAAAGCTGAACTATTACAACCGGAAATTTTCAAAAGACAACCTGAACCTTGTGCTTGACACCACCCGGTTTACAAGACCTACACCAAGGATCTACGAAACGGCATTTTATACCAATTACATCGCCAGCCAGATCGATTTCAGCTTCCTGAATGCCTCCTACCAGACATTTACAGGCGGTGCTGTTTATTATAATCCGGGCTTTAACATGCTTTTTAAGCTGGGTACAAATGACCTTTTTGAAGATTATAAGGTTACCGGGGGAGTGAGATTTTCTGCCGATTTCGACAGCAATGAATTCCTGCTGAGCATGGAAAACCTGAAACGGCGCCTTAACAAGAGGCTTATTTTCCACCGGCAGGTGTTCAAGAGCGAAAATGAGGATTCCTATGTCAAATCCTACTCCCACAATGTCATGTTAACACTCAGGTGGCCTTTCAGCCAGGTATCCGCATTCGAAGGCAGCCTTTCCGGCAGGTATGACAATTATGTCTACCTGTCAACCGATCTGAAGAACCTGACCAAAGATAACATCCAGAATTACTGGGGCGGTTTGAACCTTGCCTATATTTTTGACAATACAAGGTACCTGGGACAGAATCTCTACGATGGAACGCGCATGAAGGTTTTCGCCGAAGCCTACCAGCAGTTGAATAACGAAAACTTTGACATGTATTCGGTAGGAATAGACGTTCGGCATTACCTCAGGATACACCGTACACTCATCTGGGCGAACCGCTTTGCCTCTGGTGCCTCTTTTGGAAGAAGCAGGCTGATCTATTACCTGGGCAGCGTCGACAACTGGATCAATCTTTCGACCAAGGTGCAACAATTCGACAGCAGCATACCCATAGATTATTCCAAGAACTATGTCTGGCAAACCCTTGCCAGCAATATGCGGGGTTTCACGCAGAACATCCGAAACGGGGACAGGTTTGCCCTGATCAACTCTGAAATCAGGTGGCCCGTTTTCAGGTATTTTGCAAATCATCCCATCAGTTCGAATTTCCTTAACAATTTCCAGCTCGTGGGATTTTCCGACATCGGTACAGCCTGGAACGGCCCGCATCCATGGTCCGGGCAAAATGCCTATGACAATGAAACAATAGAAACCGGTCCCCTGACCATAACCATAGATACGAACCGGCAGCCCATTGTGGCCGGGTACGGTTTCGGATTTCGCAGCATGCTGCTGGGATACTGGGTAAGACTTGACTGGGCCTGGGGCATTGAGAACAACATAATCCTTCCCCGGATATTCTATCTCTCCATGAGCCTCGACTTTTAAATACAATCCTATGACAACGTATGCAGTACTAATGCTGATTGCAATCGGATTACTCGGCGGGTTTGTTGCCGGCAGTCTCGGTGTCGGCGGCGGAATTATCATTGTCCCGGCGCTGATTTTCATTCTTGGCCTGACACAGCATGAGGCCCAGGGCACAAGCCTGGCAATGATGCTCGCTCCCATCGGCATTCTCGCGGCATTCAATTATTACAAGGCGGGATATGTCAATGTGCGATATGCCGTCATACTAATGGTAGTTTTCATACTGGGCGGATATTTTGGTTCATTGTTTGCGGTAAGTCTTCCGGATGCCGCCCTGAAAAAAATATTCGGAGTATTAATGTTAATCGTGGGACTCAGGATGATCATATGGTCCTGATTATATAACCTGTTTTTATGAAGCTAATCACGAGCATACAGTCGCTTTCCGGGGACCTGTTTCCGGAAATCCGGAATGTCAGAAGGCATCTCCACAGCCATCCCGAACTGTCCTTCAGGGAATACAAAACCTCGGAATACATTTGTCAGCAGCTCGAACGGGATAAGATCCCGTACCGGAAAGGCATTGCCGGAACCGGGATTGTGGCAGAGATCGGCGGAAAGAATCAGCTTGGGAAAATCATCGCCCTCCGGGCCGACATGGACGCCCTGCCCATCCGGGAAGAAAACGAGGTTGATTACTCATCCGGCAATGACGGAGTCATGCATGCCTGCGGGCATGATGTGCATATGGCTTCCCTGCTGGGTGCCGCCAGGATCCTCCTGAAACTGAGAGACCGGTTCCCGGGTAAGGTTAAGCTTGTTTTCCAGCCCGGTGAAGAAAAAGCACCCGGCGGAGCAAGGAAGATGCTTGAAGAAGGCCTTTTCGGGGACGAGCATCCCGACCTTATGATTGCCCAACATGTGTATCCGTCCATGCTCAGCGGTCAGGTCGGATTCCGGGAAGGGAAATACATGGCATCCAGCGATGAAATATATATGCGTATCCGCGGTAAGGGGGGACATGCTGCAATGCCCCACAAAGCCACGGACAGCGTTTTGATCGCCTCACACATACTTGTGGCGCTGCAACAGATCGTCTCCAGGAACGCAGTGGCCTCGATCCCCACAGTGCTGTCTTTCGGAAGAATGATCGCCGATGGGGCCGTTAATGTGATCCCGCCTGAAGTCAGCGTTGAAGGCACCTTCAGAACCATGGACGAACAATGGAGGGCGGAAGCCCACGAGCGCATGGCCAATATAGCACAATCCATTGCCGGGAGCATGGGAGGGTCCTGCGAATTCGAAATACGGGAAGGCTATCCCGTCCTGTACAACGATCCGGAAATCACCAGGAAATCAAGCGCTTTCGCCAGGAATTACCTGGGAGATAAAATGGTTCACGATCTTGACACCCGTATGACGGCAGAGGATTTTTCATTTTTCGCTGAAAAATATCCGGCTGTTCTGTACCGGCTGGGGGTCAGAAGATCCATGGAACAAACTCCCCTGGAACTTCACACAGCGGTCTTTGATATAGATGAGGATGCCCTTAAGACCGGCATGGGATTGATGGCATGGCTGGCAATCTCCCACCTGTCGGAACAAATAAGTTAGTTTTATCTTTGGAGTTCAATATTTAGAATATAACTTTACTGAGAAATTGTTTTACCAATAATCCATAAATAAGATGGCACACGTAATAAATGATGAATGTACAGCCTGTGGTGCCTGTATTGATGAATGTCCGGAAGAAGCTATTTCCGAGGGTGATATCTATGTGATAGATCCCGAGTTGTGTACGGATTGCGGTACTTGCGTGGATGTCTGCCCGGTAGAGGCCATTCATGAAGAATAAACCACAGGCTTCAGGAACAAATTCAGGCCGATCTGCGAACCTCATTGCAGATCGGCTTTTTTTTAAGGATCGTACCTGGATAGTGTAAGGATCTTCTGATAATCATTCTCATTCATTATATCCCTGAGGCTCAGTTCAGGGTGATTCCGGGCAAATGCTTCCACGATCCTCCAGCCAAGCCATACAGCTGCCCTCGCCGGGGATTCACTGGTAAAATCACCGGTAAACGGTCCGTACCCGGTAAATTTCTGTATCGTCAACCTGTCGGATTCGAATAAAATTTTATGTTCGACAAGGTAGTCCCACATGGCCTCTTCATTGTTCCGGCAAAACTTCATCTGGCCTGAGGTGAATCCCATGATCAGGCTGTCCGGCTGAGCGGGCAGCATCCACTTGGTAAAATAGGCGATCTTCCCATTGTAGATCATGTTGCTCAGGACATTATCCACCGAATCATTGTATTCGAATTCCGTCATCCCCCATCCCAGAAAACAATCCGTGGGTATCTTTCCCGGGTACATATTCAGGATCTGGTACCGCTGCAGGCCAAGCTTGTCGTAATAATCGACCTCCCGTCCAAGGTAGTTGTCAAGCCCTATCCCGATAATGCTTTCTGCAGTGACGATGGACCGGTTGAACCTTGAAACAAAGGAATATACCTGAGGCAGGGGCCGGTCCGGAAAATGTGCCTTGTATCTCCTGAATCCCCCGGTAAGCTGTTCTTCCAGACCTTCAAGGTCGGGGTATGTTTCCATGGTCCGGTCATATACCTCGTTATTCAGGAAATCCGTCAGGAAGGCCTTAAGGTAATCGGGATAGGCAGGCTGGGTGGCTCCTCCTATGTTAATGATCCGGTAGTTGAACAGATCGAAGAATTCACCGTATTTATCATACAATCCGGGTACGGCAGCCGCTATGCTGTCGATTTTCACCGAAAACAGGTCCTGTTCAAAACGCTTTATTTTGATCTCGGCGCCAATCCCTGTGATATCCGTTTCATATTGCTGCTTCCCGCAGCCGGAAAGGCCGGTCAGGAATATCACGGGGATTGCCGGCAACAGACATCTGCACCTTGGTAAATTGTTTAAAATATATCTCACGAATGTTTAATTTTATGGGATCAAATGAATAAACGGAAAAGCAATGCAAAAGTACATATTAAGTCTCATCATTCTCACTTTCCCCTGCCGGATGTTTTCCCAGAAACTGAGTTTCAGTGTGGTCTTTGATCCGCAGCTCACCTGGATGAATACCCATACCAGATCGGTTGAGGCGGGCGGAGCCGGATTCGGTTTTAATGCGGGCCTTGTGATGGACAATTATTTTGCTGAGAATTATGCATTTTCGACAGGCATTTCCATCTGGAAAACCGGTGGCATCCTTACGGTTGTCGACACGGCAGGCTTCCAGGACCCTTCCTGGCTGGATACACTGGGCCCAACTACCGCTGTCACCTACAACCTGCAATACATTACAATCCCCTTCAGCCTGAAACTGAAATCAAACCAGATCGGTTACAACACCTTTTTTGCACATCTCGGCATCAAAAATCACATCAATGTCAGAGCTGTTGCGGACGCCGGCGATATCAATGTTTACGACGAAGACATCAGGGATGAGATCCGGTTTTTCATGATGTCTTATTTTATCGGCGGGGGGCTCGAATATTCCCTGGGCGGAAATACTGCATTGATAGCCGGATTGTATTATACGAGCGGATTCTGGGATGTCACCATGACGAAGGATTACAGGGTCAACATAAGCAGCATTGCCCTTCGCCTGGGCGTGAAATTCTGATGTAATGAAGGTCGTACTTGCACAATTGAATTATCATATCGGCAACTTCTCCGGGAACCTCGCAAGGTTGACCCGGGAAACCCGTAAGGCCAAAGCGCAGGGTGCGGACCTGGTCGTTTTTTCCGAACTGGCCGTATCCGGCTATCCTCCCCAGGATCTGTTGGAGTACAGCCGTTTTATCGAAGAATGTGAGCGGGCAATCCGGCAACTGGCAGCGGAAAGCGATCAAATCGGCATTCTGGTAGGGGCACCCTCCCGGAATCCCGAAAGCACGGGGAAAAAACTACACAACTCTGCTTTCTTCCTGCATGAAGGGAAGGTAAAACAGGTTTTTCATAAAACCCTCCTGCCAACTTATGATATCTTCGATGAGTACAGGTATTTTGAACCCAACAGGGATTTCGGCATTCTGGATTTCAAAGGCATGAAAATGGCAGTGACGATCTGCGAGGACCTCTGGTTCGATCAGCCGGTGGACAATGCATTTTCAAACAGCAGGCTGTATTCTGTCAATCCCCTGGATGAACTCATGAAGTCCGATCCCGATCTGGTTGTCAACCTGGCGGCATCTCCTTTTTCCTGGCTGAAGCAAGAGGCAAAAACCGGTATTTTCAGGAACAATGCGAAGAAATACAGGAAACCCGTTCTTTATGTAAACCAGGTCGGCGCCCATACAGAACTGATATTTGAAGGGGGATCCCTGGTTGTTGATGCGAAAGGGGATATTATCCGTTCGCTCAGGATGTTCGCGGAGGATCGCTGCCTTCTCGACCTGGACGGCCTTCTCGGGAATAACTTGCAGGCAGAACCACACAAACCATTGCAGGAAGTGGAGATGATATACCGCGGGCTGATCATGGGGATAAGGGATTATTTCAGAAAACTGCATTTCGAAAAAGCCGTACTGGGCCTCTCGGGCGGCATAGATTCAGCGGTCACCCTGGCTCTTGCCTGTAAAGCCCTGGGGGCGGACAACCTCATGGCACTCCTTATGCCATCACAATACTCCTCCGGCCATTCGGTGCAGGACGCCGTTAAACTGGCCGGAACTCTCGGCGTATCATATGAAACCCTTCCCATACAGGGAACATTCAAAGCTTACCTTAAGGCGCTGGATCCCGTTTTCCATAACCTTCCGCATGACATCACCGAGGAAAACATACAATCCAGGATACGGGGTACATTTCTTATGGCCTATGCCAACAAGTTCGGTCATATTTTACTGAACACCAGCAATAAGAGTGAAGCCTCCGTGGGTTACGGAACCCTGTACGGGGATATGGCTGGAGGACTGTCTGTCCTGGGCGATGTGTACAAGACAGATGTATACAGGCTTGCCCGTTTTATAAACAGGAACCGGGAGGTCATACCCGTGAACATCCTTCAAAAACCCCCTTCGGCAGAGCTGAAACCGGATCAGAAAGATACGGACAGCCTTCCCGAATACGAGGTTCTTGACAGAATACTGTTCGCCTACATCGAACAGCAAAAACCCGTCGAAGAGATCATACGCCAGGGCAATGACCCGGAACTTACCCGGAAGATGGTGAACCTCGTCAATTCAAATGAATATAAGCGCTATCAAACACCTCCCATCCTGCGGATTTCCTCCAAGGCTTTTGGCGTGGGCAGAAGAATGCCGCTCGTAGCGAAATATTGACGGGACCCGAATTTTTCTTAATTTTATATGTTCTATAACATATTATGAGGATTTAACATATTTTCAACCATGAGCTGTGAAGATTGCATTGATAACAAGATGTCGGTATTCAGTGTTTTGACTGATGAAGAAAAGGAGATGCTTAAAAAGAATTTTTCCAACCAACGCTATGATAAGGGGGATATCATATTCAGGGAAGGGGACAAGCCTGCCGGATTGATCTGGTTGTCTGAAGGCAAGGTAAAGATATTCAAGGAAGGCATCGGGGGCCGTGAACAGATAGTCAGGATGGCAAAACCCGTTGGGTTTATCGGTTACCGCGCACTTTTTGCCGAAGAGAATCATTCCTGTACGGCCGTCGCCATTGAAAGTTCCACGATCTGTACCATCGCGAAGGATAAGATATATAAGCTGCTGAGAACAAACACGGAATTCAGCCTGAACATCATAAAAGCCTTTGCCACGGAACTCGGGTTCACCATTAACAGGACAGTCACCCTTACCCAGAAACATATACGGGGCAGGCTGGCTGAGACCCTTATCTTCCTGAAAGACACATATGGCCTGGAGAATGATGGAAAAACCATTAAAATCTATCTTTCACGGGAAGATATTGCAAACCTTTCAAATATGACGACATCCAATGCAATCCGGACCCTGTCCACCTTTGCCGGTGAAGGTGTGATCGGCATCGACGGAAGGAAGATCAGAATACAGGATATGCAAAAGCTGGAGAGAATCTCAGAACTTGGATAGTGCTTCATCCATGATGAAAGACATACCGTATTACCTGACCATCACATTTATCCGGCTGCTCACCCTCCTTCCGCTTCGCGTACTTTTTATCTTTTCCGACTTCCTGTATGTCCTTCTTTTTCATATAGCCGGGTACCGGCGGAATGTGGTGATGAAAAACCTCCGCAATGCATTCCCGGAGAAACAGGGGCCGGAGATAAATAAAATTGCCAGGAAGTTTTACATGCACCTGACGGACTCGTTTATCGAATCCGTTTACCAGATAAACATGAAAGAAAAGGAGCATGCCCGGCGGTATGTTTTCAAAAATCCCGAGGCCCTTAATGAACTTTACCGGGAAGGCAGGAGCGTGCTGCTCCTGATGAGCCATTACGGGAACTGGGAATGGCTTTCCCTGCTGCCAAGGTTTACCCGGCATACCAATCTCGCCATCTATAAACCCCTGCAAAACAAGAAATTTAACCGCCTTTTCCTGAGACTGAGGGAACGGTACGGAGTAGTGGGGGTGCCCATAAAATCGATCCTCCGGGTGCTTCACAAGTATGCAAAAGAAGGTACTCCGGTGATCGTTTATTCACTGGCCGACCAGCGTCCGCAATGGAAGAATACCCGTTACTGGGCAAGGTTCCTGAACCAGGATACCGCCATCATGGCGGGAACGGAAAAGATCTGCCGCCGCTATGACCTGGCAGTGGTATTCCTTAAGGTAAATAAAGTGAGGAGAGGGACCTACGAGGCAGAATTCATTCCGTTATGCCTGAATCCCGGCAATATCAAGGAGTTTGAAATAACAAGGAAATACCTGGATACGGTGGAATCCATTATAAGGGAAAAACCGCAATACTGGTTATGGAGCCATAATCGCTGGAAATATATGCGTCTGCCCTCGAAGGATCCGGTGGATATCGATGAGGTATTGTCGCACTGAATATAACTATCCGTTCCCCTTATGATTCGTGAAAGCCAGGAAGAGGAGCCTTCCCAGAAGCAATTTTACAGGGTTATGAATGGGCGCTATTTTTTTCAGCCTTGTATAAACCCTGATAAAGGGGTACAATGGGACGAGAAGCCATTTTGATGTGGACTGTTTCCTGTCTATGTCATACCTGGCTGTGCCAAATCCACAGCTCACGGCAATATAGTTATACTGGTCGAGTGTCAATGATGCGGTATGCTGCAATCCGTTCCTGTTATCCAGCTCCAGGGGTTTGAACGTATAAAAGAATCCGCTGAGAAGAAACCTCAGTCTTGACTTCAGGGAAAGGATATTCGGAGTGGAAATGTGAAGGACACCGCCCGGCTTAAGTATTCTTCCGGCCTCATGAAAAAACATTTCATGATCGACAATATGCTCCATTACCTCAATGGCTATAATCAGGTCGAAAGAATTGTCCGCGTACGGAAAGGGACCGGTTATATCCACCCTGTCGCACTTTATCCTGTCGAAATTGAAGTGCTCGGGAAAAAGATCGCATGCCGATACATCATACCCCATTTCATACAGCCTTTTTGAAAAAGCTCCATGACCTGCCCCGACATCCAGTATTTTTGAACCTGATGCGATTTTCAGCCCTTTAAAATACACAAGGAACCGCTGGTGAATTCCAGGCATGGTAATGGGTTTGATGTCCCCCGTATGAGATCTTCCCGAATCCATAAAACATCAAAAAGACAGCCCGTTTTCAACCTCAAGGAATTCCCTCACCTCATGGAGCACCTGCTCCATGGTGAACATGGATTCGACCCTTTTCAGGCCCCTGTTGCCGAGGTCATCCAGCTTTTTTTTATCGCCTGCCAGCTCAATGATTTTCTCAGCCATGGTTTCCACGTCCCCGCGCGGAACCAGAAATCCTGTTTGCCCGTCTTCAACGACTTCACCGGAAGATCTTATATCAAAGGCGATAACAGGTTTCCTTGCAGCCATTGCTTCTACCATAACATACCCGAATCCTTCCCACAATGAAGTCAGGAGGAAAATATCTATCTCCGCATAAAACCTCTGTATATTCTTTATAAATCCGAGGAAAATTATCTCTTCCTGCACACCCCTGAGCCTGGCCTGTTTTTTAAGCCATGATTTCAATTTCCCGCTTCCCGCGACCAGGATCCTGAACCTGACCCCTTTATTTTTCAGTATCTCAGCCAGGTGTATAAGGTAAATCTGGCCTTTTTCCTCGGAAAGACGACCTGCGTTACCCAGCACAATTTCACCATCGCTCCTGTTATACAGGGGTTCCGGAAATACTGTCAGGCGTTCCGGCAGGTCAATTCCATTATAGATGACCCGTATTTTTGCCGGACTGATAAGGTTGGGATTGTTGGCCCGTACCGATCTTTTCGTTTCCTCCGAATTGGCAATCATACGGGTGATCACCTTTCTGAAAAGGAAACGGTTCAGGATCGTGTCCCTGACCGGGATTGCATTGGCCCGGCGATAGATAATATCTTTCACACCTGCAATCCTGGCCGCAATCCCTGCCACCTTAAGGTCGGAAGATAAATTGATGATCAGCGTCCCTATCCTTTCCTTTCTGAATAAATTCCGGAGCCGTATGATCTTGAAGGGGTTCAGGAAACTCAGGTTGCCAACCGATACCGGATAATGCCGGATCGGGGATTTTTCTATCTTCTTCATCAACTCACTTTTCGGATCTGCACATACCAGTATATTATAGCCCATACTGCTCAGCCTGGTTGAAAGATCATAATGCCATTTTTCCCCTCCCCCCCAGGTTCTCAGGCTGTTGAAAAAGCAGATCCGGTTTTTGGAAACCTCTGTTGCATCCCTGTGCAGCTGCCGGAGTTTGGAATATTTCAGGAAAGTTTCGTGGGCTGAATTCAGGCAGATTACAAGCCCGTAGAAACCGTCGAGAAATCCGAACTTGAGCAAATAATCCCTGAAAAACCTCCAGCCGGGATGAAACAATATATTGAACCAGGAAGATCTTTTTCCGATCTCGAAAAAGGATTTTGCGGCAATTTCTGAAAATGTATTGATCTGATCGATATGCTGTTGTATGGAATAATAGGAGAAATGATACAGGTCTCCTTTCAGGAACTTACGGCTGCTTCCCCTGTCAAGGATGAAATGGTCATGCGGGTTCATCCCCCCCCATTTCCCCTTACGGCTGTCCCACAGCCTTAATTTCCGGGAAGGGTACCAGCTGGCATGCCGTATCCACTTTCCGCAATAATTCGTGAGCCGGTTAAAATAAAATCCGTCGTACTCCCAGTTCTGTTTTACTTCCAGAATAGAGCGCTTCAGCCTGTCTGAAATTACCTCGTCCGCGTCGAGTGACAGGATATACGGGTATTTTGCATGGGTAATGGCCCAGTTTTTCTGTTCAATATGCCCGGTGAAGGGATGCTTGATGAAACGGACCCCGAATTGCTTGCAGATCTCTTCAGTATTGTCCGTTGAAAATGAATCGACGACAACAATATCGTCTGCAATATCACGCACAGAATCAAGGCATCTTCCGATGTTTCTTTCCTCGTTCAATGTGATTATGACCACCGATATTCTTATCATCCTCTTCTGTCTTACAGGCTTAAACGATCATCAACGGAAAAATGAAATTACGTATTTTTTCAATTTATTCCTGATAATATATGCGTTTGACCCTCTCGGACAAACCCGCCAGGATCTCATAGGGAATGGTATCGAGTCTGGAGGCAAGGTGCGAAACGGGATTTTCCTTGCCGAATATGATGACCTCATCCCCTTCTTCGGCTTCCGTGCCTGTCAGATCAACAATGCACATGTCCATACACAGGTTCCCCAGCACCGGTACCTTTCGGCCTCTGAGATAAAAGGACACTCCCCTGTGTCCAAGGTCCCTTCTCAATCCGTCGGCGTACCCGATGGAAACAATTCCTGCCAGCATATCCCGCCGTGCCTTCACATTCCTTCCGTATCCCAGGGAATCGCCTTTCTTTACAGGTTTAATCTGGGTAATTGTGCTCCGCAGCGTACTGACCGGAAGCAGCTCCGAACCCAGCCGGTCGCTGATGCCGTACAATCCGATCCCCAGCCTGACCATATCGTACGATGCCTGCGGAAACCTTTCGATGCCCGAGGTATTCAGGATATGCCTCAGGATATCTCCGTTGAAATGCTCCATGATCCTGTCACTCATCCGGTCGAATTTTTCAATTTGTCCCAGGGTATATGCATCATGCTTTTTATCGTCAGAAGCGCCCAGATGCGAAAACACTGATCTTATGGCGACCGTTTCATTCTTCCCGAGCACCTCGACCAACTGGTCCATCTCCTCTTCCCTGAATCCCAGCCGGTTCATACCTGTTTCCAGCTTCAAATGCACGGGGTAGGAAAAGAGGTTGTTCCTTTCAAGCACCCGGAGAAATGAAAAAAAGCTTTTAAAGCTGTACAGCTCCGGCTCAAGATGGTTCTCCAGCATAAGATCAAAGCTTGTGATCTCGGGATTCATTACCAGGATGGGAAGGTGTACTCCGGCTTTCCGGAGGGCAACGCCTTCATCCGCATAGGCAACGCCGAGATAGGCCACACGTTGAAACTGCAGGGCATTGGCGATTTCATGTGCGCCGCTGCCATAGGAAAACGCCTTGACCATCGCCATAATTTTCGTGCCCCGGGGGAGCAGGGATCTGTATACATTGAGGTTATGGATCATTGCATTCAGGTCGGTCTCAAGAATTGTCCCGTGGTTTTTCTGCTGAAGGCGGTGTGCAATGCTTTCGAAGGCAAAGCTGCGCGATCCTTTGATCAGGATGACCTCGTTACGGAACTCAAGGTTATGCATCAGGGCCAGGAAATCGGATGTGGAATGGTAAAACCTGGAATTGCCCGGGAAAAGTTCTTTCATTTTACCCAGGGCAGGCCCTATACCGATAAAGCGTGATATATTATTTGTCTCCAGCATCCCTGCCACCCCGGCATACAGGGATTCGTCATCCCTTCCCGTCTGATAAATGTCGGAAAGGATTAGTGTCCTGGATGCGTGCTTCGACTGCCGGTTCAGGTAGTCAAGTGCTATGGACAGAGATACCAGGTCGGAATTGTATGAATCATTGATAAGGGTACAGTCATTTATACCGCTCATCATTTCCATTCTCATGGCAACCGGGTTCAGATCGGCCATCCTTGATTCGATGACAAGGGGATCATAATCCAGATAGAGCATGACACTGATGACATGCATGGCATTCTCAACCGAGGCCCGGTCGTGAAAAGGAATGGTGACGTTAAAGGAATCACCCCTGCAGGCCACATCCAGGCTCGTTCCCCGGTCCGTATTTCTTTCAGCAGTCAACCTTACATTGCTGTCCTTGCCTGTAGACCAGGTGAACAGACCCTTACGGGGAAACTGTTCCCGGACCAGGCGATCTAACTCCTCATGGTCCCTGCAATAAATCAGAACTTCCGCTTCCCGGAAAAGGATCAGTTTCTGCCTGATCTTCTCCTCCCGGCTTGTAAATCCTTCCTGGTGCGCTTCGCCGATATTCGTTAATATCCCGATGTCCGGCAATATGATCTTTTGAAGCAGCTCCATCTCACCGGGCATGGAGATGCCGGCCTCAAAGACACCCATCTCCGTGGTATCTTCCAGCAGAAGGACAGACAGGGGCACTCCCACCTGTGAATTATAGCTTTTCGGGCTCCGGGTTACCTTCCTGTCGGGCGACAGGACCTGGTAGATCCATTCCTTTACAATGGTTTTTCCGTTGCTGCCCGTGATCCCGAGGACGGTCGACGGATTCCTTCTGCGGTGGTGTCCTGCCAGCTCCTGCAATGCCTTTAAACTGTCCTTCACCACAATGAACGAAAGGGGGCCGGAGATGCCTTGATCAGGGATCTCCTCTGCCATAAATGCATCAATCCCCCTCCCGGCCAGTTCGGAGATGTAGTTATGACCGTCATGCCTCTCTCCGCGTATGGCAATGAAAAGTGTCTTCTCCGTCCTGTAAACCGTACGGCTGTCAAGAGATACATGCCGCACCTCAGACTTCCCGGAGCCTGTAAGTTCTCCACCGACAATCCCGGCAATTTCTTTTAGCGTATATTTCATATTTTTCAGGCCCCGCTGCGCTGATCTGCCCGGGCTTCATGAAAGCATTTCCTGCAAAGGGGTTCATACAGGTCCTTCTCTCCCAGTATCACCAGCTTGTCCGTTTTCATTTTACGATGCGTATGGTGCGCAAGATCCCCGCATTTTACACAAATGGCATGTACCTTTGTGACATATTCAGCGGTAGCGATCAGGTCTGGTATGGGACCGAAAGGCCGGCCCATGAAATCCATATCAAGCCCCGCTACAATGACCCTGATCCCCCCGTCGGCAAGCCTGTTGCATACATCCACAAGGCCACGGTCGAAAAACTGCGCTTCATCCACCCCCACGACATCCACTTCAGTTGCCAGCAAAAGTATATTTCCTGCCGTTGATACCGGAGTCGACCGGATGGCGTTTTCATCATGTGATACGACCTCATCCTCCTGATGGCGGGAATCGACCCGGGGCTTGAATATTTCAACCTTCTGCATGGCAATCCTGGCTCTTTTCAGGCGCCTGATCAACTCTTCCGTCTTGCCGGAAAACATGGAGCCCGTGATCACTTCAATACAGCCTTTCCTGTCGGTTCTATTCGGCGGGTTCTCAATAAACATCCTGCAGGAAAATCATATAATTATCATTACTTTTGCATCGTGCCTGAACAAAATTAATCTTTTACACAGGAATATTAAAGAAAAGTAGAAAGACAGCTGACTTAAACACAAATTCATGGAAAAAAGACTTAAGGAAATCATGGGCGAAGTTGGGGAGATCGGACATTTAATAGGCCGGATGAAGGAAAATGCACCCGTGCCTGCGATCGAGACAGACCTGGTGCTTGAAAAGATCAGGCGGCTGTATGAAGATGTCAGGAGCCTGAATGAAGTTCCGGAAAGCACACGACAGGTTCAGGCCGAGGATACAATGGCTGAAAAACCTGCCCCTGAAAAACCTGTCACTGAAGAACCCGTCACTGAAAAACGCAAGCAGGAACCCGAAATCCTTGCAGACAAATATAAAGGCGAAACAAAATACATCAGCGAAACACTCTCACAGAAAGGGGAAAAACAGGATATCACGGCCAGATTGCAATCCAAACCCATTAAAAACATCAGATCCTCACTGGGTATAAATGACAGGTTCAAACTGATCAACGAACTTTTTCAGGGAGACAAGGACAGCTTTGAAAACACCATCGGGATCCTTGATGATGCAGACAATTTCAATGAGGCTTTTTCGTATATCAACTCCTCCTTTGAGTGGGACATGGAAGATGAGGCCGTACAAATGCTGCTTGATCTTGTGCGCAGGAAGTTTATCGTGAAGCAGGACGGTTAAACTGCATAATGAGCATACTCTATATCGTTCCTACACCCATCGGCAATCTCGGGGATATTACCTTCAGGGCCATCCGTGTCCTGGAATCCGTAGATCTGGTCCTTGCAGAAGATACACGAAAGACGGGCATCCTCCTTAAAAAATATAATCTGGCAAAAAAAATCCTTTCCCACCATGCCTTTAATGAGCATAAATATGCCGGGCAGCTGGTTGAACGGATCCGCCTGGGTGAATCCATGGCACTGGTATCCGAAGCAGGTACGCCCGGCATTTCCGATCCCGGATTCCTGCTGGTACGCGAATGCCTTAAGAACCAGGTCAAAGTGGAAACTTTGCCGGGTCCCACAGCCTTTGTCCCGGCACTCGTTGCATCGGGTTTACCTTCTGACCGATTTTGTTTCGAAGGTTTTCTCCCGCAGAAAAAGGGCAGGCATAAAAGGCTCGAAGAACTGAAAACTGAAAGCAGGACCATGATATTCTACGAGTCTCCCCGCCGGGTCAGAAAAAGCCTGCATGAATTTGCCGGAATCTTCGGCCCGGGCCGCCAGGCCTGTCTTGCCCGTGAACTGACCAAGATCCATGAAGAATACATCAGGGGCAGCATCGGGGAGATCATGGAGAAATTAGGAGACAGGGAGCTGAAAGGGGAGTTCATAATCCTGGTTGGCGGCCAATAATTTATCCGTTTTCGTACACTCCCTGTTATAAAACCGTTCAGCACTGCCTTTGGGAATTGTTCCGGATATTGAAACAATCCGTTCTAAACCTGTTAGTTACAGAGTTTGGCACAAAATATGGTTTTATTCATCCATAAAAATCGAATGCCGGAATATCATTCTGTCAATCAAAATAATTCGAATGAAACCCTCATCATTATTCCTCAACAAATCAAGGTATAAAGACAAAAGGAAATGAACCGAGCTTGCGAGCTCACCGAAGGTAAAATATCGGCTGACATTGATTATACACATGAGGGTTCGCCGTACAGGCATGTGGATGGGTTGTGGGAGTACGGCAACAAAAGATCTTCATATGTAAGATGGAGTTAATAACATACTTATAACATGATATTTAACTGAAATATTTTCG
>CAYOPZ010000035.1:0-32019 GCA_964406005.1 uncultured Bacteroidaceae bacterium
AGCATAATCAAACTTAAATCAGAAGTAAGGTTGTCTAATCTTGGGGAGTATTACCTAAAATCGTACATTGCATCTATAAAAAAAATAATAAAACAATCAATTTTATGTTTCAGTCATTTTAACAAGATTAATAATAGCTTCAAATCAAACATTAATTGATTGCTATGAAAAAAATTACTGGAATAATTATAATCCTTTTACTGACTAAGTCAATAGCCAAAGCTGACGTGATTTATTCACCATATACAGAAATTGGAATTGTTATGTCATTCGAGGGGATTGTAAGTTATGAATTGCCTGTTTTAAAAAATAACACAATAGACTTTTGGGGTGGTTTTGGAGTTGTTTCAGCGCTTGGCACCTTAAAAGATCCCGCCTTTGGGACAGAGATGGCCTTTGAATTACGGCATTATTTCAAAGATGATCTATTTGAAAAAATCAATATCGGATTTTATGCAGGATTTGCATATATGAAATATCCGGAATTCTATGGAGGACATGTGACGGGGCGAGAAAACTCAGTAGGATTTGTTCCTGGATTAAAGTTGACTTATAAGAAAAAAATAAATTCCTGGTTGGTTGGAGAACCATATGTAGGTGTTTCTACACCATGGTATGGTGATGATTTTGGGGATTTATTAAGTGAGATATCTGATAGTGATCCTGGTTTAATTTTTACGTTCGGATTTCGGTTGGGCATTAATAAAATAAGAAATAAGGATTGAAAAAATACGTTGCCCAACAGCAAAATAAGACTTTCAGGAATATCATTCTGGCATCCATTGTGGTGATTAGTGTATTAATGCACCTAAAGCATTTCTCAAAGGATTTGATGAGCATACATGTTTGGAGACAAACACAGACTCAATCGACCATTATTAATTTCTATGAGGAAGACATGAACATTCTTAATCCTCGTAGAAATGACCGGGGTGATACTGATGGTATTTTCAGGATGGAATTTCCACTCATGCAATGGTTGGTTGCTTGCCAGTATAAGGTATTTGGGAATCACTTGATTATAACAAGAATTTTCTTGTTTGTCATAGGACTTTTATCCATTCTCGGGATTTACAAACTTTTAGATGCCCTGTTTCATAACACAATTCTTTCCGTGATCGGAGCATGGACTTTTAATTTTTCTCCAGGTTTTTATTATTATACCATCAACCCAATACCGGATAATTTAGCATTATGTTGTTCTATTTGGGGTATAGCTTTATTCTTTATATGGTATAATAATGGAAAAACAACTAATCTGGTATTCAGTGGTTTATTATTGAGTATTGGAGCATTATGTAAACTCCCGTTCATTATTTATTACATTATTCCAGCAGTACATTTTGCCATAGCATTTTTTAAAAAAGGATTTAATAAGAAATTATTTGCACAGTTAATCGGAGCAATTGGTTTTTCAATATTTCCAATAGCATGGTATTTATCTGTGATGCCTCACTGGCATGGAAATGCAATTGTAAGAGGAATGCTTGATAGCAATGAATCAATAGGAAAATTACTGGATTATTACCAATTTACCTTGATTTCCACTTTGCCTGAATTACTGCTTAACTATGGCTCATTAATTTTCTTTTTGGCAGGATTTTACTTTCTGTTCAAAAAGAGATCTTTTCGAAATCCCAAATTCGTATTATTACTTTCATTGAGCATACTGGCTTTGATGTATTACTTTTTTGAGGCAAATGCAATTGCTAAAATCCACGATTATTATCTTTTCCCTTTCTATCCTTTGCTATTCGTTTTAGTGGCCTATGGTGCATACAATCTTTATAATTTTAAAATTAAACTTTATCGTTACATAACAATTGTAATATTGCTTGCACTGCCAATAATATGTTATTTAAGAATGCAGGGGAGGTGGAATCCCGATTCTCCAGGGTTTAACAAAGATCTGCTGGTCTATAAGATGGAACTTCGAAATGCTGTTCCGAAAGATGCCCTTGTCGTAGCAGGCAATGATATATCATATTATATTTTCTTTTACTACATCGATAAAAAGGGATGGTGCTTTCAAAACGATAATATAACGCCTGAGAGACTAAAATCGATGATTGAAAAAGGTGCGAAATATTTATATACAGATTCCAACGTAATTATCAATAATGCAAATATTAATATATATCTTGACGAACTAATACTTGAAATAGGCTCAATTAAAATATACAGATTAAAAAAGATCAGCTCATAACAGCCGGTAAACAAAACACTTGTCATTGGATCTCTCAACACATTACATTAAAGTATGCGCTTCGAATGCCGGATAACCTCAAAAGGATCCCATGAAGATCGTATTAACATCGGTTGGAACCCTTGGAGATATGGAGCCCTTTTTGGCAACAGGAGAAATATTGAAAGAAAAAGGGCATCAGGTTATCTGTGCTTTCCCGGAGCAATTCAGAAAACTTGCTGATGATTCCAACCTGGGATTTGCTTCTCTGGGTCTGAAATATATTGACCTGCTGGATAGTAAAGAGGGCAAAGCAGCAATGGGGGGTGCTACAGGATTCAAAAAAATCAAAGGAACAATAAAGCTTGCATTAAATCAGACTGATGCCAATAAAGAACTTCTATTCAAACAACAGGAAATAATTGAAAGAGAACAACCGGATAGAATTTTATATAATGGAAAAGCTATTTATCCTGTGATCTGGGGACTTAGAAACAAGGGAAGAACAATCTTTCTAAGCCCTTTACCTTATATGCACTATGTAAAAGGTCACACACATGTTGCTTTTAACAGTAATTTCGGTGGTTTTTTCAATAAACTGACCTTTTCATTGGCACATTACGGAATGATCACTACAATTAAAATAAGTAAAAAGTGGTTGAATATACACGAAAAGATCAGCCGTAGCGAAATACGGGATTTGCTAAAACATAACAAATCAATCTATACAATTTCCCCCTCTCTTTTTTCAAGACCGGATTACTGGGATGAAAATCTTAAAGTGTCAGGGTTTCACGAAAGCAATAAAAAAGTGGAATGGCAACCTGATAAGGCATTAACTGACTTTATAGAGAAGCACAACAAAATCCTGTTCATAACCTTTGGCAGCATGATTAATCCAGCTCCGGAAGAGAAGACCGGGATAATCCTTGAAATACTCGAACGCAACAAAATTCCTGCAATTATCAATACAGCTTCCGGAGGACTCGTTAAACCCGATAAATTTGATTCCGGACTCATACATTTTGTATCCCAAATACCTTATGACTGGATTTTTCCGAAAGTATACGGTATAATTCATCATGGAGGTTCAGGGACAACTCATCTGGCGCTTAAGTACGGATGTGCAACAATGATTGTCCCGCATATTATCGACCAATTTGTATGGAATAAAATTATTTATGATAAAGGGATCGGACCGAAAGGGATTAAAATTGGAAAAATCAACACAAGAAACCTTGAATCTAAAATTCTTGAACTATTAAATAATCAGGATTACAAGAAGAAATCGGAGCAGGTTATGAACCAGATGGATAAAGAAAATTTAAAGGAAGAATTGTATAACTCAATAATAGAATAACAGGCTGAAATATGTTATCCGAACGTACAGACGCCCGGTACGTAATGATTATAATCAAGGTAAAAGAAAATTTATTGAATTGAAAAAACAAATCATGACCGGCTTTGAAGAGAGATTTAAACCCGCAGCACCTAAAAAGGTATTGCTTGTGATTGCCGGAGCAATGTGGTGTTGTGTAGGGATCATGCTGGTTTTGATGGCAGTTCACTGGTTGTACATTTATGAAGGGAATCCCTGGCTTTTTACCGTCCCCGGGCTTATTGCGGCACTGATTATTCATCATTTCGGATTCCTGAAAATTGTAGATAAAAACCTGGGGCGTATTTCGCGATTGCCGGGCAGGCCATGTATTTTCTCATTTGTTTCCTGGAAAAGCTATCTCATTATCATCATCATGGTTGCCATGGGTATCACTCTTCGCCACTCTCCCATACCAAAGCAATATCTTTCTGTAATATATTTAGGTATCGGTCTGGCACTACTTCTTTCAAGTATCAGGTATTTCAGAAATTTAAAGTTTTCTTTATTTCAGAATATTAAAAAATGAATGGAATGAATCCCGAGGTTGATGTATTTATAAGTAAATCCAAAAAGTGGCAGGAAGAATTTGCGAAATTGAGAACGATCGTTCTTGACTGTCAGCTTAACGAAGAATTGAAGTGGTATCAACCCTGTTACACTTATAAGAAAAGTAACGTGGTTATTATAGGTGGATTTAAAGAATACTGTGTGCTTAGTTTTTTCAAAGGCGCCTTGTTAAAGGATCCCAACGGCATTCTCGTCAAACCCGGGGAGAATACGCAGGCAACACGTCAGATCCGGTTCACCGATGTCCGGGAAATAGTTGAGATGGAACACACCCTGAAAGCCTATATTTATGAAGCCATTGAAGTAGAAAGAGCCGGTTTGAAAGTGAATTTTAAAAAGACCTCGGAATTTAAAATCCCTGAAGAGTTTCAAAATAAATTAAATGAAATACCGGCTTTGAAAACGGCTTTTGATGCATTGACACCGGGACGGCAAAGAGCGTACATTCTACATTTTTCTTCACCCAAACAATCCAAAACCCGGGAGTCAAGGATTGAAAAATGTTTGCAGCAAATTCTCAATGGAAAGGGATTAAATGATTAGTGCAACTGTAATTGCCACGACCAAACCCGCGCATTAAAATAACCTCTATCCGCTGACCGTAACAGCAAGCTCACCAGAGATATTCTTCACAATAAACTAATTGATTAGTAAACATAATTAATTTTGTATTAAATAATATTTATCTTAATTTTAATATTATTTATTATATTTATACAAAATATTGAAAATGAATAAGACACTTCCCTTAATATGTCCAAGTTGCAATAGTGTACTGAAAGTTGAAAAATTGTTCTGTGAGAATTGCGAAACCGAGGTAACAGGCCTGTACTCGCTGCCAGTAATATCTCAATTATCCATTGATGACCAAAATTTTATCCTGGACTTTATAAAAGCAAGCGGAAGTTTGAAAATAATGGCTCAAAATATGAAATTGAGTTATCCGACGGTTAGAAACAAGCTCGATGATATAATTAACGGAATTAAAAAAATCGAAACCGATGAAGATCAACTATCTGGTTAATCCTTTTACACGAATTGCCGGACTTAAATCCCTGATTGCAGGATTAACAGGTTTATTGTTGGTTTCCTGGTTATCTTATCAGACAGGCACACACCAGAACGGACTTTCAAATATTGACTTTGCCAAGGATGCCGATTTCGTCTTTTACCTTATTGAGCATCTTGCAGGCTGGATTTCTGTATCGATATTCCTGTTCATATCCGGATTGATCCTGTCAAAGACAAAAATCAGATTATTGGATGTTCTGGGAACTTCATCATTCGCAAGAATACCGTTGGTCATCGTGCCGCTTGTCAGATTGATTCCTTCCCTGAGAAGTTTTGTATTTCTATCGTGGGAGATGTACCTGGTATCCGCAATTTATTTGCTTTCTGCCGTTTGGACCATCGCATTGCTGTTCAATGGCTTTAAAATTTCCTGTAACTTAAAGAAGGAGAGATTAATAGTATCATTCATTGTCAGCCTCATATTATCGGAAGCAGCAACAAAACTGCTGATTATATTCATAACATTTAAACCTTAAATCATGAAATCAATATCATTGGTAATGGGAATGGCCTTGATCATTTGCCTGGATTCATGCAGCCAGGACCTTAGAAAACTGTCAGAATCAGAGGTGGATGAACATAAAGTGCAAATTGCTCATGACTTTGCATTAAATTACCTGACACAATTGAAAGAGGGTGGTTTCTACGAGTTCCGGGACGAAGTAATTGAAGTATTGAAAACCCAGCTGACAGAGGAAAATCAAAAAGCTGGCTACCGGCAACTTAAAGATCAGTTTGGTGATTTTGAAGGCCTTGAATATGCCGAAACATGGGTTCAGGGGAATAATGATTCAATACAGATTTTCAGATTCAAAAGCGACTTTGATAAAAGCAATAAGAAACTTGAGGTACGGGTCGTTTTGGATGCATCGGAGAAGATTGCGGGATTATGGATAAAACCATGGTCGGATATGCTAAACTAATAGCAGTGGGATATAAAGCATCAAAGGGGACGAAAGGTCAAATAACAACAATTCTAATTTCGTTCTGCCTGGCAAACAGTCTTTTTGCAGTCCGGCAAGACAGCATCGTCAGGCTTGAAACCAAAAATGGGACATTGGAAGGTTCTCTTGTTGTTCCCGGGGGAATAAAAAGAATGCCTGTTGCACTGATCATAGCGGGATCAGGCCCGACAGACAGAGATGGCAATCAGCCTGCAATGCAAAATAATTCCCTGAAGATGCTGGCCGATGCTTTATCTCAGAACGGAATTGCATCTTTGAGGTATGACAAGCGAGGTGTCGGGAAAAGCCAAAAGGCCGGTGGTAATGAAATAGACATGCGATTTGAGCAGTTCATATCGGATGCTGAAGGCTGGATCGAACTGCTTAAAAAAGACAAACGGTTCAATGAGGTAACAGTAATCGGACACAGCCAGGGTTCACTGCTGGGAATGCTTGCTTCACAAGAAGGGAATGTTGACAGGTTTGTTTCTATTGCCGGCCCGGGAAAATCAATAGACAAAACCATTAAAGAGCAATTTCAGTCACAATCTCCGGAAATATCAGAGATGGCGCTGCCCATCATTGACAAGCTTACCCGGGGAGAAACCGTAGATACCGTAAGTCCGGTGCTGTATTCATTGTTCCGGCCAAGCGTTCAGCCGTACATTATCTCATGGATGAAATACGACCCGGCCAAGGAAATTGCCAGGCTTAAAATTCCTGTGTTGATTATCCAGGGCTCAACAGATATCCAGGTAAGTGAAGAGGATGCAAATATACTTGCCGAAGCAAATCCAGAGTCAAAATTGATTATTGTCAAGGGAATGAATCACATCTTCAGGGAAACTGAACCGGAACGAATGAAGAATATCGCGACCTATAATCAACCGGAATTGCCTATAAAACCTGAGCTGGTTGAAATAATCACTGATTTTATCAAAAACGAATAAAACCGGCAAACGGAGCCGCAGTGATGAATAAATACTCATTTCCCTGAGGAAATTCGGCAGGCCGAACCGGGAAAACCGACCTCAATTTTCCAACACCACGGGCTAAATCTTTACGTTATTATTTGAATATATCTGCAGTATACGTATTTTACAAGATCTATTGACAGGTTAATTTTCGATCCCTTATCTGGGTTTCGGGTGACGTATTCGCACCTGCAACATGGTCTGTACGGATACACAGAAACCTGGGCCATAGGTGTACGAATGCCGGAGAGATACTTATGATTTGAAATCTGAAGATGCTTTAAATTTAAAATTATGAAAACAACCAGGAAAAATGAACTATCTCCCGTCGAAGGCACGGACAATAAAAGGCGGGATTTTCTGAAAAAAGGAGTTCTCTGGGGTACCCTGGCCGGTGTCGCCGGGTTGAGTTCCATAACCGGCTGTACCGAAGAAGACGAGGAAGATATTTCACCCTCGGAAGACCTTATGCGGGAACACGGGGTATTGAACCGGATTTTGCTTATCTACGATACCTGCAAGATGAATCTTGTCAACGGTGAAGAATTCCCACCCGAGGTTTTGCAAAATTCCGCATTGATAATCCGGGATTTTATAGAAGATTATCATGAAAAACTGGAAGAAGACTTTCTTTTCCCGCGTTTCGCAAAAGCCAATTACCTGGCAGACCTTGTACAGGTGCTCTACATCCAACATTCGGCAGGCCGGGATCTGACCGGGCAGATCATCCAATTGACAGGGACGAACTCCCTGACGGACACAGATGAAAACCAGAAGCTTATAAAACTTCTAAACGATTTTAATACCATGTACCGTCCGCATGAAGCACGTGAAGATACCGTATTGTTCCCTGCACTTCGAAAAATAATCTCAAAAAACGAATATTTTGCCCTGGGTGAAGATTTTGAAAAAAAGGAACACGAATTGTTTGGAGAAGACGGCTTTGAAGCAATGGTAGAAAAAGTATCCGATCTGGAAAAACAACTGGGGATATTCGACCTGTCAAAATTCACACCGCAGTAAAAAAGCGGGTGAATCGGGAGCAACGCAGGCCGTATTCTTGCTGCACCCGGTAGACCCGGAACGATAAAAACAATAATGAAATGTTTAAAAAAGCTTTGCATACAGACAACTCGAGAACCACAATCATCATCCGGCTGATGGTAGGAGTGGTTTTTCTTTCAGAAGGTTTCCAAAAATACCTGTTCCCCGCAATTCGCGGGGCAGGGCGATTTGAAAGTATCGGACTTCCGTCACCGGAATTCTTAGGCACCTTTGTAGGTACTTTTGAAATGCTTTGCGGGATTCTGATTTTATTCGGCCTGGTTACCCGGTTTGCCAGCATTCCCCTTATTGTAATCATGGTAGTCGCCCTGTTTACAACCAAACTGGAAATCCTCCTGAACGAAGGTTTCTGGAACATGATGCATGCCGCCAGAACAGACTGGTCAATGCTTGCCGGAAGCCTGTTTTTATTATTTAAAGGGGCCGGAGCATGGTCTTTGGACAAAAGGGTAGCCGATGATAAGGCAAAAGGGTAAGCTGACAGAGATTGCAGGCATATTTTTCATGCCGGGCTTCTAAGTTTGATATAACCGCACGCATATAAACCGTGCTGATTGCATGAAAGTACTAATCATCCCAAGCGGAAAAAATGAAACCAATAAGATTCAAACAAATCGGAATTATCCACTCCCCTTTCAAAAAACCGGAAGGAACACCTATTCAACCAACAGCTGCAAGAGGTATTGAGGGAAGTGTTGAAATATTTCAGGAATTCACAGCAGGTCTGAGAGATCTTGACGGTTTTTCGCATATCATCCTGCTCTACTGCTTTCATATGGCCAAAGAGTCCGCACTGGAAGTAAAACCTTTTATGGACGATAAAACTCATGGGGTATTTGCAACACGCGCGCCTAAAAGACCGAACCCGCTCGGGATCTCCATAGTCCGGCTTCTCGGAATTGAAGACGGAATAATCAGGATCCGGGATCTGGATATCGTTGAGGGGACACCGCTTATAGATATCAAACCTTATGTCCCGGTATTCGATGACAGGGAGGAAATCAGGACAGGATGGCTTGAGGATAAGGCTGATCAACTTTCAGTATCAAAGGATGACGGGAGGTTCATTAAATAATCCGGATTTAATATGAGTGTACTGCAATTGGTTTTAATGAAAAAATGTATATATTTACAAACCAAACGGTCGGTTTGTGATAAAAACCGTAAAACATTTTATGGCAAAAACCAAAGAACATATCATGGGGGTCGCCTTAAAGCTCTTTTTACAAAAGAATTTCAAAGAAGTTACCATGAAGGAGATCGTGACGAAAACCGGAATGTCTAAAGGTGCATTCTATCATTATTTTGAAAGCAAGGAAAAGCTGTTCCTCGAGATTGTCAACTTGTTCTTTTCATCCCTGGTAAAACCCGGTTTCAACGACTGCTCAAATGAATCATTATACCGGTTTTACCACGACTGTCTCAACAGAATGGATACATTGAAAATCCTGTTTCATGACAGGGAGAGCGACAGTAATTATTTCAATATGAATTTCTTCTTCATGATGTTCGATGCCATTAAACTGTTCCCGGAGTTCCGGGAAAAAATGAAAGATTACAATACAAAGGAACTGGACGCCTGGACGAAAGTCATCAAACGGGCAAAAGAGACCGGTGAAATAAAATCTTCCATGAGCGATAAACAGATCGCTATGATCTTCATTCACACAAGCGACGGTATAGCCATGCACCTTGCCCTGGGGGGCAGAATGGACAATCTTAAGAATGAACTCAAATCACTGTGGGACAAATTCTACGAGGGCCTGAAAACATAAAGCATACCATTTATATTAACGAATGACCGGACCGACGATGAACGAGGTTATCAATACGGAAAACCTGACGAAATACTTTGGCAGTGTCCATGCCGTCGATTCCATTTCCATCAATGTAAAAAAGGGTGAAATATACGGTTTTCTTGGTCTTAACGGCGCCGGTAAAACGACGACGATCCGGATGCTTCTCGGGATCATCCGCCCGACATCAGGCACAGCTTATCTGAATGGTAAAAAGGTCCATGCCGGGAACCATAAACTGTGGAACAATGTCGGGTACCTGGTGGAAATACCTTATGCATATCCTGACCTGACCGTCTATGAAAACCTGGAGATGATGCGCCGGCTGCGCCTCATTCCCGATCCTGCTACGGTCGGATCGGTCATGGAAAAATTCAGGCTCGGCCCGTACAGGGACAGAAAAGCAAAAGACCTTTCACACGGGAATGCACAGCGACTGGGAATCGCCAAGGCTATGATACATGATCCGGACATACTTGTCCTGGACGAACCTTCCAACGGGCTTGACCCGGCCGGCATCGTGGAGATCCGGGAAATGCTCATGGACCTCGCATCTCAAAAGGGAGTGACCATATTTATTTCAAGCCATATCCTGGGTGAAATATCCAGGTTTGCCACACGCATCGGCATCATTCACGAAGGCAGGCTTGTTCAGGAGTCGGATGTCGAACAGCTGGAGCGTTCCCGGTACAGAATGCTTCAGGTCAGTGCACACAACACGGATGCGGCTGAATCGGTACTTGAAAAGAACGGCTATACGGTCGCCAGGGCAAAAGGGGGGTTCCTGGAAGTCGGCGGAAAAGATGCAATCAGCCGCCCGGAAATTGTGGCTTCGCTGCTTGTGCATGATGGAAATCCGCCCGATATGCTGAAGGTCGATGAGGAAGACCTGGAGTCGTATTTCCTGAGGGTCATCGGAAAGAACGGAGGTGTGAAATGAAAGGTTTTTTGGAAGCTTTCCGGGCAGAATATCTGAAGGTACGCAGGTCTAAAATACTCCGTCTGACCATCCTGGTTTTTTTATTCATAGCTGTAATGATGGGACTGCTGGTTTTCATCGCAAACCATCCCGGCCTGGTGGGTGATTCTGTCATACTCAGCGCCAAGGCATCTATGATCGGCAGTTCCGACTGGCCCGGATATTTTGAACTGCTTTTCCAGGTCACTGCAATGATCGGCCTGATCGGGTTCGGATTCGTGATCAGCTGGGTTTTCGGGAGGGAATATTCCGACCGTACGGTCAAAGACCTTCTGGCATTGCCCGTTCCCCGCTTTAATATCGTTCTGGCAAAATTCATGGTCTCGGCAATCTGGTCTGTCCTGCTGTTCCTGGTCTTATTTTTTTTCGGGCTTGCAACGGGACTGGCGGTAAATATTCCCGGCTGGTCCGGGGAAACCGCCCGGCATGCTTTTTTCATTTTCACGGTTACTTCCTTACTGACCCTGGTGCTTTGCACACCGGTGGCCTTCTTTGCCAGTTACGGGCGCGGGTATCTGCTTGCGATCGCCTTTATCATTCTTATCATGATCATCACCCAGTTTATTTCCATTGGCATTCCCGGCATAATGCCTTACTTCCCCTGGGCGATCCCGGCGCTTTACTGCGGTGCCGCAGGATCCTCAGGCCCGCATATAAATGTTGCAAGCTACTTGATACTATTCTCCACAGGCCTCATTGGAATTATAGCAACTTCCCTCTGGTGGAGATTTGCCGACCATAAATAAAAGGATACAAAAGCAATCCGGGAAAGCAAAGCAACGGGGAACTTCAATCCCGTAAAGGAAAAATCTCTGCTCTATAACATATTGCAAAATCAGCTACCTTTATAAGGTATTCCGATTAAACAACAAAAAAAATCGGGAAAAAATTCTCTGTGATGAGCAAAGACAAAATCCCTGAATCCAGGATCCTGATCGTGGATGATAATCCCAGGAACATTGAAATTCTGGGAAAAACACTTAAAAACCACAATTATATTGTTGAATTTGCCATGGACGGCAAAGGGGCTCTGGAATGGATCAGGAATCAAATGTTCGACCTGATCCTGCTGGATATTATGATGCCGGGGCTGAGTGGTTTTGAGGTCTGTAAAAAATTGCGGTCTATCCCGAAATATGATGATGTCCCGGTCATATTCCTGACCGCAGAAATCGACAAGAAAAGCATTGTGAAGGGTCTGGAACTCGGAGCCCAGGATTATATAACCAAGCCTTTTGATATACAGGAATTGATGGCGCGTGTCAGGACCCAACTGGAATTAAGGCATAGCAGGGAAAAATTGAAGTCGGTCAATCAATGGCTGGAGGAAAAAGTAAATGAGAGGACAGAACAGCTGAAAAAAGCCAATCAGGAACTTTTAAGCCTCGATAATGCAAAAGCAGAATTTCTGGATATCATAAGCCATGAGATACGCACGCCTCTTAACGGTATTATCGGTCCCTTGCAATTGCTTAAAGAAAGAAACAAAACCGGGGATTTATCCCAACTGATCAATATACTTGATATATCCGTAACAAGGCTGGAGCGATTCTCCATGGCTGCCCTGACCATTACCAACCTCAGAACAAAGAGGCATACGGTTAGCAAGCAACCCGTTAAAATAGAGAAACTTGTCGATGATTCCTTAATGGAGTTAAATGAAAAAATCCGGAATAAAAACCTCCGGGTAACAAAGAAAATGAATTCCGGGGAACAGGTAATATCCGGGGATTTCAACCTATTGAAAATCTGCATTGTAAATATCCTGTTAAATGCGATTAAATACTCAGACACCGGTGGAGAAATTACTGTTCAGATCAGGCGGGAGGATTCGGAAATATCCTGTGATATTTCAGACCAGGGCCCGGGTTTTTCGGAGGAGGCGCTTCAAAAATTATTCAGGCTTTTTGCACCGGGTGAACAACATATTGATAAGAACATCGGTCTCGACCTTGCCCTTGCCAAGATGATTATTGATGCTCATGACGGCAAAATAGAAGCCTCAAACAATAAGGGAGGCGGTGCCAGGGTAAAGTTGACCTTCCGGAAATAAAAACACTTTGTCATCTAATTTGGATTTGTTGCTTAAACTGTCCATTTTTAACCCCTGAACAAAAATCCGCAACTATGGCAACAAGAACGTCAAAAGCAGTATGGACCGGAACACTGAAGGAAGGCAGCGGGACGATGAATTTCAGCAATTATGAAGGTCCTTATTCATTTGTTTCCAGATTCGAAGAGGGAGAAGGGACCAATCCGGAGGAGCTTGTAGGTGCTGCACTTGCAGGATGTTATTCCATGTTTTTATCCGCATTGATAAGTGGAGAGGATCTGGTTCCCGAGCGCGTTCAAACATCTGCAACCGTCCACCTCGAAGCGGATGACATCGGTCCGGTTATTTCAAAAATCGAGTTGAATTGCGAAGTAAAATGCGATGGTTTGTCAGAGGGAAAATTCGAAGAACTTTCAGCTGTTGCAAAAGAAAGATGTCCCGTCTCACGTCTTTATGCCTCAGCCAGAATTGAACTGAAGGCAAGGCTTGTTTAAGGTGTTGAAAAAGATCATTCCGGTTTTCATAATCCTTTGTTTTTCAGCCCGGCAACATTTGTTTTCACAGGAAACAACATTTAACGGGGAACGACATAAATGGGGGTTTGACCTCGGCTACGGCGATCAGACCGGCCTGGATGTAAACTATATCTATAAAATCTTTTTCTTTCAGTACCAGTATTATTTCACTTTAACGGGTGGTCAAAAGGGATCTCTGGAAATCATTGCACAACCCCAGTTCAACCTGACGACATTCAGACAGGATATGAACTCCCGTTCTTTTACGGGAGGTTACGAATATGGCCTGAATGCCGGATTTCTGGTACGAAGAAATTTCCGAAACGGTCTTCTCGGTGCATATCTGTTCATCAGCACAGGACCCCACTGTATTTCAGGTGCACCGGACAGGCAATCCCCCGGATTTATTTTTTCAGACAATTTCTTCAGCGGACTGAATATCCGCTTGCAAGGATCCCTGTACCTCGATCTGAGGCTCGGGTTCAGGCACATCAGTAATGCCGGCTTAAAGGATCCCAACGGCGGCGTAAACAGTTATGTATTATGCGCCGGTTTTTTCAAGTCTATTCAGCAACGGTCTTCACAACACTGAACGTTATCCTGTCTCCCCTGCAACCCGTATTGACGGAAGTTTTTAAAAGACAGATCACATAATGAATTGATTTTGTATTATTTTTAAACTTAAAGCACAAAGTCATGAAAGCTGTTGTTTCCCATATTTTCCTTTTCACTGCAATTGCATTATTTGCAGCATACGAGAGAGACAGTTCCCCGCAACCGCTTGACCCGGAAACAGCAAAAAAAGAACCGGTCGATTTTGACAATGTCACTGACCTTCAAACCGCCCAGGCGGCCAGCATCATACCGGGGAATGCCACCTATGTGAACTGCCCTGTGGCTACAATTCAGTAACGGGTTTTCACCAAAGTAAAGCATGAATTGACTTCTTTCCGGAAATATGGCAGTGCCCCGTTTTCACTCGTTCTGCTGCACGGGGGGCCGGGAGCCGCCGGTGAACTGGCGCCTGTAGCAAGGAAACTATCGGAATATACAGGAGTGATTGAGGCACTTCAAACCATTTACAGTATAGAAGGGCTCCTGGAGGAAACCCGGACCATCATAAAAGATCATGCACAGCGGCCCGTTATCCTTGCCGGGCATTCATGGGGGGCATGGCTGGGGGTACTTTTTACTGCGAAATACCCTGACCTTGTCCGAAAGCTTATCCTGGTCTCAAGCGCACCCTTCGAGCACAAATATTCAAAACAGATCATCGATACACGTATGAAGAGGATCGGCCACAAGGACAGGATCACCCTTTACAAACTGTTAAACAGACTCAAAAATAACCAGTTTGACAGCAACAGCCTTTTTGCAGAAATCGGAAATATTCTTGAAGCAGCAGATATCTGCCATTCATCCGGGGAAAAAGACGAAGGGATACGGTATGATTATAAAATGTATGAATCCATCTGGCCATTGGCAGTCAGGCTAAGGGACAATGGGAAATTGCTCGAAAGCATGGCAAAGATCAATTGCCCGGTAACTGCCGTCCATGGAGATTACGATGCGCACCCGGCCGAAGGAGTAAAAAAGCCCCTGTCTGAAAATCTGAAGGATTTTCGTTTCGTCCTGCTGAAAAATTGCGGGCACAATCCGTGGAAGGAATTGCTCGCAATGAAGGAATTCTTTGATATACTGGCAAAGGAAATTTTGTCATAATTTCGAAATTCATTTATATTTAAAGCAATACACAAAAAACACTCATTACTGCTCCCTGATAAATCAAAGCATAAAAATAAAAGTTAATGAACCGGATTTATGAGCTCACCGAAGGTAAAATACACTTCATATCCCGCATACTGCTGATGGCAGTGCTGGTTTTACCAGCCTGCGTAAACAAACAAAGTTCCAAAAACACCGATGCTCCTGAACAATCCGGAACGGATTTTGAAAAAACCGGTTCCGTGGAAAGATCAGATCCCGCTCTGGATGGGATCATTCCTGCAGGAGAGCTGCCTGAGATCATTGCCGGGGGATTTGAATGGGCCGAAGGACCGCTCTGGCTCCCGGAACAGGATATACTCTTGTTTTCAGATATTCCCGAAAATACTATATATCAATGGTCTGAGAAAGACGGCCTGAAGTTATACCTCAAGCCATCAGGATATACAGATACCGTTTCACGCGGAGGAGAAACCGGATCCAACGGGCTCTTGCTTGACAGGAACGGAAGGCTCGTTTTATGCCAGCACGGGGACCGCCGTATGGCACGTATGGAAGCTCCGGTCGACAAACCTGAACCCGTATTCATATCCCTGGCTGAGCGCTGGCAGGGAAAGCGTTTCAACAGTCCGAACGACGCTGTATTCAGCAGCGGTGGTGATTTGTTCTTTACTGATCCTGCCTACGGTATGGAATCAGGGTGGGAAGACCCGAAACGTGAAATTGATTTTACAGGTGTATTCAAATTGTCGGCCGAAGGTGAACTGACCCTGCTTACAGATCAACTGGGCGCACCCAACGGTGTGGCACTGTCACCCGATGAAAGCAGACTGTACGTTTCCAATTCCGGCAGTGGGGACAGTGCAATCTGGATGGTATATGAGTTTACGGCCGGCGGAATGTTAAAGGATGGCAGGATCTTCCTGAATGCCGGTGAACAACAGGAAGAAGAGGGCGGCGGCGCACCGGATGGAATGGCTGTCAACAAAGACGGTATCATCTTTGCCGCGGGTCCGGGGGGTGTATGGGTAATCACACCGGAAGGCAGGTATCTGGGCACAATAAAAACAGGTCAGGCCACTTCAAACTGCACCCTGGATGAAAATGAAACATACCTCTATATCACTGCAGATATGTATCTTATGCGATTGAAACTCAAATAACTTCGCCGGTTTGACCGAATATCGGACCGAAGCCATGATTTTTTCCTAAAAAAGACGGTAATTTGTAAGTTACATTAGCCTGTATGAAGTGAAATCCCGTATTTTATTTGTACCGGTCCTGTTCCTTGCTGCAACTTTACTACTGACAGGCTGTAATCTCGTCACAGGCAGGAGAAGCCGGATAACCGTAAATTTTGACTACAACTGGAAATTCCACAAGGGAGACCTCCCGGCTGCCGAAGATTTTCAGTTCGATGATTCCGGATGGAGGGAGCTCGATCTTCCGCATGACTGGAGCATCGAGGATATCGACAGCATCCCTCTCCCGGATACAGTAATCCCGGGGGGGCCTTTTCTGGCGGATGCACCGGGAGGCAGGGCCACAGGATTCACACTGGGAGGCACTGCATGGTACCGGAAGCATTTCAGGCTGGGCAGGGAATACGAGGGTAAAAGGATATACGTCCTTTTCGAAGGCGTTTACATGAATTCGGATGTATGGGTAAACGGGGAATACCTGGGGAACCATCCGTACGGATATACAAGTTTCTGGTACGATATTACGGATGCCCTTCGCCCGGCAGGTGAGAACAATGTCATAGCCGTCCAGGTAAAAAATGAAGGCAAGAATACCAGATGGTACTCAGGATCGGGGATTTACAGACATGTCCGCCTGATCGCCGCCGAGTCATTCCACTTCCCTCCATGGGGCATTTCCGTCAATACGGCATCATTGAGGGAAGAGGAAGCCATCATTACGGTACGGAACCGCATTAAAAATGCCTCGGAGCATCTCGGTGAAGTATGGGTGAATGTAAGTATCAGGGATAAACAGGGAACCGAAATTGCCGTTACGAACCGCTCATGCAAACTGGAACCCGGAACGGAGGGGATCACCGAGTTTGAATTCCTTGTACCGGACCCGGTACTATGGACCCCCGACAATCCTTTCTTGTATGAGCTCGAATCCGAGGTGCTTCTTGGAAATAAAATGGTAGACAGGATCATCACAACCTTCGGAATCCGTACGATTGACTTTGACAGTAACAGCGGATTTCTTCTTAACGGACAGAAAACCCTCCTTTACGGTGCATGCATGCATCACGACAACGGCCCCCTGGGTGCGCGAGCCTACGATCGCGCCGAGGAACGCAAGGTGGAAATCCTGAAAGCAAACGGATTCAATGCCGTCCGTTGTGTGCATAATCCCCCTTCTCCGGCCTTTCTCGACGCCTGTGACAGGATAGGGATGCTGGTTATCGATGAATTATTCGATCAGTGGCAAATCGGAAAAAACGAAGATGACTACCACAGGTATTTTTATGACTGGTGGCTGAAAGATATGGAGAATACGGTACTTCGCGACCGGAACCATCCATCCGTGATCATGTGGAGCACGGGCAATGATATCCCGGATAAGGACCTGGAAGAAACCATGGACTGGAGCCGTACCATCGCAGATTCCATTCGCAGTCTCGACCCGACCCGCGCCGTTACCGCCGGGGTAAATAAATGGAAGTATGAAAACTGGGATACGACCGCCCGTTTTGCGGAACCCCTGGACGTGGTGGGTTATGACTACCTCCCGGAAATGTACGAACCGGATCATATCAAGCATCCCGAACGGGTCATCTACGGTTCGGGATCCTTCCCGGGCCGGTCCTTTCAATACTGGATGCCGGTAATTGACCTCGACTGGGTGATCGGGGATTTTGTGTGGACCGGCCTGGATTACCTGGGAGAGGCTTCCCTTGGCTGGCAGGGTACTGAATCGGCGTATCCGTGGACAGTCGCCTATTGCGGTGACATCGACATCTGCGGATTCAAGCGCCCCCAATCCTTTTACCGCGATGTCCTGTGGAAAAGAGGTGACAAGGTAGCGGTATTTGTGCATAACCCGGAACCTACTTTCGGGAAAAATGGCAACAGCCCCTGGGGCTGGGATGATGTCTATCCAAGCTGGACATGGGAGGGATATGAAGGCAGGGAACTGAAAGTGGATGTATATTCCGCATGTGAAAAGGTCCGGTTGTTATTGAATGACACGGATCTCGGTATAAAGTCCATGAATACGGAATCCCGGGCTTCATGGAACGTTCCTTTCGAGGCAGGAGAACTTAAAGCAATAGGTTACGAGGGAGAAGATACTGCAGCGATAGCGAGCCTGAATACGGTCTCGGAACCCGTCAGCATCCGGCTTACAGCAGACCGCATGACCATCAGCCCCGACAATCAGGATCTTTCTTTTATTACCGTCGAACTGGTCGATACAAGCGGAAACAGGCATCCCTGGGCCGACAATGAAATTTTCTTCGAGCTGTCGGGGCCGGGGGAAATCATCGCTGCAGGGAATTCAAACCCGATGAGCACGGAAAGTTTCCAGCAGAAAAAACGATCGGCCTTTCAGGGCCGCTGCCTGGTGATAGTCAAATCAACCGGAGGGAGCGGAAGGATCAGGTTGACCGCTTCCGGGAAAGACCTTGAGCCGGCCACAATAATCATCAATACAAGAGGCTGATCCGAATACGGGGAGTCATCTGCGGAACAGGATCCGGACCCGTACGACCTGTTCGTATTTCTGCCCGTTCTTTATCGCAGGCTCCCAACGCGGACCCTCTTTCAATAAGCGTATGGCTTCTTCTGAAAACAACTCGCCCGGACTCTCGAGAACATTGATTTTCCCGGGTTGCCCGTCAAGTCCGGCCGTAAAATTCAGGATCACGACAGTACTGTCAAGATCAGATCCTTCCGGAAACCTGAGATGGTTCAAAACATATTCATTGAATGCCTTTCTCCCTGTTTCCGGTTCAGCCGGCCTGTAATCCGTCTCATCGCCTGCCCGTGCAATTTCACTGACAGACAGTGCACCTGCAGTTCGTGATCCCGGGCTGACACCGTAATCCACAACGGTCATTACTCCGGGTGAAACCATACCGGTTTGTAATGTCCTGCCTGTCACCGGGAAATTATTGCTGTCGTCATTAAAATCCCCGGCAGCAAATTCCATTTGCCTTGATTTGGCCGCTGCTATGGGTTGCACGGCATAATCCGCGGATACTTCCGGAAATTCAGGTAAGGACGGCGTTTCGGGTTGTTCAGCAATCTCCTGCTCCTGAACGTTCTCCGGCCCGGTCATGACTTTGTCCACTTCATAGGCAAGGCTCTCTGCCGGCTCATCCGTGCCAACCGTTTCCCCCGCGGATTCCCTGCCGGCAATCTCGTTCCTGCCCGGTTCAATCCCGCCGGCCGCTTCTTCTTCAGCTTCCACCTGCTCCGGGATTTCTTCACGGGGAGATGGTGCTTCCCGGACACCCGGTTCTTCCTGGGCATTCAGTTTTTCCGGGGTACTTGATTGTTCCGCGGCATGCTGTTCTTCCATGACCTTTTGTTCGGGCTGCGTCTCTGTTTCCGCAATGTTTCTGTTAAGCCATATTATCCTGTCATTGAATACGGTTACAAAAGTTATGGTAACTACGAGCAATATGGCCACTGCCGCGGCAACCCGGTACCATATACGGGTTTGCTTCGGGGCAGCGCGCCTGCGGATCTGCCGTTCAAGCATGTCAAGGTCCTGTCGTGCTTCATCCGCCCCGATCCCGGAAAGTCCTTCCATGGCTTCATCCTCAAAGGGATCTGCCAGGAGTTCCCTTTCTATCTTATGGCGCTCTTTGTCTGTCAGACCGCCTTCCAGGTACCTGAGGAAATCCTCAAGGCTCTTTCTTCCGTATTTCTTATCCATTTTTTTCTTCTAAACAAATTTTCAGATTTCTTTTCCCGTTTTGCAAATTACTTTTCACCTTTTTTTCTTCCATGGAGAGCAAACCGGCAATCTCCCTGTAACTTTTATTCTGAAAATAAAACAATTGTATGCATTTCCTTTGTTCTTTCTTCAGGTTCTCAATGCATTCCTTCAATGCGCTGTGTTTGGCTGCCCCCTGTTCATCTATAGGATGCAATTCCTCACCTGATTCCATATAATATTCCTGTTCCGCCAGCCACTTTTCCATCCGCTGCTCATGCGTTTTTCCGGAGCGGATCTCCATCAGACAATGATTTTTAGTCAAAACATACAACCAGCTTTTGAACTGCCGGATCTCATGTTCCGGGATTCCGGTAATCAGCTTTTCAAAGATCTGCATCACTCCGTCCCTTGCCCGTTCCCTGTCCCCGAAGTATCTCAGGCATACGCCATAAACAAGATGCATGTACCTCTGGTACAGTGCACCGAGTATTTCCAGATCACCGCTGCTGCGGAACCGCTCCAGCAATTCCCCGTCCGTCTGATCATATTTTTTATACAGCCGGGATCCTAACAAAGGGATATTCCTTTTGAATGAAAAAACTGTGAAAATTTATGGAATTCTGTTGAACCCTGCATCCTGTAAGTGAAGTTAAACAAAAACAATCAGTCATGAGAACATTCATTTCAACTTTCGTTATCCTGATTACATCTGCAATGCTTATTGCAGCCGTACAAAACCGGGTAATCACCGGAAAAGTCACGGATGATCAGGGATCACCCCTGGCGGGTGCAAGTGTAATTATTAAAAGTACGAACCGCGGAACCGTAACGGATTTTAACGGGGAATACAGGATCACCGTACAGCCCGGGGACAAAATACTGGTTTACAGTTTTACCGGAATGAAATCCAGGGAGGTGAGCATCGGGAAAAAGAACGTTATAAACGTAACCCTTCTCAGGAAAACAATCGCCTTGAACGATATCATTATGGCGGAAGAGGAGGCAGCGCCCGGCCTCCCCGGGAACGGTCCGGAGAAAGCGGGTAAGATAAGGAGTTCATACGGCGGTTACCGTTTGGCTACCCTTTCCTATCTGACCACCACCGGTACATCATTTAACCGTTACAATCCTGACTTCAACACGGAAGGATATGCCACCATCCATGAGAACGGATACAAGGACGTGCTTTCCCAGCCGCTTTCAACATTCTCCATTGATGTTGACAAGGCTTCCTATTCCAATGTCAGGCGTTTCCTGAATATGGGGCAATTGCCGCCCAAAGACGCTGTACGGGTCGAGGAGATGATCAACTACTTCACCTACGATTATCCCGAACCCACGGGCAGGCACCCGTTCTCAGTATATACGGAACTTTCGGTATGTCCCTGGAATACGGATCACCAGCTGCTTCATGTAGGACTGAAGGGAAAAAGCATTGACAAGTCGCGGCTTCCCGCCTCAAACCTGATTTTCCTGCTGGATGTGTCTGGGTCGATGAATTCACCCAATAAGCTTCCCTTGCTGAAAAATGCATTCCATCTGCTGGTCAACGAGCTGCGGGCAGAAGACCGCATTGCCATCGTGGTGTATGCGGGTGCGGCGGGACAGGTGCTCGAATCCACCCCGGGCTCAGACAAGGAAAAGATCCTGGCGGCAATAGACCGCCTTTCGGCAGGAGGGTCGACTGCCGGTGGTGAAGGCCTGAGACTGGCCTACAGGATTGCCGAAGAAAACTTCATCGCGGAAGGCAATAACCGGATCATACTTGCCACGGACGGAGACTTCAATGTAGGCGTATCGAGCAACGCGGATATGGAAAGACTTATCGAACAAAAACGTGAAAAAGGCATTTTCATCACCGTTCTGGGATTCGGTATGGGGAACTACAAGGACGACAAGATGGAAATCATCGCCGATAAGGGAAACGGCAACTATGCCTATATAGACAATATACAGGAAGCCCGGAAAGTAATGGTCAAAGAGTTCGGCGGAACACTTTTTACCATAGCCAAGGATGTCAAGTTCCAGCTTGAGTTCAATCCGGCCAGGGTAAAGGCATATCGTTTAATTGGTTATGAAAACAGACTTCTCAACGACGAAGACTTCAACGATGACAGGAAAGATGCCGGTGAAATGGGCGCCGGACACAATGTAACGGCATTATATGAAATCATCCCTGCAGGATCCGGTGAAAGTACCGGCAGCATAGATCCCCTGAAATACCAGAGGAACCATGCAACCGTGAATCCCGATCCGTCGGCAGAGCTGCTTGCCGTCAAGCTCCGTTACAAGAAACCCGACGGCAATGTGAGCACGCTTTATGAAGAAGCGGTCAGGGGTGAAATAAAAGAAAATGAATCCGCATCTGCATCCTTCAGGTTTTCTGCCGCCGTGGCTGAATTCGGGCTGATCCTTCGCGAATCCGAATTCAAAGCGGATGCAAGCATCGAAAACGTGATAGCCCTTGCACAGGGCGGACGCGGGGAGGACGAAGAGGGTTACCGCGGAGAATTCATAAAACTTGCCCGCACTGCAGGAACCCTGCTGGATTTGAGGGCGGGAAAATGACCTGCCGGCAGGCGGATTAACGAATTCCTTTGTAAATCAAACGATTATTGTTATTTTCACAAGTATTATGAAAAACGTTATCCGCATCATTGCAGGCACCCTGTCAATCGCATATCTGATGACAGGGTGCTCCGGCAATCGAACCGGGGAATCTAATCCCGCCGAAGTGTTCACCGTTGAAAACATGGACCTGAATGTCGATCCCGGCAACGACTTCTTCGAATATGTCAACGGTACATGGAACGAAACCCATCCCGTCCCGGAAGACAAAAGTGCCTACGGTGTCTTTGACGAACTCCTGGAGAAGAACCGGCTTGACATCAGGGAGATCATTGAAGATGTATCGGAACGGAAGAATTTGCCGGAAGGCAGTATTTCGCAGTTGATCCGGGACCTGTACAATTCGGGTATGGATACCCTTTTGATCGAACAGCTCGATCTTGAGCCGCTTGATGATCTGCTCATTCAAAATGAAAACCTAAAGGAAATTGACGATGTCATTCGGTATGCCTCCAGGCTGCAGCGATACGGGGTCAGGCCGTTCTTTGGCATGTTTCCGGATACCGATCCGGACAACAGCGATGTGATGACAGCAAATATATCCCAGGGCGGATTAGGGCTTCCGGACAGGGATTATTACCTGAAGACGGATAATGAAACAAAGAAGATCCGGGAAGATTACCTGAAACATCTTACAGGTGTTTTTGAAATGCTTGGTGACGACCCCGGGACTGCATCTTTGCATGCCCGGAAAATCCTGGACATGGAGACCCGGCTGGCAGGGATATCCTATACAAGGGTCGAGAACAGGGATGTACAAAAAACAACAAACAAGCATACCATCCCGGAACTGAAAAAGCTGGCTCCCGGTTTCGACTGGGAATTATACCTGACTGAAATCGGCTTCCCGGGCATCCGGGTGATCAATGTACGTCAACCGCAGTTCATCCAGGGGCTCGGTGGCATGATGGATACTGTACCCATTGAAGACTGGAAGGTTTTTCTGAAGTGGAAATTAATAAAAACCTGTTCCGGTTTCCTGAGTGAAAGGTTCGAAAAAGCAGACTTCGATTTTTTTGCAAGGACATTCTATGGCATGAAGGAAATGGAACCCCGGTGGAAGAGAGTACTGGATATTACGAGCCGGTATCTGGGCGAGGCGGTCGGACAGCTTTACGTTGAAAAGCATTTTCCTCCCGAGGCAAAAGAAGAAATGCTCACACTGACGGAAAATCTGAGAAGATCTTACAGAAACAGGATAGAAAATTCATCATGGATGGGCCCGGAAACAAAAACAGAGGCGCTGGCAAAACTGGATAAAATAAATGTAAAAATAGGTTACCCGGATAAATGGAGGGACTTTTCAGGGCTTCAGATAAAACCGGATGAATACCTCGGGAACATCCTCCGGGCATCAGATTTTGAATTTTCCTATCAAATGAAAAAGTGTGGTCAACCCGTCGATGAGAACGATTGGGGAATGAGCCCTCAAACGGTGAATGCCTACTATGATCCCGGACGCAATGAGATCGTGTTCCCGGCAGGAATCCTGCAGCCCCCTTTCTTTAATATGGATGCCGACGACGCCATGAATTACGGAGCGATCGGAATGGTCATCGGTCACGAGATGACGCATGGGTTCGATGACCAGGGGCGGCAGTATGACAAGGACGGTAATATCCGGGACTGGTGGACCGAAAATGATGCGGAGGAATTCAACAAACGGGCATCCGTCCTTGTGGACCAGTTCAACCGGATCGAGGTACTCGATTCCGTCTTCATCAACGGTGAACTCACCCTCGGTGAGAATATCGCCGATCTGGGCGGCGCCACAATAGCATACCATGCCTATAAACTATCGCTCGACGGGAAGGAATCCCCTGAAAAGATAGACGGATTCACCGGGGACCAGAGGTTTTTTCTCAGCTTTGCCCAGATCTGGCGTGGAACGAGGCGGGAAGAGTCACTGAAAAACATGGTCAAAACCAATCCTCATTCACCAGGAAAGTACAGGATAAACGGCATCGTATGCAATATGCCTGAATTCTACGATGCATTCCCTGAAATCGGCCCGGATGATGCACTGTACATCCCGGCCGGACAACGGGTGGTTATCTGGTAGAATCCCTGTATCTTTATCCGGGATGCAGGCATTACATGAACAGGGCAATTCATATACTTTTTATTTCAGTCATTTTCCCTTTTTCCATAACGGCGCAGGTGGATACCACCCGGATCACTTTCGAACTGGGCGAAGTAAAAATCACTGCCCGGACAAAGGATATCGGCATCAGTGAGATAGGGCAATCGGAAATGGAACAGTTCGACCGGAAAGATGTGGCCGGGACTCTGCAATTGATACCGGGCCTCAGCTACAGCAATTCGGGTCCGAGAAACGAGGCTACGGTCACGGTCAGGGGGTTCGATCTCAGGCAGGTCCCGGTGTATCTCGACGGCGTTCCGGTTTATGTCACATACGACGGTTACGTTGACCTCGGCAGATTCCTGGTAAAGGATATTAAAAAGATCGCCGTTTCGAAAGGTGTCAGCTCTATCCTGTTCGGGCCCAACACGCTCGGAGGAGCCATCAACCTGGTCACAAGAAAACCCGAAAACAAACTGGAATTCGAAGGCTCAACGGGTGTGTACGCCGGTCACAGGATATGGAACGGCAGGCATTCCGACCTTTATGCAGGAACAAGAATAAAGAATTATTATTTCCAGGCAGGGTATTCTTTTCTTGACCGCGACCCGTATTCGCTTTCAGGGAAACCGGAATCACCCTACCCAGGGAATCATGGAGTCCTGGATAATTCCCAACGCAGGGACAGGAAAATCAACTTCAAGGCAGGATGGATGCCCGGAGGCAACGACGAGTATGCAATAAGCTTTATTACACAGAAGGGGGCAAAGGGCATCCCGGCATATTCAGGATCAGATCCGGACCAGAGGGTGAGGTACTGGCGGTTCCCCGACGTTCACAACCAGGACATCAGCTTCATTTCACAAACAGCTGTAGCCAACAACGGTTATTTGAAAACCCGCCTTTATTACAACGAATACTTCAGTGACCTGAGAAGCTATGACGACTCGAGTTATTCTTCCCAGGACATGGGATCCTCCTTCACCAGCATTTACTTTGACAACAGTTTCGGGGGAAGCATTGAATACAACATGGACATCAACCTGAAACATAACCTGAAAGGAGCCTTGCATTTCAAGCAGGACCATCACAGGGAACACAACACCCACCCTGTTGATGAAACCGTCAGGCACATGAAAGACCGCTTCATAACCCTGGGAATGGAAGAAAACTTCACACCTTCAAACGATATCCTGATCGTTGGAGGAACAAGCCTGAACATTCGCAATAACCTCCGGGCTGACAATTACGACCCGGACAGTGATTCCATATTCCCCTTTCCGGCAAACCGGGATATGGCCCTGAATGTCCAGGTCGTACTGGATTATCGTATCTCGAAAAGCCAGGAAATCAGGATCAGCCTGGCGCGAAAAACCCGCTTCGGGACCATGAAAGACCGTTATTCATACAGGCTTGGCAGATCCCTCCCCAATCCCTCGCTCAAATCCGAATCGGCGTTTCATGCGGATGTGAGCCATTCCATTCGTGCAGGCAGTTTTTTGGGAATGGACGCTTCCATCTTCTGCAGCCTGCTCGATGATGCCATACAACCGGTTTACGGTGTGGATACCGGCAACCCGGACGTATTTCAGCTTCAGAATACGGGGAAAGCCGTCTATTATGGCCTGGAGGCGGATGTTACCTGCCTGCCGCTCGATGAATTTCTGCTGGGCTTAAGGTATGCATACCTTGAAAGGAAGAACCTTGACCGGCCGGAACTGATTTTTACAGATGTTCCCAAACACAGGATCTTCGGATATGTCAAATATGGAAAGCAAGGCATATTCTACGTCCGGTTCGATTCTGGTTTTGACACTGAAAGGCCCAGCACCTCCGATGGCCTGTATGTTGCGGAAGCCTTCTTTTTATGCAATATGGAAGCTTCCGTAAGGATCTGGAAGATTTTTTCCCTTGAAGCCCGGATCAATAACCTGTTTGATGCCGCCTACAGCTATTATGAAGGATACCCGCAGGAAGGCCGGAATTTCAAACTTTCGCTTGAGTATTCTATTAGTAAGAATTAAAAAGTTGCTCCACAAGTGCTGTCGCAAATAATCTGTAAACAATCTGATTTTAATTATGGAAAGAAGAAGAGGAGCATATTGTCGATTTAATTACAGCAATTAATATAAATTCCTATGGATTTCTTTACTAATTTTAAAGAAACATTATAAAAATGCAAAAGGAATTGAATCTGAAAATTATCTGCCGATGAAACCAAAAGCTAAAAACAACAGGAGTAAATTGTTTCTTTTATCTGTCCTGCCAATAGCCCTTATATCATTATTGCTGGTACAATGCAATAAATCAGATCGTGCTGAGGGATCGGAACTCGAACAGGGTTTCTTAAATCCACCGGAGGCAGCCAAACCCAGGGTTTGGTGGCACTGGATGAACGGAAATGTAACCTGGGAAGGTGCCAAGGCTGATATGGACTGGATGAAGCGGGTAGGAATCGCCGGGCTGCAATGTTTCCATGCCGGGATGCGTATGCCCGGGACGTCGTCGGAGGCCATAGTTGAGGTCAGTCATCCTTACATGTCGGAGGGTTGGAAGGATGCATTTGCAAAATCAGCTGCATATGCTGATTCTCTCGGCCTGGAGCTCGGAACTGCGGCTTCTCCCGGATGGAGTGAAACCGGAGGGCCATGGGTAAAACCGGAAGACGGAATGAAAAAAATGTGTTATGCAGTAACTTATGTTGAAGGAGGCGAACCTTTTACAGGGGTGTTAAACCATCCACCGACAACAACAGGTGTTTATCAGACCAGCACTGCCGGTTCAGGTCATCAGAGAGGTGCCGGGGAAGATGCGCCTCAGTTCTATGAAGACCAGAAGGTACTTGCCTTCAAGGTTGCAGAAAATGAAATTTTACCAACTCCGGTAATTACGTCAAGTGGAGGCACAGTTAATAAGGCAGCCCTTTCGGATGGTTTATATGATCATACAGGAATAAGCCTTCCTGCAGCCAAAGAAGAGGGTGGTATTTCCTGGGTACAGTTTGATTATGGCAGGCAAGTTACAGTAAGAGGCCTGGTTTTATCGACTCCGGTACGTGGACCTGTGCTTTTTAAACTGGAATCAAGCAATGATGGCCTTAACTGGACGGATACAGGTGCGGAAATTCTTGGCGGATCAGTAGTCCGTACAAACTCTGTTGACAATGCCAACGCCCGCTATTTCCGTTTTGTAAGTGTAAAACAACCCCCGGCACCTCCCCGTGGATGGAGCCGTTGGGGGGGAAGAACACCACCACCACCGGAACTTCTTGACATAACAGAACTCACTTTACTGGGAACAGCAACGGTACATTCATTTGAATTGAAAGCAGCATTCTTCAGTGAGTTTTCTGATAGGGGATATTTTCAATTACCCGGTGGATCAGCAGGAACCGAAGCAGCTATTGAAACATCTGAAGTACTTGACCTGACGGATCAATTTAATGAAGATGGGACCTTAAACTGGACGCCACCGGCAGGACAATGGATCGTCCTTCGCATAGGATATTCACTTACCGGTGCTCAGAACCGACCTGCAGCTCCTGAAGCTACCGGTCTTGAAGTGGATAAACTCGACACCGCAGCAGTCAAACGCTATATGGACACTTACATTGACATGTATCGTGATGCTGCCAATGGCCTTATTGGCGAACAAGGCTTACATGCATTAATGTTTGACAGCTGGGAATCCGGCTTTGCAAACTGGACTCCGCTCATTCTTGAAGGTTTTGAAAGACTTAGAGGCTATGATCCTGTGCCATGGTTGCCTGCTTTGGCCGGTTATGTGGTAGAAAGCCCGGAGAAAAGCGATAAATTCCTGTGGGATTGGCGTCGTACGATACAACTGCTTCTAAAAGAAAATCATTATGATTTCCTGACACGCTATCTTCATGAAATTGGAATGATACGTTACGGGGAAGCACACGAAGCCGGATTTGCAACCATGGGTGAAGGAATGGAGATGAAACAATCTGCTGATATCCCGATGGGGGCAATGTGGATGCAAAATACCCCCGGTCAAATGGAAGGCAATTATTTTAACGACAACCAGGAATCTGCATCAGTTGCCCATATTTACGGACAAAACATTGCCGCTACAGAATCATTTACCGGGGGACCGGGATACGGAACCGCCCCGTGGGATTTAAAAAGCACAGCCGATGCAATTCTGCTTTCCGGGTCCAACCGTTTCGTCATTCATACGTCAACTCACCAGCCTATCACAAAAGGACCGGGGATGACACTTGGTGTCGGTCAGATGTTTTCGCGCAACGAAACGTGGGCAGAGCAGGCTAAGCCATGGATTGATTACCTCTCAAGATCTTCTTATATGTTGCAGGCAGGAAAAGCAGCGAATGATATTGCGGTTTTCTATGGTGAAGAATCATCAATGACTGCTGTTTATGGCAGTAATTATCCGAATATACCGGAAGGTTACCGTTATGACTACGTAAATTCTGATGTGGTATTGAATATGCTTTCAGTAGAAGACGGAGCCCTGACCACTGAGACTGGCATGAATTACAAAGCGATTTATTTCGGTGAAGGCACTCAAAAAGTAACGCTTCCGGTTCTCAGGAAAGTATTGGATTTCGTGGAACAAGGCGCTGTCTTAATCGGAACAAGACCTGAAGGTTCTCCAAGTCTTTCTGATGACCCTGATAAAGTAACTGAAATACTGGATATTCTTTGGCCGGGAGATGCTGCTGCAACAGTTGGAAAAGGCAAAGTTTTCAATACAAACGAAACAGCTGCTGCTTTTAAGGATACTGGTCTGGAGCCCGATTTTAGCTATGATTCGCCTGTGGAAGACAGCAAGGTAATGTTCCTGCACCGTAAATTAAACAACGGCGGCATCTATTTCCTGGCAAATCAGACAGATCATGAAGAAGAAATTGAAGCGAGCTTCCGCATAAGTGGTTACAAAGCTGAGTTTTGGGATCCTGCCACGGGAGAAATAAGTCCTGCATCCTATGAGTTTGATGGTGACCGCACAAATGTGACCATTCCTCTTGGACGTTTTGGCTCTGTGTTTGTCGTGTTCCGTGAAAAAACAAATGTAAGCAGTGCAAGTATTCCTGAGCCAACCGAGCAAGTAATTGAGCAGTTGGAAGGACCATGGCAGATTGAGTTCCAGGCAGAACGCGGAGCACCTGCATCCGCAACATTTGAAGAATTGGTTGATTTCCGTGAAAGTACAGATCCCGGTATTCGTTACTTCTCAGGAATTGCAACCTATATCAAGGATGTAGATCTGTCACAGGAAACAATTGACCGGGGAGATGTAATCGTTGATTTAGGAGAGGTTTACAACATTGCGGAAGTATGGGTTAATGGTGAACTTGCCGGTACCGCCTGGAAACCGCCTTATCGGGTGGATATCAGTGATTTTGTTACAGAAGGTTCAAATGAAATCGAAATCAAGTCGGTAAATACCTGGGTAAACCGCTTGATCGGAGATGCTCAGCCCGGAATGGAAGAAGAAGAAAAGATTACGTTGACAACACGGCAATTTTACCGGGCCGATTCTCCTTTGGTGCCTTCGGGTCTGCTGGGTCCTGTACGAATATTCCAATGGATAAATAATTAATATTATGAAAACAAAAATTTTAGTTCTATTCATTTCGATTATTTATGGCTGTTCTTTTATAGCCTCTGCACAAACAAATGAAGCCTCGCCATTCAAGGCCGGTGCCGCTAAAGTGAACATTACTCCTGCACAAAATGACCTGCCTGAAAGTTATAACAGGATAAATGACAGTCTTTATACGAGAGCTGTTGTGATAGACAATGGTACAACAAGTGCTGCCCTGGTAAGCATCGACAACGGGATGGTGAGTGAAGAAATATGGAAAAATGCCACAGAAGGCATAAAGGAAGAAATCGGCATCCCCGTGGAAAATATCATCTTATGTCCCTCACATACACATAGTGCTCCATTTGTAACCAGTATTGCTTCCAATGATCCGTTCATTTCAAGTTATATCAGCACAGTTGAAAAAGCCATTGTTGATGTTGTCAGGAAGGCAAAATCGAATCTGCAACCGGCCCGGATCGGTTATGGAACGGGAACTTCTCATCTCAATGTCAACCGTGATGTGATAGATCCTGAAACCAGACTTTGGTCCCAGGGACCAGATTACGATGGAGTATCAGACCATACGGTGGCCGTTGTAAAGATTGAAGCTGTTACAGGTGAATTGATTTCAGTATTTATCAATTTTGCCGTGCATGCCAACATGATGTTCATGAGTGGCGCCATAAGTGCAGGCATTCCGGGGGGAGTTTCAAATTATATAGAAGATTATTATAAGAATTTTCATGACAGTAAGGTAATTGCATTATGGTCGATGGGAGCTGCAGGAGATCAAAATCCTGTACACTTCGGTTCCGTATTCGGGGATGCGGCGAGACTTGGAACAGATGCAGCTTATGCACGACAGGCCCAGATGATAAATTCTGTAGGTCAAATATTGGGTGAAGAGGTCATCCGGGTACTAAAACTGACCAAAAGACTAAATAACAAGATAAGCATCTATGGCTCTCAGAATACAGTAACCTGTCCCGGAAGGACAAGAACCGATACCAATAACAGGCAAGGGAAACCCGGTTCCTACGTTGACGGTGATCCGGTAAATATAAAATTAAGTCTTTTGCAACTGGGCGACATCGTTTTCGCAGGGGTCAATGCCGAAATATATAATCTTATCGGTCAACGATTGAAAGAAGAATCCTCCATGGCAAATACGATCGTAGTAACCATTGCAAACGGAACAGCACGTTCAGGGTATATTCCGAGTGATGATGCATTTGTAAGATATACATTTCAGGTACTTGGTTCACGATTAAAACCAGGTTGTGCCGAGGATGCTATTGTAAACGGCTTGCTGGACATGATGGCCCAGGCTCAAGAATGATCTTTCAATTATCATTGAACCACTCATTGGGTCAAACTTACTGTCGCATCAATCTCAGTCTGTGTAGCTCCACCAGAAGACTATATTGTTTTGATGTATTCAGGATAGAGAAATTGCATGTGCAATTATTACATTAACAACTTGATCAAAGGCGTGTCAACTGTTTCACACCATGCTTTATGGCTTTATTTTTTGAAATAATCCCATCAGTTTGCTCTGGTAGATTTCGGAA
>CAYOPZ010000036.1:0-31937 GCA_964406005.1 uncultured Bacteroidaceae bacterium
AGGCTTACCTGCTATCGGTTTACATGTGAGAAAGCAGATATAAAGAGCAGCCTTAAATCTCTGATTTCCAGCTGCGGTTTTATATCTGCCTTCTCAGGTCTGATCAATGCGATATGTTCAGGGGATCCGTTCAATAAGGAGGCCCGGTGTCCGTGTCTTCGGAATTCATTTTCGACCCGACCGTGAAGCCCGTGCCCTCCGGATCGTTTGCAGGCAGAGGCTGCAGCGCATCCAGCTCAATGAACTTCGCATATTCCTCCTTGAATTTCAACTGCACGTCACCTATCGGTCCGTTCCTGTGCTTTGAAAGTATGATATCTGCAATTCCCACCAGTGAATTGCCCTGTTCGTCCTCGAATATGTCGTATTTCTCAGGCCTGTGGATGAATATAACAAGGTCGGCGTCCTGTTCGATGGCACCTGATTCCCGAAGGTCTGACAGCTGCGGGCGCTTGTTCCCCGAGCGAAGTTCAACGGAACGGTTGAGCTGGGAAAGCGCGATAACCGGTATGTTAAGCTCCTTGGCCATGGATTTCAGGGCCCTTGAAATGGTGCTCACCTCCTGTTCCCGGCTCCCCTTCGAATCGCCTGTACCCGTCATAAGCTGCAGGTAGTCCACCACGACAAGCTCGATCTGGTGCTGCACCTTTAGGCGGCGGCATTTTGCCCGCAGCTCAAAGATTGATATGGCAGGCGTATCGTCAATATATATGGGGGCTTCAACAAGGCTCTTGATTTTATATTCCAGCTGTTTCCATTCGTATTCTTCCAGACGTCCGTTCCGGATCCTGTCGGAAGGAAGTTCGGTTTCAGAAACGATCAGGCGGTTGACCAGCTGTATGGAAGCCATTTCAAGGGAAAAGAAAGCGACCGGCCGGTTGTGTTCCACGGCAATATTTCTCGCCATGGAAAGCACAAATGCGGTTTTCCCCATGGAAGGCCGGGCAGCTATAATCACCAGGTCTGACTTCTGCCATCCCGAGGTGATGCGGTCCAGCTTGGTGAATCCCGAAGGGACGCCGCTGAGATGGTCTTCCCTTTTACTTGCTTCTTCGATCTGTTGAATGGCATCTTTCACAAGTACATTCAGCTTGGCCGTTTCCCTTTTGATATTGCCTTCGGCAATCTCAAAAAGATCGCTTTCAGCCTGGTCAAGCAGGTCATCCACATCCATGGATTCATCAAAGGCCTTTTTCTGAATGTCCGTGGAGACCCTGATCAGCTCCCTCTGAATGAATTTCTGCTGAATGATCCTGGCGTGGAATTCAAGGTGGGCTGCGGAAGCGACCTTGCCGGTAAGCTGGGTGATATACAGGGGTCCGCCCACTTCTTCGAGGGTTTTGTTCCGCTTCAGTTCCTCGGTTACGGTAAGTATATCAATGGCTTTCTCCTGCATGGAAAGATTCACTATGGCCTTGTAAATTTTCTGGTGCACATCCTTGTAAAAGCTCTCCGGCTTGAGAATGTCAATGACCGACAGTACAGCATCTTTTTCAAGCATTACCGCACCGAGGACCGCTTCCTCAAGTTCAACCGCCTGGGGAGGCACTTTTCCGTATTCGGCATTCAGGCCGCCCAGGTTCGGGATGATTTTCGGATTGCCTTTGGCTGGCATAAAGGATTCAATTATAGGTTTATGACCGGTTCCGTAAAATATCGCAGGAAATTCATACCGCAGGTCTTCAAAGGTATGAAATGAGCAGGCGAAATAAATCCCCGCTCCCTGCCCATTTATCCACATCGCCCGCAATCTTATTAACGCATCCTGTTAAAAATTAATGCGTACCTTTAGATATCAAGTCTGCATGTACTGCAACCGGCCTGTTCATCTTAAAAATTGTTAATAACGGCACCATGCTTGTTTTTCCGAATGCAAAAATAAACCTCGGATTGCAGGTCATCCGCAGGCGGCACGACGGGTTCCATGACATCGAATCCCTGCTTTACCCGCTTGTGTTAAGGGATGTGCTCGAGATACTCCCTGCATCCGCCCCTGTTGACGATATGCCCGTGCTGCGGGTTACCGGGTCGGACGATGTGCCGGATACCGAATCGAATCTTTGTCTCAGGGCGGTTCGGCTGCTTCGAACGAAGCACGCTGTTCCCGAAGTCCGTATCCACCTGCACAAGGTCATTCCCGCAGGAAGCGGGCTCGGAGGCGGGTCGGCCGATGCAGCCTTTACGCTGAAAGCGGTCAATGACCTCTGCAAGCTTGGACTGCCCCGGGAAACCCTTATGGAATATGCAGGCAGGATGGGCAGCGACTGTCCTTTTTTCATCTCCAACACCCCCAGCCTGGTTACCGGCAGGGGTGAAGTCCTCCATCCCCTGTCGCCCGGTCTGACCGGCCGCTATCTGTTGCTGGTTGTTCCTGATGTCAGGATCGATACTTCCCTCGCCTATAAAATGGTGAGATCCCGGTCCGGTGCAGAAAGGGTTTCCGACATTGTAAAACTTCCTCCGGAAAAATGGCAGGGAAGACTGTTGAATGATTTCGAAGCGCCGGTTTTCAGTGAATATCCCGAACTCCGCGCCATCAGGGACAGGCTCTGCAATTCAGGTGCAGTCTATGCCTCCATGTCCGGAAGCGGCTCAGCCCTGTACGGGATCTATAATGCTGAACCCGATGTGCCGGAAGAGTTTCATGCCTATTTCGTGCACACCCAAAAGCTGGGCTGGTGACCACCTTTATTCCAGTTCCAGCATAAGGTGGTCCTTTGGGATCTTTTCCCCTTCGCTGACCTTGATGGATTTAATCCTGCCCGCAGTATGAAAAACCACCTTGTTTTTCATTTTCATCGCTTCCAGTATCAGCATTTGATCTCCCGGTTTGACTTCCTGACCCTCCTTTACAAAAATCTTTATAACGGTACCCGGTATGGTGGAAACAATTTCCTTAGGGTCGGGCAACGCCCATTGTTTCCTGTTCTTGAATTTTTCATTCAGCTGTGTACGGTATTTTGTACCTTCAACGACGAGAGACTTGCATCGCGTTCTTTTCTCCCCGCTTTCAGGGTCATGATCCGGATCCGTATTGACTGCGGCAACCTTGTCGGCAGGTTTACTCCCGGGCAAACGAACTCTGCTTTTTTTGGATTTTGCCATACCACGCTGGGTTAAAATGGAGGGATGCCATGTTTCTTGTTGGGCAGAAACACGGATTTGTTGCCGGCGACTTCAATGGCATGCAGCAAAACTTTACGGGTTTCCGAAGGTTCAATAACCGAATCTATAAAACCTTTAGCGGCAGCCACATAGGGGTTTGCAAACTTGTTCTTATATTCTTTGACCTTTTGCTTTCTTACCTTTTCAGGATCTTCTGCAGAAGCAATTTCTTTCCGGAAAATTATATTTGCGGCACCCTCCGGACCCATCACTGCAATCTCCGCTCCGGGCCAGGCAAAGACAAAATCCGCCCGCAGGTGCCTTGATGCCATGGCTATGTATCCTCCCCCGTAAGCCTTCCTGAGGATCACGGTCATCTTCGGAACGGTAGCCTCACTGTAAGCATAAAGCACCTTGGCCCCGTGCCGGATCACTCCGGCATGTTCCTGGTCCACCCCCGGAAGGTACCCGGGAAGATCCACCAGCGTAATGACGGGTATATTGAAAGCATCGCAGAACCGGATAAACCTGGCCGCCTTGTCGGATGAATCAACATCAAGAACCCCGGCCAGAACCATGGGCTGGTTGCATACGAATCCGACGGTTTCGCCGCCCAGCCTTCCGAACCCGATCACCATGTTTTCCGCCCACATTTCCTGGACCTCAAAGAAGTCGGAATCATCCACGATCGCCCTGACCACATCCCGGACATCGTAGGGTTGTCTGGGATCGCCCGGAACAATGTCATCTATATTGAAATCAGCTATGGGTTCCTTTGTCGGATACTTTTTTGCCTTCTCCAGGTTGCTCCTTGGAATGAACGAGATCAATTTCTTGATCTGCTCAAAACATTCTGCTTCACTGGCTGAATAAAAATGGGCATTGCCGGAAGTCACACTATGTACCCTTGCACCACCAAGGTCTTCCATGGATATTTCCTCGCCGAGCACTGTCTTGATCACTTCCGGCCCGGTAATAAACATCTTCGATATCTTATCCACAACAAAAACAAAATCCGTCAGTGCCGGAGAGTATACGGCCCCGCCTGCACAGGGACCCAGGATCACCGAGATCTGGGGGATCACGCCCGATGAAAGCGTGTTGCGAAAAAAAATCTCCCCGTATCCTGCCAGTGAACTGACTCCTTCCTGTATTCGGGCCCCTCCGGAATCATTGATCCCGATCAGGGGCATTTTCATTTTCAGGGAATGATCCATGATCTTGGTGATCTTCCTGGCATGCATATTCCCGAGAGATCCCCCGGCCACTGTAAAATCCTGTGCGAAGATACAGATGGGCGCCCCGAATATCGTACCTGTTCCGATGATAACCCCGTCCCCTGCCAGGGTTTTTTTATCCATGTCAAAATCCTTCGCTTCATGTTCCGCAAACATGTCATATTCGGTAAAGGAATCGTTGTCCAGAAGGGTTATGATCCTTTCACGGGCGGTCATTTTACCCATGGCTACCTGCTTTTCGATAGCTGCATCTCCACCGCCTTTCAGGATTTCCTCACGTTTCTTCTGAAGTTCTTTGATCTTACGTTTCAATGCCATATTGTTATTGATTGCCGGTTGACTGACTGATTACAACAGATGGAGTAAAATTGTATGCCGTTGGAATGGATTACAACATTACAAAATCCCCCATTATAAAAAAAATTTTTCAGGATGATTATTTTGGCGCCATGCGGTAGAGGACAATGGCAATCAGTGCATAGACAGCGTTAGGCATCCAGACGGCAACGGAGGGGTGCAGGCTGCCATTTATCGCAAACTGGGATGAGAATTGAAGGAACAGGAGGTAGGAGAAGGCGGTCAGTAATCCAATGCCCAGCTGCATGCCTATGCCTCCCTTGACCTTGCGTGAAGAAACGGATACACCGATCAGGGTAAGAATAAAGGCAGAAAAGGGGAAAGCATATCGTTTGTGCAACTCGATCTGGTATGCCTTGATGTTGGATTCCCCGAGCATCCTGAGCTGCTTGATATAGTTCCTCAGTTCCCGTATATTCATCGTTTCCATGTAATTCAACCTTCTTTTGAAGTCAGACGGATACATGGCCAGGGTAGTGTCGATCCGGGAGCCTGTAGTAACCGTTTCCTTATAGCCGTCTATATCCCTGATGTAATAATTGCGTATGCTCCACTTATTGATAGTGGTGTCCCATTTTATATAATCCGACATCAGTTTTGATACAAGTTTTCCGTCCTCGTACTTCTCAATGGAGAACCGGTATCCCAGGTCCGAAATTGTGCTGTAGCTTTCCATGTATATATATACCCCGGGTTCGATCTGCCTGTGCAGATTGTTTTCAGATACCCTCTGAGGAACCGCATGATAGTAGACTTCTTCAAAATCAAGCCTTTTCCGGTTTGCATCAGGAATCACCAAATCATTCAGTAAAAAGGACAGTATGGCAATTACGGCGGCCGAGAAGAAATACGGGATCAGGAGGCGGTTAAAGCTCATTCCGTTGCTGATGATGGCAATGAACTCGGTCCTGTAAGCCATCCTTGAAGTAAAATAGATCACGGAGACAAAAGTGAACAGGGAACTGAAAAGGACGGCAAAGTAAGGAATGAAATTCAGGTAATAGGTAAGCAGGATGTCCTTTAATACCGCATCATGGGCAAGGAAATTGTCAATCTTTTCCGAGAAATCGAATATCATTGCAATGGAAATTATGAGTGCAATGGAAAAAAAGAAGGTCCCGAGGAACTTCCTTATGATGTACCTGTCGATGATGGTTATGCCCGGTATTCTTTTCATAACCTGTTGCCCAGTTTCGGGATCATATTGCGTTTCCATGAACTGAAAGTCCCTTCTTCGATCCGTTCGCGTGCCTGTTCCATTAACCAGATGTAAAAGCGCAGATTATGCAGGCTTGCAATTTGTGCTCCGAGGATCTCTCCTGAGTTGATCAGATGACGTAAATAGGCCTTTGAATATTGTTGATCGATGCCACTGTCCCCGCACGCATCTATGACGCTGAAGTCGTTCTTCCACTTTTCATTCCTGATGTTTATGATGCCCTCCCGGGTGAACAGCTGGCCGTTCCGCCCGTTGCGTGTAGGGATGACACAATCGAACATATCAATGCCCATGGAAATGGCTTCCAGCATATTCACGGGCGTCCCCACCCCCATAAGGTACCTGGGCCTGTCTGCCGGAAGAATGCCGGTGACAAGGTCCACCATTTCATACATGACATCTTCCGGTTCACCCACCGACAATCCTCCGATTGCATTACCCTCCATGCCTGCCGAGGCGATTTTCTCCGCAGACCGCTTCCTGAGGTCCCTGAAAGTGCTGCCCTGGACAATGGGAAACCAGGCCTGGTCGTAACCGTAAAGCGGCTGTGTCGCACGATACCTCTCAATGCCCCTCTCCATCCATCGGTGGGTTAATTCCATGGATTCCCCTGCATCTTCATATTTGCAGGGATAGGGTGTGCACTCATCAAGGGCCATGATGATATCGGCCCCTATCGTTCTTTGCAGGTCCACCACATTTTCAGGTGAAAACGTATGGCGGGTGCCGTCTATATGGGAACGGAAAATTGTACCGTTCTCTTCTATGGTACGCTGGTCGGCCAGTGAAAAAATCTGGTATCCCCCGCTGTCCGTCAGCATGGCCCTGTCCCAGCCGGTAAAGCCATGAAGCCCACCGGCCCCCCGTATCACCCCGGTCCCCGGACGAAGGAACAGGTGGTAGGTATTCCCCAGGATAATGGATGCTTTCGTGTCCTCCCTGAGATCCTTCTGAGATACTCCCTTGACAGAGCCTGCAGTGCCAACTGGCATGAAAACAGGCGTCGGAACCGGCCCGTGATCTGTCTGAAACTCACCTGCCCGGGCATTGCTCTCGGGATCCGTATATTGTATTGAGAATTTCATAATACGGGGATCAAACGCTAAGATAGCGATTGTGTGGAAAAAATCTGAAGACTTCCCCTGCGGGGACTTATGCGCGTGGCAAAACTTTAAGTAAATTGCGCAACCAATACAGGGCCGGTGCGGGTCTGGTTATGGAAGAAACATCAATCGTTACCCGGACAATTCTTGTACTGTTTGCCGGAAGCTTTGTCATTCAGTCATTGTACTGGATCCTTGTATTCGCAAGGATACCCTTATGGCATCCGGGAAAACCCGGGACCAGGCGATTTCCCGTTTCCATTGTAATCTGTACCAAAAACGAGGAGGAAAACCTCAGGGCCAATCTGCCGCTGTTTCTATCACAGGACCATCCCGATTATGAAGTGCTGGTTGTGGATGACGCATCAAACGACGGTACGCAGGAGGTATTGAGGGATCTGCAGAGGGTTTATCCCCACCTGCGTACCACCGCGATCAGGGAAAACGTACATATACGCCAGGGGAAGAAACTGGCGCTTACCGTCGGAATAAAGGGCGCAGCCAATGAGTGGTTGCTGCTCACGGATGCCGATTGCCGCCCGGCGAGCCGTCAATGGCTCCGCAACATGCAGCAGAATTTCAGCAGGGAATGCCATATCGTCCTGGGATTCGGAAAATATGAAAGCAAAAAGGGCCTGCTGAATATCCTCATCCGTTACGACACATTGTTCACGGCACTGCAATACCTGGGATTCGCCCTGGCCCGTCTTCCCTACATGGGGGTAGGAAGAAACCTGGCCTACAGAAAATCCCTTTTTTTCAAAAACAGGGGATTTGCCAGGCATTACGATCTGGCATCCGGCGACGATGATCTTTTCATCAACGAGGTTGCCAGGGGAAAAAATACCAGGATAGAAATCCGGCCGGAAAGCCATACCGTCTCAACACCTGAAAAAAACTGGCATAACTGGTACCACCAGAAGAGAAGGCATCTGACAACCGGCCCCCGGTACAGGTTAAGGACGAAGATCCTCCTTGGAGGTGAACTGTCATCCCGCATGGTGTTTTACCTTGCATTGATCCTGCTTCTTTCAAAGGCCATTCTGCTTCCCTGGATACTGTGCATATTCTTCATAAGATTGCTGGTCACAGGTATTGTTGTCAAATTGGCCATGCGTCGTTTGAATGAAAAGTATTTATTATTACCTTCGCCAATACTGGATTTTGCCCTTCTCTGGATCCAGGTTTTTATGGTCTTTTCCAATTACGTTGCAGCAAAGAGATCTCGATGGAAGTGAATCCCGGCCTTTCCGAGAAAGCAAAATACGACTATCTGCTTGTCCGGAATGCAACCGCCGGGGATCAGAAAGCCTTTGCAGAACTGCTCGGACGATACAGGGACGCCATCTACTTCATGCTGCTGAAAATGGTCAATAACCCGAGCGATGCGGAAGACCTTACCATAGAAGCCTTCGGTAAAGCATTCAAGAACATCGGACAGTATACGCCGAATTTTGCTTTCAGCACATGGCTGTTCAAAATCGCCACCAATAACTGCATCGATTTTATCCGCAAGCAAAAAGCGGCAACCATTTCCCTTGATCATTCAAACGATGATCCCGAATCCTCTTCGGTTACCATACAATCAGATACCCCGGACCCTGAGGAGCATCTGATCAACAACCAGAAGATTAAAATGCTAAGGGAAATTGTCAACAAGCTCAAACCCAGGTACCGGACACTGGTCGAACTCAGGTATTTCAGCGAGTATTCCTATGAAGAGATCTCTGAAGAGCTTGACCTGCCCATAGGTACGGTTAAAGCCCAGCTGTTCCGGGCACGGGAACTTCTCTACAATATTCTTAAAAAGACCAGCACCGGCATGTAACAAAGCTTCCCGACCCTGCATGGATGTGATCAGCAAATATTTCCCCGGACTGGATCCCGGGCAGGTATCGCAACTGACCCGTTTCAGGGAAGAGCTCATCGCATGGAACACAAAACTGAACCTGGTTTCAAGAAGAGATGTCCCTTACCTGGAAATCAGGCATATCCTTCATTCGCTTTCAATCGCACTGTTCGTTCCTTTTCCCGACTCCGCCAGGGTTCTGGATGTGGGAACGGGAGGCGGATTTCCGGGAATCCCCCTTGCGATAATCTACCCGGAGGTCCGTTTTACATTAATCGATTCCATCGGGAAAAAAATCAATGCGGTCAGGGAGATCAGTGCCTCACTGGGGCTCAGGAATGTAGAAGTCAGACAGGTCAGGGCCGAACAGTTCGGGGAACGGTTCCATTACATCGTCAGCCGCGCGGTTACCCGTCTGGACCGTTTGACAGAATGGATTAAAGGTCAGATCCATGATCCATCACCGGAATTCCCCGGCAACGGGATCCTCTATCTTAAAGGGGGGGACCTGAAAGATGAGATCAGGCTTTTCAGGGAGGCCAGGATATTTTCGCTCAGTGCAAAGCTGACTGAACCCTACTTTCTCACCAAAAAGCTTATTTACATGCCCCACAAAGCACTGTGAGAGGGCATCGGCAATTTAAGGGCATCTTTTTGCCATAAATAAAAAAACATTACTTTTGCAGTCTCAATCTTAAAAGGCAGGCGATGAAGAGGACATTCCAACCTTCGCGGAGAAAAAGAAAAAACAAGCATGGATTCAGGAAGCGGATGGCATCCGTAAACGGGCGCAAAATTCTCAGCGCACGAAGGGCCAAGGGTCGCAAAAAAGTGTCCGTATCTGACGAACCAAGGCACAAAGCTTAGAAATACCACTGCACAATGATATGAAAGACTGTCCGGAACGGATGGTCTTTTTTTTGTATTTTTAATGCCTGTATGAGTTCAAAATACCGGACCCGGACAGGCAAGGAAAAACGCCCTGCCGAAAAGTCCCTGGCTCTTTCTGTGATCGTTCTCCTTGAAGACCGGCAAAAAGAGCTCGGGATGATCCTGGAATCCCTGCAAAAGATCAGGAAGCCTTCCGAAAAGGATTATGAAGTCATCTTTCTGACCCGTGATACAGGGGCCGTGACCGATCTGATCAAATCAGGGTACGATGCGGCAAACATGACGGGTCGTGGTATTTACAAGGTTCTGGATACGGCCGGGGAGACGGGTATTGCCCGGAAAATTGCTGCCGGCATCGCAGGCAGCCGGCGGGACAACATACTGATCTTCGATCCGCAGGGGCTGGAACGGAGTTTTAATTTTGATGAACTGCTTCAGATCCCTCCGGACAGCGTTGAAAGGGAAAAGGCCGTGTTTCTGTCCTTCAGGGAACAGGATGTCCCCACCGAAGGTAACCTCCACCCTCCCCTCATCCTTCTGAAAAGAGAACTGGCATCCTATCTGATTGCGGAACTTCCCTCCTCAGAAAAGGCGTTCTGGCCCGAACTGCGGTACCGCATGACAAAGCTGGGCATACAGGGAGGTTCGCATGTGATCTCACAGGTGAATCCGTACGGGAAAGCCGCCATGCCTGCACGCAGGCGGATCCGGCTGATGCACCGGGTCAGGTTCTTTGCTGACTGGTTCTTTCGCATACCGCTGCAGGAGATCCGCTCGTCCGCACACAGGAAGTATTCATTCCTGGAAATACCCGGATACTTCCGCACATTGTTCGTCAGCCTTGCCCTGGTGATTGCCGTGCTTATGCCTTTGCTGAGTCTTGATGCAGGCCTGTCGGGAGACGATCAGAAACATTACGAGCATGCCATCAAGGTATACAATTACTATGCTACAGGGGGTGAGGACAAATCGGCCCTGTCCGATCCTTCACTGAAACTGAATTATTACGGACAATCTTTCGATCTGGTCACCTACCTGGTAAACAGGATATTCAACATTGAACGCGAATATGAATCCAGGCATTTTCAGATTGCCATTGTCGGATTTCTGACCATACTGTATGCAGGCCTTCTTGCCGCCCTGCTCAGCGGATACAGGGCCGGTTTCATCACTATGCTTTTCATGTTCTTCGCCCCACGGTTTCTCGGCCATTCCTTCAACAACCCGATGGACATCCCGTTTGCCTTCGGTTATGTCTTTACCCTCTACCATACCTTCAAATTCCTGCTGAAGCTACCGGAATTTTCGGTACGATCGGCAGTCTGGATCGGCCTGGGAATTGCCTTCACGATCAGCATACGGATCGGAGGCCTCATTCTCATCCCGCTTATATTCATGTTTTCCGGTCTTTATGCCTGGTTCCATAAGTGGGAATTCAGGCGCTTTTCCCGGCCCTGGTTCGCATTGGTCCGCAGGGGACTGACCTGGCTGGCAATCATATCCGTCTTTGCATATGTGATCAGCCTGATCCCCTGGCCATACGGGCTCCAACGCCCTCTCAGGAATCCTTTCGAGGCGCTGTCTGTCATGTCCAATATATCCGTAGCCATCAAGGTGCTTTTCGATGGCGTCATCCACTGGTCCAACAAGCTTCCCTGGTACTATATTTCAATGAACATCCTGTATACGGTACCCGTCGTTATCCTGGCCGGGTTTGTACTGGCCGTGTTCCTGACGCCCCTTTACAGGAACAGGATACAACCCGTGTTCATATTCTTTCTGTATTTCGTGGTGATTTTTCCCATTGCCTATGTTGTTTACAAGGAATCGAACGTTTACGGGGGATGGCGGCACCTGCTGTTTGTTTTTCCTGTCATGGCCGTGATCTCAGGCCTTGCGTACGACACTCTGATACGACGGTTGAAGCCGGGCCCGCTAAAAATTGCGCCGGTCGTAATCATCGCCGGAGGGATCGTTCACCCCTTCCTCCACATCGTCCGGGATCATCCGCTGGAATATATATACTACAATGAGATCATGGGCATTGACAAAGCCTACGGCAGGTTTGAAACGGATTATTACATGAACAGCCTCAGGCAGGGGACGGACTGGCTAATCGAAAATGTGCTCGAGGACCACAGGAGAACTTCGACAGATACCCTGAAGATTGCCTCGAATGCTTCCGTTAATTACTATCTGAGGCACTACAGGGATGTGGCAAGACCGGTATACACGCGTTATTATGACAGGGGCGCCTACGACTGGGATTATGCCGTTTATTTCTGCAACTATATAGACCCGTTCCAGCTGAAAAACGGATTGTGGCCACCCAACGGCACCATCCATACCATACAGATTAAAGATGTCCCGGTCTGCGCAATTGTAGAACGAAAATCCAAGAAGGATTATGAAGCGATCCGGCTTTTCCGGCAGCACGATCTCCAGAATGCCATTCCTATGCTGGAGGAGGCGAACCGTGAGGACCCAAGGAATGAATATGTCAAGCTCAGGCTTGCCGAGGCATATATACAGGTAAACGAAACTGAAAAGGCACAGGCTGTTGTGAATGAATGCCTGGAAATCTATCCTGATTACGATAAAGCATTGAATATCAGAGGAATAGCTTATCTTCAGTCGGGTGACCTGGGAAATGCCGCCAATACCTTCCTTCAGATCACACGGATCAACTATCGCTTTGCTTCGGCATATCATAACCTTGGTATTGTCTGTATCAGGCGGAATGATGCTGCTGCGGCCCTCGGCTATTTCGAGAAAGCCATCGAAATGAACGCAAATTACAAACCCTCCTACCTTGCCATCGCAGATATCCTCACCCAGCAGGGCAGGACCCGGGAGGCACAGCAGTATTTAAATGCCGCCGATGCGCTTTAGTATTAAGGGTTTTTTGTGTAAGTTTACGGCCTTTGTACCCCGGGGTGCATGATATACACGAAGAGCAGATGAAAGTTGCAGTTATCGGTGCCGGACCGGCAGGATTGACGGCTGCGTACCAGCTCTCCAAAGGAATTCCGGAAGGGAAGATAAGCCGCCTGGATGTATATGAGGCAGGGCCGCAGGTCGGAGGACTTGCGAAATCGCTCCGGATGTGGGGCCAGACCGTGGATCTTGGTCCGCACCGTTTCTTCAGCCATGACAAAAAGGTAAACCGGCTGTGGCTCGAAGTTGCGGGTGAGGAATATAAAATGGTGAACCGGCAGACCCGTATCTATTACAAAGGAAAATTTTTCGATTATCCCCTCAAAGCCGGGAACGCCCTGAAAAGCCTGGGCCTGTTCGAGGCTGCACGCTGCATGCTCAGTTACCTGAAGGAAAAAATCATTCCCACCGGGGATACCGGGACCTTCGAATCATGGGTAACCCGGAGATTCGGGAAACGGCTGTACCAGATCTTCTTCAGAACGTACAGCGAAAAACTCTGGGGCATAAAATGCACTGAACTGGATTCCGATTTTGCGGCCCAGAGGATAAAGCGTCTTTCCCTGTACGAAGCCGTCAAGAATGCCCTTATGAAAAATAAAAATACCCGTCACAAGACTCTGGTCGACCAGTTTGCCTACCCCCTGCACGGTACCGGATCGCTTTACGAGAAAATGGCGTATAACATACGCTCGAACGGGGGGAACATACTTCTTGACACGCCAGTGGAAAAGGTGCTGAACAAAGATGACAATGCATACGGAATTGAACTGAAATCGGGTGAGATCATCGGGTATGACCACATTGTTTCGACCATGCCCATATCCCTGCTTGTCACCCGCCTGCCCCAGGTACCGGATGACATCAGGGACAGGGCGCTGGCCCTGAAATTCAGGAATACCATCCTGGTTTATCTGCGGGTGGGAGACAGGAGCCTGTTTCCCGACCAGTGGCTGTATATTCATTCATCAAGCCTGAAAATGGGCAGGATGACCAATTTCAGGAACTGGATCCCCGAACTGTACGGGCAGGAAGGCGAGAGCATACTCTGCCTTGAATACTGGTGTAATTTCGAAGACCCCGAATGGAAAAAGGACGATGCGTATTTTACGGGGCTTGCCGGCAGGGAGCTTGCATATACCGGACTCGCCGGGGATGAAGCCATCCTGGATGCGAAAGTGATCAGGATACCACGCTCCTATCCGGTATATTTCAACCATTACAAGGAATTCATCGAGCCCGTCCAGAAATACCTTGACGGCATAGAAAATCTCCATGTGATCGGGAGGTACGGAGCCTATAAATACAATAACCAGGATCACAGCATTTTTATGGGACTTCTGGCCGCCGAGAACATCATCGACCGGAAAACCCACAACCTATGGGAAATAAATACGGACTACGATACTTACCAGGAATCATCCGTTATCAAGGAAACCGGGCTGGTGGAAACCGATCGCAGTTGACCGATTGTTATTATCTTTATATCCTTAAAATACCCCTTCGATGAACTTCCTGCGCTTCCTTTTCAGCCGTCTCTTCCTTAAGCACCTGAGCATCGCTGTGGGAATTTTTCTCTTTACCGTCATCACCGTGTTCCTTTTTCTCAGGATCTTTACCCGGCACGGACAGGCGCTCAGTGTCCCTGACCTCACCGGGCTTTCCGCAGGTGAAGCGGAATCTGTTCTTGAACAGAGAAACCTGCGGTACCAGATCATTGATTCCGTATACAACAACCTTGTACCAAGGGGAAGCATCGTGGACCAGCATCCCGGACCCGAGTTCAAGGTCAAGGAAAACCGGACCATATTCCTGACCATCAACGCCTTTAATCCCGAGATCATCCGGATGCCCGATGTTGTAGGGGTAAGCCTGCGGCAGGCCACTGCCATCCTGCATACCGCAGGATTAAATACAGGCAAGCTGACATATGTTCCCGATATAGCAGTGAATAATGTACTACAACAAAATTTCAGGGGACACGTTATTGAAGAAGGTGACTCCATCATTAAGGGATCTGAAATCGACCTTACCCTTGGAAGAGGCCTGAGCAATGAAAAAACGGCAGCACCGGACCTGATCGGCCTGGCCATTGACCTGGCAAAAAACCTGATCACGGAAAGGTACCTGAATCTGGGAGCTGTTGTTTACGACGGTTCTTTTAATAATGCGGAAGATTCGGCGGCCGCTTTTGTCTGGAAACAGCGCCCGGCCGCTGCAGATGAATCCCTGATTAACCTCGGGGCTTCCGTCGATATCTGGCTGACTGTCGATTCAACGAAACTGCCCCTTCCTGCGGATGATCCTATGCCATCAGATGACGATGAAGCGCTTTATAATTACGATTGATCTCCTGCTGCTCTGCTGTTCAGTCACTCTTTTCCCGGGATACGGACAGGAAGTTCTGCTTCCGGCAGGCATGCCGTATCCTGCGGCTGAAAAAGAATCCCCCATGAAAAGCGCGGCCGCCGGATCCCAGCCCGATACGACCGGCATTCCGTTCTTCGACGATTTTTCCCGGGTAGAAACACTGCCCGACCCGCAATACTGGACCGACGATGACGCATATGTGAATAACTCCTATGCCATTGATCCCGTGACCATCGGGGTGGCAACCCTGGATGCGATAGCTTCCGACGGGACATTGAACGGATCCGGCGATCTGCCGTTTGTTTCCGATTACCTGACTTCCGTCCCCATAAATCTTGAATACCCCGGCAGGGAGGACATCTGGCTCAGCTTCTTTTACGAGCCGCAGGGATTGAGTGACGACCCCCCCGACACAGGCGATTCCCTGACCGTCGATTTCTGGGCGCCTGACAGCAGCAGGTGGGAAACGGTCTGGGCACACGAAGGTCCGGGGACGGATTCCCTGCTGCATGCCAGGGATACTTTCCTGCAGGTATATATCCCGGTGACAGGGGACCGGTTCCTGAAAAAAGGCTTCCGCTTTCGTTTTAAGAACTATGCCAGCCTTCCGGTGGATCCGTATTCGCCCGATAAGAAAGGCAATGTGGATCCGTGGCATATAGACTATGTTTACCTGGATACGGGGCGGTCAGCATCCGTTACGGCCATTCATGACGTTTCCATGATCTCCCCCATTCCCTCCATGCTCAAATCATTCGAAGCCATTCCGTGGACACATTTTCCCCAGGCGCGCCTGCAGGAGATCAAGTCGGGCGTTGACATTACATACCGGAACAACGATACAACCACAAGAAACATTACCAGGATCCTGAAGATCACTGACCTGAATAACCAGGTATCGGATTCGGTGAACGGGGGAACCGCCAATGTGGAACCCGGGATATTGAAAAAGTTCAGCATACCCTTCGTATATCCCTTTAAAGACTATGATGCCGACACGACAATTTTCAGGGTAATGTCATACCTGATCACGGAGGAGCAGGATTATAAATGGAACGACACGGCCGTCCGTTACCAGGTATTCAGCAATTACTATGCCTACGACGACGGAAGCGCTGAAAACGGTTACGGCCTGCGCGGCGAGGGGACCAGCCGGGGCATGGTGGCCATGCGGTTCAGAACTTTTAAAAACGACACGCTCAGGGCAGTGCAGATGTATTTCAACCGGACCTTCGGCGACGCCTCCAGGGATTATTTCAGGCTCGCCGTATGGGACCACGACGAAACAGGGAACAGGCCCGGGAACCTGCTTTACAGCCAGGAAGGGGCCAGGCCGGAATATGCCGACAAGCTGAATGCTTTTACCACTTACCCGCTGGATACCCTGCTTGTAGTGTCGGACGTATTTTACGTGGGATGGATCAAAACCACCGAAAACAGCCTGAATGTCGGTTTTGACCGCAACATCGACAGGCATGAAAAGCTTTATTATAACATCGGACAGGACTGGATGAATTCCGGCTTTGCCGGCTCCCTGATGCTGCGCCCCGTAATGGGCAGGCCACTGCCGGCATCTGTGGAACCGGAAGAGGCGGAAGAACTCCGGGTCTCCATTTATCCGAACCCGGCTGCAACATACTTTCGACTGGACTGGCCCCCGCCTGAAAATGCGGGGGAATGGTCGGTTGCACTTCTCGATCTGCAGGGAAGGACCCTTTACAGGGCCAGGGGCAGCGAAACCTTCCATGACGTCAGCCGGCTGCCGGAAGGCTTCTATATCCTGAAGCTGGAACGATCCGGCAGGAAGACAATCACCCGGAAAATAATGATCATCAGATAATGACAGTCATAAAGCCGGATCCCGAAATTGACGAGACATCAGAACTCTTCGAACATCACAGGATCGTGGTGGACAAGGGACAGAATCCCATGAGGATTGACAAATACCTCGTTAACCGGCTGGAAAACGTTTCCAGGTCAAAGATCCAGGCTGCTGCCCAGGCAGGGAACATCCTTGTCGACAACAGGCAGGTTAAACCGAATTACAGGATAAAGGCGGAAGAAACGGTAAGTATCGTGCTTCCCCATCCTCCCAGGGAGACAGAGATCATCCCCGAAGATATTCCGCTGAATATCATCCATGAAGATGAAGATATACTGGTGATCAACAAGGACGCGGGAATGGTGGTTCATCCGGGAGTAGGCAATTACAGCGGTACGCTGATCAATGCGCTTTATTTCCACTTCAGGGACCTGCCCCTGTTCCGGTCGGGACAGCTGCGTCCCGGACTGGTGCACCGCCTCGACAAGGATACCTCCGGGATACTGGTCGTCGCAAAGACGGAAATGGCCCTGAACCGTCTCTCCAGGCAGTTCTACAACCGGACCACCAGCCGGACATATCATGCACTGGTATGGGGAGACATGGACGGGACGGAAGGGCGTATCGATGGCCATATCGGCCGTGATCCCAGGGACCGTACAAAAATGCGCGTTTTCCCCGGGGGTGAACAGGGAAAACCCTCCGTTACCCATTACAGGGTCCTGGAAAGGCTGGGATACCTGAACCTTCTGGAATGCACCCTTGAGACAGGCAGGACACACCAGATACGCGTGCACTTTCAATACATAAAACATCCCCTTTTCAATGACGGGACCTACGGCGGCGACCGGATCCTGAAAGGCACGACATTTACGAAATACAAGCAGTTCGTCCAGAATTGCTTTGCCATCCTGCCCCGTCATGCACTGCACGCCAAATCACTGGGATTCAAGCATCCCGCCTCGGGAGAAGATATGTTTTTCGATTCGGATCTGCCCGGCGACATGTCCCTGGTGATCGAAAAGTGGCGGCGTTACACGGGGGGGCGCGGGACGGTATGGTAAGCGGAGCTGAAAAGCGATTATATTTGTAAAGGGATGAAAAAGAACATCGCGATCGTTACAGGGGGCGATTCATCCGAACTGGTGATCTCCCTGAAAAGTGCCGGGCAGGTCAGGCAAAACCTGGATCCCCTGAAATACAATTCCTGGATCGTGTACATCAGGGAGGACGACTGGCACGTAAAGACCGGGGAAAAATCCAGTGTCCCCGTGAACAGGGACAAATTCAGCTTTACACGGTATGGCAGGGAGATCCGTTTTGACTATGCATTTATCGCCATGCACGGCCCACCGGGTGAAAACGGACAGCTCCAGAAATACCTTGACGGTATCGGAATTCCCTACTCTTCATCCGGGGCTGAATCGCTGGCCCTTACCTTCAATAAATATGCAAGCAAATCCCTGCTCAGGGAGAAAGGTTATCCGACCGCCGATGCGGTTTTGCTGAGAAAGGGGGATGGGATCAGGCTGGAAAAAGTGCTGGACAAAGTCGGGCTTCCCTGTTTTATCAAACCCAATTGCGGAGGCTCGAGTTTCGGGGTGTCCAAAGTGACCGGGGAGGCGGATCTGGATCTGGCAGTGCAAAAGGCGCTCGAACAGGACGACGAGGTGCTGGTGGAAGCATTTGTCCCGGGTCCTGAACTTACCTGCGGGATGCTTAAAACACCCGGCAGGGAATTTATTTTCCCCGTGACCGAGATCGTAAGCAGGAATGTTTTCTTCGATTACGAGGCCAAATATACCGAGGGCATGGCAGAAGAAATCACGCCTGCCCGGATTGAGCGGAGGATTGCACGGAAATGCGGGGAAACCTCGTCAGCCATCTATGAGATCATGAATTGCAGGGGTCTCGTGAGAATCGATTTTATCCTGCATGAGGAAGAACTCTTTTTCCTCGAACTGAACGGGATCCCCGGCATGAGCAGGGAAAGCATCATCCCCAGGCAGATACGCGCGCTCGGCCACACGGAAGGGGAGATATACAACCTTATCATTGAAAAAACGGCAGGCTGGTAAAAATATTATGTGGCCCGGAACGTCATTGAATACAGAACGCAATACCTGAATGCAATGAACCCTGAAAAATCCACCCGCCACCACCGGGGCCGTCATGAAGGCCGGGAAGACCTGGCAGGTGAACACAGGGCCGGGGACGCCGGCCAGCTGATCCTGCTGTTACTTTTCTTATTCATCTGGGCAGCGGATTCCTTCATCCTGAAATACTCCACTTTCCTTGCAAGGGACATAAGCTGGTATTTCAGGATAATACCCGGTGCGATCGTCCTTATCGTTTCGGGAACCCTGGCCAAGGCAGGCCTGAACATTGTCTTCGGCGAGGTGCGGGAGACGCCCGGCGTCATCACAAAAGGGGTCTTCGCTTTCGTCCGGCACCCGATCTACCTGGGAAGCATACTCTTTTACCTGGGGCTGATCTGCATGACCCTGTCGGTCATTTCGGCCGGTGTGTGGATCGTGATCATTCTCTTTTACAGGCACATCTCCCTTTACGAGGAGAAGATTCTCCTGCAACGCTTCGGAAAGGAATATGAAGATTACAGGAAAAAGGTCCCCATGTTATTCCCGGGAATCGGACCCCGCTCCCTTTAGTCCCCTTCCTTTTCCTCTTCCCGCTTCCCGTCGATAAAGACGAAGTTGTCGCCGCTGATCTCGAAGGAATAGCGTTTAACGCCTTCCCTGTCCTCCCAGCTGTAGGACTGGATCTTGCCCCCGATATAGAAGGAGATGCCGATTTAGCAATGCCTGGTCAAAAACTCAGAACAATTAAACACCTCAATTTCACTGAAGTAATAATCATCTTTATCTTCCGTGACAATAGCATTACAGGATTGTTCGATAGCTGAATAGTATTCCAGACCATCTTCAAAATCATTAATCAGTGGATCGTCAGCTGTTTGCCTGGCAACAGAATCGTCAATGGTTGTCAGGCTGAAATTTTCCAATAAGGATTGAATTTTGTTTTTGGCAATTTTTTCTCCACTCTTCTTTGATGAGAAATAAAAAGCAATCGCCAGGCACAAAGGTGAAGTGAATAATTCAAACCGGTCGCTATTACCCAGGCTCAGGATCCGGGCAGAATAAATGAAAAGAGGATATTCTCTGTTGAATACTGAAATGATAACGTTAGCATCAATAAATACCCTCATTTCCTGGAATTATAATAATCTGTCCTGGTTTGTTTCCTGGAACGTCTGAGATATTGAGGTTCGCCTTCAGCCACACGTGAAACCCAGTCTGCAATCGGCAGCTCTTCAAGGGATTTGTAGTCTCCTGAAGTAATGCTCCGGTATATAAATTCCGTCAAACGGGACAGGCTGATATTATTTGCTGCCGCAAAAGCTTTCGCTTTAATAATAACCTCCTGGTCAAAATGCAGTGTTAGCTTAGCATCCATAATCTGTATTTTTTTTACGTCAAAAATATAAAACTATTACGTAAAATAAAAAGATATACGACCGGAGTGAATTAGTATTAAGTGATTTCCAACATTCCGCTCCAACTTGAAGTCACAATTTGTGACCTCAAGTTCAGGAACTCATTTGGGATCAACGGGGTTTAATCTTCCTCTTTCACCTCTTCCCGCTTCCCGTCGATGAAGACGAAGTTGTCGCCGCTGATCTCGAAGGAGTAGCGCTTGTTGCCGTCCCTGTCTTCCCAGCTGGATGACTGGATCCTGCCTTCCACGTACAGGGGGATGCCCTTTTTTACATAGGCTTCCACGATGTCGGCGGCCCTGTTCCAGAATACCACGTTGTGCCATTCTGTCTTCTGGACCTGGTTTCCGTCCTTGTCGGTGTAAACTTCGTTGGTGGCCAGCGGGAACCGGGCCACTTTGGTGGTTTCATTGATCTCGTTCACCCTGGGATCGTCGCCGACGTTCCCCATGAGGGTGACCTTGTTGATTCCTCTTTTCATAGTTAATGATTTAAGGTAAATGAATAATTCTTCTCAATTCTTAATGACAGATAATAGGAATTATCGTATTTGAAATCAATTCAGTTTTTTCATACCTTGTTTGAAATAAACCAACCGGACGGATCATGCCAAGCATCCTTCCAGGCTATGAATACGATATTTTCATAAGCCGCCGGCAAAAAGACAACAAATTCGACGGACGGGTCAGCAGGTTTGTGACTGACTTGCAAATTGAACTCGATGCCACCTTCAAAGAAGACATCAGTATCTATTCTAACGAGAATCCGTACTACGTGTGGGAGAAGTTGCACACGGGAAAGTAACCTGTAAAACATCCTGAAATGAAAATTCAATCCGTATTCAAACCAGCCATCATTGTATTAATCACCTTGTTAATTCCTGTTTCAAACGTCTTTTCACAGACAATGACTGTATCAGGCGATATCAACCAGGATACGACATGGTCCGGAACTGTGAACGTAGTGGGGGATGTTAGGGTGATGGACCCCTATTCACTGACCATCGAGCCGGGTACCACCATAGAATTCCAGGGTCATTATTTTCTTAAAATTTATGGGGATATCCAGGCAATCGGTACCGAAACGGACTCCATTGTTTTTACGGCAAGCAATCCGGTAACGGGCTGGAAAGGGATCCGCCTCAACAATACGACGTATGACGAAGGAGATTTCTGGTATTTACTTAGCAACAATGATACATCCAACCTGAGTTACTGCCGGATAGAATATACACAGTCTTACCCTGCCATCTACGTACGCATTTTTACAAAAATCAATATCAGTCATTGTTTCTTCTATCGAAACCGGTCCAGCGGAACCGGAGGAAACGCCATCTGCGAACTCCAGGGAGGCGGGATCATTTCCGATTGTTATTTCCTGGAAAACACAAGCACGCACAATGATGAGGGCGGTGCACTCTACCTCGCTATTTCAGATGCCGCCCATACCATTAGAAACTGCACTTTTACAGGTAATTCAAACGATGACGGAGGGGCTGTCTATTTCTCAAGTTCCTTCGGAAGTATAGAAAATTGTATATTCCTGAACAACAGTGCCAGTTCGGAAGGGGGAGCCATTGTCCTTTCCAACAGCGATGATGTTGTCCTTTCCAATAACCTGATCGTCAACAACAGCGCATCTCAGGGGGGAGGCATTTTCAACCGCGGGTCAAGTGCGATCCTGCTGAACAATACAATTGCCAATAATGGTGCCTCCAACGAAGGCGGGGGCATCTACTTCGAGGCGAATACTGATGCCAGCTTCTATTCAAGTATTATCTGGGGAAATGAAGCTTCCGGGAGTGCAAATCAAATCTTTATCGATGATGACCGTTCGGATCCTTCATTTTACAATAGTGATCTCGAAGGAGGCTTTTCGTCCATCACACTGAGCCCGGGGATCGAGCTGACAGGAAGCTATGATGACAATATCCATTCGAACCCGCAATTCACAAATCCATCGACCGGCGTGGGTGCCGGTTCAGGATCACTGAGTGATGACTGGACGCTGAAATCCATTTCCCCGTGTATCAATGCCGGAACGACTGGGATGAGCGGAATTGAGATCCCTGAATTTGATCTTTCCGGCAGCCAGAGGATTGCTTTCGGGGAAATCGATATGGGTCCGTACGAGTTTTACAATGATGAACTGACCGCCGGCGGAACGATCAGCCAGGATGTTGTCTGGGCCGCGGATACGGTGAAAGTGAACGCGGATGTTACCGTCGACAATGGGATTACCCTGACCATCCTTCCGGATGTTTATGTAGAATTCCAGGAAAACTGGGGACTGAACATCCAGGGCACACTAATTGCCGGGGGAAAGGAGGGGCATCCCATATTCTTCAGTGTAAAAGATACATCAGGTTTTGCATCCGGCTACACCCATACCGGGTGGAAAGGGATAAGGTTCGACAATACCTCCGAAAGCAACGATCTTTCGGAACTTGATTATGGGATCCTGGAATACGGCAAAAATATCCAGGGCGGAGTTATTTATGTGAACAATTTCTCCAAACTTTCCGTCAGTAATTCCACGTTCAGGTATAATTATGCTTCGAGTAATGGCGGGGCAGTATATGGCCTGGATGCCGGCGTGGTTTTTGACGGATGCCATTTTCTGGAAAATACTTCCGGATCTCAGGGCGGAGCGATTTTCGGTCAGAATTCTGACATTACCGTTAAAAACACCCTCATTACAGGAAATACAACAGGTGACGGGGGAGGTATCCATGGAAGGGAAGGCTGTGTTATCGTCATTGAAAATTCGCAGCTTGTTAATAACCGAACCGTCGAGGACCCGAACTGGTCACGCGGAGGTGCCATCGGTGTATACAATTTTACAGACCTCCGTATCCTGAACTCCATCATTGCCAACAATACCAGTAACGGCCTCGGCGGGGCCATATTTATCTGGGGCGGCAGCCTGATGGGTGTAAACTCCCTGATCGTGAACAATCTTTCGGACAGCAGCTATACCGGGGGCGTTTCATCGGTGGACGATGCGGATGTCTCATTATATAACTGTATTATCAGGGGAAATGAGGATGCTGGGTCTGACCTGCAAGTAAGTTATGACAATTTTGCGTCCCATTCCAATATTGAGCAAAACGATGTGAACGGCCCGGATAATATCAATACCGACCCGGAATTTTACATGCCTACTACGGGGGCCGGTTATAATTATGACGCTTTGTCAGCGGACTGGCGGCTGACCGATTTTTCACCCTGCATCAATACCGGGACCAATACCATCCCGGGTATCAGCCTGCCTGCCACAGACCTTGCAGGCAATCCCAGGGTCAACCTGGGCATTGTGGATATGGGCGTGTACGAACACCAGGGGGCTCCACCCGAGATCACCTACCAGCCTGACAACCTGATCCTCTGTGAAGGGAATGAGGCAGCCTTCCAGGTTCAGACCAGTGATACGGTACGCTTCCAATGGCAGAAGAACGGGTTCAATATTCCCGGTGCTACCGCCGGTCAGCTGATCCTGGATTCCATAAACATATCCGACCAGGGCAATTACAGGTGTGTGGTATGGAACGCCTATGATACGATTCTCAGCCACCCGGCTTACCTGTTTGTCGTGGAGATCCCTAAAATACTCCTGGAGCCGGAAGATACCTGGGTGGGTAAAAGCGGGCAGACCACCCTGCGTACCTATGCTTCAGGCAACAACCTGTCCTACCAGTGGCTGAAAGACAGTACAATCATCCCGGGAGCGGTCCTGCCCGACATTACCATTTCTGTTTACGACTCAACCGAAGAGGGGAAATATTCCTGCATCATATCCAATATCTGCAGTACGGACACCACCGAAGCTGCAACGGTCTATGTGGCCCCGCAGATTTGCATGGTCACGGTGGACCCGGCGACCGGGAGCAACCTGATCGTATGGGAAAGAAAATCTGCCGCCCCCATCCAGAACTATAATATTTACCGGGAAAGCAAGTACGCCGGGATTTACGATCTGTTAATTTCAAGCCCTTATGAAGAGCTGACCGTGTTGACCGATTCCACTGCAGATCCGACTGAACAGGCCTATCTTTACAAGATCACGGCCACGGATACCTCGGGTTATGAGACCGATCCGGACCTGTGCAGGACACACAAAACAATCCACCTGCTGGCTACAAAAAACCCGGAAACGAATTCCACTCAGCTGGACTGGGACCGGTACGTAGGGTTCGAATACGGCACATACGAGATATACAGGAGTGATACAACGATCAATTTTACGAGTATCCATACCATGTCGAGCAGTACATCCACCTGGGCGGATCCGGATCCGGGAACAGGTACCCGATACTACAGGGTAGCCGCGGTAAGACCGGATACCTGTTTCCCTAGCGGGACGGGCCTGAAAGCAAGTGCAGGACCCTATCACCATGCCCTTTCGAACCTTGACGACAACAAACTGCAGAGCAGTCACACGGATAATATCCTGGGAAACAGCAAGGTCCTGATCTACCCCAATCCTGTGGAGTCCCGGGCCAGGATAGAATTTCCAAATCCCGCGAATGAAACCTACCGGTTTGTGCTGACAGATCCTTCCGGCAGACAGGTGCGCCTGCAGGAAAATATAATGAATGACAACATAGAGTTTATCCGGGGAGATCTGTCGGCTGGACTGTACATTTATGAGTTGAGAGGTCCGGAGACCTTTCGCGGGAAAATCCTGATAAAGTGATTCAGATCTCCAGGTTGGAAAACGCTTCGGTCAGCTCGTAGCTGAATTCAGGGTATTCATACAGTGGAACACGAGGTTCCGTCTGCCCTACGGAATAGCCGTAAAGGCCGGTATATTCTTCAGGGTCCTCCCCTATATCGGAGAGTTGCTGCAGGTATTCATGGATGGATTTGGATTCTATGATGACGACCTTCCCCATTTTCCGTATGATGGGACTGTGCCGGCGGGTTTCGTCATGATCGAACTCCAGGATCCTCCTACCGTAACGCGTTATTCCTACAACCCTAAATGTCAGACTTTTACCTACTCCGGGTAAATTCAACACGTTCCGGTCTGTCGCCAGGAAAGGCATCCCCGAATACTTCCTGAGGCTGTCAATATTTTCTACGATCAGTTCCGCTTCCTCCGGGAATTTCCGGATGGTCTCGTAATGATCTTCATGGATTCTTCCGATGGATTTCTCTTCCAGCTGCTCCTGGACAACCCGGGCATTGGGGGCAAAACAGAAATTATTCTCCATATAGCCTTTCACGGTAAAAGTATAATAGGGAAGGATCCCGATATCATTCATCACCTTCCGCAGTTTTGCAGAATGTCCCCGCCGGGAAGCCGCCGCTGTGAATACCAGCTGGTTGGTAACCGTCCATCCCGCTTTTATCAGCCTTTCGACGGCCGTTCTTGCTTCGGGTGTGATCTCCATGGGTGATTCGAAATGTGTCTGCACCAGGAACTGGCTGACCCCTTCCCTGCCCGCCTTTCTTTTAAAATCTGCAAGAATCTCTGCAAGCTCAGGTGAGATCCGTTGGGGAAGGTATACCGGAAGCCGGGTCCCGAAGCGGATCCTCTGGATCTCTGCTTTCTTTTTCCCTTCTTCAAGACCCTGATTACTTATTCTTTTTCTCCTGATCATTTCAAGGATCTCGTCCAGAAGTTCCTTCAGCGTATGGTCCGAGCTCATGAATGCATCCCCGCCCGTGATCAGGATATCCCTCAGCTGGTTGTCCTGCTCGAAATACTCCATGAGCTTCCGGAGTCTTTCCGGCCAACTTTCATCGGGTTTCAGTTTTTCCAGGTTGAAATTCAGCCTCCCGCTCTGGAAATCGAACATCCTCTGGCACGAGGAGCAAAGTCCGCCGCAGGCACGGCCCATGGAATCGGGTATCAATATGGCCACCTCCGGGTACCTGCGGTGTATGTTGTTATGGGTAGGCAATATCCAGCCGGCGGCGTTGGGTTCACCCGGTTTTACAAGGTCTTCCTTTTCCCAGGCAACGATATGCCCGAACTCATCTACCAGTTGCTTACTGTATACAACATAATGGCGTATCGCCAGATCAGCTCCCACCGCAAAATAAGGAACCCTTACATGCAGAAGAGAGAGATAATAAGGATTGACAAAGAAGGGAATGCCCGCTTTTTCTGCTTCTTTCAGGACCTTCATGGCGTCCGGATCCAGGGAATATCCGAGCATTTCATTCAGCAATTCCGGAGTTCTGACCGCATAGCGAAGATGGAACCGCGGATCTTTCCACCATTCCCCGGCCTTTTCCAGCTTCTGCTCCGCAGTCATTCCCTCATCGAAATAAAAACGTTGTCCTCTCTCCCCGCTTTCCTTGATCCTGTGTATTATGATCTTCAGGATCCTTTCCCGGTTCTCTTCCCGCAGCTTAATGATCCTGGGATCAAGTCCGGAGGGATACCGGTCCATCCATTCCAGCACTTTTTCCCGCCCGGGATCAAAGGGTTTGCTCTCTCCCCGCAGTTGTCTGAACAACTCGATCATGTCCTTGAAAAAATCAGGCTTGGCGCCTCCTGTACCCTTGTGCACAGCCATCCAGATAAGTTTCACAGGATTGCTGACCGCGATTTCCCCGCGAAGGTTCAGGTCGGGATATTCCTTACCCGCATTTTTTATATAGTCAAGCAAACGTATGATGGCATAATCCTGCCATTCAAGTTTTTCAAATTGTTCGCGAACCGTGCGTCCGGACCGGAAGAAACGGAATGCTTCCACGTGGTCCCCATACTCCTTTTCAATCCACTCTTTCACTCCGACGAGGGCTTCCGTTTCATTGCGGGAATTGATCATGATCTCGTTCAGGTCAGGATTTTCCTTCAAAAGAGCCCTGAGCAGTTTGTGTGATTCTACACTGATTGCGATACGGTCCAGGATTTCAATTTCTTCCATGAAGTGCCGGTTATTGATTTGATACAGCAAGTTAAACAAGAAATGACTGCCCGGCCAAGTGAAATTTAAAAAACAGGCCTGGAATTAAATTTTCCTTACTGTTTTCGGAAATCCCATTAAACGATCGGTCATTGGGTCCGTTTAATAACAATTAATGACAATGTCTGGCAGGGGAAGTAACCTGTCTGCAAATCATCTAATACCAACCAGCAACTTGCACCGGTAAGTACAGAATCACAACAGTAATGGGGGATGGACTTAATTTGAGTTCCGGTACACAAATAACAAGGTTAGGAGGGTGACCTTGTTGATACCTCTTTTCATAATAACAGGTTTTAAATGAATAATGGTGCCTGATCAGACCTTAATGACGGAAAGAGGAAAATACCAGCGTTCCGGTTCCCGGATCAGATTATAATCAGGTCTGACCGGTTTTAAACGATCCGGCGGGCATGCAGGAACAGACCAGGTGGCGGTCCCCGTAGGCATCGTCAACCCTCCCGGCGGCGGGCCAGAATTTGTTTTCAGCTATCCAGGATACCGGGTAGGCGGCTTTTGTCCTGCCGTAGGGATGCTCCCAGTTGTCACCCGCAGTCTCCTGGGAGGTGTGGGGTGCATTTTTCAGTACATTGTTTTCAGGGTCAGACTTCCCGTCCCTGATCTCTAAAATTTCGGCATGAATTGTCAGCAGCGCATGCACGAACCTGTCCAGCTCTTCTTTCGATTCGCTTTCCGTAGGTTCAACCATAAGCGTACCCGGCACGGGAAATGAAAGGGTGGGTGCATGAAAACCAAAATCCATCAGCCGTTTGGCGATATCCGTTTCTGTAATCCCTGCCATTTGCCTGAAAGGCCTGCAATCAAGAATCATTTCGTGTCCGACGTAACCGTTTTCGCCTGTATACAAAACACTGTAGCTGTCTTTCAGGGAAGCGGCCAGATAATTGGCATTGAGGATGGCTGCGCGGGTGGCTTCGGTGAGTCCCCTGCCGCCCAGTAATTTGATATATGCATGGGATATGGTAAGAATGCTGGCGCTTCCCCACGGCGCTCCAGAAACGGCGGTGATGCCATGGATGCCACCGTTTTTCGAGAAAACATGATTGGGAAGGAATTCGGAAAGGTGGTCCGCTGCGGCAACGGGGCCCATCCCGGGGCCGCCGCCCCCGTGAGGAATGGCAAAGGTCTTATGCAGGTTCAGATGGCAGATATCCGCGCCGATCAGGGCCGGATTGGTAAGTCCCACCTGGGCATTCATGTTGGCGCCGTCCATGTAAACCTGCCCCCCGTTGTCATGCACAACTCCGATCATTTCCTTTACCTTTTCCTCGAACACGCCATGTGTGGACGGATAGGTGATCATAAATGCGGCCAGGCCGGATTTGTGCTTTTGGGCAAGCGCTCTCAGGGAATCCGGGTCAATGTTTCCCCTGTCGTCACAATCCACTGTCACAACCTTCATTCCCGCCATTACTGCCGATGCCGGATTGGTTCCATGAGCAGAGGCAGGTATCAGCACAACATCCCTGTGCCCTTCCCCCCTGCTTTTGTGATATGCCCTGATCACCAGGAGTCCCGTGTATTCACCCGAAGCCCCGGAGTTGGGCATGAACGATATTTCATCGAAACCCGTGATGATCTTAAGATCATCCCGGAGTTCACGAAACAGGCGGTGATAGCCTTCTGCCTGGGATACCGGGACAAAGGGGTGCATACCGGAAATTTCAGGCCAGCTCAGAGCCAGCATCTCCACGGCTGCATTCAGTTTCATGGTGCACGAACCCAGGGAGATCATGGAATGTGTGAGTGAGAAGTCCTTTCTTTCCAGCTTCTTGATATACCTCATCATCCCGGTCTCCGACCGGTATCTGTGAAAAGCATCCTGTGTCATAAATGAACCGGTCCTGGCCAGGGACGGCGGGTATTCCGCTTCTGCCTTGATTTCCTTCAGTGTGGTATGCTTCCTGCCTGCGGCACAGGCAAAGATCCCGAGTATATCGTTGATGTCGCCGGTGGTGACCGTTTCATCCAGGCTGATGCCTACCGAACGGTCGTCCGGGTAATGGAAATTGATCCCCTTTTCAAGGGCCGGTTTTTCCACCTTTACGGTCTTCATGCCTGCCGGCAAACGGACCCGGAGCGTATCGAAGAATTCTCCCTGACCCGATTCAAAACCAAGTTTCTCCAGGCCGGCTTTCAGGGTGGCTGCCGACCGGTGGATATGCAGGGCAATGCGTTTCAATCCGTCGGGGCCATGCCATGCGCCGTACATTCCCGCCATGGTAGCAAGCAATGCCTGGGCGGTACATATATTCGAAGTTGCCTTTTCCCTCCTGATGTGCTGTTCACGGGTTTGCAGTGCCATACGCAGGGCGGGATGCCCGAGACGGTCGACAGAGACCCCTATGATCCTTCCGGGTATGTTCCTTTTGAATTCCTCCTTTGTGGCAAAATAAGCTGCGTGAGGTCCTCCGTACCCCATGGGGATCCCGAACCGCTGGGCAGAACCGATAACGACATCCGCATCCCACCCGCCGGGAGGCCTGATCAGGGCAAGGCTCATGAGATCCGCAGCGCATCCCACCAGGATTTTATGTTCATGCATTTCTGCAACGAAGCCACTGTAATCCCGGATCTCTCCGTCCGCAGCCGGGTATTGTACCAGGGATCCGAAAAATTTTTCCCCGGCCGAAAAATCATCATAATGACCCTGAACCAGTTCGATCCCGAGAGGTTCGGCCCGGGTCCTGAGCACATCCAGCGTCTGGGGGAAGATATTCCTGTCGGCAAAGAATTTAACAACGCCAGACTTCACCATCTCACGTGAACGGACATTGTACATCATGGTCATGGCTTCGGCTGCGGCAGTGGGTTCATCGAGCAGGGAAGCATTGGCAATGTCCATGGCGGTCAGTTCCATGACCATGGTCTGGAAATTCAGAAGCGCTTCCAGCCTTCCTTGTGATATTTCAGCCTGATAGGGCGTATATGAAGTATACCAGGAAGGATTTTCCAGGATGTTCCGCTGGATTACCGCAGGAAATACCGTGTTGTAATAACCCAGGCCGATATAGGACCTGAATACCTTGTTCCCGGAGGCGATCTCCCTCAGGTTATTGAAATATTCATATTCACTCAAACCTTCGGGCAGGGCCAGGTCTGAATCCATGCGGATGGATCCGGGTATTGTCTTCCCGATCAGTTCATCCATGGAGCCGGTCCCGATTTTTTTCAACATGGGACCCACATCCTCTTTCCGTGGACCGATATGCCGGTTTGTAAATGAGTCCATTGCCATGATCATACGCTTTAATGGTTCAGATAAGGATTTGTGTTCCTTTCGATCGCAATGCTCGTTTCGGGTCCGTGACCTGGTAATATCCTGGTACCGTCGTCCAGTACGAGCAATTTTTCATGGATACTGTTTATCAATGTCCCGTGGTCCCCTCCCGGAAGATCGGTCCTGCCGATGCTTCCGCGGAACAGTACATCTCCCCCCAGTATAAATTTTTCATCCGGGCTGTACAATGCCAGTGATCCCGGGGAGTGTCCGGGTACATGAATGGCTCTCAGCGAAGATTCACCGAATGTTACCGGATCCCCGTCCGCCAGGAAGCGGTCCGGCCGGGCGGGCGGCCCGGTTTCAAGGCCGTAGAAATTTCCCTGGGCTTCAGTATTCCTTAGGAGCAATTCTTCCTGCCGGTGAATACTGAAGGGTATCCCGTACCTTTCTTTTAAATATGCCACGCCAAGCACATGGTCAATATGGCAGTGCGTATTTACCAGCCCGACCGGTTTCAAATTGCCGGCTTCGATGAAACCGGCCAGTTTCTCCCTTTCCTCCTGTTCATAACACCCGGCATCCACAATGATGCATTCGCCTGAGGAATCGGACAGGAGGTAGGTATTCTCCATGAACGGATTGAATACAAAAGTCTCTATACTAATCATCTGTCTTCCTGTTTTAACCTTCCGTTCCCTTCATCATGGGGACAAAAACGAAGGATCCGTGATCGCTGCGATCGAAATCATCCTTATCCCGGCGGACAATCCGGATCATCCGCTGGGTTGTCCTGTTTCCGACAGGAATTACCATGATGCCCCCGATCTTTAACTGTCCTGCAAGCGATCCGGGAACATCGTCGGCTCCGGCAGTAACAAGTATTTTATCAAAGGGGCCGTAGGAAGGTTTGCCCTGAAAGCCGTCCCCGAAAAAAAAGTGCGGTTTATATCCGAGTTCCGACAGTGTCTCCTGTGCTCTCAGATAAAGCTTTCGTTGTCTTTCAATGGTATAAACCGATGCTCCCAGCTCCATCAATATGGCGGTTTGATACCCCGAGCCCGTCCCGATCTCAAGGACCCTGTCCCGCTCACGGACTTCCAGAAGCTGTGTCTGGTATGCCACCGTATAGGGTTGCGAGATGGTCTGGCCTTCACCGATCGGGAAAGCCTGATCCTTGTAGGAAAACCTGATAAAACCGCTGTCCATGAATTTGTGGCGGGGGACACTTCCGATCGCCTGCAGGATTCGTTCGTCATGAATGCCCTTGGAACGGATGGTTTCAACGAGCTGTCTGCGCAATCCCTTATGTAAAAAAGATTCTCCCATGCAAAAAGCATCCTGCAAATTTAATCCAATTTTGAAACAT
>CAYOPZ010000037.1:0-31424 GCA_964406005.1 uncultured Bacteroidaceae bacterium
TCCTGTGAAGAGCAGCATTAAGTTTTGCACAGCAAAATTTGCCGGCTGCGGTTTCACAGGATCTGAGCATATTTAATGCCTGAAAACAATGTGAAACAGGATTTTCAGGGGCAGATTTACAGGCTGAAAGTATAGGTATATTTCAGCAGAATGGTCTGGTTGTAGAAGGGCGGCATCTCAATCTCCGGAACCCCAAGCCCGTTTCCCACAAACCGCTCGTCATTGAATACCACATAAAAATCATTGCCTTCCCTCGGATTGTACCTCAACCTGAAATTCACCAGAAAGTCGTCATTACTGTTGTTGTACTGTATGAACGAACTTGCGGAAAGTTTGGTGTTGTACATATACAACAGCTTCAGCCTTGCAAGGTGACCCCGGTAATGCTGGTTCCGTTCAGGAAAATCAATCGCATTCATTTCATAGTATCCTGAAAACTGTAGACTCGAACCGATATTGACCGTTGGCCGGATTTCGAAAGAAACCCTTCTGCCATCAAAAAAGCCGCCTGCGTTTACCTGAACCCGGGCTGCCATGCGGTTCGTAAAGGGCGTATTGAACTGGATGCTATTGTTCACATAGGAGTAATTTCCTGCCAGGACCGTGGCAGCGTCCGACAGGCTGTAATCGAATAAAACATCTTCCTGAAGGAATTGCAGCTGCACACCTCCCCCGAACCCGCTTTTGGTACTAAAGAACCAGCCCGGGGAAATCCTTGCCGATTCCAGCTTGCCATCGCTCAGCCTGTATGTCCTGTTCACCCAAACCTGAACCTTATGGCTGAACAAGAAGGAGTTCGCCCCTGGAAACCATCCGTACTGGAGTCTCGTGTTCATACCCTGATTACCTCTGCGTAACAGAAAGCCCACGCCGGGATTGAATTGCTCACCCAGGTAGGAATAGGAAAGATCGTAACCGAAGCCTTTTTCTGACCGGCGCTCCCAGAGCAGGCTGAAAAATGAAGGTTCCGGGGACAATACATCGTAATTTTTGCCGCTCTCCCTGGTCTGTGCAACCTTATATTGCACATAATCGTCCCCGAATATCCGGAATATTCCGTCGAATCCGTAGGCGATATTGTAGCTGCCGTCCGTTCCCAGCTTTGAAGTCAATATTCCGCCTACATAGGAATTCGGATTGATAACCTGCCGGCGAAGCCTTGCAACGCCAAAATTGTCAGAGGGATTGTCTCCGTAGGCTTCTGTCTGCATATTCAGAAATCCGACATCCCACTTGTTCACCCTTCCGACCAGTCTGGCTCCGCCGTATATCCTGACCGGGCCATTGTCCCCTATCCCTATGCTGCGACTGTAAAACAGTCTGGATGGCCCGCCAAGGTCAAAATCGAAATTACTCGATCTTTCCTGGAAAAACCTTCGTTTTTCGGGAAAAGACTGGGAAAACCGGGTCAGGTTTACCTGCTGGTCATCTGCTTCAACCTGGGCGAAATCGGTATTTGCCGTTACATCAACCGTAAGGTTGCTTGTGATGTTGTATTTCAGATCGAGGCTTGGCTCAAGGTTTGGTGTACTGCTTTTGACATACCCGGTTTTCTCCTCGTTCAGTTTCCAGTCCTGTGAAAAACCGCCTGTCAATGAGGGGGATAAATATATCGGCTTTCTGGGCTTAATATTCTTAAAATCAATGGTTTGTGACTGAGATGGTTTAAAAGCTGCAGTCCTTCCGTATTTTGGATCAATCGGTGGGTATGTATGAATTTCATTGCTGTAACTGACAGTACGGTTAATGATCAAGCCCATTTTAACAATTCCGTCGACATCCTGTGAAGGAAGGCTCGAAAAGGGTATCCTCATCTCCACATACCATCCCTCATCATCCATGTATGTTTTGACATCCCAGAAGGTATTCCAGTTGTAATTGATGGCCCCGAAACCAAAACCCGAAGCATCGTTCGATACGGCAAAATCGGCTCTTAACCCTGATGGCATGGTGAAAAAAGCAAGAGCATTCTCATTGTCATCAAAGGTATCCAGGATCAGCCCGAACGAATCCGAATTCCTTGACCGCTCATCCCGTTTCTTGCTTGCTGATACAATGGTATTCGGGTTCGTATGGTACAACCTGGCCCCGACCCACAGATACTGCTGGTCATATGCGATCATTACTTCGCTCCTGTCAACAGGTTCGCTTCCGAAATACGGAGAGTGTGTGGTCATCGGGAATGTTTCTATTCCGTCCCAGGCTGCTTCGAAGGGCAAACCGTCAAACTCAATTTCTCCCTCGAGACGGCTGATCGGTACGACGTTCCGATCACGATCCGTAATATGTTCTTCAGTGTTTTCGACCGACAGGCTGTCTGCCGGTTTAGTCTGCCCCTGGGACAGGCCTGTGTAAAACAATAAAAGAACAACTGCCGCATGTCTTCCGTAATTGTCTTTTTTAAAAATATTCCCGAGAAACATAATGAAAACAAGTCTAATTATTATTTAGTCCGGTTAAATATAAATGCAAATGAAAACATTATTATTCTCAACAAATCACTGCAAACCTATCTTTAACACACAATTAACAAGTAGGAATACTTATTCATCGAATTTCAGTTCCGCCTTCAGGTATCCTCCTGTGATCAGCCAGCATTCCTGATCACAGGACTCGGAAACATGCTTGGTTTTCATTATATCGCCATCAACGGCAATCACCTTTTTATTGCCGACCCTGTATTCGGCTTCGACAGAATAGAACTGATCCACGGCGGAATAAAGGTGATAGGGGGATTCCAGTACGGTGTCCACCCAGTCAACCTGCCGGCTTTCCACCTTGCCCCGGTATACCACTATGGGTACTTCAGGATGATCATCCGTAAGGGTGACATATATGATGAGATCCGCACTGTCCGGCTCTTCATAGAAACATTCGTCGCAATCCACCGACAGACCGAAGTATTCATTGCATGCGCCGGCCATTGCCAGCAGTATGAAAATAATCACCGGTTTTATGTGATGAATCATTCGCATGATCTAAAACCACTCAATATATTTTCGTTCAAATCTCAAACGTTTTCTCAGATCAGTGTAAAACCAGACCCCGAGTCTGAACCTGTGATGCGAAATATCCTGTACGTGCAGGGGTACATATTCGTAGTCAAATGTAATCCCGTAAAAGCTCTTCTTCCAGTAAAATCCCAACGAGGGGACCGGTACATACCGGACTTTCGGATGTCTTTCAGATCCCCTGTAACTTCCCCATGTCAGCGCACCTGTGAACTGAATTCTCAGGCCGTAAACCTTGTCTGCAGAATGGTAAAGCCTGAAATCCTTTCCCGCGGAAACCGGCCAGATATATCTCTTCTCCCAGAACTGGTAGGACAGTGTGTCGTTTTCAGGGCTCAGTACCCTGATTGCCGAAGGCCTGAAGATAAAGCCGGTGGTGGCAAAAGTATTGTATTTTGATTCGGTAACACCTCCTTCAAAAGCCAATGTAAAATCATCGGCATTAAAACCCAGGGAACCACCGAAACGGAGACCGGAAAATTCAGGCACCCGGTTCTTTTGCAGGCCCAGGTCCCGCAGATAACTCACCATTTCATTATTCCCCATTTCATCTGCCAGATTAAGGGCATTGGTTGAAGGGGAAATATTCCGGTCTGTCCGGGCGCCGCTTTCCATCAGCAATTCAATCATGTCGGGTTCATCATTCATAGCGGCGATCGAGATCGCATGATGTCCTCCCTTGTTCCTGAGATTGGGATCTGCCCCCATGTCCAGCAGCATCCAGGCGAGATCGTAATCGCCATGCTGTACTGCGATCATAAGCGGGGTGAATCCAAATGTATCCTGTGCATTGATGTCCGCACCCAGCCTTATCAATTCAAGGGAAGACTCATAACAGTTGTAATACACGGCCATCATCAGAGATGTAGTACCGAACCAGTCCTTCATTTCGGGATCGGCCCCTGCCTCCACAAGCAGCGTTACGATCTCCGGATAGTTATATGCGCTGGCATACATCAGCGCTGTAAGATCCGTAAAGTCTTTCCGGTCCGGTTCCGCACCCGCATCCAGCAATAACTTTGCCGCTTCGTACCTGCCAGCCCGTACTGCTCCCGTCAGTGCGGTAATACCATTTGAAGGTCTGGCATCCAGGGAAGCCCCTCTGGAAATAAGGTAATCCACCATGGAAACGTCCCCTGACTGGGCAGCATACATAAGCGGGGTAACCCCTTCCCCTGTGGACGCATCGACAAACACGCCTCTGTCCACCAACAGTTTAACCACATTTAACTGTCCTCTTTCAGCTGCCATGATCAGGTTGAATTCAGGATCGTCCGGGAAGAAGTAACTGGTGTCCCATTCCGGATCTGCCGGCAGGCCGGGCACGGAATCGGGCCGGACATGCAACAGGGTATCCTCTACCTGTGAATAGGCTGTTCCCGTCACTGAAATAACAAGAAACGCAATAAAACAACGGACACTCATAATCAATGAACTTAAACAATCTCAGGCTTTCCCCTTGCATTCACGAAAAGGATATCCCCGATCTCTTCATAGCCAAGAAAAACCTTTTCCCCTGCATGTCTGATCTGTTCGCTGTGAAAACCGATGAGGGTGAGCGCTGCATCCGAGGAATACCGGTTCACGAGTGCTCTGATGTCTTGCTCCTGTTCCGGCCTGAGTATCCTGATATTCCTTTCCGAAATCGGCAGCCTTCCCGAATGGATCAGTTCCAACAGTTTTTCCCTTGTAGTATCCGGATCTTCTTCAAGGCTCGCTTCATAGATTATGATATGGGATTTTCTCATATCGGGATGGGATGAAACGATGAATCCAAGGAGTATCATCAGGTTGGCATTGTTAAAGTCGATGTTGCGGATCCATATATGAATCCCGTTTTTCGGCCGGAGGTCCCGTGTCGAACTGCCGAGAATGCATACATCGTAATCGGCCGTTTCGATAAGGGAAAAATTTTCGATGATCTGGTTCAGGCTCTTCGGTTCCCTTTTATCGAATTCAAGCAGCATGGTATTGTTGTCCATCCCGGATATTCCCGGTATCTGTATCACCTGTGCAATTGCAGAGGTATAGGAAGGTGAGATCAGGGTATCCATATAGACATGATTCCGTTTGTCCCCGGTCATGGCCAGCAATTTCTGTAAAATCTCGGCCGAGCTCTCCTTTGAGTCTTTCGAAAAATAATCATTTATCAAATGGATGTAGGTGCCGAATCCGTATTTAAAGGAAATCCAGTTCAACAGCCTGAGTGCATTTTGTCTTTCAAAGGAGGAATCAGAGATACATACTGCCGACGGACGCCACCTGATCCTTGCACCCGAGAACTTCCTTTTCTGAAGATAGACCTGAATTGTCCGGCTCAGCTGGTAAATGGCATTGCTGAAAATGGCTTCCAGACCCCTTCTGTCCTTGTGAAAGCTGCTGATGCCTCCGTATACAGTCACCAGCAGTACAATCGCCAGTAAGGCATAACCTGTATTGATTTTGAACATCAGCCAGAAGCACATTAAAAAACCCAGGAGCGAAATATACCAGCGTGACCGGAAAACAGGACGGTACGAGGGATCCGCTCCGAAATGAAAAAGAAACGAAATAAGGCATAGGGAACCGTAGGTAACCATGAAAAACATGGAAATGATTCCGGCGACGGCGTTGATGTTGCCTACGGCTACGAAAACAAAGGCAATCAGGCAGGCAACTATGGAACCGTTATAGGGTTCTTTCATTTCACCTTTACCCCTGGCCAGCCAGCGGTTTACCGGTTTCAGCGGGAAAGCCCTGTCCAGAGCCAGCGCCTGCAGCGTACGGGGGGCCACCATGACCGAACCTATGGCGGATGAAATGGTTGATGCAGCGAGTCCCAGAGGGATGACCAGCGGACCGAGAACGGCAATTTTCTTCATGATAAGCTGGTCATCGATCAGGTCGGCAGGGCTGGCCGACACATAAAGTTTCCATGTGATGAATACATAGATGATCATACCGGACAGGGTGGCCAGTGTAGTACCGAACGGTATGGATTTTCCGGGATTTTTAAGGTCTCCTGAAAGTCCTACCCCTGCAGTCATGCCTGTGAAAGCCGGGAATACAATGGCAAAAACAATAAAGAAACTGGAAATATCATAGTCCCCGCCACCCACTGCCAGAATACTCCTCCCGGGATTATATCCTGTTTTTCCGTAAAAGAACAATACCAGTGAAGTGAAAAGTATCGCTACGACAATGTACAGGGTTCTGACCCCCATGCTGGCCCCCCTCTTCAGAATCATCAGGGTAAGCAGGCCCATTGCAGGCAGGCTGATAACCTGCCGGGGCAGCTCCAGGTTGTAATTGTCACGGAACCAGTCAAACAAAGGCGCAAAAGCCTCGGTAAAGGCGATGACATAAAATGCGATACTGATGGTCTGTGAGAGGAAAAGTGAGATTCCTATGGTAGATCCGATGTTCAGGCCGAAAGACCTTGAGATGACAAAATACTCTCCTCCTCCCTCCACGCGCTGGTTTGTAGCAAGCTCGGACAGGGCAAGTGCAGTCGGGATCGTAACCATATGCCCGACCAGGACGATCCCTATCACCCCCCAGAAACCCAGCATTCCCACTGCATAACCAAACCTGAGAAAGAGAATGGCTCCCAGAATGGTGGAAATCGCAGTAAAAAATACAGGCAGTGTTCCGAACCCCTTCAATTTTTTACGGGCCATTTACCTTGTATCAGATTTTTTGAAAATTAATTAAAAATCCCTGAAATCACCCTTTTTCTCATACCAAATTATCTACATTTGCAATCCCGCACGACCCTGTATTTTCTATCCCGGCGGATTTTAATCGATTATATGTTCCGATCTAAAAAAAATAGCTATGGCATTCACTGGTAAAGTAAAATTGTTTTCGCGGGAGGGTTTGATGAACTACTCCCTGATAATTACCGGATCTTTTATCATGGCAGCAGGCTATGTATTCTTTATAACACCGCATAAAATCGTACCGGGCGGTGTTTACGGGATCAGCATTGTGATCCATTATCTAACACAAGGTATGTTTAGATTATTTCCTGAAGGGATCCCGGTAGGATCAATGGGTCTTATCCTGAACATCCCGCTGACCATAATCGGAATCAGGATACTCGGTCCCCGGTTCGGCGTCAAAACCATACTGGGGTTTTTCCTTACATCGGGGTTCATAGACCTGCAGACGTTGCTGTGGGGAAACCGTCCCCTTGTGGAAGACGATACGCTGCTTTCCTGCATTTTCGGGGGAGTCCTGATCGGTTTCGGGCTTGGACTGATATTCCGGTCCAAGGCAACAAGCGGAGGTTCTGACATCGTGGCCATGATCCTTTCGAAATATACAAGGATGTCACTTGGACAACTTTTGATATATGTCGATTCCGTAATTGTTCTGCTGGGTTTATTTGCCTTCGGGGACTGGAAAATACCGCTCTACTCGTGGCTTGTCATCTTTATTACGGGGAAGGTTATCGACGCCACGCTAATGGGTGCTAATTACGACAAGTCAGTGTTCATCATCTCAGGGGAATATGAAAAGATCCGGCAGGTGATCATTGAACAGCTTAACAGGGGGGGAACCCTCCTGCATGCCTCGGGGCTGTATGAAGGAACGGACAAACGAGTCGTATTTACCACGGTAAGCCGCAGGGAACTTGCAATTCTGGAAGCCCGTATCCGTGCGATAGACGACCAGGCATTCCTGACGGTTTTTGACGCCAAGGAAGTGCTTGGCAGCGGATTCAAATCCTTTGAAAAGCCTGAATCCTGAGAGCGCATTGACTTCGTCGAGCTCCGTTTCCCCGTAACTTGCTGCGAGGAGCTTCAATCCCCTGCTTCATATCGGAGTAAGAATTAATTAACAATTAATTACACGGTATGTATCAAATCCTCAAGAGTAAATATTTATTTTTATGGAAAACATTGCAGTGCTATGGACCCTAAGAAACCTACGATGATATCCATCCTTCTGGGCATGGTCTTTATGGCATGCCTTCTGAGCTGTAACCGTACAGGGGTAAACAGCACAGGCGATACATATGTGGTAATGCTTTCCATGGACGGTTTCCGCTGGGATTATGCCCAAATGTACGATACGCCCAATCTGGACAAGCTGGAAGAAAGGGGGACAAAAGCCGTTTCGCTCATACCCAGCTTTCCGACAAAAACATTTCCGAACCATTATACCATTGCAACGGGCCTGTATCCCGACCACCACGGCATTGTTCTCAACAGTTTCTATGACCCGGGGATGAATGCATATTACAGCCTGTACGACAGGGAATCCGTTCAAAACGGAGCGTTTTACGGCGGAGAACCCATATGGGTCACCGCTGAAAAACAGGGCGTACGGACCGCCAGTTATTTCTGGGTGGGATCCGAGGCCCCGGTGGAGGGCATCCGGCCATCCATCTGGAAAGAATATAACCAGAATGTCCCGTTTGAAGCAAGGGTGGACTCTGTTATTGCCTGGCTCCGGCTTCCGGAAGACCTCCGGCCGAGACTGATTACCTTCTATTTTCACGAACCTGACAGCAAAGGTCATCGCTCAGGGCCCGGCGGTCCGGAACTGGGCAGGACCATCGAATACCTTGACAGCCTGGTGGGTGACCTGGCAACCCGGCTTGACAAGCTGGAAATTGCCGACAGAATAGATCTCATTGTGACCTCCGACCACGGAATGGGTCCCGCATCTCCTTCCCGCTATACGGATCTTGCAGACTATTTAAAACCCGGGTGGATTGATGTCATACAGGGTTACAATCCCAATTACGTTGTCATGGCCGCCGATGGGTTTTATGATTCCATCCTGACTCAACTTGACAAAATCCCACATGTTTCCGGATGGATTTCGGACAGTCTGCCCCAGCGACTTGCATATGGAAGCAACCCGCGGACACTTGATTTTGTATTCCTGGCTGACAGCGCGTGGAGCGTTGGCTGGCAGGAAAATGCCGATACTTCGACCTACGGTGCGCACGGGTATGACAATATGAACAGGGATATGCATACCATTTTCTATGCTGCCGGACCTGATTTTAAAGCCGGGTATTCGCAACCTTCATTTCAGAACATACACATATACCCGCTTCTGGCCCACATTCTGGAACTCGTACCGGCAGACACGGACGGGGATCTTGAACAGGTAAAATCCATGCTCCGGGATGTTAAATAATTGATAAAGACGCCTGAAATAAGAAGAAAATCCCTTCCTTATACTAATTTCAGCTCCAAATGGCAACAAAAAATCTTCATATACAGGATGGAGTTAATAACATACTGATAACATGAAATTTAAAATAAACATTCTTCATATGAAAAAACTGACATCATTATGCATGGCTGCCATGTTCGCAATGGCAACCTATGCCGTTGAACCCGTTAAGAAAGGGGAAAAGGTTCCGGATTTCACAGCCACGGACGAGAATGGTGAAACCTGGAAACTGTCCGATCAAAGGGCAGATTATCTGGTAATTTATTTTTACCCTGCTGCATTTACCGGTGGTTGTACAGCGGAGGCCTGCAGCTACAGGGACAATAATCCCAATTTCAATATACTCAATGCAGAAGTGATTGGAATCAGTGGCGATGAGCAGGAAAACCTTATGAAATTCAAGGAACATAATAACCTGAATTTTAAATTATTATCTGATCCCGACGGTAAAATCGCCGAGATATTCGGTGTTCCCACAGGGGAAGGCAGCACAATTGAAATGGAAGTGGACGGGACACTCCTTCAGCTTACACGAGGCGTTACTGCTTCCAGGTGGACATTCGTGATCGATGCGAACGGAAAGCTCATTTATAAGGATGACAGCGTGAATCCGGCCTCGGATTCCGAATCGGTCCTGAAGTTCATCACAACGGATCAGAGCCGTAAATCCTGCAGAACGAATTGAGCGGATTGTTATATTGGCAGCGGTAAGGATCACTCACCCCTGAAAAGACGGAAATACCTCCTGTACCTGTACTGATTCGGGCGGTCTTCCAGTTCGATCTTATCAATGTTCAGATCCGGATGATACCGGACAATGGAGATATATGAATTCACATGCCCTCCGAAATCGTTGATTCTCTGTAATTTATATGGTCCGAGAAGGGGATGGGATTCCATGTCTTCCGCATAGTAGATCAGGCTCTTTCCATACTCCGAAAAGGCAGAAACAAAATTATACATGATGTCGAATCCGTAAACGCTCAGGTTATATCCCCTGGGTCTTACCTTATACGGTTCTGTTCCGTAAACATCCCTGAACCTGGTGATGAAATTCATAAGCCGGGGATCTTTGTAATCCATATAAAAGGAAGTATAATAACTGGTGTTCAGATCATGAAAATACTCCAGGTCAATGTTTCTGAAGCTGCTCCACTGGGGCATTCCGGAAACCTCAATGTCAAAATCTCCGAGCAGATAATACAGCGGACTGATAACGGTACTAACATAGGCTTCATTATCTGAGGGAATAATGACCAGGTTTTCTTCTTCCTGGTTGAGTACCTGGCTCATATCCCTGGTCACACTGTCATTGAAGATCACATCTTTGAAAATCACATCGGCCAGGTCGGCTTTCTCTGAAATTCTGCGGTATATCTCATTCTTGAGAAATTCAATTTTCCGGGATTCAAGGCTGTCGCCGGAATGAACAAGGATCAGGGTTTTTTCATAATTGTCCGACAGGTACTCTGCCCAGCTCCTGAACTCGATCTCATAGTAAGGCGTCATCTGAATGACATAGGGGTTGTATTTTACGATCTGTTCATCGGTTGTAAAGGGGGCAATAAGAGGAATGTGCTTTTCCCGTGCAAATTCAGCCACCACTTCCAGGTTCCAGAAATTCACCGGACCGATGAACAGATCCATATCTTCCATTCCCCTTTGCGCCAGGATCTCTCTTGTTCTCCGCCTGCTGCGGTCCGTATCGTAGACAAACAGGGTGACCGGAATTCCCTCTTTCCGGAGTGAGTCAAGGGCGATCAATATGCCCTGGTAAAATTCGAAATAGGGTACGAGCCTCGGGTCCACAGTCATTCTTTCTTCTTCTTCACCCTCAGGAATCAATGCTTCTTCTTCCCCCTCCGATTCTTCCTGCATAACCGTATCCCGGATCTCTTCCCTGTGCAATTCCAACGGAAGCAGGATGGCTACCCTGATGGAACCCGGCACCGGCTGCGGTCTGATCTTCCCGGTATCGATTTCCGACCAGAACGGTACCCCGACAGTGTCCGCGGACCGGTAAGTGGAATCCCATGCAAGAGTATCCTTAAGGAATTCATTGACACCCGCCTGTTGAAATTGAATGGTATCTGCAGGTCTCGGTATCTTGATGTACCGGTCATATTTCAACTCTCCCCACCTGAGCTCGGGATTCAATTCCTTGATCTGCTCGATGCTGACATTGTACAGTCTGGACAATCTGTACAGTGTTTGCCCCTGGTTCACGTAATGGTAAATAAAGTCTTCCACACCAAATCCCTGCTCCCCGGGTTCCTTTCGCCTGGGAATCTTAATTTTATGGCCGATCTGAAGTTCCGAGTAATCCACCCCGGGATTCAGGTTCTCAATCTCGATGACATCAATGCCATATTTGCGTGACAGAAAGGAAAGGGTTTCGCCCGGTCTGATCTCATGGTAGAAATAATCTGCAGTATCCCTTGACTCCAGGGATTCGTTAACAACGGGTTCCGCGGGGATCTTAAGCACCATGCCCACCCGCAGTCCTGCCATGACATCAGGATTCTCCGAAACGATGACCTTGCGGGTTACATTGTATGCTTCACATATTCCGTCGAGGGATTCCCGCTCCTTTACGACATGTATATAATAAACCTGGCCTGAAAGAATGACCTTGTTCTCAGAGCGGTGTACCTGAAACTCCGGTTCCTGGGGAAAAACAGTCAGTATGCAGCCCGTATGAAGTACGGCAAAACAAACCACATGATATGAGACCCTGCGCATCATACAGACCCGAGAAACCGGTTTACATTGTCCTCGATTCTTTTCATTATATCCGTATAATCACCTCTCACAAAGTTTTCTCCCGTTATTTTCTCATACAGTTCGATATACCTGTCGGTGACTTCCTGCACGAATGAATCCGGCATCTCCGGCACCACCTGTCCCTCAAGTCCCTGAAAATCATGATCCATCAGCCATTCCCTTACAAACTCCTTCGAAAGTTGTTTCTGTCCCGTTCCCTTTACCTGTCTTTCTTCATATCCGTCAGCATAGAAATAACGTGAGGAATCGGGGGTGTGTATCTCATCTATCAGGTATATCTTTTCGTCTTTCTTCCCGAATTCGTATTTCGTATCAACAAGAATCAGGCCTTTCTCTGCGGCCATCTCCGTTCCCTTCCGGTACAGCCTACAGGTGTATTCTTCCATCTTCCTGTAATCTTCCTCCCCGACAATCCCTCTGCCAATGATCTTCTCCCTGGATATGTCCTCGTCATGGCCCTCTTCCGCCTTGGTGGCCGGTGTTATGATGGGTTCGGGAAACCTGTCGTGCTCTTTCATCCCGTCAGGCATGGGAACACCGCTGAGGGTACGTTTTCCGGCTTTATACTCACGCCAGGCATGCCCGGTCAGATAGCCGCGGATCACCATTTCAACTTTCATCGGTTCGGCAAACCGGCCTACCATTACGTTGGGATCGGGGCATGCGATTTTCCAGTTCGGAACAATATCTGTAGTGGCGTCCAGGAATTTATCGGCAATCTGGTTCAGTACCTGCCCCTTGTACGGGATACCACGGGGCTGCACGACATCGAATGCAGAGATGCGGTCGGAAACGATCATTACAAGATACCGGTCATCGATGTTATACACATCCCTGACCTTGCCGTGATACAGACTTTTCAGGCCGGGAAAACCATAATTGGTTTCTTTGATAGCTTCTTCCATTTTATTAAGTAATGTATTTGATTATGAAATATTTCAGTATGAAAGGTTCGTTTATCCTGATGTTTTTCCGCGGCTTTCTTTATACGCATCGACAATGTATTTCACCAGCCTGTGCCTGATGATATCCCTTGAGTCAAAATAAACGAGAGATATGCCCTCGATGGTCTTCAGAAGGTCGACCGTTTTCAACAAACCCGAATCTTTCTTATCCGGCAGGTCGATCTGGGTAATGTCACCGGTTACAATGAATTTCGCATTTTTCCCCATTCTCGTCAGAAACATTTTCAACTGGTTCACGGTAGCATTCTGGGCTTCATCAAGAATAACAAATGCATTGTCAAGTGTTCGTCCCCGCATGAAAGCCAGCGGAGCGATCTGTATGGTAGTATCCTCCAGGAAGTCTCTCAGTTTCTTCGACGGAATCATATCATTCAATGCGTCGTACAGGGGCTGCATGTAAGGGTCCAGTTTTTCCTTATAATCACCGGGAAGGAATCCCAGTCTTTCCCCGGCTTCCACTGCCGGCCTGGTAAGTATGATCCGTTTTACCTGCCTGTGCTTTAATGCCCTTACAGCCAGGGCAATGGCAGTATATGTCTTTCCTGTGCCTGCAGGCCCGATTGCAAATATAAGGTCATCCTCCTCACATTGTTTTACAAGTTCTTTCTGATTCACCGTTCTGGCCCTGATGGGATTCCCGCTTTCTCCATACAGAAGGACATTTCCCGCGGACATGTTGTTCTCCAGAATCTCTTTTCCGTTTCCCGTCAACAGTTCTTTCACATGCTGCTCCTGCGGATCATCGGTTCGCTGCAGATAATCTATCAACTGGTTCAGGGTTTCTTCAAACTGAACGATCTCTTTTTCCACACCTTTGACAATCAGTTCGCTGCCCCTTGAAATAATCTTTAAATTTGGAAAATTTGTCCTGATCGCATTAAACCTGTTATTGTTTATGCCAAACAATTTTACCGGGTCCACACCTTCCAAATATATTTTCTTCTCGATCATTCAGTATGCATAATATTGATTACTTTTGGTCTTTACAAATTAAACAGATTTTTCGCAGTTTTCAATAAATTATTCCATCTGTCATCAGAGTCCCGAAATGACCATTGTCACTCTCACAACCGACTGGAATACAAATGATTACTATGTAGGGGCCATCAAAGGAAAGATCCTCAGCCAATGCTCCGGGGTCCAGGTTGTTGACATCTCTCATCAGGTACAGGCCTTTAACATCACCCAGGCTGCTTTTGTGCTGCGAAATTGCTTTTTCAACTTTCCGGCAGGAAGCATCCATATCATAGGTGTCAATACCGAAGGGGATGAAAAAATCCCCTTTCTGCTTGCCGAATACAAGAAACATTATTTCATCGGAGCAGATAATGGAGTATTTGGCCTGATGTTCAATGATGCACCTGACAGGATCATTCAGCTGAAATACCCTGGTGAAATGAAAAGCTTTACGAGTTTCAGTGTTTTTGCAGATACTGCCAGCAGGATCGCCAATGGGGAGAAAGCCGAATCCCTCGGAAAAACCGTCAGTGAATTCCAGAAATGGATACCCATACGTGCAGCCATTGACAAATCAGTGATTACGGGTACGGTCATCTACATAGATTCTTTCCGGAATGCCATCACCAATATCACCAGGGACCTGTTTGACCGGGTAGGGTCAAACCGCCCGTTTGAAATTTATGTACAGAGCAATCACTATAAGATCACCCGGATCAATACTTACTATAGTGAAACTGCAGCAGGGGAGATCCTGGCCCTGTTCAATTCCGTAGGGCTCCTGGAAATCGCGATCAATCAAGGTAATGCTGCGGACCTTCTGAACCTGTCCACAAATTCCACGATCCGGGTGAAATTCCTGGAAAGCGGCAAGAAGTGAAAGACAAATGATTTAAACCAGCAAAGTATGTACAGCATGGAGGAAAAATTACAGGCATTTGAGGAATTGCTCAATATCATGAAAAAATTACGGGTGGAATGTCCGTGGGACAGGAAACAGACAAATGAATCACTCAGGAGTCTTACCATTGAAGAAACCTATGAACTGGCTGATGCCATCCTGGAAAAAGATCCTGAAAACATCAAGAAAGAACTGGGGGATCTGTTGCTGCATATTGTCTTTTATGCGCAGATCGGTTCTGAAACAGGAGATTACGACATCGGCGAAATCATCGCTTACCTGAATCAGAAACTCATCTACAGGCATCCTCATATTTATGGCGACACCAAGGTAAGCGATGCAGACGATGTAAAAAAGAACTGGGAGGAATTGAAAATGCGGGAAGGCAGGACCGTCCTGGAAGGGGTACCTTCATCGCTTTCGGCCATGATTAAAGCCAGCCGCATACAGGAAAAGGTGCGTGCAGTAGGATTTGACTGGGATGATAAAAGCCAGATATGGGATAAAGTCAGGGAAGAACTGGCCGAACTGGAAACAGAGATTAAAAATGATGATGCAGACCGGGTTGAAGAAGAATTCGGGGATCTTTTTTTTTCCATGATCAACGCGGCGAGACTTTACGGTGTGGATCCGGAGACGGCCCTTGAAAAAACCAATTTGAAATTCATCAAACGCTTCAAATACCTTGAATCCATTACCCTGGAAAAAGGGAAGAACCTGAAAGACATGAACCTCGACCAGATGAACGAGATATGGGACCGGGCCAAGGATTATGACTGATCCTTTTCAGATGTCTTTTTCACCTCCTTTTCAGGTTCCTCTGATTTCAGCATCTTGTATTTATGCAGCAGGTTGTACCAGTTCAGAACCTTCCTGATATCCGAAACATACACCCTGTCCCTGTCATACTCAGGTATTACGGCAGAAAAATAATCCTTCAGGTCACCGGGATCCGACTTATGCGATATGGCTTCCGCGCCGTTCTCATATTTATGTATCCTTGAAAAAACCTCTTCAAGTTTTATGTCCTCTTCCTCTGAAAAAATGACTATGTCCTCCAGGGCATTGACCTTCATGGTTGTAAAAGTCTGCATACGCTTGCCGGTTTCTATGGATTCAACAATGATCCCGTTCCTGCCCTGCGATACAAACCTGAACAGGCCCCCCTGTCCGCTGATCGCCATGATATCCTTGAGATAACTGTCTTCTTCTTTTGCTTCTTTTTTCCCGGCCATTGTTTATTTGAATAGTTGATTTAATTCATTCCCCGTTCCTTTTTAATCCTGTCGTATGCATCCTGCACCTTTCTGAATTTTTCACCGGCGGCTTTCCGGATCTCCTCTCCCAGGTAAGCCACCTTGTCGGGATGATACTTATTTGCCATTCTGCGATATGCTTTTTTCACCTCATCATCATTGGCGGATGCTTCAATTTCAAGGATTTTATATGCGGAATCCGTATCGTCAATAAACATCGATTTAATGGATCCGAGTTCCTTCGCACCGATACCCAAATGGCCTGCGATCTGTTCGATCACCCTTATTTCCTCCGGATGCACCCTCCCGTCTGCCTGCGAAACGCCGAACAGAAAATGAAGGAGTTGAAGCCTGGATGCATGATCCAGCCTGCCTCTGATCTGGACGGATACATCGCGCAACGGAATCGACTGTTTTAACAGGTCTCTGAGGTAGAGCATGGCTTCCTGCGATGCAGCCGGTCCGAAACTCTGGCTGAAATAACGTTTCACATATTCCAGTTCCGATTTAACTACCCTTCCGTCCGCCTTCATGACAGCAGCCACCAGCACCAGCAGGCTCATGGTAAAATCTCCATGAGTTGTTCCCGTGAAGACCCTCTGCTCAACGTCGGATCGGTCAAACATGGATCCCACGACAAAACCCAGTACTCCTCCCAGTGGCCCCAGCAGGGCCCAACCGAGGCCCCCTCCTATCCACTTGCCATATTTCGCCATACCTCCATTTTTCAGTTTTCCAAATATAACAATCCTTTGATAAGCATCGAAATATCAATTTCTCAATTTAATCATTCATAACAATATTTTGATGAATTTCCAGAACCTGGGGCAGGATAAAACGCTGTTCATCATTCCGTATGATATAATCGGCCAGTTTCCCTGCTGCCTCGGGTTTCATCTGGCTGTTCATGCGGGCGAGGATTTCCCGGTGTTTCAGTTTATCCCTTGCCTTGATTCTTGCTATCCTCATTTCAAGCGGGGCGGTAACCAGGACCGTTATATCCAGCTCCCGGTATGCGTTCGATTCAAACAACAGGGCAGCTTCCTCGATAACGTAAGGTACATTTTTCCGATTTCCGGCCCAGACCTTAAAATCTTCCCTCACAGCGGGATGTACAAGCGCATTCAAAAAGGTCCGGGCCTGCGCATCCGGGAAAATCCGGGCAGCCAGAAAAGACCTGTTCAAGGATGTTCCTGAAATGGCTTCCTCCCCGAAGTACCGGATAATCTCCATCCGGATCTCCCGATGTTCCACCATGATCCGCCTGGCTTCCTGATCAGCCTGGTAAACAGGTATATGCAGGCTGCGAAAAACATCACATACCAGTGATTTCCCGCTGCCAATACCACCTGTAACACCCACTGCCAACATTATCTTTCGAGGATATAGTCGACCGTCTTGGGAGTAAAATTAACCGATTGTATATATTCGGGCATTTTTGTCAGCTTCACCTGCATTTTGTTGCCTAGCATGTTGCCCGACTCCGAATAGTCAATGACGGCCCGGAAAAAGTGTTCATTTATGCTTTCATAAGTGCTCAATCCCACCTGGAAGCTGACCGTAACTTCTGCCGGGAATGCCCTTAATACAAGCGAATCCGGCAGGTGGACCACTTCAATAGGGACTTTCAGGCTGGCTTCGGTGGATTGCTCTACAGGAACCCGCACCTTAACCTCTGAAGGCTCCATATCCACCCGGTTGATCCCAAGCAGCTCAAATTCCTTTTCAAATGATTCATTTATATTGTTTACACTCGCTCTTACGGTAGTCACTTCCATGATGGTATCCAGTATCACCCGGGGGCCGGATATCAGCACAGTGTCAGGTTGAATACTGAAAGGTCCGACCTGCATAAACTGTTTTTCGAATCCAAGGTCCAGGTCCACCATCACGGGAACCTGTTTTTCTATTCGATCCGCAAACTGGAATATGAGGGAATCCGGGCTTATGTCCAGGATCTGTATCTCGCTTGAGAGTTGTTGTGCAATCCGATCCTTCGCATAGGCCGACAATATATACAGGGTGGACGGGTCGTCTCGCAGGGTATTCAGGGAAAATGAATTGACATCGAAAATGATGGGTGCTATACGGGACCTCCAGTGATATCTCAACAATGTAAAACCGCTTGCATTGACAGTGAGTTCAAGCCGGTCAGGGATATCGTTGACAAGCACCTTATCTTCCGGAAACCGTGTATATCTTACAGGATATGCAATGGAGGTTGTGTATTGCTTGTTCAGTGCTGTCAGAAACCAGAACAGAATGGACAACAAAAGGAAAAAGGAAAAAATCAATACCTTTTTGTTAAGGGTGGTCTTTTTCCGGACCGAACCCCTGCCAAGACGACTGATGAAATCAATCAGCCTGGTTTTCCGGGCAGTATTGTCTGGCATGCACTAAAGGGACTTATTTCGGATTCGCCAGCTCTGTATTATCCTTCAGGACAGCGTTCTTATCGATTTTAATCCGGACGTTTTCCGCAATTTCCATGGTAATCGTCTGCTCCTTTATATCCATTACTTTCCCGTATATTCCGCCCGTGGTTACGATTTTATCGCCCTTGCTCAGGTTCTCCCTGTAATTCTTAAGATCTTTTTGCCTTTTCATCTGAGGCCTGATCATGAACATGTAGAATACCACAATGATCAATAAAAGAAATATAAAAGATGGCATCGGATTGCCATCCGGTGACTGAGGCATCAGGAAGATCAACATAATATTACTCATCTCACTACAATTAATTTAAATTAGGATTCGGATCTGATCACATCCGCCGTAATGGTCAGGAGGACCGTAGCCGGGCTGGAATTGGTTCGGATCGTAACCGTTTTATTTTGCCTGCCTATCCTGCCGGCAGAGTCAAATACAACTTCAATGGACCCGGATTTACCCGGATCGATGGGCTTTCTGCTGTAGCTGGGAACCGTGCAGCCACAGCTTGCGCTGGCTTCATAAATCACCAGGGCGGCCTTCCCCTCATTGATAAATCTGAAATTATATCCTACCGTTTCTCCCTGCACAATTGTACCCAGGTCATGGACTGTTGTTTCAAAACTTATTTCCGCATCTCCCCCGGGAACAGTATCCGGTACGGATTCTTCCGTGTTTCCTCCTCCGCATGATACCATAACTGAAAAAACAACCGGAAGGAGATATGTTTTCACCTTCTTCATAAACTTTTCAGAAAGTGCAAAGTAACAATAATTTTCATTCATGCCCAAAAGCACATAAATCATGTTTCTCCGATCAATCCACGACCTGTTTTAACGATCTTCCCATCCTTTCTCAATCCATTGATTACATGATCGAGTATTCCGTTAATAAACTGGCTGCTTTTATGGGTACTGTAAAGTTTTGCGATCTCGATAAATTCGTTGATGGTAACCTTGACCGGTATGGATGGAAACTCCATGGCTTCGGATATTGCAAGCTGGAGTATAAGGCTGTCTGTAAAAGCAATGCGATCCAGCTCCCAGTTGTTTGCCGAAACCCTGATCAGTTCGAGACAACGATCCTCATTTCTTATGGTCGCCCGCAACAGTTTCTTCGCATAAGTCAGATCACTGTTTTCATTGAACATGGGCATTATGCTTCCCCCCTCATCCTGATCCGGGGAAAACCTTCTGAGCGTCCTTACAATCATTTTAATGATAAAGTCCACATCGTCAGCCCAGAAAATGCTCTGTTCCTCCAGGTTTATATAAAGTTCCTCAAAGTTCATCACAATCTCCGTGTAGATCCGCTCGATGAATTTCTTATCCTCCTTATAGGAAGTTTGCGGGTTACTCATATAAGATGCATAGAGATCTGAATCAAGGATTTGATTATAGAGATTTCGGACAATTTCAGGATACTGAACCCAGCTCAAAGGATGTTTTTCGAGATGTGAATTGAACTGCCTGTTCTTCCTCAGCTGCAGGATAAGCCGGTTATCCACAAACCGGGTATTAGGGCACAAGTCTTCCTGAGTGGGGATTCGTTTCTGTTTTGCATGTTTAATCCTGGATTCGGCATAATCCTCCACATCCAGAATAAGCAGCATAAGGAGGTGGTACAAATCGTAAGATCTCTCAATGCTGTGCAAGAGATCATTTTCAGTGCTCTTATAGGTTTTCCCCTGCACTTTATGATAGGCATACAAGATCTGTAAAACCTTAACTCTGAGTAACCTCCTGCTGAACATCAATATGTAAGAACCCTTATTTTATACCCGGAAACAAAATAAGTGAATAATATCCTTACGCACAATGAATCAATTGATTATTTGCAGATTTCTAAAATTATTTTCTATTTTTGATAGTCAAACCAATTTCTAAATAAAAATCTAGTGTGATGGCAGACGGAACCGAAAAAAATGATGAGGTTGTCAGGACAGAGAGGGAAGAAATTTTTTCGAAATCAGTGCGTGCTGGTAAAAGAACATACTTCTTCGATGTGAAGACGACCAGGAGGAACGATTACTATCTTACCCTGACCGAAAGCAAAAAACGGTTCAACAGGGATGGCAGATTCTATTTTGAAAAACACAAAATCTTTTTGTATAAAGAGGATTTTGACAAATTCACGGAGGGCCTTTCGGAGGTGATTGAATACATCAAAGCCAATGCCCCTGAAGTTCTCGATCAGGAAGTGCCTGCCGAAGCGGAGGTGGAAGCAGGCGATGAGAACAGTACGGTGGAAAACACTGCTGAAAAGGCCTCAGACGGGGAAGATACCGATGAGAAGGAAAAACCGGAATCCGGCAAGGAAGAAGAAGTAGGAGAACCCATTGCTGAAAACTTTTCAGACGTGAAATTTGAAGACCTTGAAGACAAGAAGGAAAGCTGAGAGGGGTTTACCTGCTTCGATTACTCATATTTTTTCATTTTTTCCTGTATTGTAACGGAGCCTCTTTTGCGGTTCTGTATCCTGATGTTAACCAGGATCTCATCAGCACCCTTGTCAAAACATCTTTCCTGGCACAATCTGATCACTTCCATGATCCGGTCATAATTTCCTTCCATAACGGTTTCGAACGGACAGACCCTGTATGTGAGGCCTGATGCTTCAATGACTTCTATCGCTTCATCCACAAGATCGTACAGTTCCTTTTTCCTGGAAAACGGAATAACCTGTACGGCAATATTTACGGTTTCTGACATGATTATGAATGTGTCTGTTCCTGCCTGTTCAAAAAGCTCGAGATTTCTTCCCCGTCCAGCCTGCGAACATTGGTTATAATGAAATTGTCCTTCAGGAAATCACCATACTGGTTGCACTCCCGGATCGCTTCCCTGAATACATCCTGCAGGGGCATCTTCAAAGGTATAATGACAAGCAGGGTCGTGTAAGTTCCCTTAAACCGGATTTCCTCAATTTCAGAATCATATTTCTTCAGCATAAGCAGAAACTCATTCCTGACGACCTTCCTCTGTAATTTATTTAGCGCAGCTCCATTCTTATGGATCAGGACTACAAAATAGCGCAGCCTGGAACCCTTGCCTCCCAGTCCGGTCGAAATAAACACCTGATTCTCTTCCAGCAGCTTGCTTTCCAGCAGCATCCTGCTCTCCTGCAATGCAAGAATGGCCCAGTTTTTCAACTCAGGGTCCTTTTCTTTCAGGTATTTCTCAATCTGGCGGTATGCTTCCACATTTTCAAGAGATGCAAGTTTGGCAAACAATATTCTTTTCTCTCTTTTATCCCTGTCAGGATTGAATATCTCATCCTTTTCCCTCATGACCTCCGATTCGTCCAGTCCTACCTTGACCTCCCCGGAAACCTCGAAATAAGTCATCTGAAGATCAATATCGATCTGCTCCTCCAGAATATTGAAGCTGCCCGGCACCTTTCCAAAGATCTCCCGGATTTTATTATAGATGTTTTCGCCCTCCATGACCGTGCCGCTTTCAAAAGTCAATTTATAAAATCTCCGTTTTTGAGTCAATCTTCCAAATTTCAAAACAGATTTTTAAAAGAATTATTGTAAATTCAGTCCATAAAGATTCTGATATGGAAATCATCAGCAATATCAAGGAAAAAACAGAACGTCTTATCCAACAGGGTTTCCAGACCGATGCCGGAAGCTATATCCGAAAGGGCTGGGATATATTCCAGGAGGATATGGGTATGTTTATCGGCTACACGGTGATCATGCTCCTGATCAGCGGTATTTCAGCCGTTATCCCCTTTGGTTCCGTACTTGTATCGGGTCCCCTGATTGCCGGATTTTACATCGTTGCACACAAGGTCGACAAGAAAGAACCGTATGATTTCGGTACCTTTTTCAAGGGCTTCGATTTTTTCGTTCCTCTTCTGCTTTATTCACTGATATCGGGGATATTCATCGTTCTTGGATTCATCGCCCTGCTCATTCCGGGTATCTATCTTGCAGTGGCATACACATTTGCCCCCTTATTCATCGTCTTCGGGAAAACGGAATTCTGGGATGGAATGGAATACAGCCGGAGGCTGATCACCAGAAAATGGTGGAATATTTTCGGATTTATTCTCCTTTTGGTCCTGATCAATATAGCCGGTGCCCTGGTATTCCTCGTGGGACTCCTGTTCACCATCCCTCTGACTTATTGTTCCATATACGTTGCTTTCGACGATATCTTCGGAGTCGGGTAATTTATTTCTTATATGAATTAATCCTAAAAGATGGCTGATTTCCTGCTCCTTGCCGGTGGAAGCCTTTTGATGATAACCGGTCTCATCGGCTGCATACTGCCTGTTATACCCGGACCGCCATTGAGTTTTGCCGGGCTCCTCCTGCTTCATTTTTCAAAATCTGCGGATTTCAGTTTTGAATTCCTGCTCATGTTCGGGTGCATTGCCGTTATCGTAACCATACTGGATTATGTCGTCCCGGTCTGGGGAACGAAAAAATTCGGGGGCTCCAAAGCCGGAATGTGGGGGGCGGCAATAGGGCTTGTCCTCGGACTCATTTTCCTGCCTCCCCTGGGCATCATCATCGGGCCTTTCGCCGGGGCTGTGATCGGGGAAGCAATTACAGGAAAAGAAACTTCACAGGCTTTTCACGCCGGACTTGGTTCACTTCTGGGATTGATGATGGGGATCGGCCTCAAGCTGGCAGCGTCCATCGCAATGACCTACTACTTTGTAAAGGAACTTATAGTTTAGATAGGCTTTATATACCGGCTAATGTTCGTTGTAACCTTTTTTTGAATGGGCTTTGGCAACCACGAGATTCCGTTCCTGGATCTCTCTCCTGTTGCATTCCCTGACAGCCAGTTCTTCCTGTTCGTCATTTTCCATCTCAACAAAACCAAATCCTTTAGACCGTCCGGTATATTTATCCGTAATGATCTTGAGGCTTAACACGGTACCATATTCCTTGAAAATTTCCTTCAGTTCCTCTTCCTTCACCGCGTATGGAATATTACCAACATAAAGTGTCATTTTGAAAATGCTGGTTTGTAAATACATACAAGTTACGTATAAATGTACCAAATTGTCAATAGTAAAAAGGATAAAATCTTTCTGCCGGGGAAACAAGAAATGCGTCTAGCAACCCACCAATGTAGCAACCATTACGGCTTTTATGGTGTGCACACGGTTTTCCGATTCATCAAAAACAACAGATGCATCAGATTCAAAAACTTCGTCGCTGACTTCCATTGCCTCAATGCCAAACTTCCGGTATATCTCCTCTCCCACACCGGTATCGCGGTTATGAAAGGAAGGGAGACAGTGCAGGAATTTCACATCCGGGTTGCCCGTCAGTTTCATTACCTGCGTATCAACCCTGTAGTTTTGCAGCAATTGAATTCGTTCATTCCATGCATCAGGGGATTCCCCCATTGAAACCCATACATCCGTATACAGGAAATCAGCACCTTTGACAGCACTTTCTGTATCCTCCGTGATAAGGATCCGTCCACCGGTACCCTCTGCAATCTCCCTTGCCTGTTTTACCAGATCCTGATCGGGCTGGCAGGCTGCCGGTGCAGCGGCCCTGAAATCCATGCCTGTCTTTGCGGCACCTACCATAAGTGAGTTCCCCATATTATTCCGGGCATCCCCCAGGTAACAGAGACATATTTCATCCAGGGGCTTCGGATTATGTTCCTGCATGGTCAACAGATCTGCAAGCACCTGGGTGGGATGGAATTCGTCCGTCAGCCCATTCCATACCGGTACCCCGGCATATGCTGCAAGCTCTTCAACCCGCTCCTGGCCGAAACCCCTGTATTCAATTCCATCATACATTCTTCCCAGCACCCTTGCAGTATCCTTCATGGATTCCTTATGCCCTATCTGGGAACCTGTTGGCCCGAGGTAAGTAATCCTGGCTCCCTGGTCATATGCAGCCACCTCAAATGCACACCTTGTCCTTGTGGAAGATTTCTCAAAGATCAGGGCAATGTTTTTTCCGGTCAGCCTTTTCACCTCGGTTTTTTCATATTTGGCCTTTTTCAGACCGGACGAAAGCCGGAGCAGATACTGAATTTCCTGAGGTGTAAAATCCAGCAATTTCAGAAAGCTCCTGTTTTGCAAATCCAGTGACATTTGATAGTGATTTAGAAAACGATTAAAGGTAGAAAAGGTTTGGAACTTTTAAAAAGTTCCAAACCTTTTTATATTTTTATGGAATTGTGTATACGCCTCCGTCCAAATACCTGGCACCGCTTTTCCTGATCATTCTGTTTACCGGTTGTAAAAAGAAGACCGATTCAACGCTTTCGGAAGGAAGAATTGAATTCGATATTACCTATCAGGATGACAGGATTGGCGGTTATTCTTCCAACCTGCTCCCAAAGCAAATGAATATGGAATTCAAGGATAACAGAACCCGGAATTCCATTGAAGGAGGACTCGGCTTTTTCAATCTTGTGAATGTTTCGGATCTCAATGACTCCAGGATTATAACCTACGTTAAATTCATTGACAGAAAATACATCTATGAGGGGAAGAGGAAAGAACCCACCTGCTGTTTCGGCAGACTGGAGGGAATGCGGCTTGAATTTACTGACAAAACAAGGGTGATTGCAGGATTCACCTGCAATCATGCGATCGCCAGCTTTCCGGATGACGGAATCAAGCCGTTTGATATATGGTATACCCATGACATACCCCTTGACAATCCCAATGTCAACACTCCTTTCAGCGAGGTCCCCGGCGTCATGCTTGAATTTGACACACTTCTCGGAGATATTTCCATGCATGTGGTAGCGACAAAATTTAAACCTGTGAAAATTGACGAAACAGGATTTAAACCTCCCGGGAATTACAGCCCTGTCACTAAATTTGAGATGGAAAAAATAATTCGTGCCCTGGTAGATTAATACACGCGATTTTAATATCTTTTTAAATTGGAACATCTGCATGAGCTGTAGTGACTGAACGCTGATCGATGATGAGCAAAAAGAAAACAAAACAACAAAGTTCACCGGGATTCCTGAAGGACGAGAGGTTCAGGCTTACCTTCGGTATTTTTTTCATTCTTTTCACGCTGTACCTGTACCTGGTATTTATTTCCTATTTCTTCACCTGGAAAACCGATCAGAGCTTTGAATGGTCAAGGGTGTTCTCGGGACCCGAGGTGGTTGTCGAGAACTGGGGAGGGAAATTCGGAGCTTTCCTGGCCAATAAATTCATCAATCACTGGTTCGGTGTCGCCTCGTTCATACTGCCCCTGATTCTTTTCGTTTTCGGGCTCAGGCTCGTGAATATCCGCGCATTCAAGGCAGGAAAAACAACCCTTATCTGTCTTACAGGAACCATCCTGATGTCTGTCCTTCTGTCATTCATTTTCGGAGATGGCGGGGGTTTCCTGGGCAGCGGTCCGGGTGGCAGCCATGGATTTTTTCTGAACGAATGGATAACGGCAATCCTGGGCAAAACCGGAACGGCACTGCTTCTGTCCGTGCTGGGGCTGGCATTTATACTTTACTATTTCAATCCGGCGTTTTCCCGCGTCAGGGGCGTTTTCAGGCCCGGCACAAGGGAAGATCCGGTCCTTTCCGGAGAGCAGGAAGAACAGGAAACTGAAAAAGAAGGTGAGCACCCTCAATTGGTCAAAAATGAACCGGACAGTGAAGTGCCCGATGAAGGCAGGTCCGCAGAGGAAGAATACCAGGAGGCAAACGGCATTGAAATGACTGTGGAGAAAGCAGGTAACGGAGAATATGTCAACGCCGGCGATGAATCCCTGCAGGAAAACTATGATCCTACCCTTGATCTCTCGAATTACAGGCTGCCTCCCCTCGATCTGCTTGAAGAGCACAAATCAGGGAATTCTGTGGTCAGTGAGGAAGAACTGATCAGCAATAAAAACAGGATCGTGGAAACCCTGGGCAATTACAAAATACAAATTGATAAGATCAAGGCCACCATAGGACCTACGGTTACACTGTATGAGATCGTACCTGCACCGGGGATCCGGATCTCGAAGATCAAGAATCTTGAAGATGACATCGCACTCAGCCTCTCCGCCCTGGGAATCAGGATCATCGCGCCCATACCGGGACGGGGGACAATCGGTATTGAAGTCCCCAACCGCAGACCCGAGATCGTATCCATGCGATCCATCATAGCTTCGAAAAAATTCCAGGAATCCAAATTCGAGCTGGCCATAGGTCTCGGAAAAACAATTTCAAACGAAACCTTTGTAGTGGAGCTCAGAAAAATGCCTCATCTCCTGATTGCAGGTGCAACTGGTCAGGGGAAGTCCGTGGGGCTGAATGCCATTATTGCATCACTGCTCTATCGGAAACATCCTGCCCAGCTCAAGTTCGTGCTGATCGATCCAAAAAAAGTCGAACTGACGCTTTATGCACTTATCGAAAAGCATTTCCTGGCCAAACTTCCCGATGCCGAGGATCCCATAGTAACCGACACACAGGATGTCATCCGGACACTGAATTCCCTTACCATTGAAATGGACAGCCGGTATAACCTTTTTAAATCCGCCCAGGTAAGAAATATAAAGGAATACAACGAAAAATTTATCGCTCGCAGGCTGAATCCGAAAGAAGGACACCGGTATATGCCTTATATCGTTGTGATCGTGGATGAATTTGCCGACCTGATCATGACGGCAGGAAGGGAGATTGAAACTCCCCTTGCCCGGCTCGCCCAGCTTGCAAGAGCCATCGGGATCCACCTGGTCATAGCAACACAAAGGCCAAGCACAAATATCATCACCGGGTCCATCAAAGCCAATTTTCCCGTAAGGATCGCTTACAAGGTCACCTCAATGATGGATTCAAGAACCATTCTTGACAGTCCGGGGGCGAACCAGCTCGTGGGCCGTGGAGATATGCTCATTTCCGTTGGCAGTGATATGATACGGCTGCAGTGCGCATTCATTGACGCCCCCGAAATTGAACGCATAACACAATACATCAGTACCCAGCAATCCTACTCGAGCGCTCATCTGCTGCCGGAATACATCGGTGAAAGTGCGGGTGAAATGGATGAATTCGATACCGGTGAAAAAGATGAGCTCTTCGAAAAGGCCGCCAGGCTGGTGGTCGAATACCAGCAGGGCTCCACATCACTCATCCAGCGCAAATTTTCCATCGGATATAACCGGGCGGGGAGGATCATCGACCAGCTCGAATCTGCCGGCATTGTCGGCCCCTATGAAGGGAGCAAGGCACGCCAGGTAATGATCAAGGACCTGATCAGCCTGGAACAGTTTTTGGACGATAATTACCAAAATCCTTAATCCGATGAAAAAAGGTTTGCTCCTTCTGCCCATTCTGCTGGTGGCCCTTCCGGTATCCGGTCAGCTGGAGAAGGATCCTGAGGCAAAAAAAATCCTGGACAGGTTTTCACGAAAGGCCACCGGAGATTACCCCCTGCAGATCCGCTTTGATTATATTTATGAATCCCTCCCCGATAACCAGAAACAGGAAGAATCCGGCTCTCTCATCCTGGACAGGGAAAAATTCCGGCTGAGGTTCGGGGAGGCGGATGTGTACTGTGACGGCACCACGGTATGGAACCATCTGACAATCGCAGGAGAAGTTTACATCAGCAATGCGGATGAGGCAAGCGGGGATGAAGACTTCTTTATGTCCAACCCTGCTGATCTTTTTACATTCTACCGGGAAAACTTCAAATACCAGCTCAAAGGTGAGATCGAATACGAGGATCAACGATATTATGAAATAAACCTGTACCCCGAGAACCTTGACGGAAGCTACCATACCATAAAACTGCTGATCGGGAGCGATGATTCAAGACTGCATTCAGCAGAAGCCTTTGGCAAGAATGGCGTGAACCATACTGTGATCGTCAGGGATTACAAACCGAAAGTCAAAACGGACGAAAACACTTTTATATTCAGGCCGGAAGAACATCCGGATATCGAAATCATTGATACACGTTTATGAATTCCCTACTCGGGGTATTCTATTCTCACATGGTAAATATTGAGCAATTTTTGCAGGAAGATCTCCTTGATCCTGCTGATATCCCGGAATGTAATGTCCGAATTGTCATATTGCTTCCCTGAAATCTGTTGCTGAATGATCTGTTCCACCAGGTTGTTCAGACTCTCTTCATTCTTTGCTTTCAGGCTGCGGGAAGATGCTTCGATGGAATCCGCCATCATAAGCACGGCCATTTCTCTCGAAAACGGTCTTGGTCCGGGGTAGGTGAATTTATCAAGGTCTGCCGAATCCTCAGGAAACTTCTTCAGAAAAGACCTGTAGAAATACTGTACCACGGAGGTGCCGTGATGTGTTTTTATAAAATCTACGACCGGATCCGGCAGCCTGTGCTTTTTCGCTATCTCGACACCCCTGCTGACATGATCGATGATGATCCTGGCACTTTCCTCAAACTCCAGCTTATCATGGGGATTGTAATCCATGCTCTGGTTTTCAACATAATACAGTGGATTCTTCATTTTACCTATGTCATGGTAAAGCGCACCGGTTCTTATAAGAAGCGGATTGCCCCCGATCTGGAAAATCGCTTCTTCGGCCAGGTTGGCCACCTGGAGGCTGTGCTGGAATGTGCCGGGCGCTTTTTCCGAAAGTTCACGCAGCAGGGGCTGATTGGTATCCGATAACTCGATCAGGGTTGAATCGGAAATAAAATTGAAGGTTTTCTCGAAAATAAAAATCAACGGATATGCACTGAGGATCAATAATCCGTTCCCGGCAAACCAGGGAAAAATCTTGTAGTCAACGCTTGCGAGGTTGCCTTCCTGTGTCATGGAAAATGCGAAATATACCGCAGAATAGGAAACAATTATAAGCACGGCGGTTAAGAACAATATACCTCTCCGGTAAGAGTTTGTCAGGCTGAAAATGGCCACAATGCCGGCAACCAGGTTCAGGAAAATGAATTCGAAGCTGTTCGGGGCCCAGAATCCCACGATCAGCAATATTATGATATGGATGAACAGGGCAAGTCTGGCATCGAAGAATGTCCGGATCATAATCGGAACAATGGCAAAGGGAAGCAGGTAAAGGCTCAGCAGGTCATAATGCAGGGTAACGCTTGAGACAGCAGCCATAATCAATACCAGCAGTAAAATGAAAGTAACTTCGGGAAGGGACTGAAGGATCTGATTCCGGAAATTGTACAGGAACATGTACAGCAGGATCATGGAAATGATCACCAGCAGAATCTTGCCCAGGAATATGAAATTAAATTGACCTGTAAAACCAAGATTTTTTTCATATTCCATTTTCAATGATTCGAGGATACGGAATTTCTCCCCGTTTACAAGCTCCCCCCTCGAAATGATCCTCTCTCCGGTCTGAACCATCCCCCTTGTCAGGGAAATCTGTTCGATCAATTCATTTTTCGCCTGGGTGGAGGCAGCTTCATCGTAATAGAGATTTGGAACTATGAATTCATTGAGATTCAATGATCTGAAAAATTCAATATCCTCCTGCCTGTAAAGGCTGTCGGCATACTGTGATATCCTTGAAAGCACATACTCGTAGGCCTGTTTCTGCGTAAAAACCTCCTCATAATCCCGTTCTTCCGCGAACTGATCCTCCACAATAACGATTGTCAGGTCCTGGTTGTTCACCCTTTCCAGGACATCTTCACTTCCGATGATGCCCTTTGTGTATACAAAATTCAGCAGGTCATTGGCAAAGCCTGCATAATCCACCCGCATCTGTTCCGTTCCGTTATTCCGCACCTCATCGGCAGAATCCGTTTCCTCCAGATAGGAAGCCCACTGCTGCTCAAATACATTCTGGAACCGGTCCAGCTGCTGTGTGACAATTTCACGGTTAAACACAAAGTAGGGTTTGAATTCCTTCAGGATGCTGTCTCTCTCGGCGGATACTTCCTCTTCAGACTTGTAAATCGGAAAATCGAAGGGCGCAAAGTATTGGTCATGCAACCAGGGCTTGCCTTTCTGAAATTCAAAACGAAATCGTCCTTCTCTCGGAAACAAAAGTATAATAACCAGTGTGCTGAAAACAAAAAGGGAAATTGTCTTGTAATTGATTGAGGCCTTCATCCTCCGAAATTTTGTCAAAAGTACAAAAAAAGATTTTTTATATTTAAGTACTTTATTCCTTCCGCAATGAAGAAGGGAATTACATGCGGGGCCTATATCCCGGTTCGAAAAGATCCGTCAAATTCCAGTGAGATGACATCACAATTGCTTTTTGGAGAGACATTTGACGTACTTGAAAATGGTCCCGGGTCATGGACCCTGGTAAGGAACCACTATGATGATTACAAGGGATGGATAGACAATTCCCTGTCATGCAATCTGTCAGTGGAATCCTCCGGCATTCTCGACCGGTGCGTGCCTGTCATACTGAACCGGAGAATGGCAACGCTCAGGCCGGTATCGTCGGCGCCTGACCTGGTAATACCCGCCGGCAGCACACTGTACCTTGATCCGCATGACGATACGAGGATTTTTACCGGAGACTGGTACACAATGGAACGACCCTGTAAGGCGCTCACAGGTGATTTCAAGGCAAACCTTGAAACCCTTGCAGGGCAATTTCTCAACAGTCCTTATTTATGGGGAGGTAAATCCACATTCGGAACGGATTGTTCCGGCCTGGTGCAAACCCTGTTCCGCATCATGGGGATCACGATTGAAAGAGATACCGCAGAACAGCATAAGGAAGGAAAAACAGTGAATATGCTCGTGGAATCGGCTCCCGGCGACCTCGTGTTCTTCGACGACGAAAACGGCGAGATCGTGCATACAGGTGTTTTGCTTGACCGGGGCCGTGTGCTTCATGCGTCGGGTCATGTGCGCATCGATCCCATCGACCACCAGGGCATTTATGACAAGGCACGTGGATCGTATTCCCATAAACTGAGAGTCATTAAAAGAATTAAATAATGATAATTAATACCTGATCATATCCTGTGAAACCGCAGCCGGCAAATTTTACTGCGTAAAACTTAATGCTGCTCTTCA
>CAYOPZ010000038.1:0-30574 GCA_964406005.1 uncultured Bacteroidaceae bacterium
GAAAGGAAGTGCCTGTTGTCAGAGTGATGCCCAATACGGCCATTGCCATCCGTGAGTCCATGACCTGCATTGCAACGGAAAGCAGTGACAACGGTGTTGTGGAGAAGGTCAGAGAGATTTTTGACCAGCTTGGAACAACCATGGTGATCGGCGAGCAGCTGATGTCTGCTGCCACCATCCTCGGAGCATGCGGCATCGCTTATTTTCTGAGATATATCCGTGCCGCATCCCAGGGGGGGATACAGGTCGGGTTCCATGCCGACCAGGCACAGGTCATTGCCGCACAGACCGCCAGGGGAGCCGCTTCCCTTATGTTGAAGGGAGGCACTCATCCGGAAGAAGAGATAGACAAGGTCACCACGCCCCGTGGCTGTACGATTGCAGGACTGAATGAAATGGAGCACAACGGGCTCAGCTCTGCCGTGATCAAGGGGATCGTGACTTCCTACAACGAAATAGAGAGGCTGAAATAATCCATTTGAAGGATTGAAGCAGATTGAAACATACCAGGATATGGCACTGGGATTGTTGTCCGAATTAATAGCGATACCTTCCTTCAGCAGGGAGGAAACCGGCGTTGCGGACCTTGTGGAAAAGGCCCTTTCCGGAAGGGGGGCGGAATGCTTCCGCAACCGTTGCAATGTCTGGGCCAGGCACAGCATATCCGGCACCCGGCCGACCGTACTGATGAATTCCCACCTGGATACCGTACGGCCTGTGGAAGGGTGGAGGCGGGATCCTTTTGACCCGGGGACCGGCCATGACCGGATTTTCGGACTGGGAAGCAATGATGCCGGGGGCTCCCTGGTATCGCTTCTGGCTTGTTTTTTATATTTCAGGCAGTTTTCGGACCTTCCGTTTAACCTGGTTTTTGCGGCTACCGCAGAAGAAGAAATCTCAGGGGGAAACGGCGTGGCTTCCATACTAGGGGAACTGGGCAGGATAGAGATGGGAATAGTGGGAGAGCCTACGGGGATGAGAATGGCCGTCGCCGAAAAGGGATTGATCGTGATCGACTGCAAGGCTACGGGGAAAAGTGCACATGCGGCATCCGGGCTCGGCGTCAATGCGATCTATGAGTGCGCAAAGGACCTGGAATGGATACGTGAATATACTTTTGACAGGACCTCTGAATGGCTGGGGGATGTAAGCATGCAGGTAACCCGGATAAACGCCGGGAAGCAGCATAACGTGGTGCCGGATACATGCACATTTGTCATGGATGTCCGCACCAATGAATGCTACACAAATGAAGAGGTATTCGAAGTGATCCGCAGGCATTTGTCGAGTAAGGCGGAAGCCCGTTCCTTTCGCCTCAGGCCTTCGCTTATTCCGCAGGACCATCCGGTGGTGAAAAAGGGCAGGGCAATGGGGCTTGAAAGCTATGGTTCAAAGACCCTGTCAGACCAGGCGCTGATGCCGTTTCCGACCTTGAAGATCGGTCCCGGCGACCCAGGCCGCTCGCACACGGCCGATGAGTACATTGAAAAAGAAGAGATCAGGAAAGGAATTGAAATATATGTTGAATTGCTTCAGGACTTAAGGTTATAATTGGTATGAAACTTTGGGATAAAGGAACCCCGACCGATAAGGAAATAGAAAAATTCACGGTTGGACGCGACCGGGAAATGGACCTTTCCCTGGCCCGGTTCGATGTGCTTGGCACAATGGCGCATGCCCGTATGCTCAGGGATGCAGGTATACTATCCCGGGATGAGTACAATGGATTGTATCCGGTGCTGCTAAGCATTTATAAAGACATAGAAAATGACAGATTCACGATTGAAGAAGGTGTGGAGGACGTGCATTCCCAGCTTGAGAAGATCCTTACCGAGAGGCTCGGGGATCCCGGGAAAAAAATACATACCGGGAGGTCCAGGAACGATCAGATACTTACAGACCTGCATCTGTTCGTCAGGGAAGGGATCCGAAGTGTGGTAGAAAAAAGCGTGGTACTGTTCGATATCCTTTGTGGATTGAGCGAGCAGAACAGGGATATTCTGATGCCCGGATATACGCATTCCCAGGTTGCCATGCCGTCGAGTTTCGGCCTCTGGTTCGCCTCCTTTGCCGAGGATCTGTGCGACGATATGCTGCTGTTGAATGCCGCCTATGGCATTGCCGACCAGAATCCGCTCGGATCCGCAGCCGGCTTCGGTACTTCCGTTCCGGTTGACCGGCAGCTGACAGGCCGTTTGCTCGGATTCGCGACCCTGCGTTACAATGTGATGCATGCCATGATGTCGAGGGGGAAACTGGAAAAAGTCACCGCGCAGGCCATTTCATCCGTGGCCGGAACCCTCTCCCGTCTTGCCCTGGATATATGTACCTATACGGGGCAGAATTACGGTTTTTTCACGCTGGCCGACGAATTCACAACGGGGTCAAGCATCATGCCACATAAAAAGAACCCGGATGTGTTCGAACTCATACGGGGAAAATGCAACCGCCTGCGTTCCCTTGCTTATGAGACCGAGCTGGTGATCACAAACCTGCCCAGCGGATACCACAGGGATTTCCAGTTGCTGAAGGAATCGCTTATTCCTGCCTTTGACGAATTGTCACTTTGTCTTCGGATTACCGCCAGGGCGATCGGGCATATCGAGGTGCGCAAAAACATACTGGACGACCCCGTCTACCGGTATATAACGAGTGTGGACAGGGTCAATGAGCTTGTGACAGGAGGCATGCCCTTCAGGGAAGCATACGGGGAAGTCGCAAGGCAGATCCGTGAAGGGACTTTCAAACCTGCGGGCCGTCCCGCTCATACGCACCAGGGAAGCATAGGCAGCCTCTGCCTTCGTGAAATCAGGGAAAAAATGAACAAGAGAGTGGAAGCTTTTCCCTTTAAACAGGCGGAAGATGCCCTGGGGAAATTACTTAAAGATTAATCATTGAGGAGAGATATTCATGACAGCGTCAAGAAAGGGATTGAAGAACAGGAAAAGGATCGTTGTTAAAGTGGGGACATCGACATTGTCTTTTCCGAACGGGAAAATGAATTTTACCTGGATGGATAAACTGTCCATGGTATTGTCTGATCTGATGAGCAGGGAAATGGAAGTGGTGCTTGTATCGTCCGGTGCAATAGGCGTGGGTGCAGGCAGGTTGAAAATGGACAGCCCGCCGACAAATCTGATAGCCCGCCAGGCGCTGGCTGCCATAGGACAGGTGGAACTGATCCGGATCTACCAGAAATTTTTCGATGAGTACAACCAGATGGTGGCACAGGTATTGCTGACCCCTGAGGGACTGGTTGATGAAAAGCGATACATGAATGCCCGCAATACCCTGAACCAGTTGTTGACAATGAGGATATTACCGGTGGTCAATGAGAACGATACCGTTTCCACCGTTGAGATACAATTCGGCGACAACGACACCCTGTCGGCCATGGTGGCCGCCCTTGTCGATGCGGATCTTCTTATCATCCTGTCTGATGTGGATGGCTTTTACCTGGAGGGCGGGAACCGTGATTCCGGGGCCGGCATTGTGAGTGAGATAAACGAGATCACGCCCGATATCGAACAATCTGCGGGGGGAAGCGAATCTTCATTCGGCAAGGGGGGCATGTTGTCAAAGGTACAGGCAGCCGGGATCTGCCTGGAACATGGCATAGAAACCATTATCATCAATGGCATGGATCCGCAAAATATTCACCGGGTCCTGAACGGGGATGAGATAGGAACGTTATTTACACGGGGGAGGGATAAAAACTAAACAGAAACAAATGGAGGAATTAATCATCAAGGGAAAACTGGCAAGACAGGCTGCATATTTTCTCGCCCAGGCATCGACAGCGCTAAAGAATAACATACTGGAAAATGTTGCTAAGGCACTTCTCGCCGGGGAGGAGGGGATACTGGAAGCAAACCGGGACGATATGGAAAATGCAAAGAAATCAGGACTGAAAGGAGCCATTCTTGATCGCTTGCTGCTGACGCCGGAACGTATTGCATCCATGGCGGAGGGACTGAGGGAAATCTCACAGCTTGAAGATCCGGTAGGAGAGATCCTGTCTATGAAGAGAAGGCCCAATGGTTTGGTAGTCGGGCAAAAGCGGGTTCCCATGGGGGTCATCGGGATCATTTACGAGTCACGACCGAATGTCACGGTTGATGTTTTCGGATTGTGTCTTAAAACAGGAAATGCAGCCATTTTAAGGGGGGGGAAGGAAGCATTCCGGTCGAACATGGCCCTGACCCGGCTCATACAGAAGGTATTGGTTGAGAACGATTTTCCCCAGGCATGCCTTCAGCTGGTTGAAAATACAAGCAGGGAAAGCGCTGTGGCCCTGATGCAGCTCGACCGGTACCTCGACCTGCTGATCCCCAGGGGCGGAGAAGGACTTATACGGAGTGTTGTGGAAAACAGCAGGGTGCCTGTGATCGAAACGGGGGTAGGGAACTGCCATATATATGTGGACAGTTCTGCAGAGCTGCGGAAAGCCGCGGATATCACCGTGAATGCCAAAACACAACGCCCGGGGGTTTGCAATGCTGCGGAAAGCCTCCTGGTACATAAGGACATCGCCCCTGTTTTTATTCCCGAAGTGGGGAAACGGCTGAAAGAGAAGGGGGTGGAGATCCGCGGGGACGGGAAAGTCTGCGAGCTCCTTGATTATGCCGTGCCGGCAACGGATAATGACTGGGAAACGGAGTTCCTTGATCTTATCATTTCGGTCGCAGTGGTAAATTCCATGGAAGAGGCCATTGAACATATCCATCGGTACGGGTCGGGACACAGCGAGGCCATCGTGACACAGGATTACAGCCGTTCCCAGGAGTTCCTTAACAGGGTGGACTCTGCCGCCGTGTATGTAAATGCATCCACCCGCTTTACAGACGGATTTGAGTTCGGGTTCGGGGCCGAGATCGGAATCAGTACGCAGAAGCTGCATGCCCGCGGCCCCATGGGCCTCAGGGAACTTACATCCACAAAATACATCATATACGGGGACGGACAGATCAGGACCTGATCAGGTCGATGAACCGGTCGAACAGGAAATCCGTATCCGTGGGGCCGCCGGAGGCCTCGGGATGGAACTGGGTAGTGAAAAAAGGCTTTGACCGGTGTATCATGCCTTCGTTGGTCTGGTCGTTAAGGTTGATGAAATAAGGTTCCCAGCCTGACGCAAGGGTATTGTTATCAATGGCAAAGCCATGGTTCTGGGAGGTGATGTACGCCTTCTGCGTACCGACCTGGAGAACGGGCTGGTTGTGACTGCGGTGCCCGTACTTGAGTTTATAGGTATCGGCTCCCGAAGCCAGCGCCATCAACTGGTTCCCGAGGCAGATCCCCATAATGGGGATGTCTTCTGACAGAGCTTTTTTAAGGTTGGCCACGGTTTCCTTGCATTGTTTGGGATCTCCCGGACCGTTGGTAATGAACAATCCGTCATATTCTTCCCGGGAAAAATCATGGTTCCATGGCACCCTGATCACCGTTGTATCCCTTTTCAGTAGATTCCGGATGATGTTGTATTTTACACCGCAGTCAATGAGCAGGATACGGATTTTACCCTCTCCGTATATTTCTTTTTGGGGAATACTTACCTGCGCGACCAGGTTTTCCCTGTTGGGATCGTAGTAATCGATGTCCTCACCATCCCTGACGATCTTACCCAGCATGGTGCCTTTTTCCCTGAGGATCTTGGTAAGCCTTCTGGTATCGAGGCCGTGAATCCCCGGGACCTTATGTTGTTTCAGCCAGTCACCGAGGCTCCGGCTGGCATTCCAGTGGCTGTATTCAGCCGAATAGTCCGAAACAATGAGCCCGGAAATATGAAGCCGGTCGGACTCAAAATGCTTGAAAAGGTTTTTTTCCACAACATTGTCAGGTACACCGTAATTCCCGATAAGGGGATAGGTCAGCACCAGAATCTGGCCCTTGTAGGAAGGATCGGTAAGGCTTTCAGGGTAACCGGTCATGGCCGTATTGAAGACCACCTCTCCCGCAACAGGCCCCCCGAAACCAAATGATGTACCGTGGAATTCGGAACCATCCTCAAGTACCAGCTTCATAGAAATGCCTTTTGTCATGCACAGGTTATTCTTCTTTTGCCAGATACGATTCTATGATTTCTTCCGCCTGTTCGGGTGCGATCCGCTTGGCGATGATCTTCTTGTCCCTGTCGAGCACATACAACTGGGGCGTGGAAGTAATGTCATATGTATTTTTGTAGCTGAAATCGTAAGGATTCCAGCAGTTGATCCAGTCATAGAAGCCGTTCTCGTTGATGTAATTGATCCATTTTACCTTTCCCTCCTCTCCCGACAGGTTATTGAAGGCTACCACCTCCACCCCTTTGGGCTTGAGCCGCTCGTAAACTTCATGCAATACGGGTGTGGCTATCTGGCAATGCCCGCAGTCGGCTTCCCAGAAATACAGGATTGTGAATTTAGCATCCACATCATAGAGCTGCCTGAAATTCCCAATGTAGGGATTCCTTTTCAGCTCCTCGTCCTCTTCTGCCCGGATAAAATGATTCATGTCCACTTCAACGAACTGTATGTCGGTGGCCTTGGTTCCGATCAGCGTGGGCTTTGACTTTTCAACCCTCTCTTTCAGGTTGGAAATGAACTCGGGGTCGCTCCATTCTGCTTCCGGGATATAATATTTCTCGGCGATGTGGAAATAGACCGCATCCATGCCCATGATCTGGCTCTGTGCGAAGTGATTGAACAGGGTAATAAGCATGTACCTGAAAAGCTGCGGATCGCTCCGGGATTCGGCGATCAGCGTGTCCACCGCCAGGATCAGGGAATCCGGATGCTGGGGGACCACATTGTCTATATAGTTCATCAGCTTCTGCTCATAGAAGGGGGTTCTCAGCAGCCGGACATCGGAAATGTCGAAATTATCGAAATAATGGGCCTTGTAATATCTGTACTGGAAAGAAGGGTCAAGGGGCTGTCCGTCGTCCCCGAGAGGGGGATCGGGCACCTTGATCTCCTGCAGAGCCAGAAGAAAAACGCCGAAGAAATTATCCTTGTTTTCATCGATGTACCTGTTCACCCTGTCCTGGACGGCCCGGTTCAGCGATTCCAGTTCTTCCCTGACCGACGCGGAATCTTCTGCTGTGGCTGCTGTTGAAAGCCGGTCCTGGAGCGCCGAAGCAAGGGGCCTGTTTTCCTGGATAAAACGCTGGTATGAATAAAATTCCTCATTCTCCTTCGAACCTGTGACCACCATATTGTCGATGAAATCACTCGTATCGTTTTCAAAGGAAAAATCCTGGTCATTGCTGATCAGCAGGTCGATATAGGACTTATCGGGCAGGAATACCAGGTACATTCCCTCTGGCAGGGATTCGGAACCCCGGAATGTACCGGTTCCCTTTTCACTCAGGACCACTGTATCCCTGGGGATAAAACTGTCATTGAACCGGTTCCCCAGTACAACGGTATCCTGTCCCAGTGAAGGTATTTTTACATGTATTTCATAGCTTTGAGGGAATACGGGCAGGACCGATCCCAGGAGAAAACCTGCTGCAATAATGATTCCGGATTTCATATGATTTTTTCTGTCTGTATGCAATTCTTACCGCTACTTCCCTTCAAAAACAGGGCCGGATTTGCGCGTAAAAATAGAAAAAAACTAACTTAATGTGCTATTTTTAGATCAAAACGGGCTGATGGTTGACTTTAATACGGCACGCCGGATCATTGAGGAGGAACTGAATAAACTGCAGCTTGACCGCCCTCCGGAGGAGTTGTATGAGCCTGTCAGGTATATTCTTGACATGGGGGGCAAACGGATTAGGCCCGCCCTTGCACTGATGGCCTGCAGCCTGTTCAGCGATACCCTGCAGCCTGCCCTGAAACCTGCTCTTGCCATTGAGCTGTTTCATAATTTCACGCTTCTTCATGATGACATCATGGATCGTTCGAAAGTCCGCCGCGGCCGGCCAACGGTACATGAGAAGTGGAATACTCCCACAGCCATCCTGTCGGGAGATGTCATGTCCATACTGTCCTACAGGATTCTCTCCGAATCGGAGGGAACCCGGATCGGGGAACTGCTGGAAATATTTAACCGGACGGCCCTGCAGGTATGCGAGGGACAGCAGCTCGACATGAATTTTGAAAACCGGATGGATGTCTCCGTGGAAGAATACCTGCATATGGCAGAGCTGAAGACCGCGGTGCTGATCGCAGCAAGCCTCAAGGCCGGAGCGATTTCCGCAGGGGCGGGGATTCAGGAAGCAGACCTGCTTTATGAATTCGGCCGCAACCTTGGAATTGCATTTCAGCTGCGGGATGATTACCTGGATGTATTTGGTGATCCGGAGAAATTCGGAAAAAAGGCTGGCAATGATATCATTACGGGAAAGAAAACCTTTCTGCTTATCAAAGCCCTGGAACTTGCCCCGGATGAAACCGGGAAACGCCTGAAAAGGCTGATCGCCGGCAGGGACATGGCCCCGGAGGCAAGGATCCGTGAGGTTGTGGAACTATATAAAAGACTCGGTGTGGGTGAAATCTCCAGCGAGATGGCCGGTTCCTATTACAGGAGATCCAGAGGGTACCTTGAGCGGGTAGGTGTGGCGGAGCAACGTAAAGCTCCCCTTGCCGGATTTGCCGCAGACCTTATGCAGCGCGGATGGTAGGTGCCGCTACTGGCCGGCCGCGGGTCTTCTTTCCTGCAGGTACCGCTGGTAATAATTGTCGAACCAGTCGTTGATCTCCTGGCTCAGCCCGGTCTCACCGTACTCCGAGGTGATGTTGAAATATTCCTGGAGGAGCTGCAATGAGAAACGGATTTCATAATCCAGGGTTTGCCTGTATTCCGGCTCCAGGTCATAGTAATAAGCCAGATCTTCCAGCAACGCGTCCACATGACCCCGGGCAACGGCAAATGCCTTGTCCGGCTCGTCGCACCTGTAATATCCTTCGGCAATGGCCGGAACGAAAGCATCGTAGGGAACTTTGGGATGCGGCATCAGTTCCATGCAGCGGTCCAGCACCAGGGCGGCGGAATCCGGTTTGTGCTCGTCGATCAGCTGGCCGGCGAGCCGGGTGAATTTGTTTCTCAGCTTGATTACGGAAAAGGTCCTGATGGTGTAGTAGTCAAGGTAAACGTCATCTTTTTCCATCCTGCCGTAGCGGAATTCGTTCATCAGGCGGTCATAGAGGGTATCGGTGTCTATCCTGCCCCATGTCATGAAATTGCGGCCCGGTGTGGCGATCGGAACGAGCCTGTAGGCAAATCCTTCCATCTGGAAATAATCCTCGAGGTTCAGGGCGCCTTCGTTTCCGCCCGTTACAAAATATATGGGCCGCTCCCAGTCCGTCGTGGCCAGTATATCGAGCTCCATCAGCTCGTTCTTCAGGATGTAGTCGGTCCTGTCATCAAGGAGAGACCATTCCATCCTGTCCGGAACCAGTAATGTGTCCTTTGCCGCGACAACGCCCAGCCTGACAACTTTTTCCTTGTCGACGGGAATACTGAATTTTTTTGCCGGGAGAATATCAAGGCTGATGCCGGGCTGCGGCTTCCACTTTGAAGCGGGATCGTCGCTTTCCACAAATTCGATGGCCTGTTTCAGGTCCACATAATTTTTAAACAATTCCCGGACATATACCCTGTTATTGGTCCCGTCCCGGTATTTCCGGTGCGGAAGGGTCATGGGTACGGGATCCGATTCGTAGGCCTTCCTGGTCATCTGGTCTATATACCATCCGGTATTGAACAGCATCAGGTTTATGATCCTTACATCTGTACGGATGCCCTCCACCTCCTGGGCATACCACAGGGGGAAGGTGTCGTTGTCGCCGTTGGTGTAAAGAATGGCATTGGGGGCACAGGAGTTCAGGTAATTATAGGCTACGTCGCGTGCCGTGTACCTTCCCGACCTGTCATGGTCGTCCCAGTTCTCGGAGGCCATAAGTACGGGAACGGCAATGCCGCTGATCAGGATGGCAATCACCGCACCTGCCAGGGCATGCATTCTTTTTTTTGCAAACTCCCAGAGAGACATGACGCCAAGGCCGATCCAGATGGCAAATGCATAGAATGAGGCTGCATAGGAATAATCCCGCTCCCGGGGTTCCAGGGGTTTCTGGTTGAGATATACCACTATGGCAATCCCTGTCATGATAAACAGCATCGTTACCACAAGGAAATCTTTTCTGGACCTGCCGTAATGGTAGAACAGACCTATCAGACCGAGTATCAGAGGCAGGAGGTAGTAAGTATTCCTTGCCGGGTGGTTTTTCAATACGGCAGGGAGCTTGTCCGTGGATCCGAGCCTGGCCTCATCCAGGAATTTGATACCGGATATCCAGTTCCCGTGGAGTATCCCTCCCTGGCCCTGAATGTCGTTCTGCCTTCCGGCGAAGTTCCACATGAAGTACCTGAAGTACATGTAACCGAGCTGGTACTTGAAAAAGAAAGCAAGGTTGGTGCCGAAAGAAGGCTTGACAACGGTCCTGGCCTGCCCGTTGCTGTCCTGTATCTGCACCCTCGTCCCCCTGATCTTTACCCAGCTTTCATAAGCATTGACATGCTGCGGGTCGTTGCTGTACATTCTGGGGAAAACAGTGGTCAGGCGTTCATCGAAAACATACTCGATCTTATGATCCCTGACCTCGTATCTGCCGTTTGCCTTGTAATAATTGGGACGCGTTTCCCTGGTGGCCAGTATGGGGGCATTGTAATATTGTCCTTTAAAGAGCGGCCGGTCGCCGTATTGTTCCCTGGTAAGGTATGGAAGCATGTCGAAAACGGTTTCGGGATTGTTCATGTCCATGGGGGGATTGGCCGAGGACCTGATCATGATCAGCGCATAGGAGGAATAACCTATCATCACCATTGTAAAAGCAAGCAGGACGGTGTTCAGAACGGGCTTGTGGTATTTATGTGTGTACCGGATCCCGTAGTAGATTCCTGCTATGACAAGCAATATGTAAAAGAAGACCCCCGTATTGTATGGAAGCCCGAACCCGTTTACGAACATCAGTTCGAAATATCCGGCAATCTTGATGAACCACTGGATGACCGCATATTGAAGGAAAGCAAGTATTAGCACGGAAACGATCAGGGAGTATACGATGCCCCGGGTCGTTACCTTGTATTTCCTGAAGTAATATACAAGTACGATGGCAGGTGTGGCCAGCAGGTTGAGCAGGTGAACACCGATGGAAAGGCCCATTAGGTATGCGATCAGCAGGATCCAGCGGGTGGAATATTTTTCGTCCGCGACATTTTCCCATTTGAGGATGGCCCAGAAGGTTATGGCGGTAAACAGGGATGAGGTGGCATAAACTTCTCCTTCCACTGCGGAGAACCAGAATGAATCCGTGAATGTGTAGGTCATTGCGCCTATAAAGCCTGCACCGATGACGGCCAGGAGGCTTGCAATGCCGGGATTTTCCTTATCGGGGATAAGTTTTCTTCCGAAATGGGTAATGGTCCAGAAAAGGAACAGGATCGTAAAGGCGCTGGCCAGGGCCGACATTGCATTGATCATCCTGGCTGCGGTATCCGGGCCGGAAGCAAAAAGGGTAAAGAATCTTGCCAGGATCATGAAGAAAGGCGCTCCGGGGGGATGCATCACTTCCAGCTTATAAGCTGTGGCAATAAACTCCCCGCAGTCCCATAAACTGGCAGTGGGTTCCATGGTCATGAGATAGACAGTTGCTGCCAGGATGAATGTCAACCACCCGATCAGGATGTTCCATAAACGAAATGCTCTCACCGGCGTAATTTTATTTGTTGACGAATTTAATGTTTTTTTGGAAACCATTTTCTATTTTTCGGACAGGTATATGAAACGGTACGGTACACTTTGCCTATGGCCTGCAACGATACTGTTGAGGATCTTTTTCCCGGCAATTGTTCATTCGCAATTCTATAATACGGGTGAAGACCCGGGATATTTGAAATGGGAACAGATCCGTTCCGGTCACTTCAGGATCATTTTTCCCCGGGAAATTGAACCGGAAGCGCAGCGTTTTGCAAGGATACTTGAATGGAATTATGAACCCGGTTCCGCCCAGCTGGGTCACCGTCCGCGACCCATCCCGGTGATCCTGCATAATCATTCGGTGATATCGAACGGATTTGTCGCATGGGCCCCCAAACGGATGGAGGTGGTAACCACTCCGTCAGCCTACGGTTTTGCGCAGGATTACCTGGAACATCTTGCCCTTCATGAATTCCGGCATGTGGTGCAGGTGGATAAGCTCGACCAGGGGGTGACGGGAGCGCTTAAATGGCCCCTGGGGGAAATCGGAACGAGTGTTGTGGCCGGGCTTATGCCCTTCTGGTTCCTTGAGGGCGATGCGGTGGATGCGGAAACCCGGCTTTCCCTGTCGGGAAGAGGACGGTTGCCGTCCTGGGAAATGGAACTGAAAGCATTGCTTGCGGAAAACAGGCCTTTATACACTTATGAAAAAGCCTTTATGGGGAGCTACAGGGACTATGTTCCAAGCCATTACAAATACGGTTACCAGATGGTGACCCATGGCAGGGAGAAATACGGGAATGCCTTATGGGACAGCACCGTATCATATACTGCACGGCATCCCTATACCCTATACCCCTTTTATTTCGGATTGAAAAAATATGCCGGATTATCAAAATCCGGCCTGTATTCGGAGTCCATGGCGGCTTTAAAGAACAGCTGGCGGGAACAATCGGCCGGTCGCATTTACACACCATCCGTTTTACTGAATCATTCCGTGAAAAAGCATTATACAAGCTACCGTTTCCCGCGGTACCTGGAAGACGGTTCGGTCTTCGCTGAAAAATCCGGTATTGACCAGATCGATGAATTTGTCCGCATAGACGGCAATGGCAATGAGAAAAGGATTTATCGTCCGGGTTTCCATGATGCTGCCAATATCTCCGTAGAGGGCGATGTCATCGCATGGACGGAGATCATCCCGGACATTCGCTGGAGCAGGCGCAGCTATTCCGTGATAAAGCTGTATCATATGGATACGGGTACGGAAAAGACAGTGCGCTGGAGAACGAGGTATTTCGCACCCGACCTGACAAAAGACGCCGGCAGGATTACAGCGGTCGAGGCAGATGAGCAGAACAGGTATTTCCTGCTTGTCATCGATGCCGTAACGGGAGAGGTCCTCCGCAGGATACCCTCCCCGGGGAACGAATACATTCAATACCCCGTATGGAATCCGGATCAAACGGGCATATACCTGACCTCCCTGGGGAAGAAGGGGAAGAAGATCCTTTACAATGACCTTGCCTCCGGTACATGGCGGGAAATATTCGACGCAGGTTATGAAGATGTGGCGGAGCTGGATGCGGGAAGGGATTACCTTGTTTTCAGGGGCACCTTTTCAGGCATTGACAACATTTATGCGATCCATCTGGAAACCGGGAAATGCTGGCAGGTTACGTCTTCCGTGTTTGGTGCATTTATGCCGCAGCTATCTGCGAATGAAGATAAAATGATTTACTCTGATTATTCTTCGCAGGGCTACAACATACATGAAATGGATTTTTTACCAGAAAATTTCATCCCTTTAAGACGGCCACAGAATCAGGATATGCAATCAGGCCCGCCCGGAGATGAGGAAGGATCAAAGATTCAGTATACGGATGACGGGACCGGCCGGAGCTTTGAGACTGAACCCTACAGAAAGTACGCACACCTGTTGCATTTTCACAGCTGGCTGCCCCTGTATACAGACATAGAGAATCCTGATTTCAGGGATCCTGTTATTTATCCCGGGTTTATGCTGTTTTCCCAGAACCGCCTCAGCACTGCCACTGCGATTCTGGGTTACCGCTACAGCAACCATGACCATTATCTGCATGCTTCCTATACCTATACGGGATGGTACCCGGCCCTCAGGTTTTCATACGATTTCGGCGGCAGCCCCTTTGTCGATCATTCTGAAGACGGGGTGGATCCGCCCGCACAGGTAAAAAAGAATCTGAACCTTAAGCTGAAGGTCTATTTTCCGCTGAACATGACATTGAACCGGTATGTGACCGGTATGCAGCCCTCCGTCGAATCGACTTTCAGCAGGGCTTATTTTTATTACACCAGGCAGGGGGCATATAAGAGCGGGATCACATTTATGGACTATCGCCTTTATTACTACACTTACCTGAAGAAATCCGTAAAGGATGTCCTGCCGCGCCTGGGTCTGGTTCTCGACGCCCGTTATATTGATGCGCCCTTTGAATCGGAACAGATAGGATCGCAGGTCTATGGCTCAGCCACGGTATACCTTCCGGGCATACTGAGGCACCAGACATTGAAAGTAAGGGCGGCTTCCCAGAAACAGGAAGCCGGTGGTTATTTGATGGGAAACCTGGCGGATATGCCCAGAGGCATCGAACAGCAGACTGCCGTTCAGCTCAGAACGCTGGCCATGGATTATGTATTCCCTGTGGCCTATCCCGATTTAAGCATCTGGCATGCACTCTATGTGAAGCGTATCAGGGGGGATGTGTTTTTTGACCATGCTTTCGGACAGGAGGTATATCCCCATGCGGACAACAACGGACCGGTAAACAGGCATTTTACATCCCTGGGCGCGGAACTGACGGCAGATATGCACCCGGCTCATCTGATCTTCCCATTAAATCTGGGTGTAAGGCTCGTTTACCTTCCTGAAACCGGAACGGCAAGAACGGAATTGATCATAGATTTAGACCTTAACCAGTTCTAATCTCCCGATGTGAATTCATGCTTCACGGTGAAATAGCCGGGATATGTAATTTCCACGACACCTACCATGACGGTGGGCTTAACTTTTATCGAGACCCGTGTGGGACGATCGGAGGCGTCCGCTAGATTCAGGCCGAAATTAAACAGGGCTGCACGTGAATCCTGGTTCAATATCCGGACCAGATCGGTTTGAAGTTGAAGCGGGATGTTTGCGATCCCTCCGTTGCCGGCGATTTCCACCCGCTCGTCAAGTGCGCCCCGGGCCACCTCCGTGTCATCAATAAAGGCAATGTATTCCAGCCTGTTCAGGGCCGCCGTGGTTGAATTGGGATTGCGTGCCTCGATATTGAGTATGAATGAAAGCGGCAGTTCTCCCCGCAGGAGTGAAGTGCCCACAATGGCTGCATCTGCCAGGCCCAGGTCCGAGAATTTCCGTATACCGTTCACATCGATCCCGGCGATTCTGGGCTCATCAAGCGTTCCCATCCTGAATTCGCACTTTCCCAGGGCACTGATCTCCTTGAAGAAACTGCAGGAAGGAAGCAGCATGAATAATGAAATCAGAAATGCGGGGAGCATTTTTTGTTTGAATACTGATGTCAATTTCATATCAGGAACAAGGTTTGTTAATTGTTTTCTAAATTTAAGAATTTAATTAAATCCACCTTGTTTGGTGGCGGTTCACCGGAGAATTGTTAACATTGACTTCTCTTTTCGTGGGCTCGTTTTATTCTGGATCGGATGTCGAATTTCTGGCACAGGGCGAATAAATGGATGCAGGAAAATGCAACCGGGATCCTGGGTACCGTGGCATTTCATCTTTTACTGGCTGTGGTATTCCTCATCGTCAGGATATCTGCCGAGAAAACCCGCCTTGAAAGTATGATCATGATGGAATTCGTTGAAGAAGACAAGGAGAAGGCCCCGGAAGAAGCGCCGGAACCTGAAATCGAACATTTGACTGCACAATCCGCTGCAGAGCCCGCTTCAAATATACCGGTCAATGTGGCAAGGCAGATCGATGAAGAGTTAAGTACCGAAAAATATGTGGATGAACTCGAAAAGGAAATGGATGCCGGGCGGTCAGAGCAGTGGAGGCAGACACAGGAACGGCTGACAGAACTTGAAAGGAAATCGGATGAAGAACCCGAGGCGGAATTACAGGAAGAATCACAGGACCTTCCCGGAGCGCCTTTCGAGGGGCCGACGAACATACAATACGATCTTGAGTTCAGGTATCATCTGAGACTTCCCGTACCCGTTTACCAATGCGAAGGAGCCGGGATTATAGAGGTACAAATTGCGGTCGATCAGCAGGGGAGGGTGGTACATGCAGAGGTTGATAAGCAGGGTAAGGATTTTAATGACATCTGTCTTGCCGAAGCTGCCAGAAAAGCCGCCCTGCAAACCCGTTTCAACAGCGATTTCGGAGCCCCGGTAAGGCAGCAGGGCACAATTACCTATCACTTTATAGCACAATAAGTTAAAAGTACTTCCCGGCCGTGCTGACAATTTCCCCGGCGTCAATTTCGTTCATGCAGCGGAAATGACCCTTCGGACATTTTTCCCTGCCGGTGCGGGTACAGGGCCGGCAGGACAATCCTTTTGTTTCAAATATCCTGGACTCGGGATCCGGGAGGTAGGGATACATTCCGAATTCGGGTATGGTATGCCCCCAGACCGACAGAATCTTCTTTTTGAATGCCGCAGCAATATGCATCAATCCCGTATCATGCGTGATCACAAGACGGCTTTGCCTGACAATGGAAGCCGACTGGTTGATATTGAACCTGCCGCAGGCGTTCAGTACATGCGTACCGGTCTGCATGTCTATGGTGCTTCCGGTCACTCTTTCACGTTCCCCCCCGAGCAGTATTACCGGTAAATCGAGGCCACGGCAGATTTGCACCATCTTTTCGACAGGCATTTGTTTTGTGCCATGCTGTGCCCCGGTCATAAATGCAATGAATCCTTCGCGGAATGCCTCAGGAAGACCGGAAAGCTTCACCTCATCCTCTTCCGGTATATGATAGTCGAGTCCCAGGCCGTCATTTTTCACATCAAAAATCCGGAGGGTTTCCAGATGCCTGTCCACGATATGTTTATCCGGCAGCCTGTTGATCTTGAAACGGATCATAAGGAACCTGGCAAGGCTGATCTTGTCTACCGTAAACGATACGGTGCGCAGGCTGGATTTAATAAGGAATGAACGGAAATTTCTGTGCAGGTCGATGATGTAGTCGTACTTTTCGGTTTTAAGTTCCCGGATCAGGGAGGAAAGGCTTTTTTCAAGGACATGTATCCTGTCGATATGGGGATTTGCCCTGATGACAGGTGCGAAGGCCGCCTTGGTAAGATAATGCACGCAGGCCCCTGGTACCTGCTTTTTCAGACACCTGATCACCGGGGTTGTAAGTACAATATCCCCGATGGAACTAAAACGTATGATCAGGAACTTTACCAAGCAATGTCATACCGGGCCCTTCATGTTTCGGGAATACCGGTTTAATTATTAAGGTTATTGATAAACAGCAACAGGGCAAGCCAGTACTCGTCCTTTGACGGGTTGTCCTCCCACAGGGCCCGGGCACCGTGCACACCTTCCCCCTCGGGCTGGAACAATGTATAGGAGTCTTCCGGCAGGTGGCTCATCATTTGTATGACATAGGGAGCTTCGCGCCGGGTAACAGCGACAAACAGGGGCTTTGAAATACTGTCAAGTGTGTTTTCCATCCTGAAGTCTTCTCCGAAATACTCGCCCGGGCTGAATGCGATTACGGCTTTGACATTTGAATGCACTTCCCCTTCGAGCATCACCAGGGAGGCGGAATAGGAACTGCCCAGAAGGATCATGTCTTTCGGATTCAGGCTGTATGCATAATCGATGGCGGACCTGATGTCCTGACGGGCGTCCAGGAAATTCACCGGTTTGGAGGATTCCCGGGCATTCATAGCCGTTTCATTGTTCACGAAATTGGAATTATCGCCCGATCTGAGGTCCACTGCCAGGCAATTGTACCCGAGTTTCATAAGCTTGGATGCAATCTCATTGAATTCTCCGCGGCTGGAACCCGCCTGGTGAAAGAGGAGGATATAGGGATATTCCGGATTGATCTCGTACCTGTCGGCTGTGACGGTGAGGTCGTCTTCCGATTCAAAGGTCACTTTTTCTTTTAATTCCTGGGCAAACAGCAGCGACAATACAATTCCGGTTAGTAATATTCTCATCAGATCTTGTTTTGGTTAACGGAATGATCTGCAAAAAGCAGACCGTTATGTGGATTCGGCCAGGATAATGATGTGATTGTGCTTCACTTCAACAATACCTCCGCTGATGGTATGGAAGGATGTCCTGTCATTTTTATCTATTACCTTCACTTTACCCGCGTCAAGTGTCGAAATAATGGGAGCGTGATTGTTGAGGATCTGGAAAGATCCTTTGCTTCCAGGTACCTGGACAAGTTTGACTTTTCCTTCGTAGACCTTGTTATCCGGTGTGATGATTTCAAGCAGCATTTCCGGGTCCTCTTTCGGGGTTATTCGGTTTCCTTGAGGAGTTTGTCGCCCTTGGCGATGGCATCTTCAATGGTTCCGACCAGGTTAAAGGCAGCCTCGGGGTATTTGTCCACCTCTCCGTCCATAATCATGTTGAATCCCCTTATGGTATCCTCGATGGAAACCAGGCAGCCAGGGATACTGGTGAACGTCTCGGCCACATGGAAAGGCTGCGAGAGAAAACGGGCCACCCTCCTGGCACGGTGTACAATTAACTTGTCCTCATCTGAAAGCTCATCCATTCCCAGGATGGCGATGATGTCCTGCAATTCATTGTATCTCTGAAGCAGCTCCTTGACGCGTTGCGCAGTATTGTAATGTTCCCGTCCGACGATTTCAGGTGTCAGGATCCTGGATGTTGAGTCAAGGGGATCCACTGCGGGGTAGATCCCTATCTCGAATATTTTTCTACTGAGTACGGTCGTTGCATCCAGGTGTGCAAATGTCGTGGCGGGAGCAGGATCCGTAAGATCGTCGGCGGGCACGTATATGGCCTGTACGGATGTAATGGAACCCCTTTTCGTGGAGGTAATGCGCTCCTGCATTACGCCCATTTCCGTGGCAAGCGTCGGCTGGTATCCCACTGCAGAGGGCATTCTTCCGAGAAGGGCCGATACTTCCGAACCGGCCTGGGTAAAACGGAAAATATTGTCTACGAAGAACAGTATATCCCTTCCGCCGCTCTTTTCATCACCATCACGATAGGATTCCGCGACCGTCAGACCGGAAAGGGCCACCGTAGCGCGTGCTCCGGGTGGCTCGTTCATCTGTCCGAATACCAGGGTAGCCTGTGATTGCAGCAATTCCTTCTTATCCACTTTGTTCAGGTCCCAGCTTCCGGCCTCCATGCTTTCCCTGAACTCTTTCCCGTACCTGATCACACCCGATTCTATCATTTCCCTCAACAAATCGTTTCCTTCCCTGGTCCTTTCCCCGACCCCTGCAAAAACGGACATACCGGAGTATTGTTTTGCGATGTTGTTAATAAGCTCCATGATGATCACGGTCTTTCCCACGCCTGCACCTCCGAAAAGGCCTATTTTACCGCCTTTGGAATAAGGCTCGAGCAGGTCGATAACCTTTATTCCTGTGAACAGAACCTCTTTTTCCGTCGAAAGTTCTTCGTAGACGGGGGGTTTATTATGGATTTCATAGCCCCCTTTCTTATCCAGTTTTTCCATCCCGTCGATGGAATCGCCGATGACATTTAACAACCGGCCCCTGATCTGATCTCCCGCAGGCATGCGGATCGAAGCTCCCGTGGCAATTGCCTCCATACCCCGCTGGAGACCGTCGGTGGAATCCATGGCTATGGTACGGATGGTATGTTCGCCAATGTGTTGCTGGCACTCAACCACGAGCGTGGATCCATCAGCTTGTATGATTTCAAGGGCATCGTGTATTTTGGGGAGGTCATCACCGTATTTTTCAAAGCTTACATCAACAACAGGGCCGATCACCTGAACGATTTCACCTTTAATTTTCGCCATGGAAAATTGAATTTTATGGTTTTAGCAAGCGAAAGCAAAGTTAGTATTTTTTACATAATAGGCTAGGCTTGGGGATTAAACATATTGTGTTATTTTTGGCATGAACAATCAAGGATTTTTATATATGAAAAAAATACTTCCGGCCCTGTTCATGGTCTTTCTGTGGCCATACGGGACGAATGGCCAGGTAACGCATGCCGGAGTGGATGCAGGATACGGGACGAGTGTCGGGGAAGCGGGTTTTGGCCTCTATGGAATATACACGGTCAATGAACAGATAAAGCTGGTACCGAACTTCATTTACTTTCTTCCGCACAGGATAACCACAAACGACGGCAGCCAGACTTTTAACTGGTGGACAGTAAACCTTGACGGGAACTATGTCATCCGTGACGGGAGTGTATTCCAGGCTTACGGACTCATGGGCCTCAGCTTTATAAACATAACCGGGGATCAGGATGAAGGAATGTTTCAGGATCATAAATCCATGCTTAAGCTGGGGCTGAATGCAGGTGCGGGATTCCGGCTGCCCCTTTCTGACAGACTGATCCCCTTTGCGGAAATAAAGCTGACCCTTGGAGACCATGCCTATTTTTCTTTCAGGGAAGTATCCACGCTTCAGCTCGGATTGGCCGCAGGCATACTTCTCAGGATTGCAGACGACAGGGACAGGAACGAAGATGAATTTTAATTGTTTATTTCGATATTCATGACAAGGAAAATCTTCAAACCTGTCCTGGCCGGTCTTGTGATCAATACTTTCCTTTTTGCACCGGTACAGGCACAATTTACCAGAATAGGAGGCGGGCTGGCTTTCTCTCCGGGCGTTGATAACCAGACTTATGAAACAGGTAATCCGGGATTCATTGCCCGCGGCGTATATGAAATCGACGACAGATTCTGGGCCATCCCCACCCTGAGTTTCTATGTTCCCAAGAAACGAACGGACCAGGCGGGAGATTCACGGACCACATGGTTCGGAAGCATCGATGCAAATGTAACCTATACCCTTGCCACGGAAGGCGAATTGCTGTTCTATGCACTCGGAGGTGTTGGTGTAACAGGTATTTCGAGTGTTTATAAAACCGATAATCCGGCCCTTGAAAATGTATCCGGTATCCTGCCGGGACTGAACGTCGGTACGGGTATAGAAATGATCGTGGAAAATGACATTAATGCATACACGCAGATCAGGTATGTAATCGGAAAGCCCCCCGCCCAGTATCTGGTAATTTCGGTGGGCGTACACTATTACCTGAGCGGCCGGCGTTTTAAAAACTGGTAGGAAGGAATCCCGGAAGCGAAATTCCGATTTTTTCATATCTTTAGCTACAATATCACGAACAGCACATAAAATCTGAGAAAATGGCACCATTATTCGGATCCATACCGGCCACTGCAAAGATCGAATCGCAGGAAGCTGCACTGGAAAAAGACTACAGGGAGTTTAAGCTGTACTCTGAATCTGAAGAGCTGAAACGATTTGAGGAGCTGGATAAAATGATAAACACCAGTGAGTTCAGTCAGAAGGTAAAAACCATCAAGGGGCAGAGATACAAGGATACCGGGGAGTACAGTAAGGAACAGGAGCTAAGGGCCCTCAGAAATTCAAAGGATATAAAAGGTTATTTCAGGGTAAAGGATTCAAAGGAGCTCGGGGATCACAAACAGACAGACAAATCGGATGAACTGAAGACCTATAAGGAGCTGGCTGAATATGTCAATTCCGAAGAATTTGCCCAACTGAAGGCCGGTAAAGAGTTCAAGGGTTCGGAGGCACAGGGAAAGGAACAGGAATTCAACAGGCTGAAAGGCAAGCTTAAGAATTATTTCAAGTTCAAATCCTCGCCGAAGTTTGAGAACTACAATGCGGTGAAAGGATCGGACAGGTTGAAAAAATTCGAGGAGCTCGAACAGGAGGTGCAATCCGAAGCGTTCCGGAAGGTCAGGGAATACATGGCCCTTAAACCGCAGCAGAAATACGAACAGTCGAAAGAATATAAGCTTGAACAGGAGTATATTGCCTTAAGGGATTCGGAGAAAATGAAATGGTTCATGAAGCTTCGCAAGAAAAACGATTTCGACAGGCTCGGGCAATGGAAGCTTACCTTTGAGGATGATTTTGACAAAGGCATGCTGGATACGGGCAAATGGATGACAAATTACTACTGGGGGGAGGTATTGCTGAGGGATACCTATGCATTGCCGGGAGACAAACATTTTTATACAAAGGGGCAGAATATTGAAGTTTCAGACAGCATACTCAGCATTGTTACCAAAAAGGAAACAGCTACCGGGAAGATCTGGAATCCGGCGCTGGGATTTACCAGCCGGGAATTCGAATATACGTCCGGGCTGATATCCACGGCCGCCAGTTTCCGGCAGAAGTACGGGAAGATACGCGTCAAGGTGAGAATGAGCAATGTGCCGGTCAGGCAGGCAGTATGGATGGTGGCTGAAAAAATACTGCCCCACGTGGATATTGCCAAGCTTGAAAAAGGCAAACTGAATTATGGCAATTTCTGGGGGAACATTACGGAAAAGGGAGGTGTGAAGAAGAAAGTATCCAGAAAGGGAGCCGGAAAGTTTACCAACGATTTTTATATCTATTCTCTCGAATGGACTCCGGAAAAGCTTGTATGGAAGATCAATGATATGCCCGTGCTGACCCAGGCACAAGGTGTGCCCGGGGAACCCATGTACATTGTGTTGAGTGCAGGTATAAGCAACGGCGTTGCCGAACACCGGCTGCCTGCGAAAATGGAAATCGACTGGGTCAGGATCTATAAAAAAGCCGACACCGGATAGGAAAGGATCGTTATTTTTTCGGAGGTTTTTCTTCGGCGGTCTTTTTCACATCCGGGGCTTCTTTTTTTACTGTTTCCTTTTTTGCTGTGGCGGGCTTCCCTTCTTTGGTTGAGACTTTGGGTTTTTCCTCTGCAGGTTTTTCTCCGGTTTTCTTTGCTGCCGGTCTGGCAGGAGTTTCTTTATCCGCCTTCGGTTTCTCTTCCTTTGCTGTCCTGGCTTGCTTCCCGGTTTCGGGTTCTTTCTTTGCTTCGGGTTCTTCCTTTACTTCGGATTCTTCTTTTACTTCGGGTTCTTCCCTTGCTTCGGGTACTTTCTTTGCTTCAGGTACTTTCTTTGCTTCAGGTACTTTCTTTGCTTCGGGCTTTTCTTTGACGGCTTCTGCTGTTTTGGCCCCGGACACAACTTCAGCCTGCTCCTCTTTTTTTACTTCTACTACGGTCTTTTCTTTTTCCGCCGGGGATTCTGCTTTCTTTTTTGGGGGACGTACCCTTGATTTTGTTTCCTTCTCCGGTGTCTTCCCGGGCTGTTTCATTTCCGGCACAGGGATTCCCCTGACTTTTCTTTTTCTCGGCCTGGTAACGCCGTATGATCCCCTGAATAGTTTCCCCCTGCGTGTCTTGATGTCTCCTTTTCCCATTAGGCTGTTTATTTGGTTTGCTGAGTGTGCTGATTTAGATCAGGTTGACAAAAATATAAAAACTTTGACAGGAATGAAACAAAAGCATATCTTTGTCCACCGTTTAAAATGCCTGTCGATAACGGCTCCATAGTTCAAGGGATAGAACAAAAGTTTCCTAAACTTTAGATCCAGGTTCGAGTCCTGGTGGAGCTACAAATGATAATTGAATAACAATTTGTTATAAAGATTTTGAACTCATTTTGAACCGAAAAAAGACCAGCAGATGTGGGTCTTTAATCATTTTATGAGATGCTTATCGTAGTCTAACAGCACTTTTCTCCTGCCTGAATCGGAGGACACTTCACCGTACCATATAAACAAAAAACACAGCAATCCCCCTTCTTTGGTTTGAGTACGGTTTTGCATCTTTCACATTCATAGAAGAAAGTACATGCATCTTCTGGCATGGTCTCCTCTTTTGAGTAACCACATTCGGGGCATGTGATTATGGACTTGAGTTGTATGACATTCATTAAAAATTCGTTATGTGATTAATGCCGGAGAAGAATACTTTTTCTGTAACTTCAAGGCAACGTTTACCAGAAGTATGAGAACCGGAACTTCAACAAGCGGTCCAGTCACTGCTGCAAAGGCTTCTCCTGAATTGATCCCAAAAACTGTCACTGCCACTGCTATTGCCAGTTCAAAGTTATTGCTGGCTGCGGTAAAGGCAATGGTAGTGGTCTTGGGATAATCTGCACCAATCCTTTTGCCCATAAAAAAGGAAACAAAGAACATGATCACAAAGTAAATGATCAGAGGTATAGCGATCCTGACAACATCCAACGGAATCTTAACGATATATTCGCCCTTCAGGGAAAACATCACAATGATGGTGAAGAGCAATGCGATCAGGGTCAGGGGACTGATCTTGGGAATAAATCTACTGTGATACCATTCCTTATTGTTAACCCTAACCATAATGTATCTGGTCAGAAATCCCGCTATAAAGGGAATCCCCAAATAAATGAAGACACTTTTAGCAATCTCCCCAATTGTGATATCCACCACAAATGATTCCAGTCCGAACCATTGCGGAAGCACGGTAATAAAGACATATGCATACAATGAGAAGAACAGCACCTGAAAGATTGAGTTGAATGCCACCAAACCCGCAGCATATTCATTATCCCCATTGGCAAGGTCATTCCAGACGATCACCATTGCAATGCATCTTGCCAGTCCAATCAGGATCAGACCTGCCATATACTGCGGATAGTCCCGCAGAAAAACGATGGCTAATACAAACATCAGGACCGGACCAATGATCCAGTTCTGGAGCAGTGAAAGTATCAGCACTTTGCGATTGCGAAAAACATCCTTCAATTCTTCATACCTAACCTTCGCAAGGGGTGGGTACATCATGACGATCAATCCTATAGCAATGGGAATATTTGTTGTTCCCCTGCTCATGCCATTCCAGAATCCTGCGATTTGAGGGAAAAAATGTCCCAATAGTACACCGATCAGCATGGCTGCAAAAATCCAGATGGTAAGATACCGGTCTAAGAAGGACAGTGTTTTTCTGTTTGAAGCCATTAGTTCTGTAAATTTTCTTTATACAATGAATAGAATCCCTCTTTAATTTCATCCCTTATCCTGCGAAACTCCTTCAGTATCTCTTCTTCTGATCCTGTGGCTTTAGCAGGGTCTTCAAATCCAATATGCAATCTCTTCTTAACATCACCTAAGAAAATCGGACAGTTCTCTTTTGCATCCCCACATACTGTAATAACATAATCAAAGGAATCTTTTAGGAATTCATCCACCAACTTTGGATTATGAGAACTTATATCAATTCCTTCTTCTGCCATCACACGTATCGCCTTTGGATGCATTTCGTTAGCCGGAGATGTGCCAGCACTATATACATTCAGATTGTTATTATACGATTTTAGAAACCCTTCAGCCATTTGGCTACGGCAACTGTTGCCTGTACATAAGATCAGTATTTTCATATTTAGCAATTCATATTTTCCGGTATCTCCAATTGAGCAAACAGGTCGGAAGAGAGACTTTTAAAGTGGTTTAAACCTTCAGGATTCAAACAATACTTGGTATTTACACCTTCGATATGTCCTTGTATCAATTCTGCTTTCTTTAATTCAGAAAGATGTTGATTCACGGTTGACCTGCAAAGTGGCAACTCCTGTGAAATATCCCCGGTTATACATGTCTTTGTTTCAGCCAGATATTTTAAAATGGCTATCCTTGCAGGATGAGCAAGTGCCTTAAAGTATAAAGCACATCGCTGAATATCAGGCTCAAAGAGATCAGTTTTTGATTTTACCATATTTTAAGTTTTAATGACGTAAATATACGACATCTTTACACTTAATGTATATATACAACATTAATTTTCTATTAAGTTGTTTAATTAGGAAATATACCATACATTTGTTCGGTAATTTACGAACAGGATGAAGAAAGTAGAAATTCTTACTGAAGACCAAAAGACCATCGCACGATTTGCCAAAGCAATGGGACATCCCATCAGGATGTATGTACTTGAATTGCTTTCCAACCAGAGTTGTTGTTACAGTGGTGATCTTACGGAAGTGCTTCCCATTGCAAAGTCCACCCTGTCGCAACATCTTAAAGAGTTAAAAGATGCAGGATTGATACAAGGTGAAATTGAAGCACCCAAAATTAAATATTGCTTGAATCAGGAGAACTGGAAACTGGCGAAACAACTATTTGCCAAATTTCTTAAATAAAATTTTTTGTTTAATATGTTCGTAGTTTGGCGAATAACGAATAAAAAATCATGGAAATAAAAGTATTAGGTACGGGATGTGCCAGATGCAGATCACTTGAAAAGATCACACAAAAAGCAGTAGAAGAGTTAGAACTTGATGCTACTGTGGAGAAGGTTGAAGATATTCAAAAGATCATGGAATACGCTGTCATGCGAACTCCTGCTCTTGTGATCAATGGAAAGGTAGTTATGTCAGGACAAGTTCCAAAAGTTTCTCAGATCAAAGATTTGTTAACTCAAAATATGTAATCCAATGAAAGCAGTTAGATTAACCTTCATGTTGCTAATGGCAGTCTCGCTATCAACCTGTAATGCACAATCTTCAAAAGACCAGAAGTCTGCTGTTGCTGATACCGATGAACTTCAGGTCTATTACTTCCACTTTACCGCACGGGGTGCCACATGCAATGCTGTGGAGAATGAAACCAAGGTGGCGTTAGAAATGTTTTATACCGATCAGGTTAAGGAGGGAAACATTGCCTTTGCTTCCCTAAACCTTGATGAAGATGACGGAAAGAAATTGGCTGAACAACTAAAGGTTTCCGGACAGACTTTATTGCTGATCAAGGGAGATCAAATAGGGAACCTGACCAATAAAGGATTTATGAATGCCCGGACCAATTCCGGCAAGTTCCATGAAATTCTGAAAAGTAATATCGACAAGTTGTTATAGTGCATGGAAGAATTTCTCAATAATCTATATTCGAATTCTTCCTTACCGTTCGTCTCTTCCCTTATTTTAGGCTTGTTAACCGCAACAAGTCCCTGTCCTATGGCGACAAATATTGCTGCCATTGGCTATGTCGGGAAAGACCTTGCTAACAGGAACAGGATTTTATACAAGGGATTGTTGTACACATTGGGTAGGACTGTCTCCTATACTGTGCTGGCGTTGATTCTGTTTTTTAGTGCGGATCAATTAAGAGTTTCAGGTGTATTTCAGCAATATAGAGAAAAGATCATAGGTCCACTTCTGATTGTCATAGGAATCTTCATGCTTGGGATTATCATGTTGAATTTTCCGGCTTTCAACAAACTATCAGAGAGATTTCAAAACAGAAGCAGATTTAATTATTGGGATGTATTCCTTTTTGGGGTGATCTTTGCTCTTGCTTTTTGCCCATATAGTGGTGTTCTGTATTTCGGCATGTTAATCCCATTAACACTTTCCACATCTGGACTTCACCTGCCTGTGATTTTTGCCATTGCAACAGGCATTCCTGTAATCCTGTTTGCGTGGGTAATTTCTTATACAATTTCAGGAATGGGAAATCTTTATAACAAGATCAAATCCTTTGAATTCTGGTTCAGAAAGGTAGTTGCTCTGTTGTTTATGGGCATCGGAGTGTATTATGTTATAGCAGTTTGGTTCTAAATTTTTTAATTTGGAAGTTCGTAAAATTACGAATGAATATGAAGGTATGGGTAGAGTGAAAAATAAAATAGTAATCGTCCTTCTTTTAATCCCGATCTGGATCGTCCTATATAAATATCTACAGGAAATTGCAGATTTCTTAGTTTTCCGGGTGTTCCAAACGACTCCTGGAAAGCACCTGACTGAAACCATCAGGTTCTTTATCTACGAAGTACCAAAGGTGATGATGTTGCTGGTACTGATCATTTTTATTGTGGGTATTATCAGAACTTATTTTTCACCGGAAAAGACAAAAAAAGCACTGGAAGGGAAACCATTATTTGTAGGCAACGTGTTGGCATCAGTATTAGGGATCGTAACCCCCTTCTGCTCATGTTCTGCGATCCCCTTGTTTTTAGGTTTTGTTGAAGCAGGAATACCATTGGGAGTTACATTTTCTTTTCTGATTGCTGCTCCCATGATCAATGAAGTAGCATTGGTGCTGCTCATCGGATTGTTTGGGTGGAAGGTCGCCATTATATATGTACTTACTGGTCTTACCATTGCGATTCTTGCTGGCTTCATCCTTGAAAAACTGAACCTGAAAAGGTATGTGGCTGAATGGGTATATGAAACACATGCAAAACAAACGCTCGAACTTGGTCATTCACAGTCATTTAATCAAAGAATTTCAGCAGGTAGTGAAGTTGTTAGGGAGATCGTGGGCAAAATTTGGATATATATTCTTATCGGTATTGCAGTTGGAGCAGGAGCACACGGATTTGTTCCTGATGAATATTTAGTAGGAGCACTTGGAAGCCAGAACTGGTACTCTGTTCCGTTGGCAATACTTGTGGGTATTCCTCTCTACTCAAATGCAGCAGGTATCATACCCATTGTAAGTGTCTTGATTGAAAAAGGTGTGACTATAGGAACTGCGTTGGCTTTTATGATGTCCGTAATTGGTTTGTCACTACCGGAAATCATTATACTCAAGAAAGTATTGAAGTGGCAACTCATAGGAGTATTTATCGGTGTTGTTGCTGTCGGAATATTAATTGTCGGATTGATCTTTAATTATATAGTGTTCATTTAAATTCAGGACTACGGATAATAAGAAAGATGAAATACCGGAATGGGCATTCGAATTTAATGGGCATAAATGTCCTGCAATGCCAATTGGGTATCGAGCAGGTCTAACTGCAATGAAAAAACTTGGTGTTGAAAAAGCCAGTAACAAAGAGTTATATCTTATTTGTGAAAATGGACCTGCACATGCTGCTGCTTGCTTTTTAGATGGGGTGATGGCTGCAACAGGATGCACTTATGGAAAGGGAATAGCGGAAAAGTTAAATTATGGGAAGAATGCGATTGTACTGGTTGATTTGAAAACAAAAATGGCTGTAAGAGTTTCTATGAGACCAGAGTTTTTTGAAAAGGCATTGAACTCTGAATTTGTAAAACTCAGAAAGCAGAGAGTTGAACCCAGGGATATTCAATCCGAACTGGTATTGCCGCTTATTGAAAACGTGCAACAACTTGACGAAAATGTTCTTTTCTCAATAAGTGAAATCTTCGAGAAAGATGTGCAACCACCCAAAGGAACTTTTGACTGGCATAATTGCTCAGTATGTAATGAAATTGTATTTGACAACCGATCAAAAATTATAGATGTTAAGAGAGTATGTATTCCTTGTGCAGAGGAACAATTAACATCATAGTATGGAGTATTATCTGGCAGCGATTTCTTTCGTTGCTGCCTTTTTATTCTCCCTTGGAGGAATAGGGGCAGCGATTATATTAATTCCAATTATGCATTCATTTGGAATTCCTTTAACTGTTGCAAAACCAGTAGGTTTATTTTATAACACCATAAGTTTAACGGGAGCAAGCATTAACAATATTAGAAACAAACGACTTGATTTTAAATTAGGTATCCCCATTATTATCTTTTCATTTCTTTCTGCAATTGTTGGTGCTTATGTGTCAAAATACATTGCTTCACAGGTTATTTTGCTGATGTTCATAGCATTTCTGATATTTTCAGGATTCATGTTCCTGTTCTTTAAGAATAAAAAGGAAACGAATTTCCGTGAAGACATACCTTATTTTTCATTCTCCCTGATTGGTGCAGTTGCAGGTTTATTATCCGGGATGCTTGGCATAGGTGGTGGTGGTATTATTTCACCACTGATGCTGATGATGGGATTTAATCCTAAGAAGATCGCTACAATAACTGCTTTTGTTGTTCCTTTCTCTTCATTGTCAGGATTTCTGACGTACTGGACAATTGGATCAGTCGATTGGAAATTATTGGCTTTAACATCTCTTGCTGGTGTTGCAGGGGCAACCATAGGTACAATATTCATGCAGAAGCGATTGAATCCAAAAGTTGTGAGAAAAATTCTTGCTATAATTCTACTAATTATGGCAGTTAAAATGGGACTTAAATTCTTTTAAAATAATTCAATGATATCAATTCTAAACGTTTAAAAACAACATCATGGCACTAAAATCAATCGGTTTTATCGGTGGCGGAAGAATCACTAAAATTGTTCTTCAAGCCTTGGCTAATAAGCAAATCGAATTGCCCTCAGTTCAGGTTTGCGATACCAATCCGGAAGTACTGAAGTCACTTGGTAGACAGTTCCCAAAAACTCAAGTGACTGATTCTTGTGAATTAGCAGCAAAGCAGGAGATAGTTTTTATCGCCCTGCACCCACCTGTAATTATGGAAACATTGGAACAGATCAATACATCTGTTTCTGAGAAAACACAGGTAGTTTCATTCGCTCCGAAAATCAGCATCGAAAAAATTGTCTCAAAACTGGCAACAAAGAGTATTGCACGCATGATTCCCAATGCCACTTCATACATCAATGAAGGGTATAATCCGGTTTCTTTTTCAGGGGAATATTCTGCCAGCGAGAAACAAAACTTGCTTGTGATGCTAAAAACTTTGGGAAATACTTTTGAAGTGGAAGAATCAAAACTCGAAGCGTATGCAATGATTTCTGCCATGTTACCGACCTATTTCTGGTTTCAGTGGAATGAAATGCAAAACCTTGGTTTACAAATGGGAATGAATGAATCGGAAAGCAAAGAAACGGTTCAACAAACCTTATTAGCTGCTATCAATTTGCTTTATGATTCTGATCTAAACTATAACGAGGTAATTGATTTGATCCCTGTAAAACCCATCGGTGAGCATGAAACACAAATTTCCGAAATCTACCAGAGCAAACTGATGGGATTATTTCAAAAAATAAAGCCATAA
>CAYOPZ010000039.1:0-29160 GCA_964406005.1 uncultured Bacteroidaceae bacterium
TACGCAAGCTGTGTCAAAGATCGTTAAATCACAATTTGAAAGCAATTCGCAACACTCCACACATTGGGGCGGGGTGACCATTGGCTGTGTCAAAGATCGTTAAATCACAATTTGAAAGCAATTCGCAACCACCCGGCAGACAGATGTGCCGTACATTCTGCTGTGTCAAAGATCGTTAAATCACAATTTGAAAGCAATTCGCAACTCCGTCTCCGCTTAGCCTTTCTACTCAATCGCTGTGTCAAAGATCGTTAAATCACAATTTGAAAGCAATTCGCAACTACTCCTACTCCTAAAAGATTGAACCATTTGCTGTGTCAAAGATCGTTAAATCACAATTTGAAAGCAATTCGCAACCACCCGGCAGACAGATGTGCCGTACATTCTGCTGTGTCAAAGATCGTTAAATCACAATTTGAAAGCAATTCGCAACTCCGTCTCCGCTTAGCCTTTCTACTCAATCGCTGTGTCAAAGATCGTTAAATCACAATTTGAAAGCAATTCGCAACTTAGATATCAGTTTTCCCGCAGGAAATGGTCGTCGTATTCGATCTCGAAACGAAGCTTGTGTCTTGCCTCTTCCTGCGCCAGCATCAGGAAGGTCCCCTTGATGGTGGCATCATCGATCCTGGCGGCCAGGTCGGTGTAGAGTCTGAAAGCTGCTTTTTCTTCCTTCATTGCAATGATAAGGGCATCCTGGTAGTTAAGATCGTCGCGTGAGGTGCTGACCTCGACGAGGTAATCGCCGATCTTGAGGTCCTGGACCTTTTCGTAGGAAAGAGCGGTATTCCCTCCGGCTTTAATGTTTTCAAGTTTCTTTTTATGTCCCAGTTCCTCTCCGGAGAACTGTTCGAAAATCTTCTGCATTTCCCTGTTTTTACTTCGTTCGGCAAGACCGGCATAAAGATCGGCGGCCCTTTGCTCGTCCCTTATGGCATAGTCGAGAATATCTTCAACAGATTCAAACTCCTGCATTTCGTTGTGGTTTATTGCTGACCAAAAATACAAAAATATCATAAACGGCTAGGAATGATAAAAATCATTGGAAATATTTTCCGTCCTGGCAAATTTTAAGTAATTTTTTGGGGTCTTTTCCGGTGCGCGGAATGCGGATGGCAAAGTGAATCTCAAACTGGCGGATGAACAAGATCGTTGCAAAGGAGTACTTTTCAGACCTGGTGGTAAAGCTTGTTGTGGAGGCGCCATATATTGCCAGGAGCCGTAAAGCGGGGCATTTTGTGATCGTGCGCACGGGGAAAAAAGGGGAGCGTATCCCTCTTACCATTGCCCAGGCCGATACGGGGACGGGAACCATCACTCTTATCGTACAGAAGGTCGGTGTAAGTTCGATCAAGCTCTGCAATCTGGAGGTTGGCGATACCGTGGCAGATGTGGCAGGACCCCTGGGGAATGCCACGCATATTGAAAAGGTCGGTACTGTCCTGGCTTCAGGCGGAGGGGTTGGGGTGGCCCCTTTGCTGCCCATTGTCGAGGCAATGAAAAATGCGGGCAACAGGGTTATAAGCGTGCTTGCCGCAAGGCAGAAAAACCTTATCATTCTCGAGGAGCAGATCCGGCGGCATTCGGACGAGGTGGTGATCATGACGGATGACGGCTCTTATGGCCGGAAGGGACTGGTAACCCACGGGATGGAAGAGGTGATCAAACGGGAAAGGATAGACCAGGTGGTAACGGTAGGACCTGCGATCATGATGAAATATGTCGCGCTGCTGACCAGGGAATACGACATCCCCACGCTTGCCAGCCTGAATACCATAATGGTGGATGGAACGGGCATGTGCGGGGCCTGCAGGATCTCCGTGGGAGGGAAGACAAAGTTTGTCTGCGTGGACGGCCCGGAGTTCGATGCGCACCAGGTTGATTTTGACGAAATGCTGATGCGGCTGAATTCTTATAAGGATGAGGAAAACAACGCTTACGAGCGTTTCCTGAACAAGTATAAAAGGGCATAGCGGATGGAAGGACTGGGATTACTGGAGTATTTAAAGAAAGAAAGAAGCCAGGATTGGAGGGCGGCACTGCGCAGCCAGCTGAAAGCCAGGGAAAGGATACAGATGGAACGGCTGCATATGCCCGAACAATTGCCCGAAGAGCGAAACAGGAACTTTCTGGAAGTGAACCGGGGCCTGACGGAGGAACAGGCCGTTCACGAAGCCAGGAGATGCATAGACTGTGCGCAGCCGACCTGCATCACGGGTTGCCCCGTCGGAATCAACATTCCCAAGTTCATCAAAAAGATCGAAGCGGGAGAGTTCCTCGAGGCTGCCGGGGTGCTTAAGGAAACCAATGCTCTTCCTGCCGTCTGCGGGAGGGTATGCCCCCAGGAAGTACAGTGTGAGCAGGCCTGTTATTATTCGCAGAAACTCAGGAAGGACCCTGTTGCCATAGGAAACCTGGAAAGATTCGCTGCCGACTATGAGAGGAAAAGCGGTGCCGTTTCGGTGCCCGGGATCACTTCCCGCAACGGGATCAGGGTGGCGTCGGTGGGTTCGGGTCCGGCGGGGCTGGCCTTTGCCGGGGATATGGCAAAAATGGGTTACGATGTCACTGTTTTTGAGGCTCTGCACGAGATCGGGGGGGTCCTTAAATACGGCATACCCGAATTCCGTCTGCCCAATGAAGTTGTGGATTGCGAGATAGAGGTCCTGAAGAAGATGGGGGTGAAGTTCGTAACCAATTTCATCGTTGGCAAAACGGCTACATTCGATGACCTGACCAAGGAGGGATTTACCGCTTTTCTGGTAGGGAGCGGTGCCGGTCTGCCCAACTTCATGAACATCCCCGGTGAGAATTTCACCGGGATCTACTCTTCCAATGAATACCTCACGCGGGTCAATCTGATGAATGCCGCCATGCCCGATTACGATACCCCCGTGATCAGGGGGAAACGGGTGGCCGTCATCGGAGGCGGAAACACCGCCATGGATGCCGTACGGACCTCCAAAAGGCTGGGCGCCGAACGGTCCATGATCATTTACAGGCGCTCGGTTGAGGAAATGCCGGCCCGGGTCGAGGAAATAAAACATGCCAGGCAGGAAGGCATAGAGTTCCTGAACCTGCATAACCCGGTTGAATATTATGCCGATGAAAAGGGAAGGGTCAGGCAGATGAAGGTGCAGAAAATGACCCTGGGAGAGCCGGACGATTCGGGCCGCCGCAGGCCTGTCCCTGTAGAAGGGTCGGAATACCTTATAGATGCGGATACCGTAGTGGTGAGTGTGGGCGTTTCGCCCAATCCCCTGATCCCCCGGGTAATGAAAGACCTGGATGTCTCTTCCTGGGGCACCATCAATGTGGACAAGGATACCATGCAATCCTCCGTACCCGGGATATTCGCGGGGGGAGACATTGTCCGGGGAGGCGCAACGGTCATCCTGGCCATGGGTGACGGGCGAAAAGCCGCTGCCGGCATGGACCGGTATATCAAGGAAAAGGTCCGCAACGTAATTTCTCTGATCAAGGAGTTCAAAACGATAGGCGAGATCCTGGAATATGCACAGTATGAAAACCAACTTTGACCTGATTTCACTGAAGGTAAAGTGCCCTGTCTGCGGGCATTCATTAATGGATGAAAAGCGCCTGGTGGACAATTGTCCCAGCATCAGGCTGAAAATCACCATCGGTGAGGTGGAAGGCACCATTTATCTGAGCTCTGTGTATGAGAGTTACAATTTCCTTTGTGATATCGAGACTCCCGATAATGAACTGGTAAGATTGCATTGCCCTCATTGCAGTTCCGAGATGGAAAGCAGCTCCGAATGCGAGGTCTGCGCATCGCCCATGATTCCGCTCGACCTTGACCTGGGAGGGACCGTCAGCATTTGTTCACGCGTAGGATGTACCAATCACTTCGTCAAATTCGTCGATTTTTCCTTTGCCCTGAAGAAACTGTATGTTGACGGGGGATACATGGGGAGGCCCTTTGTGAAGGACATGACCGTTCCCCTCCGGGAAAAGGCTTCCCCCAGCGAGGAGGACGAACAGATCGAAATCATGAGAACGGGAACATACCTGGATTCCTATTGTCCCCATTGCAAGAAATCGCTTATCGAGAAGGGATCGATCAAGCTGCATGTGCACCGGGAGGACAAAAGAGGCTTCCTGATGCTGAGTCCCTACCTGAATGTGTTTACCTCAAAAACCACCATACGAATTCCCGAGGATGAATTCATCGGGGATCTTTTCTGTTTTCACTGCCACAGGTCCCTGCTGGTGGAAGGAGGCAGGTGCGGAGAGTGCGGCAGCGAAATTGCAAGGATCACGGTCAGTGCCCGCAAGCGGCTTGTGGATTTTTATATCTGTGCCAAAAAGGGATGCCGCTGGCATGGCCTGAGCAAGGAAGACCTGAACGATATCCGCCTCGAGGACAGCCTGGAGTGGTAATGAAAAACGGATATAAATAAGCAGCCTTAAATCTCTGATTTCCAGCTGCGGTTTTTATCCGTTTTTCATAATATAATTATCCGTTTCTCATTACGTAGTCATGGATGCCGCGGGCGGCGATCTTGCCGGCGCCCATGGCCAGGATGACCGTGGCGGCGCCCGTCGCCACGTCGCCGCCGGCAAATACCCCCGGTTTTGAGGTCCGGCCGGTTTCCGGGTCCGTAATGATGTTTCCCCATTTGCCGGTTTCAATATCGGGCGTGGTGGAAGGGATCAGGGGGTTGGGGCTGTTGCCTATGGCGATCACCACTACGTCGATCGGCATCCTGAAATTGGCACCGGGGATGGGAACCGGCCGTCTGCGCCCGGATTCATCGGGTTCGCCGAGCTTCATACTGATGCATTCCACCTCCTTCACCCAGTTGTTCTCGTTGCCATAAAATGCGGCGGGATTGGACAGGTTCCGGAAGATCACCCCTTCCTGTTCGGCGTGATGGATCTCCTCGTCACGGGCCGGCATCTCGGTTCTGGACCTGCGGTAAATGATGATTGATTCTTCTGCGCCCAGCCTGAGTGCGGTCCTGGCACAATCCATAGCCACATTGCCGCCGCCCACGGTAGCCACTCTTTTACCTATGACGATGGGGGTTTTGTATTTGGGGAAGAGATATGCCTTCATCAGGTTGGCCCGCGTGAGGTATTCGTTGGCCGAATAAATGCCGTTCAGGTTTTCCCCGGGGACATTCAGAAACCAGGGCAAACCGGCGCCCGTGCCCAGGAATACAGCGTCGTATTCCTGAAGGAGCTCGTCAATGCTTTTTATTTTTCCGATCACATGATCCAGATAAATATTGACACCCAGCCTTTCCAGGTAACGGATCTCCCTGAACACGATTTTCTTGGGAAGCCTGAACTCCGGGATACCGTAAACCAGCACACCTCCCGGCTCATGAAGGGCTTCGAACATGTCCACCCTGTGACCCAGGCGGACCAGGTCGGCGGCGGCTGTGATGCCTGCAGGTCCGGCTCCCACGATGACGATTTTTTTTCCTGTGGCCCTGGGTTTTGGCGGCAGCCCGGCCTCTCCCTGTCCGGCTTCCCAATCCGCCAGAAACCTCTCCAGCCTTCCAATGGCAACCGGTTCGTTCTTAACGCCCAGGATACACTGTTTTTCACACTGCTCCTCCTGGGGGCATACCCTCCCGCAGATGGCCGGCAGGATGTTCTTTTCCTTGAGAAGCCTTATGCCTTCACTGAATTGTCCTTCGGCAATGCACCGGATGAAACCGGGGATATCGATTTCAACCGGGCATCCTTCAATGCATTTGGGCTTTTTGCACATCAGGCAGCGCTGTGCTTCGAGCTTGGCCTCTTCGGGAGAATAACCAAAAGGGACCTCGTCGTAATTCCTCACCCTTTCACCGGGAGGTTGCTCCCGCATGGGGGTTTTAGTGGGACTGACCTTTGCCATAGTTATGTCTCTCCTGTGAAATGATTTCTTCTTCTATGTATGCCTTCCTTCTTGACAGGATGAGGTCCCAGTTCAGCTTATGCCCGTCGAAGTGGGGCCCGTCCACACAGGCGAATCTTGTCGTTCCGTCTTCTTCGATCCGGCACGCCCCGCACATGCCTGTACCGTCGATCATGATCGGGTTCATGCTGACAATGGTTTTTACCCCGTATGGCCTGGTCATCCGGGAGATGTTGTACATCATAAAGGTGCAGCCGACCGCGATGATGCGGTCGTATTTCACTCCCTTCTTCAGATCGGACTCAAGGAGGTCTGCCGAATGTCCCCGGTATCCCAGGGAGGCGTCTGCCGTTGCATACCGCACCTCATCGGATGCTTCCTCCAGTTTTTCATTCCAGTACAGGAGGAAGCTGCTTCTGGCTTCCGGATAGCAGATCACCGTATTGCCCAGACCTTTCAGTGCCCTGGCGGCCGGATAGATGCCCCCGATTCCGTAGCAGCCTCCCACCATGGCCACCTTCCCGAAATTTTCCAGTTCAAACGGTTTTCCGAGGGGTCCCGTCAGGGAGTATATCCCGTCTCCCGGCTTCAGCTCCTGCATCCTCCGGGTGCTCGATCCTATTCCCAGGAAAACGAAGGTAACGGTGCCCTTCCCTTCATCCCAGTCTGCCACTGTCAAAGGAGTTCTTTCGCTGTACTCGTCCGGTATGACAATGATGAACTGGCCCGGCATTACCTTCCCGGCAATGTCGGGGGCGGCCACCGTACACTCATGAACGTTGGGCACAATTTCTTTTATGTCAATGATCCGGGTCATGCTTCCGTCTTTTCGATCCTGGCGTTGAATATTTTGTCTTCCGGGCTCATCCCCGGGGTGAGGGCAAGGATTTCCCCGTTGCCCGGTGTCAGTATGGCCGAATCCGGCGGGATCCCGTCCGCGGATTTCAGGACACAAAGTATTTCTCCCGACCCGGTCGTAATTTTTGCCTGTCCCCCTTCACCGGCTCTGAGCTGTTTCATGATCTTCCTGTTTATCATGACTGTGTTTTTACCTGCAACCTCCTGCAGATCAGGGACCAGTCCGGTCAGGCAATTGCCCCTGTAACGGTAATGATTGTGCGAGACGAAAATCTTCAGGGGGAATCCCCTGGATTCTGCCTGCGGCCTTGTCCCCGGGGGAGGGAGTTTTGCCGGGCTTCTTTTCAAATGCCCGTCGGTACCATGTCTGCCGTTCCTGTCCTCAATACACAGGGCCCGGATTTCCTTCCAGATGCTTCCGGGCCGGATGTTCGTGAACCCGCTTTCGTTCATTGCGCCTGCAAGTTCCGATATGATTTCCGGTATGGACCTGATTTTTCCGGGTCCCCTGACGGTCCTTGTCAGTTTTTTTGGTTTTCCTTCCGGAGAAAGTGTGTGGCCCTCATGCTCGAGGAAACCCGGTACCGGGAAAATGACATCTGCGAACTGCGAAAGATCCGTCCGGAACATGTTCATCTGGATCATGAATTCCAGGTTCGCCAGTCCGGGATGCGCAGGTATGTCCCCGGCCACCATCATGGCCCGGATCCCTTCCTTCCCGGTATGGCTGACCATTTCATTACAGGTTTTGCCGCCGGCCGTACTCAGCCGGGTTTCCCAGGCCGCATTCCATTTTTGCAGGGAAGCCTTCCCGGATAAGGGTTCGAACCCCGGGAGCAGGTCCGGGTGGACGCCGGCGCGTACCGCGGCATAATGGTTTCCTTCACATCCCGGAAAGAGGATACGGCACATGCCGCTTTTATTTTTCAGGAACCGTATATTCCCCAGGGCCCTCAGTGACTCCATTCCGGAATCCCGGCGAAGCAGGTCATCGCCGGCTACGATAATAAGTTTACCGGCTTTTGTGAGGCCGGCAACGATTTCCTTCATTTCTTTTTCTGAAACACCACTGAGTTCCAGGGCCTTCCGGTAGCCTGTCTCCCCTCCGCTTTTTCCCGCCAGTAAATGTGCAATTGAATAAAGGAAAGGATATTCTTCACCCGGGCGGTACCTGACCTCCGGGTCTGCAAATTGCGAGGTGCGCGTCGGGTAGGGATTCGCATAGATAAGGGTCTGCCCGTTCCTTGCGGCTTTCCTGATCCTGTTCTCGATAAGTGGATGCGACAGGGAAGCATCCGTTCCCACCATGAAAACCGTGTCCGCTTTCCGTATATCGTCCATCCCGGGCGGAGCGCCGGAAGAGTTCATTGCATGAATCTCTGAGATCAGCTTCCTGTTCCCGTAGGATGCAAAAAGATCGATATTGTTCGACCGCATTGCCTTACGGGAAAATTTTTGCAGTATATAATTGTCCTCGAGGGTGTCCTGGCCGGAACAGACCATGCCGAAACGCTTCCCCCTGAATTTGTCCAGGTTTTCGGCCGCATGCCGTATGGCTTCCTCCCAGCTCACTTGCACCCATTTGTCCTTTCTGCGTAGGAGGGGAGAGGTTATCCTTTCGGGGTGGTGATGGATGTCCGGAGGCAGGAACTTGCCCCGCAGGCAGACCTGCGGCGGATGTGTCCGGCCTCCCGGTTTGGGTCCTATGTTTACAATCCTGTTTCCCCTCGTATTTACGTTCAGGGTGCAACCGACCGAACACAGTAGGCAGGTGGTTTCTTTGGAGCCGTCAGGGGGTCCCGCCCATTTACCCATTTTTTCAGAAATGGAACCCGTGGGACAGACATCCACGCATGCACCGCAGAATTCGCAGCCTGCTTCAAGCTGGGTTTCGCTGAAGGCTGTCCCCACAAGGGTTGCATTCCCGCGCTGTACAAAAGCCAGAACATGGCTGTTCCTTTCTTCATTGCATATCCTGACACATCTGCCGCAAAGAATGCACAGGTTGTAGTCCAGGTCGTAGAAGGGATTATCCCTTACGGGTTTAATCCCCCGGTATGAGACCGGATATTTTATTTCTTTCAGGCCGAGGGTTTCCGTCAGGTCCTGCAATTCGCAGTCACCGTTGCTTGTACAGAAATTACAGCCGGTAATGGTACTGACCTTCCTGGTCGTTTTCATGAATTCCGCACAGTCCTTTTTATCCTTGCAGACCAGGCATGTATAGGGATGTTCCGAAAGGGTGAGTTCCAGAATTTCGCATCTCAGGGACCGCAGCGCCGGTGTGTCGGTCAGGATTTCCATTCCCGGCTCCAGCGGAGTTGTACAGGCCGTATGATATCCTTTGCGTCCCTTGATTTCAACAAGGCAAAGACGGCAACCCCCATATGGCCGGACATTTTCCAGGAAGCAGAGTGTGGGGATGTAGATGCCCGCCCGCCGGGATGCATCAAGCACAGTCATTCCCTTGCGGACATTCACCTTTTTCCCGTTTATGACGGCAGTCTTTTCTATCGTATGTGTCCTGTTCATAGATCCTTCCGTGATCTTATTCTATAACGATGGCATCTCCGGCTATGGCATCAAACCGGCAGATCTCATAGCATGCCCGGCACTTAATGCACTTTTCAGGATCAAGGTTATGCGGTTTTGAACGAGGCCCTGTTATAGCACCTGTAGGACAGACACTTACACATAGCTGGCAACCTGTGCATTTTACAGGAATAACACGGTATTCAACAAGGTCCCGGCATACTGTGGCCGGACAACGCTTTTCAACCACATGGCTCTCAAATTCTTTCCTGAAATACTTCAGTGCAGTAAGCACCGGATTTGGAGCTGTCTGTCCCAGCCCGCAGAGAGATCCGTCCTTAACTGTCTGAGCCAGTTTCTCAAGTCGATCGATGTCATCCGGTTCTCCATCTCCACTGGTGATTTTATTCAGGATTTCCAGCATTTGTTTTGTGCCAACACGGCATGGAGTGCACTTGCCGCAACTCTCTTCGCTTGTGAAGGAAAGGAAAAATTTGACCACATCAACCATGCAGGTATTCTCATCCATCACAATAAGTCCTCCTGACCCCATCATTGATCCTGCTTCCGCCAGACTCTCATAATCGACTGTAAGATCAAATTTATCCACCGGAAGGCAACCGCCTGAGGGACCTCCTGTTTGAACGGCCTTAATATTTGCCCGGCCCGACGGTCCGCCGCCAATGTCTTCAACAATTTTCTTCAAAGTCATACCCATTGGAACTTCAACAAGACCGGTATTTTTGATTTTACCAACAAGGCTGAAAATTTTTGTCCCGGTACTCCTCTTTGTCCCTGTTTTAGCGTAATTGGCAGCCCCTGCCCTCATGATAACAGGAATATTGGCCCAGGTCTCAACATTGTTTATCGCTGTTGGAGACCCGTTTATCCCGTGTTCAACGGGAAAGGGGGGTCTTTGCACAGGGACACTCCTTTTGCCTTCAATGGACTGGATCAGGGCCGTTTCCTCACCGCAGACAAAGGCACCCGCACCTTCAACCAGGCGGATATCGAAAGAAAAACCCGAACCCAGTATATTCTTGCCCAGCAATCCGTATTCGTAAGCTTGTTGCAGTGAAATACGCAGATGTTTGATGGCGAGCGGATACTCTGTACGGACATAAATAATGCCGTACCGCGCATGCGTGCAATATGCCCCGATGAGCATCCCCTCAAAGATGCTTTGCGGATTGCCCTCCAGTACACTTCGGTCCATGTATGCACCGGGATCCCCCTCATCTCCATTGCAAACCAGGTATTTAATACTGTTGTTTGGCTGACCGGCCAGTAATTCCCATTTAAGACCTGTGGGAAAACCTGCTCCTCCACGGCCTCGTAAACCTGACTTTTTAATCTCCTCGATAACCTCAGGAGGCTCCATCTCATTTAATACCCTGGAGAATGCAGCGTAGCCTCCAACAAGAAGATAATCCTCTATCCGTGTCGGATCGATGATCCCGTTATTCCTGAAAACAATTCTCTCCTGTTCCCTGTAAAATGGAATATCATGCTCACGAATTATTTTCTTTCTGCTTGCCGGGTCAAAATACTGTAACCTTCTGATGATCTCACCCTCAAGAATTGTTTTCTCGATAATCTCGCTGACATCTTCCCTGGTTACATGCTGGTAGAATATTTCTTCCGGACGGATAACAACCAGAGGTCCTTTTTCACAAAAACCATGACAACCGGTTGTTTTGATTTCAATTTTTGCTTTCAGGTTTCTGTCCTTTACCTGTTTTATAAACTCACCGGCCACTTCTTCAGCGCCATAAGCCCTGCATCCGGTTCCGCAGCAGACCGTTATACAGGGTTTGTCCGGATCATATTTGTTGTGAATCTCCTTTCTCCTGTTTTCCAGTTCAATAGCAGATCCCAGTATATTCATGAATTTTGTGGTGTATTTTTCCCCTGTAATTTTTCCAGCAATATCTTTGCTTTTCCAATATTCATCTGTCCGTGATATTTTTCATTCTCGACAACGATGGGCCCGAGCGCACATGCCCCCAGGCAATTTACCGTTTCAAGTGTGAATTTCAGATCCTGTGTTGTTTCACCTGCCTTGATCCCCAGTAGGCGCTCGTATTCTTCTGCAATCATTTGTGCGCCTCTTACATGGCAGGCTGTACCCATACAAACAGAGATGCAGCATTCGCCTTTTGGTTTAAAACTGAAAGACCGGTAAAAAGTAGCCACACCAAAAACCTGGCTTTTTGAAACTCCCAGGTGTCTGGATATTGTCTCAATGGATTCAGGGGATATAAATCCTTCCTGTTTTTGAACAGCCTGGAGGATTGCTATCAGGCTGCTTTTATCTTTAGGGGCAAAATTGCCAATGATCGAATGAATCGTACCCGCCATGTCTGAAATCTGAACTTTGATAAACCTGAAAAGTGAAATGAAATGGCTGAGAGATGCCCTGAGACGATCCCTCGCTGCATCCTGAGAAGAAAAAAGCGATTCCCGGAATAAATTTATAAAAAAACGATTGAGGTTCTTCCGGAAAGCATTAACAGGCGCAGTATTTATATCCATTCTAAACGATATATTTTGTTCCATGGTGCCGGGAGTACTCCTGAGCCCTTTAATTCATCTTTGGCGAACGGTATTTTATTTCTAAATTTGCACGCTGTCTGGCGGGAATCACCCAGGTTCTAAATAAGATTAAACATGATTATCGGGGTACTCAGGGAAGGAGGCAGGGAGAACAGGGTTGCCCTTCTTCCCGAAAATGTTTCGGCGCTGGTTAACAGGAAAAACACCGTGCTGATCGAATCCGATGCAGGCACTTCATCCTGTGCCAGCAATGAAGAGTATGTGAACGCAGGAGCACAGATCCGGACAAAACAGGATATTGTCGGGGATTCGGATGTGGTCCTGAAGATCAATCCTCCGGGAGAAGATGAGATCCCCGCGGGAAAGATCATTGTATCCATTCTGAATCCCCTGGTCAATACGGAACTGGTAAAAAAGATCGCGGAATCCGGGTCTACGGCTTTCAGCCTTGATATGATTCCGCGTTCCACGCGTGCCCAGGCAGTGGATATCCTGTCTTCCATGGCTACGATTTCAGGATATAAAGCGGTTCTGGTTGCTGCCAGCAAGCTTCCCAATTTTTTCCCCATGTTCATGTCGGCCTCGGGTACCATAAAGCCTTCCAAAGTGCTTATCCTGGGTGCGGGTGTTGCCGGATTGCAGGCGCTTGCCATCGCCAGGAAACTGGGGGCCGTCGTGGAGGTCTTCGATGTACGTCCTGCAGTGAAGGAAGAGGTACAGAGCCTTGGAGGGAAATTCATCGAAGTGGAAGGTTCCAGGGACGATGCCGGGGCCGGAGGCTATGCCGTGGAACAGACGGAAGAATACAGGAAAAAACAGATGGAACTGATCGATGCGCATGCGGTCAGGTCGAATGTGGTGATTACCACGGCCCAGATTCCAGGCAAAAAAGCGCCGGTATTGCTGACCAGGGAAACGGTGGAGAACATGAAGCCGGGTTCGGTGATCATAGACATGGCGGCAGGATCCGGTGGCAACTGTGAACTGACAAAAAAGGATGAGACCATCGTCCACAGGCAGGTCAGGATCATCGGGAATTCAAATTTCCCGTCCAAAATGCCTGCCGATGCAAGCCGGATGCTCGGTAACAATTATGTAAATTTCCTGCATCTGATGATCAATGAGGAAGGGGAGCCGAACCTGGATTTCGAGGATGAGATCCTGAAAAGTACCTGCATTACCCGTGACAGGAAAATCGTAAATGAAAAGGTGCTGGAGGTTATTCACCTGGAAAATGAATAATGACCGGCCCTTCCGGATAACATTAAAATGATATGGATCTGTTATTGAGATTCTTTTATGAAAACAAGGAGGCGGTTTTCATCATTGTCCTCTGTATATTCCTGGGGATTGTTGTGATCTCCAACGTTCCTGCAGTCCTTCATACGCCCCTGATGTCCGGTGCCAATGCAATCAGCGGAGTGATCATCATCGGGGCCATTATCCTGGTAGGGCACGCAGAAAACACACTTACCCTGATCCTGGGCCTGCTGGGCATTATGCTTGCCACATTGAACGTAGTGGGAGGATTTGTGGTCACGGACAGGATGCTGGAGATGTTCAGGAAAAAAAAGGGAAAGTAAGCGATGGGGAGCGTGATAGAGTTTACAAGAACACTTAGTTTTACCTACGGGCAGTCCGTTCTTGAATTCTGTTACCTGCTTGCAGCCGTCCTGTTTGTATTCGGCCTGAGAATGCTTAGCCATCCCGAAACCGCAAGGAAAGGGAACTTCTGGGCTGCTGCCGGAATGACCATTGCCATCCTTGCCACGATACTCCTGCATCAGGATGACCGTGGACAGGGGATCCGGAATGTCGGATTCATTATCGGAGCGATCCTTACAGGCAGCGTTGCAGGTTGGATCATTGCGCGCAGGGTGAAGATGACGGCCATGCCACAACTGGTCTCCTTTTTCAACGGTACGGGAGGTGCGGCGGCAGCCCTGATCACACTCAGGGAATTCCCGAATATGGCACCTTCCCTGATCGAGGCACGGGGAATGCTGAACGGACAGGCACTCGTTATTCTGCTGGGCCTTGTGATCGGATCCGTTTCCTTTTCCGGAAGTATGATAGCCTACGGAAAACTGGACGACAGGATCAGGGATATCGGAACGGGCTTCCTGAGATATGTCAACATTGCCCTGCTGATCGTCCTGATCGGGCTTATTGCATACATCATGTCACGGGGTTCCGTATCTCCGGATGAGCTGATGCCGGTTGTATACATCATGTTCGCTGTCTCCATTGCCTACGGGGTCCTTTTCGTCATGCCCATAGGAGGGGCTGACATGCCCGTTGTAATTTCGCTTCTGAACTCATTTACAGGGATTGCAGCTGCCATGGGGGGGTTCCTTTATAATAACCAGGCCATGCTCCTGGGAGGAATACTCGTAGGCTCTGCGGGGATCATACTTACGATACTCATGTGCCGGGCCATGAACAGATCACTGTTCAATGTGATTGTCGGGGCATTCGGAGGCAGTGCTGCCGTTTCCGCGAGGGAAAAGGGGCCGGTCAGGGAAATCTCTGCAAGTGATGCGGCCGTTCTGCTCAGCTATTCCCGGAAAGTTGTCATCGTGCCCGGCTATGGCCTGGCGGTGGCGCAGGCGCAGCACGTCTGCAATGACATGGCCAGGATGCTGGAGGAGAAAGGCGTTGAGGTGAAATTTGCCATTCATCCCGTGGCGGGCCGTATGCCCGGTCATATGAATGTATTGCTGGCGGAAGCCGAGGTGCCCTATGACAAACTTATCGAGATGGACGATGCCAATCCCGAGATGCCCGGTACGGATGTTGTCGTGGTCATCGGGGCAAACGATGTTGTGAATCCTGCGGCGTTGGATGATCCCGCAAGCCCGATCTACGGGATGCCCATCATTCACGCCCATGAGGCCAGGAACGTGATCGTCATGAAACGGGGCATGGGCAAGGGCTATGCAGCCATCGAGAATTTCCTTTTCTATGCCGACAACACACGGATGTTTTTCGGAAATGCAAAGGATTCCCTGCAGAAGCTCGTAAACGAGATCAAAAACCTGTAAATATACATTATCTGAAACCTTGACCCGGACTTTCCCGTTATAATTAAATTAAATAACTGGAATTTAGGTGTTTGCTATTTACTGAATAAAACATTCAGTTCGATTAGATAGAATCTAAGTATTTGAAAATTAATAATATGTAAATTCCAGTTTAAAAATCCATTCGATTTGTTAATTAATTGAAGTCCCTATCTGTCTGAATGAATTAGAAATATGTTGTTATTTGTTTCTTGTAAGAAAGTTGGCCGCCAGTGGGGGACGGTCAGGGCTGACTTTGACGAATGTATGATTATTGCTGACGAACGGATGATTTTTAACTGCAACCTAATAAAATGTAAGATAGTCTATAACAACGTAACGGTTTATTCAATATTGTAGTTGAATCGCCGGTATACAGGGAAAGTAAACTTAAATTACCTCCGGATGTCTTTGAGAGCAAGGAATCTGATCTTACATAAACGTTTGTTTACCCGTATCGTTTCTGAAAAATGGCCGGGAAACATTCGCCCTGTCTTATTTTTCTGTTTCGGTTTTTTGCTTCAGATGCCTTCTGTGGTTCTTGCCCAGACGGGTCCTGGCGGGGTCGGAGATCAATCAACCAATGTTCTCTGGCTCAGGGCAGATGATATTAACGGATTGTCAGACGGGGATCCGCTCTCCGTTACCTGGCCGGATACATCCGGAAACAACAACGATGCTTCACAGTCGATCTCAGCATACCGTCCGGTTTACAGGGGCAATGAAATAAACGGATTGCCTGCGGTGCAATTCGACGGTGACTCTGCATTTCTGGATGATTTTCATGCCTATACGGCCAGAACGGTATTTATACTATACCGTATCGATACCACGATGCAGAAGAATACCCAGCTTGGTCAGGCCTGGGGGAACTATGGTGAAGACGTTCATATAGCGATGGATTTCCGGACCGGATCCCAGTTCAAAGGTTTCAGTTTTGACGGACAGGCCCCGAGTCCGACCACGGCCTATTATGCCCTTGACGGGAATACTTTTGTGGGGCCCTATGCAAATACGAATATTGTACCGTGGACATCCAACAAATGGCAGCTGATCACGGCTGAATTCAATGCCGGCCGGGCCCTGACAAGGCAGGTGCTCGGATCCCTGTATCCTGCATTCAGCATAGGCAATCACCAGTACGGCGGGGAGATTGCCGAGGTTATTGTTTTCAATACCACACTGAATGAAGCAGAGCGGACCATTGTCGAGAATTATATTGCTTCCAGATACGATATCGATATTGCTTCTGCGGGAAAGGATTATTACTCGTTCGAGTCCACCCATTCCCAGGGTCTTGCAGGTATCGGAAGGGTGGATGCCGGGAATATATATGACAGCGCCTATTCCGACAGGATGCTGGGCGTTTCGAATCCTTCCGCGCTGGACGCGGATCCCGAATACCTGTTTTTCGGGCACGACGGGGGCAGCGTCACAAGCTGGACGGCAACCGAGGCTCCGGATTCGGGAGTGAATATTAGGCGCATCGGGAGGGAATGGAAATTTGAAGAAACGGGGGACCTCGGTTCAGTAAGCATCAGTGTTGATACCAGCTTTTTCCCGGCCAGGCCTGCCGGTTTTTCAAAGTTTGCATTACTGGTCGATGGAGACGGTAATTTCAGCAGCGGAGCCTATGTATATGAAATGACCTCGGCCGGAGGGGATGAGATATACAGTGTCGACAGCATCGATATCGGCTCCGGCGATTATGCGACCATTGCCGCACTGGTCCCGGCCATCGAATTCACGGACAGTACGCAGAGCGGATTTGAGACGTCCGATGCGGTTCTGGGAATTCACCTGAATTATATAACACGGAATGATGTTACCGTAGATTATTATACTACGGACGGGACTGCGGTTGCCCCCGGTGATTATACAGCAGTGCCTTCGGGCACTGCCACGATCCTGGCCGGGACTTCCGAAGATTCCATTTCCATTACAGTCAATAACAATATAGTCGTCGAAAGTGACCGGTACTTTACGGTGAGCCTGACCAATCCTTCTGCGGGACTGGCCATAGCTGCGGATACCGTCCTTACGTATATCATTCATGACGACGACAATCCGAGGAAAATATATTTCTCAATGCCGTCTTCCAGCGGGAGCGAGGGAACCACGCCAGTCAACGTCACGGTGCAGATCACTCCCTCCGAATTCGATCCGGTAAACCCCACAACGGTGGACTATTCGGTTACAGGGGGAACGGCAACAGGAGACAGTGTAGATTACAAGCTGGCTTCCGGCACCCTTGTCATTCCCCCTCTGGGGATCTCCAATACCTTTCCCATATACATTACAGAGGATCCATACAACGAACCTGACGAAACCATAGAGATCTCCCTCTCGAATCCGACCAACAGCAGCCTGGCGGATACCAGCCCGATCGTCTTTACCTATACCATTACGGACAACGATAATTCGCCCGAGATCCAGTTTTCCTCATCCGGTTCCGAAGGTGACGAATCAGAGACGCCGGTAAGCATCCCCGTTGAGCTGTCGGCCGTTTCGACTTTTGATGTTACCGTAAATTACAAGGTAACAGGGACGGCCACCCCGGATATCGATCATAATCTCGACAGCGGTTCGGTAACCATTCCCGCTGGAGACTTGAGCGGGAACATCCTTTTTACGGTGACGGACGACGGTGAGATAGAACCGGTCGAAACGGTCGTCATCGAATTGCTTGACCCGCCGGTGAACGGAACCCTCGGGTCGAGGTACATCCATACCTATTCCATCCAGAACAACGACGGGGAATACGGGTATGACGGTCCCGGCGGGGTCGGGGACAGCCTGGTGAACGAATTATGGCTGGCTGCCGACAACATAACAGGGCTGTCTGGCGGAGATGATCTATCCATTTCCTGGGCGGATACCAGCGGAAACAACCACGATGCATCCCAGTCGAATGCAAGCTACCGTCCCGGTTACGAAACCAATGTCATCAACGGGATGCCCGTAATACGGTTTAACGGGAAGTTCGAGGACGACTACCTTGATGATATTCATACCTATCCCGCAAGGACCGTTTTCATTGTTTACAGTGTCAGTTCCGTATTGCAGGATGCCGCCGAATTGGGCCAGGCCTGGGGCAATTATGACGATGGCGTGCATGTGGCCATGGATCCCAGGGCGGGCAACCTCCGGGGGTGGAGTTTCGACGGTAACGGAAGTTCAGGTGCCCAGGCGCGATACGGACTTTTCGGACAGAATTATACCGCCCAGTATTATGCGAACGATAACAGTGTGCAGTGGACAGCCGACCAGTTCCAGATCCTGGCCGCAGAATTTGCTTCCACGGAGTTCCTGACCCGGCAGGTAATAGGTTCCCTTGTTCCCGCTTTCCCTGTCGGGCAACATCACTTCGGCGGGGATATCGCGGAACTGATCGTATTCAATACAACGCTTAACACGGCACAACGGGTCATCGTCGAAAATTACCTTGCGGCAAAATATAACCTTGATATCTCTGTAAATGGTGTAGACTATTATGACTATGAGTCGAGCCACGGGTTCAACCTTGCAGGCATCGGCAGGATTGATGCCGGCAATCAGCATATTGCCGCCCGGTCGTCCCGCATCCTCAAGGTCAGCGAAGCGTCCGGAATGGGAAACAATGAATACCTCCTTTTCGGTCATGATAACGGATCCATTTCTTCCTGGAACAATACGAATGTTCCGGCGGATTCCCTGAAACGCATTGACAGGGTATGGCGTTTCGACGAAACCGGTGATGTCGGCGACCTTACGCTTTCTTTCGATACCACCCTGCTTCCCGTTCTCCCTGACGGACACAGGGGCTATTGCATGCTCGTCGATGCAGACGGTGATTTCTCGTCAGGTGCTGTCGTGGTACCGCTTACAGAAGCAGACGGGGAATGGTCGGCAACGCTTTTTGATATCGCTGACGGGGATTTTGCGACCATAGGCATATATGCTCCCAGGGCGGAATTCACTGTTGCCGGTTCCTGGGGGGCCGAATCTGCGGGTACGGCCGATGTTGAGGTCAGCCTTTCGGAAGTTTTGTCTTCCGATGTTACGGTTGATTTTATTGTCTCGGGAGGTACGGCCACGCCCGGTGGGGGAAACGATTTTACGATCTCTTCGAGCCCGCTTACCATTCCGGCAGGGAGCACGGCCGGAAACATCATAATTACGCTGAACGACGATTCCGAGATTGAGACCGAGGAAACCATTATCATCGATCTTACAGGTATTTCCGCCAATGCTTCGCTCGGACAGGTTCTGCAACATACCTTTACCATCGGCGATAACGATAATAACGGATTTACAGGTCCCGGGGGCGTGGGAGATTCGAGTATTAACAGGCTGTGGCTGAGGGCCGGTGACATACCGCTGGCGGACGGCAGTCCGGTTACCAGCTGGCCGGACACTTCGGGGCACCGGAACCATGCCATCAATCTTACTCCCTCGCAAGAACCCGATTACATTGCCAACCAGATCAACGGTCTTCCCGTAGTCCGGTTTGATGACGCCAACCAGGAATACCTTGGAGACAACAAGGGACTGGGAATATCGGGTTCGGGTCCTTCTACATTATTCATTGTGGCAAAGAGCACACAGAATGACCAGAGTTCGGGCCTGTTCATCGGTCAATCCCCGGGAACCGGAGGCCTGGTGAGGCATTATGGACTCGAAGCCAGCGCCACGGTGAGGTTTAATAACGGAAACCGGATTTTCGACGACGGGTTTACCCTGAATACCTGGACGCTCGGCACCTGGACCAACTTTGCCGGGGCGCAGTACGGCCAGTATGATTTTTACGCAGACGGAGTCCTGAGGGGAGAATCCTCCAGTTCGAGTCCGTCCAGCGTGCCGAATACTTCCGACGACCTGTTCTTCGTAGGAGCCGGGCTGGGATCCGGTGCAACATTTTCTTCGAACAGGTTTTTCCAGGGAGATATGGCCGAGCTTATTGTGTATAATTACGAACTGAACGGAGCCCAGAGGATCATCGTGGAGAATTATCTGGCAGCCAAATACCACACGGATATATCAATCAGCAACGACAGGTATGCATACGACTCGGGCCATGGGAACGAGGTTGCGGGCATCGGCCGGGTAGATGCCGCCAATCTGCATACGGTTGCGCAATCGGCCGGTATTTTCAGGATCAGCAACGCAAGCGATCTGGGTGACAATGAATACCTGCTCTTTGGCCATGACGGCGGCGATGCCGGATCCTGGACAAACGCAGAAACGCCCGGTGATTCCATTCTGCGTTTGGCAAGGGAATGGAGGCTGGATGAAACCGGAGAGGCAGGAACGGTTATCCTGTCGCTTGATACAACCCTGCTGCCGTCGGCCCCCGGTGCATATACTCAATATGTTGTTTGGCTGGATGCCGACGGGGATTTCAGCTCGGGTGCCACCCAGGTGCCCCTGACAAAGACGGGCGGGATTTACAATACACAGGCAATCAATACTGCTGACGGCCAGTATGTTGCATTCGGGATTTTCCGGCCCGAGGTCGGGTTTTCCCAGGCTGCTTCGGGCGGCAGTGAATCCGTAAGCCCTGTACAGGTCGGAATATCCCTGAATTATCCGCTTGCACAGGATGTTTCCGTTCAGTACAGTGTGGATACGGCCGCAAGCACGGCTTCAGGGGGAGGGGTGGATTACGAGGTCACGGACAGTATTGCCATCATTCCGGCCGGAAGTACAACGATCGACATTCCTGTCACGGTCACAGATGATGCCCTGCCCGAATCAGATGAAACAGTTATACTGAAGCTGACGGACGTTTCTCCGGGTGTAAGTCCGGGGGGCGACACCGTACATACTTATACCATCCAGGACAATGACAATGCAAGGGAAATCGATTTTACACTTTCCTCTTCGTCAGGCGACGAAGACGTGACAACCGTATTCCTGACCGTCAGGCTCAGCCAGGCGGATCCTTTAAATCCCAGTTCGGTCGATTATTCCGTAACGGGCGGGACAGCCACGGGCGGAGAGGATTATGATCTCGCTGATGGAGTGGCCACAATTCCTGCCAACCAGATTTCCACAACGATTCCGGTCAGTATAACCAATGATTTGCTGAACGAAACGGACGAGACCATAGAGGTTACCCTTTCCAATCCCGTCAATGCGAACCTGGGAACAAATACCGTACGTCTCTATACCATCCTGGACGATGATCCCAAACCGACCATTGAATTTTTTATTTCAAACTCAAACGGGTCAGAAGGGACAAGCCCTGCCAAAGTAACCGTGGCATTATCCGAAGTTTCCGGGCTGGACGTAAGCACGGATTATTTCGTAACCGGAGGAGATGCTTCGGGCAGCGGCGTAGACTACACCCTTGCCGACGGGAATCTGGTCATTCCTGCAGGGGATTCTGCAGGGTACATCAATATAGATATCGTTGATGACTCGGAAATTGAAACCGAGGAAACGATCGAACTACTGATAGCCAATGTAAACGCAAACGGGATACTCGGAACCCGGACGACCCACACCTTTACGATCAACGACAATGATTATACGGGGTTCTCAGGTCCCGGCGGCGTAGGGGATATGGGGATCAACAAACTGTGGCTCAGAGCCGATACACTGGTTTCTGTCAGCGGTACGGATGTAATCACATGGGAAGATATCTCCGGTAACAACAATGACGCGCTGAACCTGGCTCCGGGCCAGGAGCCCGACCTGGTGACGGGTCAACTGAACGGATATCCAATCGTACGTTTTAACGATAACGGGGGGACGAACGGCGATTACCTGGGCGCGAACCTCTCCCTGGACATTTCCGGATCAGGGGCCGCCACCGTTTTTATGGTGGCCAAAAATACCACAAGCTCGGATCAGGACAATACGGGATTGTTCATCGGACAGTCCCCGGGAACGGGTGGTACGGTCAGGCATTATGGAATAGAATATGCCTCCACCATACGGTTTAACAACGGAAACCGGATATTCGACAACGGCTATGTGCTCGATACGTTCAGGATCGGTGTGATCCGTAACACTTCGGGGGCACAGTACGGACAGTATGAAGGGTTTATCGACGGGAGTGCCCTGGGTGAGGTCTCGAGCGCCAACCCGACGTCCATACCCGGAACGGTGGATGATTTCTATTATCTGGGCGCAGGTCTGGGAACGGGTGCGGCATTTTCTGGCTCGAGGTATCTGAACGGCGATCTTGCAGAGGTGATCGTCTATAATGCGGATCTGAATGAAGCGCAGAGGATGATTGTTGAAAATTATCTCTCTTCCCGGTATGATATTTCCGTATCAAATGATTTCTACCAGTACGACGGAATGCACGGCAATGACGTTGCCGGCATCGGACAGATCGATGCGGGAAACCGCCATACCGCTGCCCAATCGTCCGGCATCCTGAAAATCAGCAATGCGGGCGACATGGGGGACGCTGAATTCCTGCTGTTCGGGCATGACAATAACGATTATTCAACCTGGACGGGTACTGAAGTACCCGGAGCGCTGATCCAGCGGATAGCCAGGGAATGGAGGGTGGACATGACGGGTGATATCGGAACGGTCAGGATTTCCATTGACACGGCATTGCTGCCGGACCGGCCCGCCGGATATGAGCAATTTGTATTGATGAGCGATGCAGACGGTGATTTTACTGCCGGGGCCACATTGTTCCCGCTTATGTTAAGCGACGGGGAATATGTCAGCAGCAACATTGCCGTCCCCGGCGGTTATTATCTGGCAATCGGAGCATTCCGTCCGGAGGTTGCATTTTCTCTTCCGGCTTCCAACGGTCCGGAAGACAGCACACCTGTTTTCATACAGGTTGATTTGAACCATGCCCGGGCAACTGATTTTACGGTTGATTATTCCGTTACCGGAGGAACTGCCACGGGCGGCGGAGTGGATTACTCCCTGTCATCGGGCATGCTTACCATTCCTGCGGGCTCTGTTTCAGATTCGGTGAATGTAGGCATCATTGACGATGCCCTTGTTGAAACGGATGAAACGGTCATTCTTACCTTGTCGGATCCTTCATCCGGTTTTATCGGAAACGATACAACGCATGTCTATACCATCAACGACAACGACAATCCGAGGATCGCCAATTTTGCAAAAGCCGATTCGGCCCAGGACGAAAGTCTGAGCCCCATCCTGATAGAGGTTACATTGAGCGCCGCCCATCCGACAGAAGACCTGAAAATAGCATATGCAGCTACCGGTGGAACGGCAACCGGGGGAGGTGTGGATTTCACATTGCCTGCCGATACGCTGACCATTCCGTCGGGAAGCACGCAGGGATTCATTTCCCTGCAGGTCAATGACGATAACCTGGATGAATACGATGAAACCGTACTTGTTGAACTGGTCGGTACAGGATCTTATAATGTTAACCTCGGTACAAATACGATTTTCACGGATACCATTCTTGACAATGACATTCCGCCCTCCGTTCAGTTCACAGAGGTAACCTCCAGCGGTGCGGAGAGTTTTCAGACCGTCAACCTGGATGTGGAACTGTCTTCCCTGTCGGGGAAGGATATCCAGGTCGATTATGCGGTCACTGCAGGGTCTGCCACGCCCGGTACCGATTTCACCCTGATGCCGGGAACCCTTACGATATATGCCGGTGAAACAGGGAATTATATCCAGTTCTCCGTGACGGATGACCTCCTCGAGGAACCGACAGAGGATGTTGTGGTTACCCTGTCATCTCCGGTCAATGCAAGCCTGGGGGGGAATAATACCCATTTCTACTACATTCTCGATGACGACGGATTGGGATGGGAAGGGCCGGGAGGTGTGGCCAACTTCAACCAGAACAAGGTCTGGCTTACCTCGACCTATGCGCCGGGACTGGCAGACGGGGATCCCGTTTCAACCTGGACGGACCTGACGGGGAACAATCATGATGCTACACAAAGCGGTGCGGCAAGGCCGGTTTACCTGAATAATCCTGCGGACAACTGGAATGAGAAGCCGGTCATTCGTTTTGATTACGGATCGTCCCAGTACCTGGGAATTGCAAATCATCCCGATCTGAATACTGGAGGCCCCTATGATAAGAGATCCATCATCGTTGCATTCAGAACGGGCACGGATATCAATACAAGGCAGGTGCTTTTCGAAGAAGGCGGAACGGTCAGGGGGCTGAACATTTACATTGATGGCGGGACCCTGTACATTTCGGGATGGAACGAGAACAATGACGACGGCGGTGCCACCACCCCCTGGGCCTTTACATCCGTTACATCGCCCCTGGTTGCCAATACACCCTATTTTGCCATGCTCCAGTTTAATTTCACGGGAGCGGCAGGTGACGTATCCGGCTGGCTGAACGGGGATACCATCGGAGTACTGCCGGGAGCGGGGCGACTTTTTAACCATCCCGGAGAGATAGGTCTCGGGGGAATGAATAACGGAAGTGTTTTCCACGACGGCTCCGACGGGGGATACGATCATTTTTATAACGGAAATATTTCGGAGCTTATCATTGACAACATCGTCTACAACGAGGCCCAGATAGATATCGTAAACAATTATCTCGGAGCCAAATACAATGTAGCCATCACCAACGATTATTACGACCACGATGTGAATTATAACTGGGGGTTGATCGGGATCGGACAGATAGATACGGACAACTCCCATACCATTGCGCAGGGTCAGGGGATGATAAGGATAGACAATCCGGGCAGTCTCGACGACGGAGATTTCCTTATGATCGGACATGATAACGGGAGTATTGGTTCCTGGAGCTCGACCGGGGTGCCCGGGAATGATCCGAATTTCAGGCGGATAGACAGGGTCTGGCGTGCAGACGACCGAACCAACGGGATAGGTACTGTGCGCATATCTTTGGATGAGAGCCAGTTACCGGCACAACCCTTCGGATACACCAAATACCTCCTGCTGGTAAACGGCAATCCGGATTTCACTGCCGGTTCGGAAATTATCGAACTGGCCTATAATTCCGGCCTGGGCATGTATACTGCCTCGAACATCGGTCTTTCAGGCGACAAATATTTCACGATCGGGGTTGTCAAGCCGGCCATTGATTTCTCACTCGGCAGCTCGAGTGGTTTCGAAAGTCTTTCCACTGCTGAAATCCAGGTGCGCCTGAATTACAGGACATCGTCCGATGTGACGGTGGATTATGCCGCTACAGGGGGGACTGCAAGTTCCGGAACAGATTATATCCTTGCTCCGGGAACCCTGACCATCCCTGCCGATAGTCAGACAGTCAATTTGCAGTTGGACATCATCAACGATACGGAAGTCGAATCTGACGAGACAATCGTTCTTACGCTTTCAAATCCCGGAAGCGGACATATACTCGGTACGAATACCACGCATACCTATACCATACATGACGACGACAACTCCAGGGTGATCGAGTTTACGAAAATGGATTCTTCCAACCTTGAGACTGTGGATCCGATTGTCATACAGGTACACATCAACGAAAAAGATACAGCCAACGACACCCGGGTCGCCTATGCCGTTACAGGTGGCACGGCTTCGGGCGCAGGTACGGATTATACCCTTGCGGCAGACACGGTTACCATATCTGCGGGAGATACACTCGGGGACATTACGATAAACATCCAGGATGACCTGCTGGATGAACTTGACGAAACCATTGTCATAGGTCTTTCAGGTGCCGAGAATGCGAACCTTGGGGATACCATTGAATTCACCTATACAATCCTGGATGATGATGCCGAACCAATGCTTCAGTTCCTGGATGCCACTTCTTCGGGTGCGGAAAGTTACTCTCCCGTGAAGCTGTATATAGATCTCGATGCTCCATCCGGAAGGGATATTACACTTTATTATTCGGCAAGCGGCGGAACGGCCATTAACGGTGGAATAGATTATACAATTGTAAACCCGAGCAGCAAATCCATCTCCGCCGGCGGGGATACGGACAGCATATCCTTTTATCTGTTCAACGATATCATTGAAGAATCGGATGAAACCATCGTCGTCACCCTCGACAGTGTTTCAGGAGCAAGTCTCGGTGCACAGGTCAATCATACATATACGATATATGACGACGATGGACTGGGCTGGATCGGGCCGGGAGGTGTTTCCGATGACGGAGGATATCAGATATGGCTTAAGTCCGATGCCATTACCGGTTATGCAGACGGAGACCTTCTCAACACCTGGGCGGATGCATCGCTGAACGGAAACGATGCAACGGCTTCCGGGGGCACCCGACCGACCTATTATGACAACGGGACCCAGAATGTGAATAACAGGCCAGTTGTCAGTTTTGCACTGGGAAATGATTACCTGGAAATCGCAAACGGTCCGGAATTCAATACCCAGGGACCCTATACCCGTAAGACATTTATCCTTGCCTTCCAGACCGGGGCAGATGTAACAAGCAGGCAGGTCATTTACGAACAGGGAGGAGGCAGCCGGGGATTAAACATATATATCGAAGGGGGAGACCTGTTCATGGGCGCCTGGAACCTGGCCAGTGACGGACCCGGTACGCCCTGGGGATTCAATGCTGTAAACCGATCCGTAGGTGCAAATCAAACACATTTTGTTGTATTCGAATTCAATTCCGACAGCAGCTGGATAAAGGGGTATGTTGACGGCGATTTGGCCGGAACCGTTACGGGCATCGGCGAACTATATAACCATAGCGGAAATATCGGACTGGGTGCGATGAATAACGGTTCCTATTTCGCCAGCGGTTCTGCATCGGGGAACGGCTATTATTTTACAGGTAAGATAATGGAGTTCCTCAGTATGAATAAAACCCTGAATGAGGCCCAGAAAATTCTTGTGGAAAATTACCTGGGCGCCAAGTACGGGGTATCCATCACCAATGACCGGTTCGACTATGAAACGAACTACAGCTATGAAGTTTTTGGTGTCGGAAGATACAGCAGCGGCAGTTCACACATTATTTCCCAGGGTTCCGGTATCATAAAATTAGATAATCCGGGAAGCTCGGATGACGGGGATTATCTTCTTGCAGGGCATGATGGCGGGGATATCTCAACCTGGGTGAATACCGAGGTTCCCTTCGATTCCATACAGCGTGTCACAAGAGAGTGGAGAATCGGTGAAACAGGTGATATGGGGACGATACGTCTTTCTGTTGACACCACAGCCTTGGCGAGCCCGCCTCCATCCTACGATAATTTTATCCTCCTTGTAGATACCGACGGGGATTCGGATTTTACAACGGGTACGGTAAATACCTATAAACTGACAGAGCGCTTCGGGGAATTTGTGCGTATACCGGATATCGATCTTGACGATGGAGATGTGTTTACCGTTGGAGTCGGAAGAAATATTTCCGTACAATCGGGAAACTGGAATAATCCGGCTACATGGCTTCTGGGAGTCCCTTCAGACGATGCAAACATAGCCATATTATCAGGTCATGTCGTTACGCTTACTGCAGATGCTTCCATCGGGTACGTTCTGATCGCTCCGTCCGCTGAATTACGGCTGGGGAATCATACCCTCTATCTGACTGACCAGACGATCAATAACCTTGGAACGTTCTCCCCGCAGACAGGGTCGGTCAATTATTCCGCAGACGGCAGCCAGTGCATAGCCCCGTTGACATATTATAATCTGAACATAACAGGTACAGGAACAAAAACATTATGTGGCGATATTACCATTCTGAACGACCTGGAAATGCTTGGCTCTCCTGCAACCCTGTACCTGGATGCCGACGCTGCTAACAATTATACGATCAACATTGCAGGAGACTGGAGAACAAGGGGGACATTCCTTGCCAGGCAGGGGAAAGTGATATTTGACGGGGGCGTCAATCAGCAGGTACTCAGGGACGATGGCGGTCTCGAAGAATTCTACGGATTCCGGGTTGAATCCGGAACTTCCCTGACGGTCGACCATGATATTGTCATCGGAGATACCCTCCTTATGGACGGATCAGATATCGATCTTGGTACAAAGACCCTGACACTGGGGAAATCTGCATCACAGAAGGGTGCTTTGACAAGAAATGCCGGGTCCGTCATCGGTAAATTCAAAAGATGGGTAAGTACACCTGCCGATAATTCACGGGAATTGACCTTTCCTGTAGGAACGGCTTCGGATTACCGTGCCCTTAAAGTTAGCTTTGACAACATCAGCAATAACGGAACCCTTACCGCCGGGTTCACAGCCAGCAATCCGGGCTCAAACGGTTTGCCGCTGGATGAGGACGGCATCAGTGTCACAAGTGCTTTTTCAGAAGGTTACTGGCCGCTGACAAGCGGTAACGGATTCTCCTTTACAGGGAATTACGATGTTCGTCTGATTGCCGAAGGTTTTTCTTCCTCGACCCTGGATACTGCAAGCCGTGTACTTTCCAGGACCAATGCATCGGGTGCCTGGCAGCTCGTTGGTGTTCATTTGAATGCAATCGATTCCCTGGTCAGGCGTGATGATCTGGCCGCGCAGGTTTACCAGTATGGTGTCGGATCGACTGCCGAATGTGAAGTTACCATCAGCAATTGTCCATCCGATATTGTTGTAAGCAACTCGGCGGGTCTTTGCGGAGCCGTTGTGAGCTGGACGGCCCCCACTGCAGGCAGCCCGTGCGGCGGTGTAACCATGACAAGCAGTCATGATCCGGGAGATTACTTTACTGTAGGATCGACCCTGGTAACGTATATTGCTTCCGATCCCTATAGCAATGGAGATACCTGTACATTTACCGTTACGGTAAACGACGATGAAGATCCGTCTGTTACTGCTGCCTCCGATGTTACGGCAGGCATTTCCGACGACGGCACGGGCGACTGCACGGTGGATATAGCCATTACGGATGCGGTGTTCTCGGACAACTGTTCGGGGGCTACGCTATCCTGGGTGATGACGGGCGCCACCACGGGCAGCGGCACGGGCCAGGTGGGCACGGCAACCTTTGATATTGGAATTACCACCATAACCTATACGGTCACCGACGGCGCTTCGAACACGGACGTGGATGCAATGACGGTCACGGTGAGCGACGACGAGGATCCAAGCGTAACGGCAGCTTCGGATGTAACTGCGGGCACCTCAGACGACGGCTCTGGCGACTGCACGGTGGATATAGCCATTACGGATGCGGTGTTCTCGGACAACTGTTCGGGGGCTACGCTATCCTGGGTGATGACGGGCGCCACCACGGGCAGCGGCACGGGCCAGGTGGGCACGGCAACCTTTGATATTGGAATTACCACCATAACCTATACGGTCACCGACGGTGCTTCGAACACGGATGTGGATGCAATGACCGTCACGGTGAGCGACGACGAGAACCCGAGTGTGACAGCGGCC
>CAYOPZ010000040.1:0-29065 GCA_964406005.1 uncultured Bacteroidaceae bacterium
GGGAACGGTAATCCAGTCTGCATTCCATTGATTTCCTGGTTGGTTATTTCCAAACTGGGCAGAAACAGTTAAAGAGATTATAAGAGAAAAGAATATTGAAATAGTTCTCATGGTTTTGAATGTTTTGATTTATACTTTATATCCCATTTCCCCATAATATTACTCATTTTCTCAGAAGTAGCCATGAGTGTTGAAAAATCTTTTGTTAAAAGCAGATTGCCTGGCCCGAATGAATCACCGCATCGGCCGGATTAATGAATAACACTCTGTTCCGCTCAACCAATACCCTTAAAAAAGAAATTGCATGCAGGTATACCTGCATGCAATTTCCTGAATAATTTGAATCCGGTTTACCTCTACCAACCGCTGTTTTGCGGGAAATCTGCCTCTGTATTCAATTCTATCGTGGTCTGAGGTATAGGCCACAGATCAAACGGTATGGTTAGGTCATACTGTGCATAATCAGCTATGAACATAGCGTGATCATACAAACGCTGCTTCCATACCGCCGGTTCCATACGTAGCAAAGTAAACCATCTGCCTTCTTCAAATAACAATTCGCGAAGGCGTTCGTCCAGAACGGCATCAATATCAACAGTTCCGGCCGTGTACATATTCGTGCATTGTGCACGGGTACGAACCGTATTGAGGTCTGCCGCTGCACTGGTATTATCGCCACTTCTGAGATATGCTTCAGCTCTCAGCAGGTAGGATTCCGCCGAACGGATACCATAGGCATCATGTGCCGAGGAAAAATGCATATTATCAGTACTCCTGTACTGCCATTCATCCAATGGATGCATTTTCGAGAAAATCGGGCTGTACTTTGAAATTACATTCGGATTCTGATCAAGCATATTCAACGGCACCTTTGTTCCGAACATGCTGTGGTTTGCATCGGTACATTCATACAAACTACGGACCGTAACATCCTCGTCATAACGCAGGTCAGTGGGATCCGTCCAGACATCGTAATTTGCATAGGCTGTCGGCATGGCCTGGCTGATACCGAATCCTCCGAGGTATGCCGGGAAGGCAGCCGTATTGTATGGCGGATTAATCGCTTTCCACGGACCTGCAGCAGATCCAGGTTCACTAAATCCAGCTGCCCAGTTGAGGTCCCTCAAAGCCGGACCGAACATCCAGCCTCCGTTGCTCGACTGTCCCCCTGTTTCATCGGACTGTTCATAGGTAGGGGTTTGCAATACCCATACAGCTTCAGTATTGGAGGCGTCATCATAATCCCCGGGATAGAACAGATCACCGTATACATTCCCGTTCGGCAGGTATGTTGCCACTCCCCTGTTTGAGGACGCATCGGCCGGGTTCGCACGTACTCCGAATCTTGCCGTCATCAGGGGATGGAGATTAATGGTTGCCGTAGCATAAGTAATGGCACTTGTATAGTTGGCATTATCTCCGGATTCAACACCCATTGCAAGATAAGCCTCGGCCAGCATATTTGCTGCGGCTCCTTTTCCCACACGTCCGATTTCTGACGGATAATTAGGCAGATTATTATATGCGTATAATAAATCATCTATCGCCTGCTGGTAGGTTTGCGTCCGTGTAGTACGCTGATAATCCAGTTTCAGTTCTTCACTGAATTCTGTAACTATCGGCACTCCGCCATAAAGCTCTCCCAAACGCAGGTAGGCCAAACCCCTGAAAAAGCTGGCTTCAGCCACTACCGCCAATCTCTCAGTTTCGCTTTCCCACGAAATACCCTCAACTTCCGTCCCGAGCATAGTAAGATTTGCATAACTGTTAAGTTCATACATCTGATTCCATATTTGTTCCACCCAGTTGGAAGTTGAACTCCATGTACTGAAATTAGAGTAACCTGTCTGATTATGCCAGTACGGATAGTCCAGTGCATCGGTTCCGAAAGACTTGAACATCATTGGATTAAGTCCGAAAAAGGGAGCACTGGCGTAATAAGTATACATCCTGTAGTAACACATGGTCAGTTGAGCTTCAACCTGACTGCTTTTTTCAAAGGCATTGACCAGTGTATAAATTGATTTAGGATTTTCTTCCAGAAACTTATTGTCGTCTATGCAGCTAGTGACAGATAAGATCACTAAACCTACAAACAAAACGGATATAAATCTAATTGTCTTCATGATTTCACAGATTTTAGAATTGTAAGTTTATACCGAACTTGAAGTTTCTCGGAAGCTGTGCTCTTTGGAAACTTCGTATCTCAGGATCGCTTCCTTCCCATTCCGGCGCCCAGAAGAAGAGATTAGAAATTGCCGCATAGAGCTTAAGTCCGTTCAGACCAACTTTACCCACCATATTTCTATCGAATGTGTACGATAAGTTAACATCCTGAAGACGAATAAACGTAATCGACTGAAGTGCAAGAAACTTATTATCGAAATAATCCCATCTCGGGTATTCGCTACTTAGGTTTGTTGGTGTCCAGAAAGGATGATCCAGGGTATTGTGATAGAAGAACTGGTCAGCAGTGCGATAAGCACTTTCATTTCGAGCCAGGCCGTATTCACCGCCACCAAAAACACTGTTAACTAAAATAAACAGCTCAAAATTATTATAGGTGATCGTATTTGTCATACTCGCCCGGAAATTCTCCTTGGTGTAACCCAGTATCTCCCGGTCGTCTGCCGTTAACTGATTATCACCGTTCAAATCGGCATATTTTGCATCACCCGGAAGTGCTACAACATTTGACAGGTAATTTTCCTCACCTGCCTGAACAATTCCATCCCATTTATAACCATAAATTGCACCTAAGGATTTGCCAAGGAACAGGCTTCTGGTAATGTCATCCTGTCCGTCACCATAAAGTTCGACCAGTTCATTGCGGTTCAAGGAGAAGAATACTCCAGTACTCCAGCTAAATTCATTGGTATTGATATTATTGCTTGTCAGGTCGGCTTCAATACCCCAGTTGTCAACTTCCCCCAATGTTGCAAGTTGAGATCCCAGGCCTGATCCCATCACAGGAATGTTTCTGGTGAATATCTGATCTGTCGTTTTTGAATTATACATATCGAGATCAAGATGCAAACGATTGAATAAATCGGCTTCAAACCCGTAATTGAATGAAGCAGTTGCTTCCCAGCCAAGATCAATATTCCCCAAAGCAGTAATCCTTTGTCCGTATACCACCTGGTTATCGAGATAATAGACCTGTCCGCCACCCAGTCCCTGGGCTATTGTTGACAATGTACTATACGGAGCCAATGATTGATTCCCGTTTTCGCCCCATGAAACCTTAAGTTTCAGGTTGTCAATAAAACCGAGACTCGACATGAAACCCTCGTTGGATATTGTCCATGCACCTCCGATTGCCGGGAATGTACCCCATTTTTTATTGGCACCGAACACCGATGAACCATCACGGCGCACCAGAGCATTCAGGTGATATGTGTTTCTGAATGAGTAATTCAATCGGGCCAGATATCCGATGTCATTGTGAAGTGTGTAATTATACCTGTCTGCCGTTTGTACTTCAGCATTCGGAAGGCCATACACACCCAATGTAGTATTGCCGATACCGGTAAAATTGGAACCGGAAACCTGATAATTCTCGGATTTGGTGGAGTTTCTCGTATATACCAGTGAAGCATTTATATAATGACCGGCAATCTGCTTGTTATATGTCAGGATATTATCCAGAACCCACGCAACATTGGTACTGTTGGAAAGATTACCTCCTGCATTTATCAGTTGCAGGTCAAAAACTTCCGTAGTATAACCACTGTCACTAAGTGACAGATCGGGGAAGTTTGTTTCGTGCGTAAAATTCCTTGATTCACTTGAACGAATGGTATAAGATCCGGTAATTTTAAAGCTTAAACCACTGACGTAAGGGACATTGATATCAAGGTAACCTCCCAGAATACTCGTTTTCTGGTCCTGTTCCCTGTCAATGCCGTGGTAGGTATCCCACAGGGGATGCACCGCTTGGGGTTCATGACCGTCCACGAACTTTCTCATGTTGCCATTAAGGAGTTCAGGTTCAGTCCACTGAGACAAGGTTATTGCTTGGCCATATGAAGGAGAAACACCTTCATATGTATTGAAAGCATAAGTAGCATTGGCGCCTATGTCGATATAATCATTGACAATGGTGTTTAATTTTGCAGAAAACGTATTTCTTGAATAATCGTCCCCGTAATAGATTCCTGCCTGATCCAGATGTCCGGCCGACAGGTAATAATTGGAGTTATCGGTCGCACCTGAGAAACTCAGGTTATAATTCTGCAATACACCGGTACGAGAGATCACATCTAACCAATCAGTTGTTTCTCCTGCCAAGTAATTTGCATATGCCAAAGGATACATCCACGCAGAAGGATCAGCGTCAGGAGGCAAACCGGAGCGATAATTCATAAGCTCAATATAGCCTTGAGGACTTCTAACCTTTGGTTCGTATCCTGGTGTGGATAACGTCACATACGACCTGAAGTCGAATACCGGTTTACCCTGTTTACCGCTTTTCGTGGTGATCATTATAACACCGTTTGCAGCTTTTGAACCGTATGCGGCCAGTGTAGTTGCATCCTTCAATACAGAGAGGCTCTCAATACTGTTTGGATCGAGGTCATTAAGCCTGCCATTGTAAATGACTCCATCAACAACCAGGAGAGGATCGTTGGCTCCGCCGAAGATGGATCTTTGTCCTCGAACCATAATATCAGGTTCATCACCTGCTTCACCGGATTGAGACAGAGTAACACCTGTTGTAGTACCCCGCAACAGGTTCATAACATTGGTTGTGTTGCTTAAGGCCTCAGGTGCATCTTCCACATCAACGGTGGTTACCGATCCGGTAAAGTTCCGTCGTGTCGTAGTACCATATCCAACAACGATTATGTCCTCCAGTTCTTCAACACTTGGTTCTAATGATACGTTTATAACAGTCTGATTTCCAACCTGGACCTCCATCGAAGTATATCCAACAAAAGTAAACTCCAGGACAGCATCCGGACCAGGAACCTCAATTCTATAACTGCCATCAACATCTGTCATTGCACCCGTAGTAGTACCTTGAATAAGTACATAAACACCGGGCAACGGTGCATTGTTTTCATCAGTCACAGTTCCGGTGATGACGTTCTGCTTGACAAGCGATGCAGGCTCAACATTGGCCATCAGTGTTTTTTGTGAAAAAACCGAAGCATTAAGCGTCAAGGCAAAAATGCTGGTTAGGAAAATAATGGTTTTCATGGCCAGCACGATTTTTAATTTTTTCTTCCAGAAATGGAAGAAAATGGACAATTCATTTTTCTCCATGTTTTTTGTGTTAGTGTTTGACGAATGGCCAGCAGATTCCGCAAGAAGATACTGACCTTTTTAATCTTTAATTATTTAAGAATGCCTGATTTCCGTTTTCTAAGTAGCAATTTGTCAGGGGAAATTCATTTTTTTCATAGTAGTTAGTATTTGGGTTAATTAATCAAGGTTTTATATTGGTAGTTTGTTGTATGTTTCCCATATAATTAACCGGGGCTATGGACCGTACCCTCCTTCCAGCATTACTGAAAGCTCTTCCAACGTTTTGCCACTTATCATCCACTCCCCGACTTTCCATGAAATATCCAAAACCTGATTAAAAGGTTGATTACTCCAACAAATGTAAAAGGTACAGTGTTTAAATCCAAATATTTTTTTATAAAATAATATCGTATCTAACATTGCACTAAGGAGAGCTTTAACTGATTAAGTTGAAGTTCATCCTGTAAAGGCATATTATATTATCTGCCTCCTATATTTTCATATGTGTCTTCCTCTGATGGTTTGGTCTGTGATTTTTATTCGTATTCTGATTGATTTCCGTAGTTTTAAATACAGATCCAATTCTTCCTCCAAAAGTCTGTAAATCAGGATCAATGTCCTTCTCCGGGGGGCTGTAATTCCTGACATTTTACTGGATTTACTTTTTATGTGTGTTCTGTTGAGGTTTTTATTCCGGCATGATAGGATCACTGTCGGGAGATAAAGTGCTGGCCTGATCCGATTGTTCTGACAATGTTCTTTTTTAGTTCTTAAAAGATTTCTAAATTTGCCTTCCCCTTTGACCCATGGTGTAATTGGCAACACGTCTGACTCTGGATCAGAAGAGTCCAGGTTCGATCCCTGGTGGGTCAACAAACCGGCAGCATGATAACAGACGGGCCATTGCATCATTCGAGGAGCTTCAATTGAGTTTCACGACACAGGATTTTCACGAGCTTATAAAAAGAATATCAGAACAGAAGTGAATGTCCTTTTATTATTCTGAAAAATTAATTAATTTAATCGTTCTTAACAGTTGTTTTTTATTGTATAAAGAACATTTAATTCTGATTTCTTTTATAAAAAGGATTAATTAATGTTGCCTTTTATGATGCGTAGAAAACATCGAATCAGGCTTACTCTCATATCTGCCATTATCATGTTGAGTTTCAATTGGGGCAGGACCCAGTATTCCCCCAAAATGAAATTTAACTATATTACCGATCAACAGGGATTGATGAGCAACCGGGTAATAGGTGTATTACGTGACAGCAAGGATTACCTGTGGATTGGTACAGAAATGGGATTAAATAAATATGACGGGAGTGAGCTCAAATCCTATTTCCCTGATGATGACGATCCGAATTCGTTGAGTGCCAAGTGGGTTAAATTCATTATTGAGGACCGGAAGAACAGGATATGGATTGGAACTTCAGACGGCCTGAATTTATATGATCCTGACACTGACTTATTTACAGTCTATAGAAATGATCCTGCAGATTCAACTTCAATTGCCGGTAATTGCCTTTTTACCGCCCTTATCGACAAAAATGGGAGTTTTTGGTTTATAACAGGTGGGGGATGTTTGAACCGATGGGACCCGGAAAATGAAAATTTTGAACGATATCGGTATGATTCGTTCAATGAACCTATAGTGCCCCCAACCAATTTAATGGCTGAAGATTCAAAAGGAATAATATGGATACTTTCAAATACAAATAAAATATACCGGTTTAACCCGGAATCCCGGGAATTTTTATCCATTACCGACATTCATATTGAACTTGGGGATAACTTTAATAAGTGTTTGTATATCGATAAACAGGATAAGCTATGGATTGCTTCCTATGGTTTTGGTTTTTTTTCATACGATCCCGGGACGGGTGAAACACAAGAATATCCCTCAAACGGGGGAGGAAAGGGAACCAGTGCAAATACCATATGGAATATTTTACCGGAAGATGACCGTTATCTGTTGCTTGCAGTAGACCATGGGGGCATAGACCGTTTTGATAAAGTTACGGAAACCTTTGAATATATTACCTCGACCAGTGGCAACCATGGATTGAATAACAACAGCATCTGGACACTTTATATTGACAAGGAGGGAATACTCTGGGTAACCACGGCCACCGGCGGGATTAATTATAATAATCCCAAGCAAAATAAATTCAAACTATTCAGCCATATTGAAGGCCATCCCAACACGCTTTCCAATAATTCAGTCACTTCATTTTATGAAGATTCGGAAGGGATGATATGGATAGGTACGGATGGAGGCGGTGTAAATATTTTCAATCCCCGGACAGGTGATTTTAAGGTAATGAAAAACGATCCGTCTGATCCATATAGCCTCAGCGGGGATTTTGTAATGGGCGTTCTGGAAGATGAGGATAAAGATATCTGGATCGGGACCTGGGCGAACGGTGTAAATAAATACGACAGAAGTACGGGTAAGTTTACTCATTATATGCCAAAAGAAAACAGCACTACCAGTATATCCGGCCATGATATCTGGCATTTAAATTCAGACCGGCATGATAATATCTGGTGCGGTATTACGTCAGTAGGAGTTGATGTGATTGACAAAAATGGTGAAGTAATAAAAAGATTTTCAGCAAATGATAAATTTCCCGGCCTTGAATTCCTCAGACTGTTAACCAGGGATAAACAACAGGATATGTGGCTTTGCACCATTAACGGGTTGTACCGGTACGATGAACAGTTGGACAGCCTGGTTTACTATTCTGCGTTTAATGGTAAAGATGTGATTTCGTTTTATGAAGACAGCAAAGGTCAGTTGTGGGCCGGGACTTCATTACATGGATTATACTTATTTACCCGTGAAGGGGAAATAATTAAACAGTATGGTATTAAGCAGGGTTTGCCAAACAATACGATTCAGGCCATTGTTGAAGATGATCAGGGCCATTTGTGGGTTTCAACAAACCAGGGCATAAGCAGGTTCAATCCTGAAACCGGGAAATTCAGGAATTATTCTGTCATAGACGGGCTGCAGGGCTATCAATTTACGGGGCATGCCTTTTTAAAATCAAGGTCAGGTGAAATTTATTTTGGCGGGAATTATGGCTTTAATTCGTTTCAACCCGGTGAAATTGTTGATAATGAGTATAAAGTACCGGTTTATATTAATGATTTTCAGGTTTTCAACAAAACGGTTTCTTTTAATGACCCGGGATCGCCATTAACAAAACCCATCGGCGAAACCAGAGAAATAAGGTTGTCCTGGCGTCAATCGGTGTTTTCCTTTGGTTTTTCTTCCATAGACTACACATTCCCTGAAAATAACAGGTATAAGTATTTTATGGAAGGATTTGATATTGATACCATCGAAACAAATGCCCAGCGCCGGTATGCTACTTATACGAACCTCGATCCGGGAACATATAATTTTCATGTATGGGCTTCAAATAATGACGGGATTTGGAGCCCTGAAGGGGCATCTGTTAAAATAGTTATCATCCCACCCTGGTATAAAACCCTGATTGCCCGGATTCTTTTTATTGTATTTGCAATTGCATTGATAATAAGTTTCTATCTATACAGGGTATCAAGTCTTAAAAGACAACAGATATATCTGGAGAAGCTGGTCAAGGAAAGGACAGAAGAACTTGAGAGTTTGAATGAACAGTTGGTTGAAAAACAACAGTTAATCATAAAGCAGTCCGAAGAATTGAAGGAAAGCAATAATCAATTATCCCTGTTGAATGCAACGAAAGATAAACTCCTCTCCATAATCGGACATGATTTACGCAATCCGTTCAATGTCGTCATTGGATTTTCGGAGCTTCTTCTGGAACGGGCAAACGAACTTCCCAAGGAAACAATGCTGCAATATGCCGGGCATATTCATACAGCATCGAAAAAAGGGCAGGATTTACTGGAAAACCTGTTAAACTGGTCACGTGCACAAACAGGAAGACTTAAATATAATCCGGCACTCATTAATCTGGCACAGATTACTCAGGATACGGTCGCATTTGTTGAAGGAAGTGCACAAAAGAAAAAGATAACATTGCAACAGGAAATTGATTCTGCGATTAGTGCTGAAGCAGATGAAAACATGTTAAAAACAGTTTTGCGTAACCTTGTTACAAATGCCATAAAATTCACACCTGAAGGAGGGAAAATTACAATTAGTTCCAGCCGGAAGGACGATCACATTGAGGTTTCAGTCAGAGACACCGGTGTTGGAATTCCCCAGGACCGCCTGAATAAACTTTTCAGCATTGACACAAATGTTTCCACTCCGGGAACTGCCGATGAAACAGGGACCGGTTTAGGGCTTGTTCTCTGTAAGGAATTTATCAAAAAACATGGCGGAGAAATCAGGGTTGAAAGCGAACCAGGAAAGGGTAGCAGTTTTATTTTTTCCTTGCCGGCAGGTAAATAACACACCGGTTCGTAGCTGAGTTCAGTATTTTCTTTGTTTCCTGTATTTCACGCCTTCCCTGCATATTTTCCCGAATGCCTTGTCCTGTTTTCTTTTCTCTGCAACACTTTTCCGGAACCGCATTTTTTCTTTTTCCATCTTCAGATAGTTCTCATACGATGCTTTGTCAACCACGCCTTTATCGACAGCATCCAATACGGCGCAGCCCTTTTCACGGGTGTGTGTGCAATCGGTGAATTTGCAGTCACGCGATATCCGGATGATGGCATCGAATGTGATCTCAAGCCCGCCGGCAGTGTCCGCAATACCCACTTCCCGCATTCCCGGATTATCTATCACCATGCTTCCGTTATCCAGAACAACCAGTTCTCGATGACTCGTCGTATGTCTTCCCTTGCCTGTACTTGTGCTGACCGGTTTTGCTTTTAATGAATCACGCCCGGTCAGATTATTGATCAGCGTTGATTTTCCGACTCCCGAGGAACCCAGGAAACAATATGTCCTGCCTTTGACAAGCACCTGCCTTAACCTGTCGTATCCCTGCTCTGTCTGATTGCTTAGGGGAATGATCCGGGTGTTCTTGATTCTCGATCTCAATTCATTCATTATCGACTCAAGCCCGGATTCATTCACAAGGTCTGTTTTACTCAGTATCACTATCGGTTCAACTCCGGCCGAATGGCATATTGTCAGGTACCGGTCAATCCTGTTTATATTGAAATCCCTGTCTGCTGACTGCATGATGAAGGCATGATCGAGGTTTGCTGCAATGATCTGTTTCTCACCGAATTTCGCGACAGCCTTCCGTTCGATTACGGTTTTTCTGGGGAATATCCTGTGAATAACGGCAGAACCGGCATCATATACCGTGATTGCCACCCAGTCGCCGACAGCGGGATAATCTTCACGACCATTTGCCGTAAAGCGCATATTGCCGGTGATCTCGGCTTCATATTCCCCTTTGCCGGTCTTCACAATATACCGTTCCTTATGCTCCGAAATGACCCTGCCCGGCTCGAAATCTTCCAGGTTTTGCTCCATTCTGAATTTTTCCAGCACATCATTATATCCGAGGTCTTCCAGTGTCATAATCCGAACCTGTAGGAAAGTTTGACAAGGAAGACATCATACGGATAGGAGGTGAACAGTTCCCGGGCATCGTTCCAGAGGGCAAATTCACCCGATGACTGGTATTTGTTCCGGTTGCGCGACCAGACAAGATATAAAGCGGATCCGGGCTGATACTCCCAGCGGACCACCAGGTTGGAATTGAAATCGAAGACATTGAAATTGGGGTCATCGAATGAATAATCAGTCACACCATCCGAGGCCTCATCGATTTCGTAGGCCCCGTCGGCTTCATTGTATATGATCTGGCTCTCGGCATAGGATATGTACCGCCTGTTAAAATCGTCTGCCTGAGGATCATTGATGTATTTGAAATCAGTGTATTTCCCGGCGGATATAAATGGCATTCCATAGTATTGAATGGTGAAGTCCGGCGTAATGTTATAATTGAACCTCAGGGTCAGGTCGGTCTGTGTCTGGTCAATGTTCCCCCTGACGTATCTTGTCCCCCCCGGGTAATCCTTATTGCTGACATAGGCAATCCGGTCATACTGCTTCATGAAGGACGGGTAAATCCTGAAACGGAAAGCGTCGGACAGCTGTACCCTTATTCCCAAATTGAAATAATGGCTGACGGATGTTTTAAAATCCCTGATGCCTGCAGAGTAATTAAAATGGAATGTAACTTTTTTCCGTGAGTCCGTATTCACATATGACCAAAAGTTCGTATATCCGTCATATACAAGTGACGGCCCTCCCCTGAGTGTTTCCGTTGAGATGGACTTTCCGTCCCGTGAAATGCCTCCTCCCAGTCCCCAGTAATTTGTCAGTGTCATGTTCCCGTTGATATTACAGCCATAATACCTGGTCTGCAGGCCGAAGGTTGCCCCGTACCATTGGTTGAAATTAATACCGAGGTACCTGAAGATACTGAATGGTTCAGTCTGCCTGAATGCGACCCAGATGATCTGCTGTATTTCGTCATTTCGTCGCAAATATCCTACATCATTCAGGTTCAGCCCTGGTGACCTCCATGTGATCCATGTGGTATAGAGCCATTTACTGTTTCCGGATCTTCCATACTGAATGGTTCCCCCGAAACCGTTTAAATACCTGCGTGAGGAATCTGCCTCAAGGTAGTCTGCATCATCCCGCTGAAAGAAATGCGGCGCCGAAGTCTGTGTTTTGTAAATGGCCTCTTCGCTTCCAAGTATATGGCTGTATACGGCGGATGCGTTGAGGTAATATGTTTTGTCCTTCCACTGGTGATTGAAATCAATTCCCCCGGAATAAGCGGCACGGTGCATGGTATTGATCAGGCCGGGGGTTGACAGGTCGCGGTTTGCAGCCGTAAACATGGCCCCGATCCTGGTATTCGAGTTGTTCATGTCTTTCTGTATCCGGCCTGCAAAATAATTCGCAAGCGGTTCGACAACTTCTTCCCTCCGGTCACCGTTGTTGTCGATCTCTGCTGTTTCTTCCCGGGTAATGCTTTCCATAAAGCCTACGGACCAGCCTTTCCGTGTTTTTCCGGACAGCTTGAATGCCCCCAGGATGGTGGTGTTTTCCGGGATTTTTGCATATTCACCGTCATTCAGGCTGGGTGAAAAGGATGGAGGTTTGCCTATTCTCCGGGAATAAAACAGGTTGTCGTTCGACAGGGGGCCGTCTCCTCCCGTCATGGTGAAATCAATAATATTTTTACCTTCGATAAAGAAGGATCGTCTCTCCGAGAATTTTGTTTCGAAAGTGGTGAGGTTCACTTCGGAGGGGTCGGCCTCGACCTGGCCGAAGTCGGGATTGATAGTGAAATCGAGCGTCAGGTCATTGGTCACGCCGAATTTCCCGTCGAGGCCGAATGTGCCGAACAGGTCTTTTCCGTCCGCAAAGGGATTCCCTTCCTCTTTTTCATAGTTTTCAAACCGGCCTACAATATAGGGAACAAGATCCTTCTGCCTTTGCGGATTGATGTTTCTTATGCCGCGCAGTTCCCCGAAATGATGTACCCAGCCCGTTGCATTGGGTGATATGAATTGCCAGCTCGACCTTTCCTCTTTCCTGAAATACCTTCTGTTCACCTGCAGGCCCCACACATATTCATCCTGCTTCCCGAACCTGAGCTGCGTAAGGGGAATGCGCATTTCTGCCGTCCAACCGAGTGCATCAATGCTTGTTTTTACATACCATATGGGATCCCAGCTTGAATCCCAGTTATTGTCGTTGGTGATGGCTTCATCCCCTTTCACGCCTGCTGCGGTTATGGTGAATGAGAAGGCTGTGCGAAGGTCGTGATAACTGTCGATGTTTATCTCTGCCCAGTCTCCCTCAAATCCGTCGCGCCGGGACAACCGTTTTTCTATGCTGTCCGGGGCGGAATCAAAACATCGTATGGCTACATAGAGGTTGTTTTCATCATACAGTATCTTAAACCGGGTTTGCTGTGACGGGGGCCTGTTTTCGTAAGGTGTGATCTGCGTGAAATCACCGCTCCACTCCACGATATCCCAGGCATCTTCATCAATTATGCCATCGAGAACAGGCGGATCGGAAATGATCCTGGATGTATTGTAGATCTGTTTCTGGGCGTTCAGGCTCCCCAGGACTGAAATTGAGAAAAAAACTGCGATAATAAATCTCGACATATGTAATGATTATATGCCTGAATTCAGGTAGTAAATGCCAGTATAAGCGAAATTGTAAATTAAATATATATATTTTTCCCCGGCTTTCAAGAGTTTTTTACTAACTCCCCGGATCGTACGGATCAACGCATCCAGTAAACTGACCCGGATTGCAAAAGTTTTATTAATTTTATCAATTACCTGTTGAAAATCAATATTCTCTAAATATTTTTTCTAAGCTGTCCGAATATTTATTGCCTGAAAGTCAATTGTTGGCGGCTGATTATCTTAAAAAGGCATTCAGGGAAATGATGACAAAGTTCTCAGGGATCCGGATTGGCATATTCGGGTTGACGATTCTATTTACGGGGATCAATGTCAATGCCCAACCCGGTGTTCCTGTACTCTTTTCACCCGGGGATTGTTCCGTTCAGATTCAGACACGGCCGGTATTGTACTGGAACGCATCTCCGGGAGCCGATAAGTATACTTTACAGGTATCGCTTGATTCGCTTTTCGGAACGTTCGTTTATAATGATACAAGCATCGTTGATACCTGCAGGCAGGTAGGGCCGCTGGCAAACAACAGGACCTATTACTGGTGTGTAAGCGCTAAGAACGGGGATGGAAGCAGCGCTTTCTCCGGGGAATGGAGCTTTACCACCCTGCCCGCTCCGGAGGTACAGACCACCACACAAATCAGTTCATTTATTTCTACCGGAAGCAAGCCCCGGGGCTTAGCCTGGGATGGAGAATATCTTTGGATGATTGACAACATTGGGAACCTGTACCAGTATGATACTACGGGAACTGAGGTAAAGACCATTCAGGGCGAGTTCAGTTTTGACAGTGACCTGTCCTGGGACGGGACCGGCCTTTGGATCGGCGGCGCCTCGGTAGGGGGCGGCGCTTTGAAGATCGACACGGACGGGAACCGGATCGATTCATTGCCGGTGCATTATTCCGATGGGAGCGGTATGGAATGGGACGGGCAGTATTTCTGGTTCGGGGATTATGATCTGTCAGAAATACATAAATACAGATCCAATGGTTCGGAATTCCTTAACTGGGAAGCAGATGATATAACAGGTCACCCCACCGGCATAACCTATGATGGTATCAGGCTCTGGATCGGGGGATCGGGAGGAACAACTTCCAATACGATCTACAAGTATTCCATACTGGGAGACCTGATCTACAGTTTCGATCTGAACGATATCGGCATAACGGCCGGTTCGGGCTCTTTCATTTCCCTGGCGTGGGACAGCACTTCCCTGTGGTATGCCGCGGACGATGGGTTTGATGTATACAGGTTGCGTGTCCCCTATTATCACGAAGCGCCTTCAGTGCCGGTAATTGTCTCACCCGAGGACGAAGCGGAAATAAGGAACGTTTTAACCCCTGTATTGAGGTGGAACGCTGTACTGGATGCGGCCCGTTATCATGTACAGGTCTCTGAGGACCCGGCTTTCCCGACGTTAATATTCGAAGATTCGACCATCATCGATACCTGGGTGCAGGTCGGCCCCCTGGAAGATAATATCACTTATTACTGGCATGTCAGCGCAGAGAACAGCGGGGGTACAAGCACTTATTCCGGAACGTTCAGCTTTACCGTATATGACGACCCCCCGTCGGATCCCTCGGGCCTGGTTGCCATTCCGGGAAACGGACAGGTAAAACTATGCTGGGACCCCAATTCCGAACCTGATATAAACAAATACAGGATATACAGGAATAAAACATCACCTGCCAACATTTTGACAGACAGCATAACCGGTTCTCCTCCCGGCACTTTATATGTCGATACGGATGTCACGAACGACAGTTTGTATTTCTTCCGCATTACAGCCGTGGACAATGCGGGAACAGAAAGCGGCTTTTCGAATGAAGTTGTGGCCGTGCCGGTAATCGAACAGGGCAATGCATTGTTGCTTGACGGGAGTGACGATTACGTGGATGCCGGTACGGGGAATGCCCTGGACGACCTGGGTTCGGAGTTCACCGTGGAAGGATGGATGTATTACCATGAATCGGTAATAGACCATGCAATCTTCGGATCGGTCTCAGATGGCGAAGAACGGCGTATTTCACTGCGATCCAATGCTTTTACCATACAACCCGACGGCCAGGGATACAGTGAAATAGTCATGGATGATCCTGTCGATACGGGATGGCATCACCTGGCGGGAACCTATGACGGAAGCAATATCAGATTGTATGTAGACGGGATCCTGCAGGGCACACAGCCCGTAAGCGGGACGCTCGATCCCTCGCCGACATTCAACGATATCGGCCGTCAGGGATTCGGATGGCATATGGAAGGGCAGATCGATGAGGTCTGTATCTGGAATATGGCCTTAAGTAGCGAAGAAATTAAAAATACGATCTGCAGGCCCGTTCGGGCGAACAGTCCCGGCCTGTTGGCGCTCTGGCATTTCGACGAACCGGATACATGTTCAACTGCCTACGATGCTTCGGCCAGTATGATCCATGGAACCCTGATGAACGGGGCTTCGTTTACCAGGTCACATGCAATGGCCCCCGTTGCTCCGTCGGGGCTCGGCATATATGAATATTCAGATCAGAGTGTCACCCTGCAATGGAACGCCAATACAGACTGCGACCTCAGGAATTACAGGATCTACCGTGATACATCGTCCCCGGCTGCTGTTTTGTACGACAGCGTGTACGGCTCTCCTCCGGATACCCTGTATACCGACACGGATGTGGACTTTGACACAACTTACTATTACCGTATTACCGCTGTTGACAGCCTGGGAAACGAAGGTGCTTTTTCAGAGCAACTGGTCCTGGGAGATATTGTCGTTGACGGTATTAAGGATCCGTTCTGGGAAACGGCAACAGCCCATATCCATCTTGGACAGGATGAGATTGTAGGCGGCGAAGCGGATGATGACAATGATTTTTCGGCCGATCTCTACCTGGCCTACGATTCTTTATACCTGTACGGCTTTGTTGAAGTGAAGGATGATTCGGTGAGTTCAAAATCAGGTTGCTGGTGGGATAATGACGCCTTCTCGCTGAGGCTCGATCCGGTTCCGGATTCGACGGTCAGGGTTGACTGGGGCTCGGATGACGAGCCCAACTGGCGGGACATTATCGATAACATCGAATTTACAACAGAAACCGGTTATGATGATGAACGGAACGGCACAGGCAATACGATTATCAGCCGGGTATTAACGGACACCGGCTATATTGTTGAATTCGCCGTGCCGGAAGAGGAAATGATCAATAACAATACCGATCCATCGGAAACTGTTCTGTTACAGGAAGGTACACAGATTGGCTTTTATTTCGAGCTGGCCGACCAGGACGAGGAATCTGAAAGGGAAGCCATGCTGGCCTGGGGCCATAGCTCGGTAAACATTAATTCCAGAAAAAACGTCACACAGTATGGCAGCATGACCTTCCTTTCCGGGAACCAGATACAGCTTTCCCGTGATAACCTGGTCATGGCGGAAGATCAGCCTTATATACAGGCACCTCATATCCATTCGCACCATTGGCTGGAAGAAAATTTTGAGGGCTGGGGTTATCACCTGTATGTTTATGCAAACGACCCGCAGGGCCTTGAAGATATCGATTCGGTATGGGCGGAGGGCCCGGAAGGCGGACATTACCGCCTGTACGACGACGCGACAAACGGGGACAACTGGCCCGGGGGTGACGGCAGGTACTATCTTGAATTCGGTGATGATTCCCCGATTCCGGTAGGGGAATACACATTTTATGTAAGGGACGGATCGGGAACGCTTTCGTTTGTAAGCGATTCCCTGACAAGCGATTTGGAATATCCCGAAAACCTGGTCCCGGTGCATAACTCCATCGTTTCCGACCCCGGTTTCCTGATCGATTGGGATGAGGTGCCGGGAGCGACAGGTTATTACATCAGTGTCAATCTGGTATCAGACTGGGAACTGTACTGGGGGGCCGGCCGTGCCCCGGATTCCACCTCGGCTAAATATAACGATAACAGTGAAGGCAAAGCATTGGTCGAAGGAGAGGTATACTGCCTGACGGTTTATGCCGGTAATAACAGGAATACATCCTTTACAAAGGTGAAGATCGCTTACATGATACAGTCAAGCATTGTCATCGACGGCATAAAGGATGCTTTCTGGGACATTGCCGCTGCACATATCCATCTTGGGGAAGATGAACTTGTCTGGGGAGAAGCGGATGATGAAGATGATTGTTCCGCCGATGTTTACCTGGCTTACGATTCCGTTTACCTGTACGGCTATGTGGAAGTGAAAGACGATATGACCGGTTCGGAAGCAGGCTGGTGGTGGAACAATGATGCCGTTTCATTGAAGTTCGATACATATCCCGATTCCGTGATCCCGGTTTCATACGGATCATGGGAAGAACCGAACAGACGGGATATAGTCAGCATAGATATTACGGCGGAAACGGGTTTCGATGGTGAATCAAGCGGTAACGAATACACAATACTCAGCCGGGCCCAATCTGACAGCGGGTATGTAATTGAATTTGCCATACAGGAAGCAGGCCTGGAAAACCGGAATACCGACCCGCCGGAACCCGTATTATTGCAGGAAGGCACACAGATTGGTTTTTATTTTGAAATGGCCGACCAGGACGAGGGAACGGAAAAAGAAGCTGTACTGGCCTGGGGCCATGAATCTGCAAACATGAACTCAGGGAAAAATGTGACCCAGTTCGGCAGCATAACCTTCCTGGCCGATAACCAGGTAGAGTTATCCCATGACAACCTGGTCATGGAAGAAGAGCAGCCTTATATACAGATTCCAAGTATTTGGATATTACATAGAAATGATGAGAATTTAAATGAGAGGTGGCATCATCACTTTTATGTTTATGCAAATGATCCGCAGGGATTGGATGACATAGATTCGGTCTGGATTGAAGGGCCTGACGGCAGCCATTACCGTTTATATGATAATGAGGAAAATGGTGATGAATATGGAGGAGATGGATTGTTTTGCAGCTATAAACTATATAATTATCCTCCGGCATTAGGTATATATTATTTTCGTGCCATTGACAAGGCGGGAAATGAAGTATCTGTTGCGGATACTTTAACCGGTTTGCTGGACTATCCGGAAATTGTTTTACCTGCGGGAGCGGCCATCATTACAGAACCTGATTTTCAGATCGACTGGACTGAAGTGCCTGACGCATCCTATTACTCGGTATCCATAAACCGGTCATCCGATGGGGATCATTACTGGTACTTCTATATCGAGGATCCTGACCAGACATCCGTAAACTATAATGAAAACGGGGAAGGCCGTGACCTGATCGAGGGAGAGATATATTATTTATACATCAATGCTGGTAAAACAAGAAATGAATCACAGACCCGTATTAAGTTTACCTATGCACCGCAGGCATTGATCATGGTCGACGGGATCAGGGATTCCTTTTGGGATACGGCAACCGGTCATATCCACCTGGGAGAGAATGAAGTAGTGTGGGGAGATATTGACGATGAAAGCGACTGCTCGGCCGATGTGTACCTGGCCTACGATTCCTTGTTCTTGTATGGATTTGTCGAGGTAACGGACGATACGATGGGCTCTGAATACGACTGGTGGTGGGACAACGATGCCTTCGTGCTCAGATTCGATACGGATCCGGCAACATTGGTCGAAGAAGAGGATGCTTCGGACATATTAAGCCTCGAATTTACAGCCAGGAATGATGCCGACGACCGCAGGAACGGCGGCGATGAGTATGATGATAATGCGCCTGTTTTGCTAAGCCGTAATATTAACGATCAGGGATATATTCTTGAATTTGCCGTATCGGCGGAAGGCCTGGTCAATACCGGCCCTGACCCCGATGAAGCCCTTGCCCTTGAAGAAGGAACACAAGCCGGTTTTCTCTTTCAGATGGCTGACGAGGATTCCATACAGGGAAGGGAAGCCGAACTGGCCTGGGGGCATTACTCCGTAAGCCATAATTCAGAAGACAATGTGGCGCAATACGGCAGCATAACCCTGCTGGCTGACAATCAGATACAATTTTCACACGATAACCTGGTCATGGATGAATATCAGCCATTTATGCAAATTGCAGATTTTTATTCCAGTTATTATTCTGATGAGTATTCAACTAGATCTGAAGCATGGGATTTAAATGTTTCTTTGTATATAAATGATCCGCAGGGCCTTGATGATGTCGATTCTGTATGGGTGGAGGATCCGGAAGGCAGTTATTATCTTTTAAATGACAATAATGAGGGTTGTGACAATTACAAAGGGGATGGAACATATGCTTATTGTAGTAGTTTTGACGCTCCCTTTGCAACCGGTGCTTATCATTTTAATGTAATCGACAAGTCGGGAAATTTAAATTCGATAACAGATACTTTACCGGAATTTTTAAATAGTCCGAATATTATTATGCCTGCACATAATTCAATCGTCTCATTTTCTGATTTGATGATTGAATGGGATGAAGTGCCAGGCGCTACAAAGTATGTGGTAGTCATTGCCTCTTTAGAAGACGGGTCGGAGAATTGGTTTTGGTGGTCCGGTTTAATTATGCCTGATCAGTCATCCGTTAAATATACTGGACAGGAATTAGAAATAGGCAAAGTGTATACAATTCAAGTATCAGCATATTGCGAAAGAACTTATTCAACCAGACATATTCGCTTTTCCTATCGCACCGATAATCGCAGAACAATTCATGTTAATTCCGCAAACACTTCAGGAGTTGAATACGGTACGCGGGATTTCCCGTTCCCTACCATACAGGAAGGCATAGATGCCACTATTTTAGGGGATACAGTGCTGGTTTACCCGGGCACATACATGGAAAATGTGAATCTTAACAATGCCGGGGGTCTGGTTCTGGGTTCATTGTTCCTGGTCACGGGCGATACGGGTTTTGTTACACGAACCGTTATCGACGGAAACGGGAAGGGTTCGGCAATTAATGTCTGGAATTGTTGGCAGGATACGATAAATATTTGCGGATTTACCATCACAGGCGGAAGTAATGGAGGCATTCGTGCCGGCAGTGCCAATCTTACCATTTACAATTCTATAATTAATGATAATATATCAGATCAAGAAGGTGGCGGAATTAGTTTTAATGATGGAACGTTGAGAATTATAAATTCGAAGATATTGAATAATTATGCCCCGGATAATTCAAGTGGTATAAAGGGATCTAACTGCGAAATTTATATCTGTAATTCACTTATTGCTAAAAATTATGGCTATTCCTGCCTGAGTTGGCAATCGGTCAGTGGTTCGATCATAAACAGCACCATAGCGGATAATCCCGATCGCAGTCTTGCATTCCACGATTCATATATTCAGGTAAGAAATTCCATAGACTGGAACAATAACCAAGATGGATGGGATGAAATGGAGGATGTTCTATATTCAGTTAATGAGGGAGATGCTGATGGAACAGGTAACATCGTTGCGGATCCCATGTTCGTCGATGCAGAAGCGGGCGATTACAGGCTTCAGGTGTCTTCGCCCTGTATAAACTTTGGCACTCCGGATACTGCCGGTTTAAATATACCTACGACAGATCTGGCAGGTAATCAGAGGATTTTCGACGGAAGGATCGATATGGGGGCCTATGAATTCAATGAAGACCTGGCAGCAATGATCCTTTATACGGATACGGCTGTCACCGTCGACGGTGAAATCACCGAAAGTATCTGGGAACGTTCTGACAAATATCATATTAACAAAGTATTTACAGGCGAAACATTCGATGATCAGGATGATTTATCAGCATACTGGAAGGCTGTTTGGGATGAAGACGGTATTTATGTTCTGGTTGAGGTTACTGCCGACGATACCCTTGTAACAGATGAAACATACGGGATGGGATCAGAACAGGACCTGGTAGAAATCTATTTTGATATGAATACGGATAACCTGGCGGACGGGGCCGGTCCTTCGGAGGGAATTTATGTAGGGAATCCGACAAACGGCCATTACGTGTTTGCTTATAAAAGGGGAAGTGAATTTGCCACGCTTCTGGGCTGGCAGTCGGATTGTGAGGTGGCCATTATTGAAAATGAAGAAGATGCCACCTCCGTACAGGAACTGTTCGTGCCCTGGTCGCTGATCACCGATAAAGAGGGCAATGTATTCGTGCCGGATGAAAAGATCAGCATAGGATTCGATGTCTATATTGCAGATAATGACGGCCCCGATAACGGGGATGAAAGAAATCGAAAAATCTGGGTAAATGACGGTACATACGGCGATGGAGCCTGGACCAATATGGATCACTGCGGAAAGATTCAACTGTCACAGCAGGCTACAGGGAGCCTGGGTGTAACGGTTACTGCAGGCAAATCATCGGTCTGCCCGGGTGAGGAAGTTCAGTTGAACGCAGTTCCGGAGGGGGAAACAGGAACCTGTTACTATACCTGGACATCGGATCCTCCGGGACCGGTATATGCATTCAGCGATCCTGTGGTATCACCGGAGGTAACGACGACCTATTATATAGAGGTCACTGACCAGGAAAACAGCGTTACCGATTCGGTAACGATAACAGTTCTTTCCCTGCCCGTGATCGATGCAGGACCGGATATGAGTATACAGTACAATACGTCCGTCACACTGAACGGAACGGCATCGGGCGGGAGCGGGTTTTACAGCTATGATTGGTCCCCGGGCGATTCGCTGGATTATTCCTTTGTACAGAACCCGTCCACATGCAGGCTCCGGGGATCAAGCCTGTTTACATTATCTGCAACGGATTACGGAACCGGCTGTACGAATACAGACCAGGTACTGGTTACCGTAACCGGGAGTACGCTGGATGCCGGAATTTCGGTTTCACGTGATACGATCTGTACCGGGGAGACCGTAAATCTGCTTGCTACGCCTTCAGGGGGAACGGGTGATTACAGCTATACATGGACATCCGACCCTGAAGGATTCACTTCTTCCCTTGCCGGCCCTTCGGATACTCCTGCAGGCAATATTACATATTACCTGGTTGTCAGTGACGGCATGGATTCGGATTCGGCAAGCCAGGAGATCGTGGTTTATGTGCCTGCGGAACCGGAGTCACCCGATGTATCGGTCTGTTACGGCGATGAGGTGCTTCCCCTGACAGCACTGGGAAACGCAATAAAATGGTATGACGACAACACTTTGAGCAAAATCATCGGTTTGGACGACACATTACAGACAGGAATGAGTTCGATAGGGAAATATTCCTGTTATGTTACACAAACCGATAAAAACTGTGTCAGTCCGGCTGCTGAAGTTGTTTTAGAGATCATTGAACTGCCCGAAATAACAGTCAATCTGACCGACACGGTGCTGGAAGAGGGAGGAACGGTTCGCTTGACAGCTTCGGGTGCGGAAGGTTTTTCATGGGCGCCGTCCGCCGGACTTGACAAAACAACGGGCGATACGGTATTTGCAAGCCCGGATGAGAATACGGTCTATACCGTTACCGGCTCCAACGGGGTTTGTTCGAAAGAGGTGCAAATATACGTAAATATTCTCTGCAATGCATGTGATGAGGAACAGGTGATTTTCGATCAGGAGGGAGCAATAAATTATTGTTCCACAAACCGGGTTTATCCCGGCAATATCGACTGTTCATGGCTAATATATCCAAGCGGCGTCACATCTGTTTATCTCCTGTTCGATACAATAGACATCAAGCCCGGTGATTATGTCAGTGTATATGACGGTTTCTACGAAGACAACCAGCTTCTCGGTGAGTTCGATAACGATCATTTGCCCACGGGTCAGATCCAGTCAGGGTCAATGTTATATATCCTTTTCCACTCGGATGATATCGGAACAGGGCTGGGGTTCCGTGCAAGGTACAGGTCGGATCAGCCTGTCGGTACCGGAGCAGGTGAATTGATCTCAGGATTGAATATATACCCCAACCCCGTAACCGGCCTGTTAAACATTGAATTTACATCTCACAAGGAAACGGACCTTACAATCAATGTATTTAATACACTGCTGCAATTACTGATAAACAAGGATATTCATGCAATGGCGGGCAGAAACCATGCAGTGATTGATATGACCGGATTGGGTTCTGGTATATATTATCTGCAAATTTCATCGGGAAGCGGAAACACGGTCAGGAAAGTCATCGTCAGGTAGCCTTCCGGACGCGGGAGAGGTCTCCTTTCGTTTTTCCGGCATATTCCAGGCATTTCTGCCAGTCCTGTTCATAAGCATTACGGATCTTATCGAGCTGTTCCCGGGAGGGGAATACAGGAGCAGTTGAAAATACCTTCCGCGGAAGGAGCAACGCTGCGTAAAGGATCATGTACCTCAGGGTATTCACGCCCAGGTTGGCAATGACGTTTTTCCACTTGGCCCGGAAAGGCCTTTTTTTCCGCAGGTTGATCCGGCCGCTCAACGAGTACACGGTCCGGAGCTGTTTCTCATTGTACGAAGCATGTTTTGGAGACAGGTCAACCCGGTTCAGGTCGATGCCGGCTTTCATGTAACAGGCAAGGGATTGTACGAAGGCTCCGGGATCCTTCCTCAGGTCGTCGTACAGGAGGATGAGCGGCTTGTGGGTAAAATATTTTTCGAGCAATTTGATGAGCGGGAAATAATAAAGGTTTTCCTGTTTCCAGTATCCCCCGTCCTTTTCCATATCGAAGAATTCCCGGAATGTCCAGTGGTTGCCGTTTTTCAGGTAACGCCTGTACTGCGATGCGATCCATTCGTCATGCCTTCTTATGACAAGGATGGGTCTTGCATGCGGAAATAATTCGCTGAATTCCGCCAGGTATTTATCAATGAAACGGGGGTCGAATTCACCCGAAACCAGGTATCTCCCGCTTTTCCCCCTGGCGACGATCCTCTGTGCTTTCTCGAACCTGTTCCTCGGTATATACCGTATGCACTTCAGCCTCGGAAATACACGGTACTGAAGGAAGGTGGAGCCGGCCCTTCCCATCCCTGCATGGATATAGATCTCGGGTTTATGCATGACAGACCTGAAGGTAAATAAAAAATCATCCGTATCAAAGCCTGTATGAAATGCTTTACCCTGCATCGTGAACGCAGGTGTGGTTCAGGCTTATCCCTGGATTTCGTAAATTGTACCTTTCGTAAGAAAATGTTTTATGAAGCCGGTGATCGATAAAACATCATTCGGGTCCATTACGGTGGACGGGGAAAAGTATTCCCATGACATCCTGATTTCCCCCGGAGGGAAGGTCAGGAAGCGGAAGAAGAAACTTTCGAAGGCGGTCTACGGTACTTCCCATAAGATATCTCTGGATGAGATCTTCTATGTGTACGAGGAAAAGGCCGAGGGGATTGTCATCGGAAGCGGACAGTACGGAGCAGCTGAACTGTCAGCCGAAGCCGCTGAATTTCTCCGTGATAAAAACTGCAGGGTCGTCCTTGAACCCACCCCGGAGGCGATCCGAAGGTGGAATGCTGCCAAGGGGAGGTGGATAGGATTGTTTCACATTACCTGCTGAGGATCTGCCGGTGAACTGTACCTTATCAATGTCCCTGCATTTCCTTCAGCCTGATTTCACGGTCCTTTCCTCCGGACAAATAACTTTCAGGCTTCCGGGCTCCACGGAGATATGCAAAGGAGCGTCAAAAACAACCGGTTCACCGTCAACGTGGCCCGTGAACCGGTCGCTTCCCGATATTTCGGCATTTTTTACCGGGATGATCAAGGTATACCTGGATTTATGGAAGGTTTTTGTGAACAGCCTGGTCATCAGCCCCGGGACCAGGATCTTCGGAAAGCTTCTGAGCAGGCATATGTCCAGGAACCCGTCGGCCGGATCGGACATGGGACTGATGTATGCTCCGTAGCCCCACTGGGAGGAATTGGCAATGCTGATCAGGAAGAACCGGCCTGATACCTGCTTGTCATCGATTTCGATACTGGCCGGGAAGGAGGAATACCCGGGGAATGCTCCGGCCGATTTCACGGCATAGGGGATAAATCCCCTTGTCCTCCCGCCTGCATAGAGGTGTGCGACCCTGGCTGCAAACCCGATCCCGGCAATATTAATGAACCTGTGCCGGTTAATAAGCCCCGTATCGATCCTGGTTACGGGAAGCCTGTTGATCAGCCTGATGGCTTTCCCGATATCCATCGGGATCCCGAGCGACCGGGCCAGCCCGTTCCCGGAGCCCATGGGAAGAATGCCCAGCGCCGTATCGGAATGCACAAGGTGGCCCGCCACCCGGTTGATCGTTCCGTCACCTCCCCCTGCAACCATAATATCGTATTTCCCGAGGTTTTCCCTTGCCAGTTCGCCGGCAAGCTCTGCGGTCCCGGGGCGGACGATCTCCATTTCGAAACGGTTGGAATCAAGGTGTCCGGCAAGAAGGGCATGCAATTTCTTTCCGTTTTTTTTCTCCAGTATGGGATTGATGATGAAAAGCACTTTGAGAATATCGGTGTGCATATCACTTATTTGCTGTTAAAATCATTGAGCAGGTATTGCAGATATGCCAGGCCCGTATCCGTAAATTTCAGGGAATCAGGGATCTCCTTAATCATGTAACTTTCCGTTGTAAGGCTGTATACCGTATAGGATGAATCATTGACAAACCCGACCCCGTCATTGAAAGTGTAAAATGCAAAGGATCTTGTTCCGGGTGACATCAGGTCTTTGCTGAATTTAAAACCTTCTGCCGGCAGGTCAAGCTGGTCCAGCAGGGTAAGGGGGACATCCGTTTGCGATCCGTATTTTGTGATAACCGTATCCGTAACGGTCAGGGCTCCCCCGAGCCAGAGCATCGGGATCCGGAACCGGTTTTGTTCATGGGCGGATATATTGCCGATCCGGCAGCCATGATCTGCCATCAGAATGATCAGGGTCCTGTCCCACCAGTCCTTTGTCTTGGCCTTTTCAATGAAGTCCCCCAGGGATTTGTCGGTATAGTAAACCGAATTCCGGTATTTGTCCATATATGTGTTCATGGGAAAAACAGGCTCCATAGGCACGTCGAACGGGGTATGGCTCGAAAGCGTCAGCACCGCATGGAAGAAAGGGGTGGAAGCCCGGTCCGTCTCTTCCAGCAATCTTTCGAACAGAACATGATCCGGTACGCCCCAGCTCGACCTGGGTATGGACACGGGAAAATCCCTGTCGGATATGATGCGTTCAAAACCTCCGGTTATCAGGTAAGAATTGATATGGGCGAAATCTATATCGCCCCCGTAGAAGAAAGCGGAGTGGTATCCCGCCGTTTCCAGTATCCTGTTGAGGTTGGACAGTTTCCGGGCTTTTTCTTCATAATAGATGATACATGTACCGGGAATGGCCGGGTATCCTCCCAGCACCGCCCCGAGAGAACGGTCGGTCATAGTGCCGGATGCATAAAACCTGTTGAAGAATATCCCTTCGGAGAGGTAATCGTTGAAATTCGGTGCGGCTTCCCCGTCCCCGCCCAGTTCCGACACTACGGGCTGTGCAAAGCTTTCGAGAAAGATCATGATGATATTCGGAGTTTTCGTGTTCAGCACGTGCATGGGATGATTTTCCGGTTCATACAGGGTCCCGACAATTTCTTGTACTTCCGTGCCCGGGAAATATTCTGCAGATTGAGTAAGCTTATTGCTTTCTGTCAGGGTATAGAAAAGGTTCCAGACCGGGTTCACCGCAGCATGGTTGACCAATTCAATCCGGCTGAAATACACTGAACCTGTATTTATGGGTGAAGTACCTATTCCGCCCCGGATGGGCAGAAGAAGCGCTGGCAGGATCAGTGTAAAGACAGCCGTAACCCATCGCTTCCTTCCCGGGATTTCCGGCAGGGGCCGGGATACCCATTTCCGGTAGACCTGGAAATGAAGCAGGTATACAAGAAGGATGACGAGCCCGAAAGCAAAAACCAGACTCAGCGGCGAAAGGGATGCCAGCATTTCGCCCGGTGTGGATATATAATCGAATACAGACCTGTCGATGGGGAAATTCCAGTACCTGTAAACAATAAGGTTCGTAAGATAAGCAAGTACCAGGCAAAGGAGGATCAGGAATGTATATATCCCGAGGACCCTTCCCATGTATTTCATCCTGATGAGTGTAAATACAATGATCAGGAAGGTCGGTACGATCAGTAAGTACCCGGTAAGGGATGCATCCATTTTTAATCCGTAAACCAGTGCCATAAGCCGGATCCCTGTTCCGGCATCCTGTGCAAAACTGCTGTAGAGTATCAGGAAAACGATCCTGAACAATACCTGGATAGCGAGTAGGAACAGGATGTATCTCAGATAATATGAAAGATAGGATTTCATGGCAATCCGTCGCATCCGAAACTCAATGTTACTAAAATAAAGTTAATGATTATTTAAAATAAGGGACAAATATAACTATTGGAACAAAGCGGCCGGATGGAATCATGCGATCCGGAAGCGATTGTCAAATTAACCGGGTGGGTGAATTATCTGTGAAAATTTCCGGCCGGAAAAACATCCGGGTTTCCCTGTAAAATGTTAACTTATGTCTGATTATGGCAAAGCAAAACCCCATAAACCTCAACCTGAATGTCAGGGGCCTTTCACCCTCGGCAACCCTTGCCATCAATGAAAAATCGCAGGAGTTGCAGGCTCAGGGCAGGGAGGTTTACCGCCTGGGCCTGGGGGAGTCTCCCTTCCCGGTCCCGGAGAGGGTGGTACAGGCGCTGCGCGACAATGCACAACAGAAGTCCTATCTGCCTGTAAGGGGATTATTGCCCCTGCGCGAAGCCGTATCTTCTTTCAATCGAAGGACGGAAGGAATTGATACCCTGCCGGAAAACGTGATGATCGGCCCGGGATCGAAAGAGCTTATTTTCCTGCTGCAGCTGGTTTACTACGGGGACCTTGTGATCCCGACACCGTCATGGGTTTCCTATTCCCCGCAGGCCAGGATCGTTGGAAGGCACGTTTACTGGGTGCCGACATTTGCCGATAATTTCTGGAGACTGAGCCCCGATCAACTCGATAAGATATGCCGTACCGACCCTGAAAGGCCGCGGATCGTGATACTGAATTACCCTGCGAATCCATCCGGCTACACATATCCGCTTGACCGCCTGAAAGAGCTCGCAAGGGTGGCAAGGAAATACAAGGTCATCCTGGTATCGGACGAGATATACGGCCTGTTGCATTTCAAGAACCAGCATGTATCGGTAGCCCGCTTCTACCCGGAAGGAACCATTGTCAGCTCGGGCCTGAGCAAATGGTGCGGGGCAGGCGGCTGGAGGCTGGGTACATTTTCCTTCCCGCCCAGTCTGAACTGGCTGTGTGATGCCATGGCCATCGTAGCCAGCGAAACCTATACCGCCACCAGCGCACCGATCCAATACGCAGCCATCACGGCCTTTAACGGGGGAGAAGACATCGAGGAGTACCTGTTCTACGTGCGGCACATCCTCAGGTCCCTGGCAAAATTCATGGTACATCAATTGAATGCGATCCAGGTCGATCTTCCCATGCCTCACGGAGCCTTTTACCTTTTCCCCGATTTCGGGATATACCGTAAAAAGCTGGCTGCCAAAGGAATTTATACTTCCGTAGAAATGTGCACGGTGCTACTCGAAGAAACCGGCATCGCCATGCTGCCCGGGTATGAGTTCGGAAGGGACCCGGCCGAACTGACGGCACGGATGGCCTTTGTGGATTTTGACGGGGATGCCGCCCTGAAGGCTGCGGTCAGGGATTACAGGCACAAGGAGATCGATGAATTGTTCATCCA
>CAYOPZ010000041.1:0-28745 GCA_964406005.1 uncultured Bacteroidaceae bacterium
CCGCAGCCGGCAAATTTTGCTTCGCAAAACTTAATGCTGCTCTTCCCAGGATCTGATCATAGCCGCAGACGGCAAATTTTGCTTCACAAAACTTAATGCTGCTCTTCACAGGGACGGCCTCTTTAGATGACTACAATATTTTAGTTAGAAAATGTACCGGATCCCCAGCTGGGCCTGCCACCTGGAACTGTTAAGGCCGGAATCGTCGATATAGAAAAAATCACCGCTCGGGGCTTCGAAAGTGTATTGTGCAGTCGTTCCGTCTGATTCGAATCCTTCCCAGTTGATCAGGGAGTAATCGTTGTATGGTACATAATACCTGTGGCCCCATTTGGGATTGAGCAGGTTGCCAAGATTGAATATATCAAAGGTAACCTGCAGGGTATGCTTTCTGCCCCCGGCTTCAACAAATATGTCCTGGGCAAGCTTCAGATCGAACCTGTGTTCAAAATCCAGCCGGTCACCGTTTCGTTCGGCGTATTTACCTTTGTTTTTCTTAAGATAAGGCCTGCTGTCGATGAAGGCCTCAAGTGCGGTCCACTGGTCGGCAGCTGATACATAATCCGGATCGCCGGGCGCCCCGATATCTACAAGGTTGATTTCGCTTGCGGAAGCGGGGATGTAAATCAGATCTTCCCAGGCCTCGTAGAAATCATCCTGCACGACATTGCCGGCATATATCCATGAAAATCTTTCCCCTGACTGACCGTTATAATACAGGGAAATGGTTGTTTTGCCGAAATTCAGATATTCCTTGGAATAGGAAAGATAACCCACGATTCTCGAACCGAGGTCGAAGTCCGCAAAACTGAGATCAAGGTCGTTCCTCCCGTTCACATGTTCCATGTACTCCCACTGTGAGCTGTTCTGCGAAGAGGTTGCATCATTGACAGACTTTGCCCTGCCGAAGGTATAGGCGAGGCTTCCGGTGAATCCCCTGTAAAAGGGTTTTTGCACCTGGACCGTGAGATTATAGGTATATCCCTCACTGGTATTGGTTCCCACCATGATATGGTCATAGGCACTTTCAATCTTACCGCTGTATCCGTCAAAGAGTTTCCTGTGATCGTTGCCGTTGCCGGTCATGGTCTTTGTTGAGGGAGCAAGATTGATATTGAAGTAGTTCATGTTGTTGAGGGTCTTGGTGAATATCCCTTCAATGGTTCCGGTCATGTCCCAGGGGAGTTTTTTGTCAAAGGCAAAATTTGCCCTCAGAATCTGCGGGAACTTAAAGTCTTTGGCAAACAGGTCGACCTGGCCGCCGCCCCCGCCGCCCGCAGGGGGAACGGGCTGGTTGTCCCATTCGGGGTATTCGCTCAGGCGGTAGGTGTCATAAGCGGTAAAGCTTCCTATGATGATACCGTTGTTGGTGTAGGAACCTCCCGGCCATACAAGGGGAAGCCGTCCGGTAAACAGGCCTATGCCCCCGCGCAGCTGGTTGGTCTGGTCTCCCGTCACATCCCAGTTGAATCCGATCCTGGGCGCGAACATAAGCTGTGGATCCGGCATCTTCCCGGATTTCGCGCCGTAGGTCCCGACCCCGGCTGCCTCGATCCTGGCAAGGGTCGTATCGAATCCCGGAATGGCCAGGGGATCGTCGGGGAAAATTGGAATATCGACGCGGATGCCATAGGTCAGCTTAAACCTGTCGGATGCCTGGAATTCATCCTGCACGTAAATTCCGGGCTGCAGTACGGCGAAGTCGGCTGCCGCCCTGGACCCGTCGCCGGGCACATCGTCTATCAGGGAGTATCCCAGGCGGTAACGGTTGGAAATGCTGTCTCCCAGGAAATCATCAATGCTTGAAAAACGGTATTCGCCCCATGCCCTTCTCATGAACATGTTATAGGTTTTTCCGTATTCCAGGTTCGCTCCCGTTGTGATGATATGCTTTCCTTTATACATTGTGAAATTTTCGGTGGCCGTAAGGATGTTCTGCTTGAGCTGGTTTCCCGTCGAATACTGTTCGGATCCCAGGTAAATATTGGCAGATCCGTCCTGGATCTGGATGGCCGGGAACGGGTCTCCCATAGGGCCCCTGTCATCCAGCACAGCGGTATAGGTAAGCATCAGGCTGTTTGAAAACCCCGACAGATTTGATTTCAGCTCAAGTGCCGTTGAATTTGTGGTCGAAGGGAAATACACGCCTGCATTATAGAAATTAATGGTGCCGTCATTAGACCTGGAAGGGGAAATAGATACGTTTTTTGTATAGGAGTGGCGTGCCATCAGTTTATGGTTTTCGCTTATGTTCCAGTCAAGCCGGAGCAGGAACTTTTCGGAATTCAGCTCTTCGGTATTGTTTTCAAAACCACCCGGATCGTACCGGTAATTGCTGATCATATAGTTCTTGATCGACCTTATCTGTGCTTCCGTGGCACTTCCCCTGTAATCGGCCTGGTTGAAAGTAAAAGGCTGAGGGGTCTGATCACGCTGTATCTCTCCGCTCAGGAAAAAAAACAATTTGTTCTTTATAATTGGTGCGCTCACTCTGGCACCATAGGTAAGTGCCGAAAATTCAGCCAGTTTCTCCCTGTCGGCATTTTCGTCGTCGGTGGGAGTCTTGCCCGCAAGGTTTTCATTCCTGAAATAGGAATAGACGGATGCCTTTAACTGGTTGGTTCCCCGGCGGGTGATCGCATTGATCCCGCCGCCGGCAAACCCCGACTGGCGCACGTCAAAGGGGGCAAGCACGATCTGGAACTGTTCGATTGCATCCATGGAAATCGGGGTGCCTCCGGTTTGTCCTCCGTTGGTGCCGGAGGCTGCCAGTCCGAATACATCGTTGTTTACTGCCCCGTCAATGCTTATGGAATTATAGCGGTTGTTCATCCCGGCGATATTGATGATGTTGTCCCCGTAGACGCTGGCCTGGGGGGTAAGTCTTGCGAAGTCAGTCATATCCCTGCCGATGGTGGGCAGGGCCTCAATCTGTTCCACACCGACCACCGTCTCGGCACCGGTCCGGTTACCGTCAATGATGTTGTAATCATTGGTGCGGCCGACAATCGTGACTTCTTCAAGCTGAGTGGCAGATTCTGACATACTTACATTTATCCGGAAGGTCTGCCCCAGCGTTAAATAAATGCCTTCCTTCCGGTATTCTTCATATCCCACATAGGAAACGTGAAGTGTATACGGTCCACCAACATCCATATTCGGTATATGGAAATAACCCTCGTTATCCGTAATTGTGGCAAATTGAGACCCGGTGTTTTCCAGAACGGCTACTACAGTAGCGCCGATAAGGGCCCCTTCGTCCGGGTCGGAGACTTTTCCGTTCATGCCAGATGTTGTCACACCCTGCCCGAAAACGCTTGAGGCCGTCACGGCCAGAAGGAATAATCCGATAAGCGGATACATTTTTGTCTTCATGTAAAACAGGTTTTAGATTATTACGATCAATACGTTTAAATAACAACTGTTGAAATATGGATAAAAATAGAAGGCAGGGAATGGACGCTATGCATTTATTCCTTAAGTTATGTTTAAAAAATTATTTACTGATCCGTACTTTCCTGATCTCAGGATAAAGAAAACATGAACACCGGTAACTTACTCGTGAGAGGTCGCATTAACAATCAGGGAAGTCGCACCGAGCCTGGACATTACATAATCTCCTGCAGACTTTCCGGAAGCATTCAATATGGCCGGATCTCCGGTCAGCCTGTCGAGGACGGCCCTGAGGTTCTCATAGTCATTTACGGGAAAACCGGCCCCTGCAGTTATAAGCTCAACTGCTTCCCTGAATTTTCCGTAACGGGGGCCGAATATTACGGGCATGCCGAATGCCGCCGCTTCAAGCGTATTGTGGATCCCTCTTCCGAAGCCACCGCCGATATATGCAATTTTGCCATACCGGTACAGGGATGACAACAGACCTATGGCATCTATGATCAGCACATCCGCTTCTGCATTGCCCGTATCATCCAGCTCCGAATAAACAAGCGTTTTTTTCTGAAGCGCCTGTTTCAGTTTCCGGATGTGTGATTCCCTGATTTCGTGAGGGACCAGGATCCATTTCATGTTTCGTCCCGGTTCGTTGATATACCGGCAGAGCAGATTCTCATCGGGGGGCCATATACTGCCCGCGATCAGAACCGTACCGTTGCCGGAGAATGTTTTTACCACAGGGATTTCCCGCGCATTTTCCTTAATTTCGTTTACCCTGTCGAAGCGTGTATCCCCGCTGACCTTAAAATGTGTAACCCGGTGTGCTGCCAGCAGATTTCCGGATTCATCGTCCTGTACGAACAGCTGGTCGAAACAGGAAAGCAATTTGCGAAACCAGCCTCCGTATCTTCTGAAGAATATCTGGTTTTTCCTGAATCTTGCAGAGACAAGGTAAACCGGGATATTGCGTTTATTGAGCTCCATGATGAAATGAAACCAGAACTCGTATTTTACGAAATACGCCTGTTCAATGGATACTTCATTAAGGAATGTACGGGCATTTTTGCGGGTGTCCAGCGGAAGATAGCAGATGTAATCCGCGCCCGGGTAATTCTTCCTGATCTCATATCCGGAGGGGGAGAAAAAGGTAAGCAGGATTTTGCTTCCCGTTTTCTTTTTTCTGATGGCTTCAAGCACAGGCCGGCCCTGTTCGAATTCTCCGAGGGAAGCACAGTGGAACCATATATACCTTGCATCGGGATCAATACCGGATGACAGTTTCCGGTACAGCCCCCTTCTTCCCGTAATCCACTTTTTTGCCTTTACATCAAAGACAGCAGCAAGAAGGATATTTAAGTAATACAGGCGTATTCCCAGGTTGTACAGCAGGCGCATTCCGTTTCTTTAGGTATTAAAATTAGCTTTTCTTTATGAATCTGTCTCTATCGTTCATTTACTTTGCCGGTGATCGGGGGATCATTCACCAGTCAATCCTCACTTTTGCCTATCTTTACCGAAATTTAACACAATGAGTGACAGGCCGGTTCGTGTACGTTTCGCTCCCAGTCCAACAGGCCCCCTGCATATAGGGGGTGTCAGAACCGCGCTGTTCAATTATCTTTTTGCAAGGAAAAACAACGGGACCTTTATTCTGCGGATCGAGGATACGGACCGGGCCCGCTGTGTTAAAGGCGCCGAGGATTATATTATAGAGTCGCTTGACTGGTGCGGGATCCGGATCGACGAAGGGATCACAGCCGGGGGGCCGCACGAACCTTACCGCCAGAGCCTGAGAAAGGATATCTACAGGAAATACGCCATGCAGCTCATTGAAACAGGGTTTGCATATCATGCATTTGATACACCCGGTGAACTGGAAGACCTCAGGAGTAAGGCTGAACGGGCAGGACGGACTTTTACCTATGACCGGCAGACAAGGTCCGGCCTGAAAAATTCTCTTAACATGCCGGGGGTAAAAGTATCCGGACTCCTGGCAGAGGGAGAGCCTGCCGTGGTGCGTTTCAAGATGCCTGAAAAGGAGGTCATCGCAATCGACGACGTTGTCCGGGGCAGGGTGGAAGTAAAAACAGATACACTGGATGACAAGATCCTTCTGAAAGCCGACGGGATGCCCACTTATCACCTGGCCAGTGTGGTGGACGACCACCTTATGGAGATAAGCCATGTGATCCGGGGCGAGGAATGGTTGCCTTCCACACCCCTGCATGCCATGCTGTACAAGGCTTTCGGCTGGGAGGATGAGATGCCCGTATTTGTCCATATGCCGCTTACGCTGAAACCCGACGGGAAAGGCAAGCTCAGCAAGCGTGACGGCGACCGACTGGGTTTTCCTGTTTTCCCGCTTCAATGGATAAACCCGGACAACGGGGAAGTTTCAAGCGGTTACAGGGAGTCGGGTTATTTCCCGGAAGCATTTGTGAATATGCTGGCTTTACTTGGCTGGAATCCGGGGAATGAACAGGAGATCTATTCACTTGAGGAATTGATCCGCACTTTTTCCCTTGAGCGGATCGTAAAGGCCGGTTCCCGGTTCGATCCGGAAAAGGCAAAATGGTTCAACCATCAGTACCTTGTCAGCAAGAAGGACGAGGAGCTTGCTTCATGGTTCGGAAAGTTCCTGGAAGGAAAGGGGATACAGGCGGAAGCGACATTTCTCTGTAAGGTTGTTTCCCTTACAAAGGAAAGGGCATTCCTGTTGCCTGACCTCTGGGAACAGTCCTGGTTCTTTTTCAGGGCCCCGGAAGCCTACGATGAGAAAGTGGTACGAAAAGTCTGGAAGGAAAGTACTCCCGCCCTGCTGAGGGATATGAAAGATGTGCTTGAATCGACCGATCCCTTTGATTCCGCAGCCATTGAAGCTGCCATAAGTGAATTTACTGCCGACAGGGAAACCGGAGCGGGAAGGGTTATGAATCCTCTCCGCCTGTCCCTGGTGGGTTCGAACAGGGGTCCGGCGCTCGCCGCCATAATGGAAGTGATCGGCAGGCGGGAAGTCATCCGGCGAATCGATGCCGCCCTCGGGAAAATAAACTGAACAATACCAGCCTACTGCATCTCCCTGATGCGTACCTCGATGTTCTCTTCGTTTTTCAGAAGGTTCACAAGCTCCAGGGGATCCGTATCGCCGTAATGGTAAGGGTAGAGAATTGCAGGTTGTATTGCCCTGGCGGCATCGGCCACCATTGCAGGAGTCATCGTATAGGGCAGATTCATCGGCAGAAATGCTATATCAATCCCTTTCAGGGCTTTCAGTTCCGGAACATTTTCCGTATCCCCGCCTATCAATACTCTTTTGTCCCCGAAAGTAAGCACGTATGCATTCCCGACTCCCTTTGGATGGTACGGTTCGCCGTCAGGCCTTTTATGTTCGATGTTGTATGCAGGAAGGGCTTCGACAGGGATGCCTTTCAGGATTTGCCTGTCACCGTTTTTCATAATTACAGCCCCTTTGAAGTTTTCAAGCTGGTCGAAACAGGTCTGTGTCATCACCACAGGGCAACCCTCCTTTACGATGTGACCCAGGGCTACCGGATCAAGATGATCCCCGTGATTATGCGTAACCAGAACCAGGTCTGCTTCCGGCATTGTCGCATAATCTGCTTGCTGCATGGTCGGATCGACATGAATGACCATGCCGTTGTACCCGAACATCAGGGTACCATGGCCTATAAAAGTTATGATCAGGTCCCCGCCCGAAGTTTTAATCGTGTCGCTGGCGAATTCATTATCAGTTTGCATGAATGGAATTATAAAAAGGGCAAATACAGTCAGGATCAAAGCTTGCATAGTATGATATTTTAATTGTTTTCCAAGATATGCCAATTTTTTGTACCGCACAACAAACCGGACAGGACAAATAAAAAAGATTAATTTTATGATGACTTGAAAACAAATGTTTTTGAATAATGATTAAAGACAAGTATTTGTTTTCCAGTGTATTGCTTCTGTTCTTCATATGGATGTGTATAAATTCGTGCACCCGCCCTGCAGATGAGCAGGAAAAGGCGGGTCCCGTCTGGCGTCTCCGGAAACTGCATTATGAGAATTCACAGGGAGAACGGAGCCTTACCACATACTTTTATGACCGGAATGGACAGAATTACCTGGCCCTCTGGCAGATGGCGGACAGTTCACGCAGTTCCGTGAACCATCACGAAATCGATACCGGTGGCAACATTGTCAGGAAAGAGCGTCTCTTCAGCGACGGAGCAAGCAGTGAGCAGTACTACGAATACGATCCGGCAGGACGCCTTGTCAGGGAAAGCTTCAGGCGTTCGGATGGTGTAGCGGGAACCGCCTCATTCCGCTATGACGTAAACGGGATGCTTGTCATGGCAGATTGCAAAGGCCTGAACGGATGGTTTTACGGTCAGATTTTTTACAGGTACCGAAGAGGGGTAAAAACCGGTGGTACGATCGTCAGGGAATCGGATACCATTGGATCCATCCGGTATGATTACGATGAGGACAGGCTTGTGGGGGAGTCCTGGGATATTGAGGGCGAGCTGAGCCAGACTTTTCAATATGAGTACCATAAAGCGGCAACACAGGCCGGTGTTTATGATAATGTGTTTTTACGCGAATCCCCCTGGTTCAGGGTCGTTGATGAAAACTATGAATACAACGGTGTGAACCGGGGCGTATCGCGTTATACCTATGACGCGATGAACAGGCTTGAACAACAGGAATTCTTGCAACCCGGCGGACAGAGTATTCACACGAGCTATGAATATGACAGTACCGGGTTGCTCAGGCATTCATACAGGGCATATCCGGAGGGGGATACGGCATTGTTTAATTACTGGTACGGCGTTCGCAGGGAGTTGCTTGTAAGGACATGGGAACGGGAAGACGGAACCGGGGGATCGGAGACTTACAGGTATGACGACAGGGGATTGTTATCTGAAGGTGTTTATGAGAATGTGGCTGGCTGGCTGAACGGGAAGCTCTCGTTTACATATGATGAGACGGGGTCGCTTGTCAGCGGGATCTTTTCGGGAGACGACGGAAGAGATGCGGTATTGACCTTTAATTATGATCTGAACTTCAACCTGCTGAAGATCCGTTGGGAATTCGATAACGGCGACACACAGACCTACACCTTCAGCTACGGTTCATGATCCTTTTGGGTATTCCCCCCGCCGGATTCCCTGTCTCTTGAGAAGGCCCTGATCAATCCGCTTTCCTGAACTGCCTCGGAGGCTTTCCTCACTTCAATCAGGGTTTCATTCAGGTTTCTGAGTGCAATGTCGAGGCTGTCTGCGAAAACTGAATCCACAAGCATTTTATTGACCGCTCCCTTCCCCGAGCCCAGGGCCTCGGAAAAATCGAGAAGGTTCCCCGTAATCCTTTCGAGGTTCACGGTGGTTTCATTCAGGTTCCGGGTGGACTCATACAGGTTCTGGGCAACAGAGGTGTCGGTAAACATCCTTCCGAAAATACCTTCCCCCCTGCTTATTTTTTCCGTTACCCCTTCCAGGTTCCTGGATATTTCAGAGAAATACTGCAGCGTGGAATCAAGATCTGCCGCAAAGAGCGTATCTGCAAGTAATTTACCTGCAAATCCTTCTCCCCTGTTCACCATTTCGGACAGTTCCATAAGGTTCCTGCTTGTTCTGCTCAGGTTATAGGCAAAACTGGTATCCGTGAAGATCTTGCCGAAAATACCTTCCCCCCGGTTGATCTTGTCGGTAATTTCGACAAGATTTCCCGAAACTTCCGATATCTTGATACTCACACCCTGTATTTCCTTGAGGATATCATCTGTTTCGATCGGATCAAGGGACGAAAGATTGTCTCCCTCTTCAATGGGCGGAAGATCGGGGCTGCCGGGCAGGAGCACGACGATTTTATTTCCCATCAGTCCCTGGGTGCCGATGGTGGCTATGGAATTTTGCTTTATAAAAGGGGTAACTTTCTGTTCGATTGCCATTTCGACAAGGACCGATGAATCGGACAGAATCTCGAGATTGCTGACGGCACCCACATCGATACCGGTGAACCTCACTGTCGCCCCCTGCCGGAGGCCTCTTACATCCGTAAAGACAGCGGATACCTTCACATTGATGCCAAACATATTCTGTTTGTTTCCGATCAGGTAAATGGCAAGAATGAATAGCAATATGCCTGCCGCTATAAACATGCCCAGCCTGGTTGTTCGCTTGAATGAGGGTTTCATGGATGTATTAATTTAAATAGTTTTTCACAATCTCATCTTCGTGGTTTGCCAGTTCATCGAATGTTCCACGGGCGATAAAATTACCCTGATGCAATATAACTATCCTGTCGGACACCTGTTTAACACATTTCATATCATGCGTAACCACAATGGAGGTGACATCGTACAATTTCTGAACCCTAACTATCAGGTCGTTGATATCGCGGGCGGTATAGGGATCAAGACCGGTTGTAGGCTCATCGTAAAGTATGATCTCGGGCTGCAGGACAAGAGTTCTTGCCAGCCCGGCTCTCTTGCGCATGCCTCCTGACAGTTCAGCCGGCAGTTTTTCCCTGTCTTCGAGGAGGTCGACACTTTGCAGGGTTTGCACGATCAGTTCCTCTTTTTCTGCTTCGGACATATCCGGTTTATTCCGTTCCAGCGGGAACAGAAGGTTCTCGGCCAGGGTCATGGAATCATACAGGGCTCCTTCCTGGAACAGGTAACCGACCTTTGTCCGCAGGGTATTCAGTTCCTTTTCATCAAGCTGCAGGACATTCCGGTCCAGTACCCTGATGTTTCCCGCATCGGGTTCTATCAGCCTGACAATGCATTTGATCAGAACGGACTTACCCTGCCCCGACCTTCCCAGGACGGACAGGGTTTCCCCCCTGTAAAGGAAAAAGGATACGCCTTTGAGCACCTCCTTGTTTTCAAAGGTCTTGTACAGGTCATTGACCCGGATCACAGGATCCTTATGTTGGGGTGCTGCATTCATATAATAAAGAATTCCGCTATCTGGGCAGCAATGAGATCAATGATGAAAATGACTACCGAGGAGATAACCACAGCCGTATTGGCAGCATGGCCAACCCCCTGTGTGCCGCCTGTGGCATTATACCCCTTATAACAGCTGACCGCTCCGATTGCGAATCCGAAGAAAAAGGTTTTAATGGTGGCGGGGATGATGTCATAGTACCACAACTGGTCGAGCATCTGGGAGAGATAAAGCTTGAAAGTGGTGCCTGTCTGAATGGTTACGGCGAGAAAGGAGCCGACCATCCCTATGGCGTCAGCAAAGATTACCAGGACGGGGACCATCAGCGTTGTGGCAAGCACCCTTGTAGCCACCAGGTAGTTCATCGGATTGGTACCCGAAACCTCCATGGCATCGATCTGTTCGGTCACACGCATTGAACCCAGTTCCGCCCCTATCCCGGAACCTACTTTGCCTGCAAAAATAAGTGCGGTGATCACGGGCCCGATCTCACGAACGATGGCAACCATGATCACACCGGGCAGCCAGGCGTCGGCTCCCAGTCCGGCCAGCACCGGGCGGGTCTGCATACTCAGTACCAGGCCCATGATAAAGGCTGTGATGCTAATAAGCCCGAGTGATTTCATCCCGGTCACATAGCATTGTTTCGCAAACTCGGACCATTCATAGGGCCTGCGAAACATTTCCCTGGTCAGCCTGCCTGAAAATCTCAGGGTATCTGCAAGCTCCCAGAAAAAACGGTGCAGCCCGTTGTTCTCTTTGTTCCTGGCTTCGGCCATATCCAATTAATACAGGAAGAAATAAATCTTCGTTGAGATTCTCTCATAAAGTTACGTAAAATTGAATACCCGGAGAGAAAAGCCTACTTCATCCTCAGAATAAAGCCGACCCCTCTTACCGTATCGAGCGATACGGATTCTTCGGGTTTCAGGTACCTGCGCAGGCGGGTGATGAAAACATCCATGCTGCGGCCCAGAAAGTAGTCATTTTTCCCCCAGAGTTCCTCGAGGATGGTTTCGCGCCTGATGACCTTGTTCTTATTCTCTATAAGGTATTTCAGCAACTCGGCTTCCTTGAGTGTCATCTGGTTTTCATAGTCATACCCGGTCAGGGTCAGCTCATCGAAGCTGAACTCCAGTTTGCCCAGTTTCACAGGCTCTTCCCCTGCATTTCCGGCGCGGCGAAGAATATTTTTAATCCGGAGTATGAGTTCTTCAACTTCAAAAGGTTTGGTCAGGTAGTCGTCCGCTCCGAGCTTGAGTCCTTTCAGTTTATCCGATTTCTGGTTCCGGGCGGTCAGGAAAATAACGGGCATTTGCGGATCGAGTTTCCGGATCTTTCCGGCGAGCTCAAAGCCGTCCATTACGGGCATCATGACATCGAGGATGCAGATATCCACATGTTCCTGCCTGAACCTTTCAAGCCCGATGCTGCCGTCTTCCGCCTGGATTACTGAATACCCGTTCAGTTCGAGGTACTGGGACAAAATGCTTCTCAGGTCGGTGTCGTCTTCAGCCAGCAGGATATTCATTTTCAATGGGGATATTAATTGTGAATGCGGTACCTTTTCCCGGACTGCTTTGAAGCTGGATCTCACCTCCGTGGGCGGTAATGATCTGTTTTACATAATAAAGTCCCAGCCCGAGACCCTTTACCGTTCTAAATTCCTTGTTCCCTGTACGGAAGAACTTGTCAAATACATGCTTCTGGTCTTCCCTGCCGATGCCTATGCCGTTGTCCCTGATCCTGATGCTGAGCTTGTGATTGACCGATACGGTTATCCTGATCACGGGATCCCTGCTGCAGTATTTGACGGCATTGGAAAGGAGGTTATTGAATACCGTTGTCATATGGACCTCGTCGAGATCGATATAATCCCTGTCGAGATCGTAGCTGGTTTCAATATCCAGGTTCCGGTTCTGCTTCTCTATTTTGAAATTCCTGACCTTTTCCTCAATAAATTCGTAAATATGGACCGGTTTTCTTTTAAGTCTTACCTGCTCTTTTTCCCATATGGAGATCTCCAGGATACGGTCGATCAGCTGGGTCAGGTGCCTGTTTTGTTTCTTGATGATGCCGGAGACCTGCAGCACTTTCTTTTTGTCATGTAATAGATTTTCATCGCTCAGTGAGCTCGAGGCGACTGCAATCGTGGAAAGCGGGGTTTTCAGCTCGTGGGTCATGTTGTTTATAAAATCCGTTTTTATATCCGACAATCTTTTCTGTATCATCATGTTGCGTAGTGTAAGCGTAAATATGGCAAGTACGATCAGGATGGTTACCAGCGCCAGAACGAGGGTAATGACCATATCCCTGTAGATGAGCTGGGTCTTGCGGGTAAAGTCGACCAGATAGTCATAGCGGATCCTGAAATAATTCCCTTCGGATGTATAATCCATACGCAGTGCATTCCGGAACCCGGCCGGCATGGCGCCTGTCGTATCCCTGTAAATGGGGATAACGGTTTCAAAATCAAGCAGGGACAGTTCGCTGATGTCAAATCCTGACCTGAAATCAGGATCCGCACCGGCTTTTTCAAGGTAGTCCGCCAGATATTCGTCGGGTTTAAAGTTGTTTTGAAGGATCTGTGAGAATGCTGACAGTATGAGTGATTTTACGCTGTCGGAATAGGAGCCCCCGCTCAGCTCATACTGCCTGAATACGATGCCCTCAGCCAGGTCATCGAGCTGGTCGAAGACAGAATCGACCTCGTCGACCGATGAACCGTAGTCATAAAGCGCCTGTTTTACCAGCGAGCCGTAACGCATATCGAACTGTTCCTTTTTGGTCTGGAATGTCACGGATATATTGTAATACTGGACAACGATCAGGATGACCAGCGCAAGGGCGCTCAATATGACGGACAAGCGTGTTCTCACAATACAAATATCACACAATTATTTTTCATGAGAATTCTCCGGTCAAAACGTTAACCGGGCATTAACAAAGCGTTAACCCGGACAGGTTTTTTTCTTGTGTACCTTTGACTTGCAATAGATCATAAAAGTTTAAATCATGAGAACAAAAACATTTCTGAGCGTCATTTTCCTTACCGGGATTTTTGTCTTCACGGGGACGGAATTAGCGGCACAGACCGAAGAACCCGCTGAAACAAGGCCAGTGATTGTATCTCCTTCTCCGGTTTCTGAATTGCAGTATTTCCTGCAGGCCAGGAACAATAGCAATTCAAATTTAAGGCTTTCAAAAAGGTTTGACAGCGAAAGCGCCAGTAGCGAAGGAAGCTTCAGCGTGGAAAATACGGCCACGAGACTCAGCCTGACGATCCAGGGCTCTGTGGAAACGGGTTCCATATCCGTGACGGTGATACTGCCCGGTGGCGAGCCGATTAAAAGCATTATGATAACAAATGCGGCGGATGTCCAGTGGTCGGTCAACATCAGTATCGAGGAGGAAACAAAAAATAAATATCACGGGGAATGGACTTATAAGGTCGTTGCCAATGCAGCCAAAGGCAGCTACCGCCTTTCGATCAATACCTACTGACCGGATTTCTGCTTTCCCCAGGAATCGCGCAGTGTCACTGTCCGGTTGAAGACGGGTTTTCCGGCTGAACTGTCGGGATCTGCACAAAAATATCCAAGCCTCTGGAACTGGAATTTGTCTCCGGCAGCCGCCGCCGCCAGACCCGGTTCCACATAACCTGTGATCACTTCCAGGGACTCCGGGTTGAGATTGGCCGTGAAATCCTGCCCTTCGGGAGCCTCATCCGGTACTTCCGTTTTAAACAGGCGGTCATACAGGCGGATTTCCGCCGGCATGGCGTGTTTGACCGAAACCCAGTGAAGTGTGCCCTTAACCTTGCGGTTGCTTTCGGGGCTTCCGCTCCGGGTCTGCGGGTCATGGCTGCAGTGAATTTCCGAGATTTTACTCCTGTCATCCCTGATCACCCGTTCGCATTTTACGATATAGGCGCTTTTCAGGCGGACCTCCCTGCCCGGTGCGAGACGGAAGAATTTTTTCGGAGGATCTTCCATGAAATCCTCCTGCTCGATGAAGATTTCCCTGCCGAAAGGAATACGGCGCCTTCCCATGCTTTCGTCCTCGGGGTTGTTTTCCGTTTCCATCCATTCTTCCCTGCCTTCCGGGTAATTCGTGATCACCAGCTTAAGGGGGCGGAGCACGCCCATTACACGCGGTGCTTTTTTATTGAGGTCTTCCCTCAGGCTGTGTTCGAGCAGGCCCACATCAATGATCCCGTCAAATTTTGTTACCCCGATCGTATCCGCAAAATTCCGGATGGATTCCTGGGTATAGCCTCTCCGGCGGAGCCCGGATATTGTCGGCATGCGGGGATCGTCCCAGCCGTCGACGAATTTTTCCTCGACCAGCTTCAGCAGTTTGCGTTTGCTCATTACGGTATAGGACAGGTTCAGCCGGGCGAATTCGATCTGCCGGGGCCTGTAATTCCCTTCCGCAAGGTGATCGATGAACCAGTCGTAAAGGGGACGGTGAACTTCGAATTCCAGCGTGCAGATGGAATGGCTGATTCCTTCGAAATAATCGGACTGACCGTGCGCGAAATCATACATGGGGTAGATGCACCAGCGGTCCCCGGTACGGTGATGGGGGGCATGCCTGATCCGGTAAAGCACGGGATCCCTCATGTGCATATTGGGGGAGGACATATCGATCCTGGCCCGGAGCACATGGCTTCCCTGGCTGAATTCCCCGTTTTTCATCCTGGAAAACAGGTCGAGGTTTTCTTCCACCGTACGGCTGCGGCAGGGGCTTTCGGCACCCGGTTTGGTCGGGGTTCCGCGCTGGTCCTGTATCTCGTCAACCGACTGGTCGTCTACATAGGCAAGGCCTTTTCGGATCAGTTTGACCGCAAAGTCGAAAAGTTTTTCGAAGTAATCGGAGGCATAGTATTCCCTGTCCTCCCAGTCAAATCCGAGCCATTTGATGTCATCCTTGATCGATTCCACATACTCGGGATCTTCCATGGCCGGGTTCGTGTCGTCGAAACGGAGATTGCATTTGCCCCCGTACTTTTGAGCGATGCCGAAATTGAGGCAGATGGATTTGGCATGCCCGATATGAAGATATCCGTTCGGTTCGGGGGGGAAACGGGTCATGATGCAGCCTTCCATTTTTCCTCCGGCGATATCCTCATCTATGAAGGCTTCAATGAAGTTTTTCTTATCCCTGGAGATCTCAACAGGTTTCCGGCCGGCCATGTAAATTTGTTTTAGGAATTACAAAAGTAGGAAAATTGGAAATACCGAGTAACTTAGTGTCCCGATTCGTTTACAATGGGCCTTATTCAGATTGAGAATATGGAATTCTATGCTTTTCACGGACATTACCGGGAAGAGCAGATCGTCGGGAGCAAATTCCTTGTTGACCTGAGCATAGAATCGGATATGACCCGGCCGGCAGCTTCCGATAATCTCAGGGATACGATCAATTACCAGCTTGCCTACAGGCTTGTGAAGGAAGAGATGGAAAAGAAGTCCAAGCTGCTTGAGAACATCGCCAAGCGCATTCTCGATACCATTTATGAAAACTTCGGGGAAATCCGGAAGGTAACCGTGAAGGTTTCCAAGATGAATCCCCCCATGGGTGGCGGACGGATAGAGAAAGTCAGTGTAACCCTGACACGCTGATATGAAAAAGGTTGTTCAGACAAAAAAATGCCCGAAATGCGGGAAATCGTTCCAATGTTCCGGGGATGAAGACTGCTGGTGCGAAAGCTACCAGATCCTGCAGAAAGATTTCATCCGCATCACACGGGATTACAGTGACTGCCTGTGCCCGGATTGCCTTAAAGGCTATACTTCCGATTGAGCATAATTTTGTAAATTTGCATCCACCTTAAAACCGGTCGGTTGGCCGAGTGGTTAGGCAACGGTCTGCAAAACCGTGTACAGCGGTTCGACTCCGCTACCGACCTCAACATAATGTACCGCCGTGATTTCACGGCGGTTTTTATTTGCACGAAATCCTGCAAGCTTGCTTGCAAAGGATTAACGTGTAAATAAAACATGCGAAGCATGGTGCATTGTGTTGAATGGCTCCCCTGAACGGACGGTGAGCGAAGCGAACACCCCGCTACCGACCTCAACAAATCCCCCGTCGTTTCGTGAGGGGATTTTTTATTTTGCCCCGGACAGAACTTGTTCGGGTGAAGGGGCATTACGAATTATGATTGAAAAAATTGTTGGTATTGTTGTTCTATGAGTCGAACTTCCATATCATTTAGTTCTTTAAATTCTTTGGTTTTTACACGTTTAGATAATTTGCCATTGTTCTGATCAAGGAAGCCTATTAATAAGGAAACCATTTTATCAGGCATTTCAAATTCATCGTCTAACCATGCTTTCATTCTGTCATAGTATTGTAAATATGATACCTCTCCGGGTATGATTTTATCGATAATGTTGTCAATGCAGTCAAACAGGAATTCTGCATAAGAGGTTGCATCAAAGTATCTGTAATAGTCACCTGTATCATTCAATACTTCGATATTATTGTCTTGTGTTGTTTTCCATTCAATGAGATCAAGAAGAGGGTAAGAATAGGCTGCAAGAATCTCCCGGTAATCATCAATTTGCTCTAAAATTGCTGCAGATACCGGAAATATAATTCCCTGGGGTGTAAACCTCATCTTTGAAAGAATGTGATGAATTATATATCGATGGATTCTTCCGTTGCCATCAACGAAAGGATGTATAAAGACAAAACCGAATGCAATAATTGCTGCGGTGAGAACAGGATGAAAATCAGACTTTTCCAAAAAAATATCAGTTTCAACCAATCCGTTGATTAATGTTTCCAGATCCTGCCAACGGGCAGATATATGTTCCGGTAATGGTTCTCCGGATTTTTTGTCATGTTCTCCGACAAATCCTCCTTCAGTTCTGAATCCCATTGTTATAAACCGGCTGTTTTCAATTACAATCTGTTGAAGTCTGAGAAATTCTTGTTTTGACAGGGATTTGTTTCCAGCCTGCCCAATGACTTTACTCCATAATATTGCTCTTTTGTTCGATGGAGTTTCTCCCTCAATACTGAAAGATGCTTTAGAATCTTTTAGCATTAGAAAAGCAGATGCTCTGAATAAAATATCCTTGTGTACACTGCGAACCAGACCAGCAGTTTTATTTGCAAGGTCATCGTCAATATATTTTTCAAGCTTTTCCGTCTTATTAATTAATGGGCAGAAATCAATTGTACCGGGCAGATTATTTCTAATTCGATGACGGGGAGAATTGGTCCCTTTTCCTATTGAATATTGTAAATTCCCGTCTAATACAGGAACATAATTACCTTCTCTGAGATCTGGAATGTTTAATTCTTTTTGCATCAACCATTCATAAAGGAACCATATTTTCCTGCCATATTGACTAAATGGTTCTTTTATGATCGGGTTTTCAATCGCTGACACTTCAACTCTCTCGAATAACTTCTTGAAAAATAGAAGATTGATGCCCTCGTATTTCAGACTGAATACAAGATTTCCATACAATGTGTCATTTGGTTTATGACGTGGGGTGAAGACGATCCATTCTCTTGTTTTGTACTGTCTTCGTTTCTCACTGATTAATGATAATTTTGAAGGCAAAGGAACAGATAGCTTTAATAAATCAATTATAGTTCCATATCCGACTAAGGTGCCTTTCTCAGGCGTTTGCCGTCCGTGAAAAACATTTATTTCCTGTGAAAAAATAGTTTTATCAATTATTTCTTGTGAAATATATTTATTATTAGCCATGTTGCGTGAAAAATATTTAGTACAAATATATGTGAAAAACGATTATAATGCGTGAAAAACGATTAAAAAATAATAAAAAGCGTGAAAAATATTTATTTAATAATTTCATCAGGACTTTTGGTTTCTTGTCCTGCTATGTTGTAAATTAGCCTTAATTCCAATATTGGTAGTACATTATATGTTTTACATCCACAATGGTAGGCGGTCATTAATTGGTGTATTTAGAAAGTGAAAATATCTATTTAAAACAAACTTGAAACTCATCTTAAATGATGATAAAATGAAACAAAAAGGAATCCTGATCTTATTATCAATTTTGATACAAGTAACTTGCTATCCGCAGACATACTCTGAATGGGATTCTGTTAAGCTTAAAAATGCTGAAGAATATTCTCAGGAAATTGGCACATTTGCCTTCATACTGATGACTGATGGAAAAGTTGTAACAGCTTGGGGTGATACAACTACTCCGACAAATCTTCAATCGGCCAGAAAGGCAATTTCAAGTACTATTTATTATACATATATCGATAAAGGTATATTAGATCCGGAAAAAACACTTGCTGAACTTGGAATCGATGACTATCCGGTTCCGTTAACGGAACTGCAAAAACAATCTAAGTTAATTCACTTATTAAAATGCATCTCTGGAATTAATCATGATGCTGCTGCCGAAATACAACAAATGAGAGAAGATAAGGAACAAAAACTTGGATCTGCTCCGAATATTCCCGGAACAAAATGGGCCTATAATAATTGGGATATTAATGCATTAAACACAATTTTTGAACAGGAGGTTCAAATCAGCGAAAAAGATGCATTTATAAACAATATTGCGAATCCCCTTGGTATGCAGGATATTAATTCAAATACTATTGGTTTTACCAAGGATACAAGCATTTCCTTGTATCCTGCAATTCAATATAGTCTTTCGGCTCGAGATATGGCAAAATTCGGACAATTGTGCTTAAATGAAGGAAATTGGAAAGGCAAACAGTTGGTACCAAAGGAATATTTCAGAAAAATAACTACTGATTTTATCAGGGAGACAGGTATGACAGGTTTATATAGTGGTCATGGATATTTATGGTGGGTGCCATGTGATTCAGTTGCAATGCGGAATGGTATCCCTGAAGGGAGTTATCATGCAAGCGGAGTAGGAGCTCAACATATAATTATTATCCCTGAATGGAATACTGTTATTATACATAAATCCTTTCTTAATGCTGAAGAAGTATTTATATTATATGCTATTCAAAAGGGATATTCAGAAGAATACGTTATGGAAAACATAGCAAAGATCAGTAGTGAATTGGTTGATTTGGTTTATTACAAGTGCAAAGAACCTGAATACCGTGAAAATGAAATTTGCAAAATATGTAAACCTGTTGATGATCGTGACTTTAATTCATTGCTTAATATGATACTTGATGCAAAATTATAATGGTAAACTTACACATATTCAAAAATGTCATAAACATGAAAAAAGTGCTGTGTTATAATCTAACTTTTATTTAATAATGGAGGGCTTAACCATGATTGGAATGAACTTTATCAGTTTTGTAATTTTACTGGCAATCAGTATTGTTGTTTCGGCAGTACTGCATTTTGGCTTCAAGTACTATGTCAGGGCAGGCCTGAATTCATTCATTTCAAAGATTATATTCGGATGGATCGGTGCCTGGCTGGGTTCCCCGGTATTCGGATACTGGTTTGAGAGTGTGAAGTATGAAAAAGTCTATATTATTCCTGCGATCCTTGGCTCAGTGGCATTCTTGATTCTCATGATAGATCTTGTCAAATCTGTCAAAGCCGCCTCACAGGAATAATCGTTTTTCAGGTGCATTTCAATTCTCATTATTTATGGTTATGACACGGCACTTTTTCCAGGCATTTCAGGCTGAAACGAGCGCCTTTGCCTGACTCTAATATCCTCCGGATGCTGCGATTATTGTATTGTTCATTATTCATCTTAAGTTTGTTTTTCTCCTGTCATGGCAAAAACAGCACCCATAAAACGCTTAAAGGAATAAACATGGAAATTAAAAGTTCGGCCTTTAAAGAAGGGGGACTCATCCCCGGCAAATATACCTGTGATGGCATTGATGTTTCCCCTCCTCTGGAATGGTCATCGGTCCCGGATGGCACGGAGACTTTTGCACTTATTTGCGATGATCCGGATGCACCCGTGGGAACCTGGGTACACTGGGTTCTTTTCAACATTCCAGGAGATATCAGGGGGCTCCCGGAGAACATGCCGGCTTCGGATGTGCTTGAAAACGGGGCTATGCAGGGGAGGAATGATTTCGGGAGGACAAGCTATGGAGGGCCGTGCCCGCCACGCGGCACACACAGGTATTATTTCAAGATTTATGCTTTGGACAGGGAGCTTGATACAGGTCCCGGTATATCAAAAAAGGAACTTCTGAAAGCAATGGATGGGCATATCCTGGCGGAAGGTCAATTGATGGGGAAATACAAAAGGTAAACTTTATTCCGTATTTGACCGAAAAATGTTTCTTTTGTACTTTCTTAACAGACCGGCAGATTATGCTTACAGTTGAAAAGATCGGCGGCACATCCATGACAAAGTTTTCCGAGGTACTGGACAATGTAGTCATAGGAAAGCGAAAAAAGGACGAGTATTACAACAGGATATTCGTGGTTTCGGCATACAGCAATGTCACCAACTGGCTGCTGGAACACAAAAAGACCGGGGAGCCGGGTGTGTATGACATATTTGTCAAAAACGGGGACTATGCGGGAGAACTTGACCGCCTGCTTGAAAAATTGCTGGCCATCAATGACACTTTCAGGGAAACAGGGCTTGACCTGCAGGTTGCGGAGGAGTTTATTTCGGGACGGATAAAGCAATCCAGGGAATACCTGGACAGCCTTGCAGAGGTGCTGGCCTCGGGCTATGTCAGCAAGCAGAACATCCTGCTGGCCGCCCGCGAGATACTGGCCTCCATCGGCGAGGCCCATTCCGCATTCAATTCCGTAAACATTCTCAGGAATAAGGGGATCGATGCCACATTCGTGGATCTTTGCGGATTCCACGATGCGAAATTCCTTACCATAGATGAAAGGATCCATCAGGCTTTCAAGGAGATCGACTGGACGGCGACCATCCCCGTCGTAACCGGTTATACGAAGGGAACCGAAGGCATAATGCGTGAATTCGACCGGGGCTATTCGGAAGTGACATTCAGCAAGATCGCAGTGGAAATAAAGGCAGATGAGGCCGTGATCCATAAGGAATACCATCTTTCCACCGCCGATCCCATGATCGTGGGAGTGGAAAAGTCAAGTCCCGTAGGATTTACCAACTATATTGTCGCGGACCAGCTGGCAGATATAGGGATGGAGGCCATTCATCCGAAAGCATCCAAACCCCTGGAACTGGCCGGCATCAATATCCGGATAAAGAATGCCTTTGAACCGGATCATCCGGGAACCCTGATCAGTCGCAAATACCGCGGAGAAAAATCGAAGGTCGAGATCATCTCGGGAACCGATAAGGTGGTTGCCATTGAAGTGCATGATCCGTTCATGGTGGGCCAGGTCGGATTCGACCTGAATCTTATGAAGATCATCGAGAATTACGGTGTAAGCTATATACTGAAGGCAACCAATGCGAACTGCATTACCATGGTGATATGGGAAAAGGACATGAGTAAGGAACTGCTCGATGAACTGAAAGCCCGGTACTTCAGGATAACAGATAAAAAAGCCGCCCTTGTCTGTGCCCTGGGTACGAATATTGCACAACCCGGAGCGCTCGCCAAAGCGTGCACAGCCCTGTCTGAGAGGGGGATCAATATAGAATCCGTATCCCAGTCACTGATGCAGGTGAACCTTCAATTTGTAATCGGCCGGAAAGATTATAAAGAGGCGGTCATCGCCCTGAACGAAGCCCTCTGCCTGCAGGGCTGAATATCATTTGCGGCCTTTTTCGGATGTAATGTTGTCCATAATATTCCCTTCCACGGAACGCAGATGCAGATCGCGCTGCGGGAAAGGGATCTCGATCCCGGCCTCTTTCAGGGCTTCATTTACCATGACGGTCAGGTCGCTTGACACCCTGTAACGTTCGTCGGCATCCGGTATCCAGCACAGAAGCCGGAAATCGAGGGAACTTTCACCGTGTGCTTCGAACAGGCACAGGGGCTCGGGATCGTTAAGCACCTTTTTATGATTGTCGGCGATGTCCCTGAGTATTTGGAGGACCTGCCTGGGATCGGTGCCGTATTTAACGCCTATGGACACTTCCACCCTCCGTTTCTGATCGGAAAGCGTCCAGTTGATCAATTCATTGGAGATCAGGTTCCCGTTGGGAATCACCACTTCGGCACCGTCATAGGTACGGAGTGTGCTGGCCCTTATGCCTATCTGTTTAACGGTCCCGAGAAATCCGCCCACTTCGATGATATCCCCCTCATTTATGGGTCGTTCGAATGCAAGAATGATCCCTGAGACCAGGTTGTTGAATATGTTCTGAAGCCCGAATCCGATACCGACACCAAGGGCTCCCAGCAGGATGGTCAGCTTGCTCATTTCCATGCCCGCTGCAGCAACGGCAAACAAAAATCCGGTCGTTATCAAAATGATGCGGATGATAAGGGACAGGGCTGCAGGCACTCCCCGCTTCAGTTTACCGCGGATTATGTCCTCCCCCTCGAAAATGATCCTGATAAGTCTCGATATCCAGAGTGTCAGCCAGATGATAATGATGAAAGCGATCAGGTCGCCGAGCGAAAAGTCAACGGCGGTCCTGACTGTAAGATTGCGGGTAAGAACCGATTCCAGCCAGGTGGAAACATTGTCCCAGACCATGAATATTTTCAGGGTGAAAATAAACCAGAGAATCCCGGAAATGAGGTTCACCAGCCAGACCAGCCGCATGTAAATGATTTCCTTATACTGTACAAGCATGCTGAATTTTTGCAGGCGGTGACTGTAAAGTGATGTGATGATAATGCTGTTCAGGACAAGGGAAAGGGTGTAAAAGATAAGTGCGATGGCTGCTGCTTCCACGGTCGAATGTGTGAGGAACTCTGCCAGAAGCACTCCTCCGGCGACCACGGAGAAAAGGGAAATCAGAAGCAGGACAAGCGCAAGTACCACAATGGAAAGAAGGATCTTCCCGAACCGGACGGACAATATCGCATGGCGTTGTGATTTCTGCGACAGGATCAGTGCCAGGGGAGTTATACAGAACAGGATTATCGTCATCAGGAGGGACCTGTTGAGGAGCGTCTCCGAGTAACCCAGCCTGTGAAACTGTACGAGCACGAATGCGACAATTACCATGTAAACGTAGCGTCTGTTCTTCCCCGTAATAATGGCATTGAATATGGTAAGAACAGGAACCATGAGCAAAATGGAAAGTATGAACCCGACCGATTCGTGCCGGCTTTCATACAGGACAAACGTCAACAGGAGGGATAAAAGGAATCCGGATGCAAATGGCCTTGCTGTGATTTTACGTATGGAAGCGATCTGTGCGATATCCGTTTCGGGAAGTGAATGCCTCAGACTGCTGAAGGCGAAGAATACAAGCACGATGATGATAATGGAAAGGAAGATGTGTATCCAGATCCTGAGCTTGTAATTGTTATAAAAGTCCGCCAGCCCCCTCATGGAGTCATCCAGGTATGATCTCTGCACCTGTATGACAACCGTGTCACCTGTGTGGGAAAATTCTTTCCAGATGGGCGGACGATTCAGGCTGAACAGGTTCTTGGTCGCTGTTTCCCGTGCGGATTCGATCCGTTTTATGACGTCGTTGGTAAAGATCAGCCCGGATGAAACCTGGACAAGTTCTTCCTGGAGGAATTCCGAATCTTTCTGGAAATGGGACAAAAGTGTATCTATTCCGGTTATGGTTGACGAGATCTGATCGAGCACGGACTGCGGAGCGGATTGCTCCTGTGCCGGTTGCATCGACAGGTTCCATTGCGATAACAATTGCGCAAGTTCGATCTTATGATTTTCCAGCTCCTGCAGCGTACCGGTAAGATTCTCCTGTTCCGCTGCCAGACGGTTGCGCATGAATTCCCATTCCGTATTGAGATATTGAAGGCTGCGGAAATTCAGTGTTTCTGTTTTATGAATACGTGGATCTTCACGCAACAGGTCGAGCCTGAACAGCAAGGTATCAAGCGCCTTGACGATTTCCGATTTCCGGTTTTCGGAGAGAAGGCTGCTTCGTTTTTCGAGAAGGATGGTATTCACTTTTGTTGCCGACACCGTGATCTCGGTAACAGGGATTGCCTGTCTCCCGGTTCTTGCGGTGTCGGTCTGGGCTGCCAGCGGATTGCCGTACAGACAAAACAGCCAGGCAAATATCATAAAGTGTTTCATGGCCTTCACTCATACAGGATTAAAGGATCTTCAAATTATGAAATTACAGGGAGAAATAAAACATTAATCCGATTCTTCCTCTTCCTCCTCCTGGATCAGGTATTTTTTTTCATCCAGTGCCTCAAGTGAAACATCATCGGGCATCTTTTCAAGGTTTTCATCTGTGGATTCTTCTTCAGACAGATGTATGGCAGAGGGCATTTTGATCAGATAACTGGTTTCTTCCGTTTCATAAGGAAGAGCGGAGACAAGTTGTTTGTCCTTATTGAAGAAAGTGATGATATGACTGAGGTAACCCTGAGGGTATTTTCTTCTGATTTCCTCGCGGATTTCCTCGGGGAGGCTGTTAAACTCTTTTATGATCCTCTTTTTCATAGAATCAATCTCAGATCAACAATCAATTATAGTAAATATTTTATTTGTGTCAACCCCAAAGCCCGAAAAAATCAATGTTTATTTTGTTAAAAAAGTGTAACCCATGCTCTATAATGGAACAACATGGTCTTTCGTTTCTCAATGTTCACCGGTAGAACAGGATCGTGATATAGTCCACAACGCTGTCGGAAGGGCCTGCCTTTCCGGAGTGCCCCCTGGCCAGGACGGTTGATTCGAATTCTCCGGCCACGAGCTTTGCATATTCCATCAGCGTCATAATGGGGCCGTAGCCGCAGACGGTTATCCTGTTTTTCACTACCGTTTCGTACAGTTTATCCGTATCCTGCGCCCGGATCTGGTCAAGCACCAGATCATCTTTGGCGGCTCCTTCCTCGGGATGCACGAAATGAGAGAAATCGGAAGATGCAATGATCATGATTTTCCTGTTCAGCTGTTTGCCGGCTGCATGGATTTTCCCTGCGACTTCACGTGCATTTTCCGGATTCTGTCTGAGCATGCAAATCGGTACAATATGAAATGAATAGGGGATCATTTTCTGAAGCATAGGCAGCATGACTTCCGCAGAATGCTCTCGTAATTGGCCCCGGTTGGCTACAGGCAGGCCGAGTTTCAGGATGAGTTCCCTGTCAAGGGGAACATTGCCCAAAGGAGTGTTCCAGGATTCATGAGAATCCGCCTCAACGGCTTCCCCGTAGCCCGTATGGTTCGGATTAAGAATGATAAAGGTATCGTACCGGACAGGAGATTCCCTCAGGATCCCGAAAAAATGAACGGCCTCCCAGGCGGAAAAAACATAGCCTGCATGCGGCACCACGCAACCAATGATATCTTTCTTTGCATAGGATGTATCGATCCTGTCTCTTTCCTGGTCGAGAATCCTGTCGATCAGTTTATTTATTTCATTTCCGGTGCCGGGGTAAAATGTACCGGCCACGACGGGTGCCCTGACGCTCATAATACTATGTTTTGAATGGGACAATTACAATTCATGCATACGTTTCCCGGTCCGATGCCCCTGACCTGTGTGCTGTAACCGCTCCTGCTTATAAGCAGCGCACCGCATTCGGGACAAAAGGTATCCTGCCCGTTGTGAAAGCTCACATTGCCGAGATAGACGTATTTCAGCCGTTTCCCGGCAATGCCGTACAGGTTTTTAAGGGTGGATACCGGTGTGGGGTCTCCGGTCATTTTATAATGCGGGAAATACCGGGACATGTGAAGTACGGAATATTCACCCAGTTCACTTCCGATCCAGTCAATCATTTCTGAGAATACCGATGGGTCATCGTTCAGTTCCGGGATCACAAGATTGGTGATTTCCAGATGTTTGTCAGCCTCCCGCAGCATTTTCAGGCTTTTCAATACGGGATCCAGGGATGCCTTTGTTTCTCTCTTGTAAAAATCGTTCCGGAATGCTTTCAGGTCGATGTTAAACGCGTCCATATACGGAAGAAGATCGCCGAGGGGTCCGGGATTGATATACCCGTTCGACACCATGACGGTTTTCAGGGACCTGGATTTGGCCAGCCGGGAGGTTTCCAGCATGTATTCATAATTTACCACGGGTTCATTGTAGGTGAAGGAGATACCAATATTCCCCGGATAAGCCTCTGCCATATCGACCAGTTCATACGGTTCGTAATCCTTGTATCCCGGTACGTCTCCCACACCGGACTGGGAGATATCGCAATTCTGGCAGAAACTGCAGCTCATGTTGCAGCCCACGGTACCCATTGAGAGTATGATGCTTCCCGGGTGGAAATGATAAAGGGGCTTTTTTTCAATGGGATCGTAATGCAGGGCCCAGATGTGCCGGTAAGTTTCACTTACAAGTTTGCCTTTTACATTCCGCCTTACCCTGCAGATACCCGTTTTGCCGGGCGATATTGTACAATCATGCGGACAAAGCACACATTGCACCTTCCCTTCGTCCAGGGTCCTGTAGAAAAGTGCCGTTTTCATTTCTTCCCGCAAATTACGGATTCTTTACCGATCTAGAATGCATGTCCGAGGCTTACCCCGGCATATGGAATGAGGGATTTGTCATTAAGATAATATTCGCCTGAAATATGTACCAGGAGGTTGGCATATATCCTCATGACAAGATTGAAAGGGAAATGCTTTCTGTATCCTATCATGGGCGAGAACTGGTATGAATAAATGGATTCCGGATAACCCGACCGGCTGGTTATTCCTGTCCAGAAGGATCCTCCTGCTCCAAGCTCCAGAAAACTGCTTTTCCTTCCGATATTTACCGAGACATGATGGGGAACTGTCAGTCCGCCGCTTAAGGGAACCGTTCCGGCGCCAAGCGAGGCATTGATAAAAAAATCCGGCCCCACCGTAACAAACCTGTTGTAATTGATAGACAGCACCAGGCCCAGCCCCCCGAAAGTCACGTCCACGGCATTTTTGTTTTCCAGTGCATCCTCCGGAGAACCCGGTGTTTCCTGGGCACAGGTCACTTCCGGCAGCAACATGCAAATAATCAGGGTTCCATATACGCTGAATATTCTCATCCGGGCTCAGGCTTTTGACGAGTTCAGGGAAGAATTGTTTCCGGGATTCTTTAACCTGTCCCGGAAATACAGCTCCATCTCATCCAGGGCAAGGAACGGGAACCTGCCTTTCAGTTTTTTTATGGCCTGGATCTGTTTGTTGCAAAAACCGGCATATTGCCTGGAACCTGGCTGGAAAGGCCTGTGGTTCCTTGCAGAGACAAGTTTCCGGATCTCCTCCATAATATGCCGGGTCTCGTCATCGAAATAGGCGCCGGATAATTTTTCCCAGATATATTCGATCATGCGTCCGTTCGGATGCAGCATGTCATCTGCATAGAAGCGGTAGTCGCGCAGGTCGTCCATGGCAATTTCATAGGCAGGGAAGTACTGGCAGTAGGAAAATCTTTCGGTCAGCCGGTATGCGGCAAGAACAAGGATGGCTTTGCTCACAGTGTTCATCGCAGGTCCGTCCTTCCAGTGGCGTACGGGGCTGACGGACAGGATGACCCTGAGATCCGGGATTTCCCGGCGCATTCTTGCGAACAGGCTGCTGTAGGTGTCCGTGATCTGATCTACGGTAAGCAGGTAACGCCGGAACCTGTCGGCCGGAACTTTATGGCAGTTGGAAACCACGCAGGCCGAATCCCTGTGCACATACACCCATGCCGTGCCCCATGTAAGGACAAGGGTATGTGTTTCTTTAAGGCCGGCTTTCGAGGCACGGATGCGGTTGTTGATGCGCTCGAGGCAGGATTCTGGATCCCCGTCGGAAAACCGGCTGTGATGATCAAAGCTGAACCATTTGTCGTTCAGGTGGTGGAGATCTTCCTTTGTATATTCCTTTCCGTCCATCAGGGCCCACAGGTTTTGCGCCACGGACGAGGGATTGTAATTGATACCGAACGGATTCACATCCGCACGGAACTGCAGTTCCTTCATGCGGTTGCCCACGTGTTCAGTGAAGCAGGATCCCATAAACAGGATGCCTGACCGGTAATCCAGCTTGTGGTCGGAGGGCGGTATGTCGACTTCTGTCCGGAAATCCATAATATGAACGGGTTGTATATATGCAGGTTTGTTATTTTTATATCGAGCTGTCCCGGGACTGAATTAAAAGTATCAAAATGCAGGATATTATACAAATGGTGTTTCAAGAGAGGATTATATGACATCACGCGTGGGGAGCAAGATCTGGTGAAGGAAAACGGTGTGAAAACCTCCGGGGCCATCAATAATCGGATAGTTAAGTAGGAAAAGGCGCATATCATTAAAAGTGAAATATTCTTCCGGAGGCGGAAATAGTATAATTAAAGATGCTGCAACTCATCCGGATCAACCCCCCATTAGATAACTTGACCCGTAAAGAAAACCTATTTCGGGATTTAATGCGTTAATTTG
>CAYOPZ010000042.1:0-27765 GCA_964406005.1 uncultured Bacteroidaceae bacterium
TAAAAACCGGAGATCGCCAATGAGTGAAGTTAAGGAAATCACCGAACAGCCGGATGTAAAAGAACGTGCTGTTATCATATATACCATGAATCGTGCCTATTGGGAAACCAGGTTTTATGATGAAAGCTATTGGGAACGATACCTGGATATGCTGGCGAAAGACCGGATTAACACGTTGGATATAACATTCGGGTACGAATGCGGTGGGTTCATGGCACCCGTATATCCTTATTTCTTTGATGTGGAAGGATACCCGGATGTTAAAATGGCAAATGTCACACCGCAGGATCAGCAACGTAACCTGGAAACATTGATACACCTGGTTGAAATGATGCATGAGCGGGGCATCAGATTCAAATATTCCCCCTGGGATCACGTTAAGCGGCCTCTTCATCTGGTTGACCAGGTGGGCATGGAATGGTTTGAACGCGGTATAGGCGGTACCGGTACTGCCCCTGCTGTACAAACAGGTCCCAGCCATGTCCCTGCAGATGGTGTGCAAACAATGGCTCAGACCCTGCTGGATACTTCTGTATGGGTATCCGGTCTGACATATGAAAATGTATACCCATACAACAATGCAGGATTGGCTAAGTTCATCAAGCTTATACATCCTGATATGATTACATTACACATTAACCCGGAGTCCGGCCTTGATGAGGCTGAACTGCTGGATTTCGGGAAAGAATTTGTGGATGTGATCAAGGAAACCGACCCTGGTATACCGCTCGATATGCATACCAAGGGATTGAGCAATGAATTGATTTCCTATGCTGCGAATTCCGGATTAAATGTCAGGTTGAGTACCAAATACTGGATGGAGCAGATGGGAATGCCATGGCATCCGACACACATTCCCGTCGGAAACCAGCTCGACCGCCGTCACCAGTATGCAGACCTGCTCATATATCCGAAAACATATGGAATGTTTTGGAAGCTGTGGAACGGCGGCACAAACCGGATACTCTTATGGGGAGATCCGGACTATGCAGGCCGGTTTGTGGAAAGCACTCATCTTTATGACGGCGAAGCCTTCGGATTCCAGGAACCTCTCGGGACCAAAATGCTCGGTCAGCCGCACGATGAAAAGCCATTTGATCTGTTGAATCCCCGGTATGTTTACTATGATTATGAGTTTGAGCGATACTGGCATTATTTTCAGGTATTTGGCCGGATTGGTTATAACCCTGGTCAATCTCCTGACATATGGCACAAAGAATTTGAAATGCGTTTCGGCAGTAAGGCCGGACCTATTATAGAAACAGCCCTGCATAAAGCCAGCTGGATTCTTCCGCGCATCGTTGCCCAGCCGTATCCTTATATTCTGTTCCCGACAACAATGGGTTTTGTTGAAAAACAGAGACTTCTGGATTTACCGACCTATGCCGGCAGTGAAGGTAGCGACATTGCGCAATTCGCTAATTTTGATGAAGAAGCCCAAATACTCATAGAGGGCGGGGAGACTGCAAAGCTTCTGCCTTCAATGACCAGTCAGTGGTTTGAACAGACTTCAGGGGAAATCAATGAATTGATCGAGCAAGCTGAAAAGGCCGTTGGAAAAGACCGGAACAAGGAATTCAATTCTACAATTACCGATCTTGGGATACTGTCCAACCTGGCGCTTTACCATTCCCGAAGGATACCCGCAGCGGTCAGCTATCGCATTTTTAAACGCACCCGGGATGTTTCTGCGCTTGATAAAGCGATTGAATATGAAAAGAATGCCATTGAGGCATGGCGGCAGATTGTTGCTACAGCAGGCGATGTATATGCCTCCAATTTAAAGTTCGGGCCGGATAACAAATTGCTTACCGGACACTGGAAGGATGAGCTGCGTTACCTGGAACAGGATTTGGCGGTCCTGGAGCAGCAAAGAAGCGATTACGAACCGGAAGGTGCTGCAACGGGTGCACCGGAGTATAAGGTTGCAGCAAATACAGATAACGCTAAATTTTTTCAGGTAACCCTCAAACCTGTTACCGGCGCTCCGGCAGGCGAATCCATTACAATCAATGCAGAGGTGAGTGCCACTGCGGGTGTCAAATGGGTCCGGTTGCGCTATCGCAGTGTTAATCAAAAAGAGGATTACCAAACCCTGGAGATGCTTCAAAGCGGAGATTCATTCGAGGCAACTGTGCCTGCAGATCAGATCAATCCCAGGTATGATTTTATGTACTTCATTGAAGTTATGGACAATAACGGCAATGGGAAAATATATCCAGATTTTAATATCGGGCAGCCGTATGTAGTTGTAAAACTGGATAGATAACTTAATAAGTGCATGTGTTAACAAACTTAAATTTACAAGCCATGATTCAAAAAATCACTTTTATATCTGTATTATCTTTATTCGCAATCATCTCAAATTGTCAGATTGGGAATGAGTATAAGGTTTATGCACTTAAATATGCAGAGGCCGATAACAGGCCGGTTCAGGATATTGCTGTAGGAACCACTTCAAAAGACAGTGTAAGCGTATGTTATATGGTTTGGTTGTTAAAAGGAGAGAACGGCAGAAATATTCTTGTCGATGCCGGATTTCTTGACAGGACCCGCAGAGATAATTATGTAAGACCCGATACGGTTTTACAGAGCATTGATATATACCCGTCTGATATTACGGACATAATCCTTACACATCCGCACTGGGATCACATCGGAGGCATAAACCTTTTTCCCGGGGCCAAAATCTGGATGCAGAAAGATGACTACGATTATTTTGTAGGACAAGCCTGGCAGGAGGATGGCTTTTCAGAAGGTTTTGAAAAAAAAGACGTTCGCAACATTGTTGAAGCCAACTTGCAAGGCAGATTAAAACTTGTCAGGGGTGATGATATGGAAATTATCCCCGGAATAAAAGTGTTTATTCATTCAACGCATACCTTTGAGAATCAATATCTGCTGGTAAATTCCAATTCAGAATCCAATAAAATACTGATCGCTTCTGATGCAGTCTGGTACTATTATAACCTGGATAATTTACTCTCAATTCCTACTTATGTATTTGATCCGCAAGCATATATTGAAGCCATGAAAAGGATGAAGACCCTGGTTTCAGATCCTGATCTGATCATTCCCGGCCACGATGATCTTGTATTTACAAAATTTCCAAAAATTAATGAGAGGGTTGTAAGAATAGGAAACTGATCCGGATGAAATTACAATGGATGTTCCATCGAAAACTCTATTACCAAAACAAATAATAATGAAACGCAGAAAATTTATAGAATCAGTGAGCGGAATTGCAGTCGGTTCATCCGTCCTGCCCTTCGTAACCGCAAACACACTTGGCAATCTTATGTATGGTTGTACTGCAAAAACCGTTCTTCCTCCGAACGGTTCAGAGTCCACATGGATCAATACAGAACCTTTGCGTTTGGCATGGTTCAGATTGAGCCCCCGGCATGCGTCATCAGATCCGGAAGCTGTAGCCGACAGTCTGGTAAAGGCCGATTTCAATTGTATCATGAATACAGCCGTCGAAGGCGGAGCCTATTATCAGTCCGGTATCCCTTTTAACGAACCCTGCTCTGCACTCCCTGAAGGGGGGGATTTCTACGGCGGTGTTGCAGCACTGGCCAAACAGAACAACATGAGGACGGGGGCTCGTTTCGATTTCACTCAACAAAGCAAAGCTGCCCTGGAAGCACATCCGGAATGGTTTATTCGCCATAAAGACGGCAGTACGGTAACGGATGCCAATGGACGATCCAAACCCTGTCTGAACTCGAGTTTTTATCCTACCCAGGGTGTAAGCATCATTTCAGAAGTGCTGGATCGTTTCGAGCCGGATTTCGTTTACCTTAACTGGTTTGTGAACTTTATAGCCAATACGGGAATCTGTTACTGTGAGAGTTGCGAGAAAGGATTCCGGGAGAAATACGGAAGGCCTCTTCCTGATGAGCCGGATGCAGATTTCGTGGCATTTATAGAAGAAGCGGGCACAAGAACTACAAGCATTATTGCAAATGCGATTTATAATAAGCGGCCCGGAACGCTATATATAAATGCCGACAATGATCATGCCGATGACGGCCATCATTTGGAAACCCATCAGGGTGACTGGATCTATTGCTCAAGCGAGCAGATCAATCGACAGCGGACTTCTTATCCCGGCAGGGTCGGAATTGACATGTGGTTTTCCTACACCGGCGATCCTTCACAGTTTGATCCAATGCTGCTGGAAGAAATGAAGGTGCGATACCATCAGTTCGGAGCCAACGGTTCGCCACTTTCGTTCTGCACTGACGGGACTTCATTAAACCCGTCACATCAGTTTGAGTTGGAAGAGGCGGCCAGAATGAATGCCTGGCATAAAGAGAATGCCGACCTTTATGGCCTTCAGGTGAATCGTTCGCGGGTACTGCTTCTCTGCAGGCCGGAAACTGCTCCGCGCTGGCGTGATCCTTTGTCGGATCAAACAGACACAGGCATTTACACCATGCTGACGGAAGCTCATATTCCCGTTGCCGTTTCAGAAAATCCGGATTCCCTGGTGAACGCATCACAGACTTATGATCTCGTGATCGCTACACAAGGCGCTCCGGTGGAAGGTCTTCAGGAATATGTTGAAAACGGAGGTCGTGCATTATTTATCAATCAGGCCCCGCCCTTCGGCATACCTTCCATGGTGAGGGAAGTGTCTGACGCCGGGACAGGTTATGTTGAAATTCGTGATCCCGATGCATTTCCATCGGTGGCGGGTACCAAATATATTAAATGCAGCGGTTCATACATACCTGTCAGAAGAAGGCTTTTTCAGTTTGCAAACGCTGAACCTGAAATTTCGAAGTTCTATGTCTACCCCGATGACGAGGCAGCAAGCCTGACATTCGTTAATCCTGTTTCTGAAGAACCTTTGGAGCCGTCAGACCTGAATTTGGAATCGACGGATATCCCGGCCCTTATTACACGCGATGTAGGTAAGGGGAGGATCGCTTTTGTGCCATGGGATATCGGTGGTTACTACAATCGCGAATTGCTGCCGGTTCATGCTGGACTGTTTACCGATATTGTGGACTCCCTCCTTCAGGATGGACGTCAGATCATAAGCAATGCTCCTGTGGGTGTTGAAATGGTGTTTATGTATCAGCCGGATAAGCAGCGTTCAATACTGCACCTCATCAACTGCTCAGGTAAAACACAGGACGGGTTCCGGGAACCGGAAATATTCCGATCGATCGATATTGATCTTGCCGGTGATTTCTCTTCGGCAAGAGCAAGGGTTTCGGGTATTGATCTTGAAATATCCGGACGCAACGGCAGGTCCATGCTGACCTTACCGGAGTTAAACAGATACGAGGCGATTGTTCTTAGCTAGATGCGCAACTTATTCAAGTTAACCTGAACACTTATAAGATCAAGTTGACGCTGGCAGGAGTAATACCGCGTTTTAAAATTAAAGTCAATAACCTGTAAAATATAATATAATGTCAGAAGGAATGCTCGCTGTTTTATCCATTGTCCCGATTGCGACTATTTTCATCCTAATGGTTGGCATGCGGTGGCCTGCAACCAAGGCCATGCCCGTCACCTTTGTCGTCACCCTGCTGCTGGGCCTGTTTTTATGGAGGATGCAAATAAATACGTTACTGGCTGCCAGCCTTGATGGCGTGATCACAGCCATATATATTATTTTTATTGTGTTCGGTGCCCTGAGTCTGCTTTTTTCCCTGCGGGAAAGCGGGGCCCTGGCAAGGATTAACAGAGGTTTCATGGCCATATCTCCGGATAAAAGAGTACAGGCGATCATCATAGCCTGGCTTTTCGGCTCCTTTATAGAAGCTTCGGCCGGTTTCGGCACTCCGGCGGCCCTGGTGGCGCCCCTGTTGCTTTCCCTGGGTTTTCCCGCTTTGGCTGCCGTCATGGTTGCCCTTATCTGCAATAGTACCTGCGTTTCTTTTGGTGCGGTAGGCACCCCGACCCGCATAGGTATCGGCACAACACTGAACACCCCTGAAATTCTTTCAACCCTTTCAGAAAGAGGGAGCACTTTCAGTGAGTTCTTACACGATATCGGTGTATGGACGGCGCTTCAGCATGCAATACCGGGCATACTATTGCCATTGATCATGGTTGTCATGCTCACCCGTTTTTTTGGGGAGAAGAAATCCATCAAAGAGGGTCTTATCATATGGCCCTACGCCATTTATGCGGGTCTCTGCTTTATCGTACCCTATGTAGCCATTGCAGTTTTGCTGGGGCCTGAGTTTCCAAGCCTTCTGGGGTCACTCATCGGGCTGTTTATCCTTATTGTCACCACAAGAGCGGGTTTTCTGGTACCCAAGGAAACATGGGATTTTGCTGAGAAGGCAACATGGGATAAAAGCTGGACAGGATCCATTCCTGTAGCCGGCAATACGGAAGCCCCAAATATGAGCCTGTTCAAAGCGTGGCTTCCTTATGTTTTCATAGGACTGTTACTGGTTATTACGAGAGTTCAGTTTTTCCCGTTTAATGATTGGATCAGATCGGCCACACTTGTTTTTCCTGATTTATTCGGCACTGATATTTCTGCGGATTTTGAAATTTTATATAACCCGGGTATCATGCCTTTTATACTGATTGCCCTGGTTTGTATCCCCATGTTCGGTATGAACAGGAGACAAGTGTCAACAGCCTGGCGAGCCTCATTAAAAAGTATCAGGGGTCCATTCATTGCATTGATATTTGCCGTTGCTTTGGTACAGATCATGCTTCAATCGGGGACGAATTCCAATCAATATGCCAGTATGCCCATCGCCATGGCCGAATCCATAGCGAAAATCTTCCGGGGCACATGGCCTCTGGTGAGTTCGTTCGTGGGGGCTATCGGATCCTTTATCGCCGGGTCCAATACTGTTTCGAACATGTTTTTCGGTCTTTTTCAATATTCCGTGGCAGAGACAATGGGCATATCGAGACTCATAACAGTCAGTCTTCAGAATATCGGCGGCGCCATCGGCAATATGATCTGCGTACATAATGTCATTGCTGCCTGTGCCACTGTTGGTTTGGTAGGCGTGGAAGGCCTGTTGATAAAACGCAATCTTATTCCTGTTTTCATTTATGCTGTAACAGTAGGTGTTATCGGAATGATTTTCACCTATCTAATAGTACCGGGCTTATTCTGACAGGTAAGGATTTCCGGGACATGTAAAATTTGAAGGAACAAATATTTAGTGCAATGAATAAAAATAAAGACTTGAAAATTGGATTTATAGGCTTGGGCATCATGGGTAAGCCGATGTGCAAGAATCTGATAAAGGCGGGCTATGATGTTTGTGTAATGGATAAGAACCCTGCAGTGCTGAAGGAGTTTGGCGATTCGGGCGTTCAGGTTTCCGGGACTCCCGGGGACATAGCTTCGCTGGTTGATGTTGTGGTTACCATGTTACCGGATTCACCGGATGTACAGGAAGTTGTTTTGGGGGACAATGGGATAATCAAGGGAGGCAGACCCGGGCTTACCCTTATAGACATGAGTTCGATATCTCCCATTGTAAGCCGTGAACTATGCTTTGAGCTTGAAAAAAAGAACATCAATATGCTGGACGCCCCTGTCAGCGGCGGAGAACCGAAAGCCATAGAAGGGACCATTTCAGTAATGGTAGGAGGGCGCAGGGACATATTTGACCGGTACTATGATGTAATGAAAGCTATGGCCGGATCGGTCGTTCTGGTAGGAGAAATCGGTGCAGGGAACATCACCAAATTATGCAACCAGATCATCGTGGCAATCAATATTTCAGCGGTCGGGGAGGCTTTGATCCTGGCCCGGAAGGCAGGAGTCGATCCCGAACTGGTTTATAAGGCCATACGGGGAGGCCTGGCCGGAAGTACCGTGCTGGATGCAAAAGCGCCCTTGATACTGGACAGGAAGTTTGATCCCGGGTTCCGCATAAAACTGCATATGAAGGATCTGAAGAATGTCCTTGATACTTCACACAGCCTGGGAATACCCCTTCCCTTAACAGCTGGTGTGATGGAGATAATGCAAAGCCTCAAAGCGGACGGATTGGAGGATGAGGATCATTGCAGCATTGCCAAGCACTATGAAAAAATCGCGAATGTGCTTATCGGGAAATGATTGTAAAGAATAATTTTACAGAGTGATTCTGAAATTATAATTATTAATCAATGGATCAAAGAAACAAGGCTGTAGAAATATTTTTAACCGGGGTTGAGAGTGTGAAACCTGACAGGCTGATCAATCGCTATATTTCAATTCATAGTAATTCACTTAAGATTAATGAACTTACTTTTGATCTTTCAACAATAAACAGTATATATGTTATTGGTGCCGGCAAAGCGAGTGCAGCGATGGCTAATGCACTGGAATTCATTTTGGGAAGCAGGATTACAGGAGGTCATATCATTACAAAATACGGACATTCCTTACCCTTGAAATTTATGGATATTACCGAAGCAGGGCATCCCGTCCCTGATGAGAATGGAACGGCGGGTACGGATCAGGTTTTAAAGATTGTAAAGAAGGCGGGTAAGGATGATCTTGTGATATGTTTAATATCAGGAGGAGGTTCAGCACTTTTGGCCGATGTTCCGGACGGATGCACGCTTGAAGATCTGAGTATACTCACCAGGTCGTTATTAAAAGCAGGAGCGGACATTATAGAAATAAACTGTATCCGGAAGCACTTATCCAAGGTAAAAGGAGGACTTTTGTCCAGGGCTGCATATCCTGCCAGGTTGGTAAGTCTGATTCTTTCAGATGTTATCGGTGATCCTCCCGACGCTATTGCTTCAGGTCCGACAGCTCCGGATCCGACTACATTTTCCGATGCCATATCCGTCATCGGGAAATATAAAATTGAAGAAGATATACCATCCCGTTTGTACCGGGTACTCCAGGAAGGCGCCGGGGGAAAAAGACAGGAAACGCTGAAAGAGTCCGATGAAATATTACGTCGGACAAGTAACCTGATTATCGGTACAAATATACTGGCCCTGGAAACAGCAAAAGCAAAAGCGGAATCATTCGGATATGAATCTCAAATAGTTACAAACACACTTGAGGGTGATGTGGCTGATGTTGCAGAATATATTATTGAAAAGGCCAAAAGCATAAAAACAGGCAATAATCATCAAAAATACTGCTTATTATTCGGAGGGGAACCTACCGTAAAAGTCAGGGGAGACGGATTGGGAGGAAGAAACCAGCACCTGGCGCTCATTATTGCGGATCTGATAAGGGAACTGCCCGGGATGACCATATTGTCGGGAGCGACTGATGGAACAGACGGTCCCACCGATGCCGCCGGTGCCGTTGTTGATTGCCATACTTCAGAGAACGCAAAAGTACGCGGTTTGAATATGGAGGAATACATCAATCATTTTAATTCCAACAGTTTTTTTATTCAGGAAGGGGGACTGATAAAAACGGGTCCCACTCAAACAAACGTAATGGATCTTATGGTTACGCTTGTTGAATAATACCGGGAACCCGATAATTGTCAAATACTATAGAAGTACACATTATAATTAAAAGAAGGAGGATAGGATATGAACGAACCCATGGTTAAATACATGAAAGTCGGATTGATCCATTTTATGGCATTCCCCGGCACAATGAAAGGTGAAGGTCCGATACGGGAAACCATCAGAAAAATTGCAGTCGATGATTATTTTACCGTAATCGAATTGACCACCATTAAAGATAAGGCAGTCAGAGACGAAGTAAAGAAAATACTCGAAACTTCGCACATGACCATTTCTTATGGCGCGCAACCGCGGTTATTATCTAAAAACTTGAATATCAATGACCTGAATGAGGAGAAGAGACAAATAGCATTGGCAGAACTGAAGGAAGGCATCGAGGAGGCTTATGAAATAGGTGCCGCGGGTTTTGCATTTCTAAGCGGCCCCTATACGGAAGACAAGAAGGAACTGTCCTATGAGGCGCTGGTAAAATCCACAAAAGAAATTTGTGAATATGCAAAAGGGAAGGGAGACATTAAAGTTGCCCTTGAGGTCTTCGACTACGATGTCGATAAAAAGAGTCTGATCGGTCCTGCCGGCCTGGCACTTCGTTATGCAAAGGAAATTACAGAAGATTATAAAAATTTCGGCCTTATGGTTGATTTGAGCCATATTCCCCTGTTACACGAGACCATCCGGGAATCGCTGATCCCCGTGAAGGATTATATCATTCATGCCCACATTGGCAACTGCGTTTTAAAAGATCCGGAATTGCCGGGATACGGTGATGTTCATCCGAGATTCGGTTTTCCAAACGGGGAGAATGATGTCGATCAGGTGGTTGAATATCTGAAGGTGCTCCTGGAGATCGGATATTTGAATACCATGGATCCGCCAATTGTAAGTTTCGAGGTTAAACCTTTCGGAGAAGAGGATCCTGACGTAGTTATTGCAAATGCAAAACGAACATTAAATGAAGCCTGGTCAAAAGTGTAAATGTTCACGATAAATTCAAAAAGAGTTACTTCGATCAAAAATCAGGAAAAATTATTAGACAAACATGAAAATAGTTGTATTGGACGGGTATACACTTAACCCGGGAGACCTTACATGGGAGGGTCTGAAAGAATTAGGTGATGTTACCATATTCGACAGAACACCTGCAGGTAAAATTGTTGAACGTGCAAAAGATGCACAAATAATCTTCACAAATAAGACTCCTTTGGGGGAAGATGTTATAGATCAACTTCCTTCCTTGAAATTCATCGGCGTTCTTGCAACCGGATACAATATTGTCGATACCGGTGCTGCAGGGAAGAGGGGCGTCATTGTCGCAAATGTACCTGGTTATGCAGGACCATCGGTTGTCCAGCTAACCTTCGCATTGCTGATGGAACTGTGCCTGCATGTTCAGCACCACAGCGATGCAGTTATGAAGGGAAAATGGTCCCGCTCCGATGATTTTTGTTTCTGGGATTACCCCTTGGTCGAACTTGCAGGGAAAACAATGGGAATCATCGGATTTGGAAATATAGGACAAAAGGTAGGCGATGTGGCAGGCGCTTATGGTATGAAGGTTATAGGGAACGATTTGAACAGGACAGACCAAAGCCACCGTTCTGATTTCAGGTGGGCTGAAATTCCGGATCTGTTGCAGCATTCGGATGTTGTCAGTATTCACTGCCCCTTGTTTCCCGAAACCAAAGGGCTTATAAACAAGGAAAGCATAAGGCTGATGAAGAGTTCTGCATTCCTGTTAAACACTGCAAGAGGACCCATAATTGTGGACGAAGACCTGGCCGATGCACTGAATCATGATATCATAGCCGGAGCAGGAATTGACGTACTTTCTGTAGAACCACCGCAAAATGACAATCCGCTGTTTTCTGCGAAAAATTGCATAATTACTCCGCATATAGCCTGGGCAACCAAAGAGGCAAGAAAAAGGTTAATGGATACTACAGTCAGTAACCTGACTGCCTTTCTAAACGGAAAACCGGTTAATGTAGTTTAGAATATTCCTCCGGGGCTACGGGCGGTTCCTATCCGTGGAACCGGAAAGACATCTATGTTGACCAGAGCGCCCTTTTCAGCGCGGACAGGATCAATACTCCCCTGCTGCTCCTGCACGGCTCCGAAGATACCAATGTACCCCTGGGCGAATCCCTCCAGTTATGGGCGGGGCTCAAGATCCTGGGCAAACCTGTTGAGATGGTCCAGGTGGAAGGGGAGGATCACCACATCCTGACCTATTCCAAACGGATCGAATGGCACAATACCATCATGGCCTGGTTCGACAAGTGGCTTAACGACGAACCCCATGACTGGAAAAAGCTCTTCCCCGGCAGCAAGCTTTAACCCATGCCTTCCCGGAAAAACAGCACAGGAAAACGCTTTTTCCCTCATGAGAACAACCTGCAAGAGGAGAGCGCCCATATTCCATCAGAAATTTCTTTGATTTCGTTTCCCCGGTATAAAACCAGTCCGGATAACCACTCACCACCGGCACTTTCTTTAAGCCTGATCAGAGAAGTGCAATCCCTTTTGGTCACAGTCTTTCTGTTTTTTACTTCAATTCCGATCAGTCCGCTGTCTGTCTCAATACAGAAATCGACCTCCATTCCCGAACGTGTCCTGTAGAAGCTCAGTCTGGCCCCGGATTTAACTGTCCTGATATATTTTACCATTTCTGCTGCGATATAGTTTTCATAAATCTGACCATTCATCAGATCAAAGCCATATCCGGCGAGTTGACGCAGCAGTCCGTTATCAAGCCAGTATATCTTTGGTGTTTTGACCAGCCTGCTGGTAAGGTTTTTATGGTAGGGTTGCAAGAGAATTGCCTGGTAAGATAATCGAAGGTATTCAAGGTAGCGTCGTGCTGTTTCCGTTCCAATACCGGCATCCCTGGCAAGCTCCGAATAGGAAAGCAAATTTGAAGACCTCAGAGCCGCAAGTTGCTGAAATGATCTGAAGGGCATCAGGTCACTCAGCCTGGCAAGGTCATTCAGGTCACGTTCAAGATAGGCTGAGGAATAGTCCTTCAGCCAGGCAGACTTCTTATTGTGATTCGGTATGTGAAGCAGTGCCGGCATCCCACCATATTTCAGAATATAATCCTCCGCTGATATTGCTTTATCCCAGTTCTCACCCAGGATTGTTGACGGTAAGTTCTTTAATACTTCCGGTGGTGAAGCTGATTTGATAAGCCTGTCAATAAGCGGATCAGGGATTTCTGCTTTCTCTCCATGAATGAGCTCGCCAAGCATTAATGGAAACAGCTCCAACAGTAAAATTCTTCCTGCAAGTGTTTCTTTGGTGCTTTTCAGTAACAAAAGCTGGGCTGAACCCGATAGAGCTGTAAAATGCAGGTCCCCTTCATCGAAGGCAAACTTTATCTTATTCATCAGCTCCGGTTCTTTCTGTATCTCATCAATAACGGCATTCCCAACATTCCTGGCCCATGCGAAGGAACTTATCCGGTTGAGCTGTTCCCTGAATTCCACGGCATCAAGATTATAATAGGAAAGCTCCGGGTATACAGATCTCAGGAGGGTCGTCTTACCTGTTTGTCTTGCACCCGTCAGCAACACAATGATATGTTCACTCGTTCCGGGTAATCCGGTTTTAATAAGTCTATTTACCTGTATATTTTCCCACATAATGAGCAAATATACAGATTATTTATATAAACAAGTAAGTATTTGTATATTATTTCCTGTCTGCGCCCTGGCGTTCGATCATCCAGCCCGGATATTCCGGAGGCAGCTTGCTGACTTCATCCAACCGGCCGAGTTCCTCGTCCGTGAGAATTACATCAGCCGAATTCAGGTTGTCGGTCAATTGCTGCGGTGTGTTCGCCCCGATGATCACCGTCGTTACCCAGGGTTGATGCAGCAACCAGGCCAGGGCGATCTGTGCGACCGTTGCCTTTTTCCCACCGGCAATGTCCTGCATCACGTCAATAATGTCGAACGCCCTGTCCTTGTCCACGGGCGGAAAATCGAAATTCACGCGCCGGCCTTCCTTCGCTCCAGCTTTTCGGCTGTATTTACCGCTCAATAGTCCCCCGGCCAGCGGGCTCCAGACCATAAGCCCCAGTCCCTGATCTGTCAGCAGGGGAACGATCTCACGTTCCAGGTCGCGCCCGGCAATGGTATAATAAGCCTGGAGTGAAATAAAGCTGCTGAGACGCCTCTCTGCCGAGATGCCCAGCGATTTCATGATGTGCCAGGCGGCCAGGTTGCTGCATCCGATGTAGCGCACTTTCCCGCTTTTTACCAGCCTGTCGAGGGCCTCCAGGGTTTCCTCCAGGGGCGTCAGCGCATCGAAGCCATGGATCTGGTAAAGGTCTATGTAATCCATCTCCAGGCGGGCAAGGCTTTCATCGGCCTGCTGCAGGATATGCTTCCGGCTTAATCCCGAATCATTGGGGCCTTCTCCCATTCTTCCGCGAACCTTGGTGGCGATGACCAGGTCTTCGCGCTTCAATCCCAGGTCACGGATCGCCTTTCCCGTCATCCGCTCGCTCAGCCCTTCACTGTAGACATTGGCCGTATCTATAAAGTTGATTCCGGCCTCGACGGATTGTTTGACCAGCGCATTGACCTTTTCCTGCGGCAGCGTTCCGATTGCGGTCCACATCCCGCGCCCGCCGAACGTCATTGTTCCCAGGCAAAGCTCCGAAACTTTCAGCCCGGTTTTCCCCAGTAATTTGTACTTCATAATAGAATTCTGTTTTGCTTCAACCCGGATACCCACCTTTTACGAATCGGTAATGTTGTCCCGGCTTTAATAAAGGCTAAGTTATGAATGAATTTAAGAATTTATTGACAACCGCATCATTATATGATTTTTTCACCTATTTTCGCGAAAATAAGTGCTCATGTACAATCAGGTTCGGGAATTGATTTTTCTTTGAATTAATCAATGAGTACACATTTTGTTGCCGCTCTGCCTTACATCTCCCTCCGTGATGTAAGTGCCCGCAAATGCCCGGTAAAACCCGCCCGGGAGAATCATTTTACAGGAAACTTTTATTACATGATACGAAGGGCAAATTTTTGCATTGTAATACTGAGCCCTTAAAATAAATTGAACCATTGAATGTATAATTTGTCCATAATCCTTTAATTAAATGAGTAAGTCAGCCAATCACACGGCCCGGAACAGAAGACCGGGCAAACCGTTAATCACCTCTCATGGTCCGGTCCAGAACCTCGAGGATTTTCTGCAGCCCGACTGGTGGTGCCGGATCTTCAACTCCATGTATTTGAAAACCGATGCGGATGTTGTTGAAGACCAGGGTATTACTTCATTTGAGCTGGATCTGTTCACGACCATATTGAACCTTTCACCCGACCAGGTGATCCTTGATCTGGCCTGCGGGCAGGGAAGGCATTCACTGGAACTTGCCCGGAGGGGATTTAAAAATATATATGGCCTTGACCGTTCCCATTATCTGATCAATAAGGCCAGGCAGGTGAATAACAATGAGGGATTGCCCGTGAACTTCAAGGAAGGAGATGCCCGCAAGCTCCCGTACCCGGCCGATACCTTTGACGTGGTCATGATACTGGGAAACAGTTTCGGTTATTTCGAAAGCATCGACGATGACATCAAGATACTGAAAGAAGTGCTCAGGGTGCTGAAACCTTATGGAAGGTTCCTGCTGGACGTTGCGGACGGCAATTTTTTAAAAAGGAATTTCAGTCCCAGAAGCTGGGAATGGATTGATAAAAACCACTTCGTCTGCCGTGAGCGTTCATTGTCAGGTGACAATGAAAGGCTGATATCACGTGAAGTGATTTCAAACACGAAGAAAGGGGTTATCGTGGACCAGTTTTATGCAGAACGTCTCTATACAAGGAAAAAACTCAAGGACATATTAAGCAAGGCGGGATTCCAGGACAATCGCATCCATGATCAATACGCTCCGGCTTCAAGCCGAAACCAGGATCTGGGCATGATGGAGCGTCGCATTATCATGTCCTCGGTAGTCGTCAAGGAATGGACACCTGTCAGGAAGTTGCATTCGGGCGTTAAGAACGTAGCCGTACTGTTGGGCGACCCGGGGAAGGCAGATATCGTCAAACCCGATACCGTATTCGACGAGGATGATTACAATACCATCCATCAGTTAAAGACGGCCCTGAAGTCCCTAAGCGAATATCATTTTACCTATCTCGACAATCATGATACATTGATTCAGGACCTTGGCAGGTTAAAGCCCAAAATTGATTTCATACTGAACTTTTGTGATGAAGGGTTTAACAATGATCCCAGAAGGGAACTGCATGTGCCGGCGTTGCTGGAGGCATTGAACATACCCTATTCGGGCTCGAATCCGCAATGCCTGGCATATTGCTACGACAAATCGCTGATCCGGGGAATTGCCAAAGAGATGGAGATACCGGTAGCAGATGCGATATATATCAATCCCTCAGACAATGTCTATGAAATTGCCATTGAATTTCCGGTCATTGCAAAGCCCAATTTCGGAGATTCCAGTTTTGGCATTACGCAAAAAAGCGTGGCTTATAACATTGAGGAGCTTAACGATGCCATAGTGAAAGCAAGGGTTAAATTCGGATACGACAAACCTGTTCTGGTCGAGGAATTTTTAACCGGAAAAGACCTTTCATTGGGGATCATAGGCAACCCGCCCGAATCTTACACGGTTCTTCCTGTCGTTGAAGAGGACTATTCCCTGCTTCCTGAGGGTTTACCCAGGATATGCGGCTATGAAGCAAAATGGTTGCAGGATTCCCCCTATTTTAACCTGTTGCGCTCGGTTAAAGCCTCCCTGGATACGAAAACCGAAAAAAAGATCATTGAATGGAGCCTGATGTTGGCCGGAAGGCTGGATTGCAGGGATTATGTCCGCCTCGATTGGAGACTGGATGCAAATGCCGTTCCCAGATTACTGGAAGTCAATCCGAATCCGGGATGGTGCTGGGACGGGCACCTGGCCAAGATGGCGGCGTTAAAAGGGCTGGATTATGCGGCGATGTTGCGGCAGATCATGGCCGAGACCGAAATGCGAATCAATCAGAACGCAATCAGTACCATGAAAGAGAAGCCCGTGATGGTTCAATGACCGGAATGCAGAACATGCTTTTTCACCATGCCGACGAATAATCCCAGATCGATGGGTTTTGAAATGTATTCATCGAATCCCGCCTTCCGGCATCTTTGTTCCACGTCATTGAAAACACAGGTGGTCTGGGCGATCACCGGGACACCGGGTCTGATTTTTCTGGCTTCCCTGAGTATCCCGAACCCGTCCAGCCCCGGGAGGATTAATTCGGTGATGATGCCGTCTATTGAAGGATCTTCCCTGAATATCCGGATGGCATTCAGACCGCATCCGGAGTGGATTATTTCAACCCCGTATTCTGCCAGTAATTGTGAAACAAGCAGGTAGCTTGCCTTATCGGGATCCACAAAAAGGATCCTTTTTTTACCATAGGATACATTCTGCGGCTCCCCAACCATCATAGGGATATTGTCACTGTCAGGATACATTGTGTTTATTTCAAATATAATAAAACTACTTGAAAGTAGTAACTAAACAATGGTAATATTTATGTGGTATTCTTCCTTCTTTTGTCTTTATGGAAGAACGCCTGCAAAAATCGAAAGCACAGGACATAAAAAGACTTGCAAAACGGATCAGGGAACTGCGCCGGGAGAAAGGTTACAGCAATTACGAGAATTTTGCCTTTGTAAATGATCTTCCCCGTGCGCAATACGGCAGGTATGAGAAGGGGGAAGACCTGAAGTATTCCAGCTTAATGAAGGTAATCAGGGCTCTGGGCATTTCCGTGAAAGAGTTTTTTTCCGAGGGATTCGACTGAGAAGTATCAAAACAACTTCAATTGATGTTCGGGCGCCGCGGTTCTTTTTACCTTTTCAAAAACGATCCGCTGTAAACATCCCGGATCAAATTCCCCCAGAAAACGGGAAGGGGACATTTCTTTTTCCGCACCGTACAGCTTTCTCTTTCTCGAACGGATGATCTGCAGCTCGTGTTTTGCCCTGGTCATTGCCACGTAAAACAGCCTGCGTTCTTCTTCTATATCTGTATCTTTCCTGTCGAGAGGAGTTATCCCTTCCTCGGCGCCTGCAATAAACACCACCGGGTACTCCAGACCCTTGGCGGCATGGAAAGTCATCAGGCGCACTCCTTCGATGTTCAGCCGGCCGGCATCCGTATAAGGCGACAAGACGTACTGTTGCAAAAAAACACCGGGATTTTCATTGCGCTCCTCCGCCAATCTCAGGAGCATTTCCCTCTTGATCTGCTGCTGATCGGACAATGCGGACAGGGGAAGAAAAAAATCCAGCAGTTGCTGAATGGTATCCTGTAGCCCGTTATTACCGAAAACGGGATACAGCCTTTTATAAAGTGCAATCCATTTGATCCAGTTTTCGTTTTGTGAGAAGTTTTCAAGGTCGACCTCATTTGCAATGAATTTTTTCAGCAGTATTCTTTTTTGTTCATCACCCGGTTCCAGAAGCCTTTCTATAAGGCCAGACAAGGCGATCACGTCTTTTTTGTTCTGCAATAACTGCAGGGAGTCTGCAATCATATCAAAAGGAGGTTCCGAGAAGAATGAGGTTCCGTCGCTCAACAAAACGGGGATCCCATTTTGTTTCAGTTCCCGGGAAATATCATCGGCAACCCTGTGTGTCCTGTACAGTACAGCCATATCCGAGAATGCATAATTGTAATCCGATCTGGCGTATTCCGTACTCATTGAGTCCACGCCTCCCACGTAATGCAAGATCTGGTCGGCAATATACGCAGCCTCCTGTTTCGGGTCCTCTGCAATGAAATGTTTGAGCGGTACATCCGATGTTTTTACAGCCTCAAGATTCACATTCCTCCCCTGCCGGTTATGTGAGATCAGCATATTGCCGGCATTCAGTATGGTTTTTGGGGTACGGTAGTTCTTTTGTAAATGGATTTCAGTTGCATTTAAGTCTTCCTTTACCTTGTGAAACAGCCTGATATCCGATCCACGGAACCCGTAAACGGATTGATTGGGATCGCCTATGGCGAATACGCGTGTGCCCTGGGCGGCCCGCCTGTTTTCTGAAATGATCATGACAAATTCATACTGGACCGGGTTGATGTCCTGGAATTCATCAATGGCAAGGCATTTATACCTGCCGGTTATATCATCGGGCGCGGAACCGAGCAATTTATTCGCCTTCCGGATGATGCAGGAAAGGTCAACGGCATGATTCTCCGAAAGGTGTTTATTGTATGTGTCGAAATAATCCCGGAATTGCGCTTTGTGCTGCGACCGGTTTTCCTCGTAATATTCCTCGTAAGCGCGGGAAAGTTTACGGATCTCCGTCCGGTCGAGTCCCGGGAAAAGTATTTTAAACATGCCCGCCCTGTTGTTCTTGTCATAGATCACCGCGGTTTCAGGCACGATCTCTTTTAAAAAGCGGTAGGCCACGGCATGAAAAGTGCCCACCAGAACATCGTCCGCTTTGCTCCCGATCTGCTTTTGCAACCGGTCTCTCAATTCATCCGCCGCTTTGTTGGTGAAGGTTATCGCTATGATCTCACGGGGATTGATCCCTTTGTTTTCAATCTGGTGGACGATCCACCGGATAAGTGTATTTGTTTTACCCGTCCCCGGTCCTGCGGTCACCAGAACATTCCCTTCGTGCTCAATGGCGCGGCGTTGTTCTTCATTGGGCTTTAAAACCAGGTGTTCCCCTTCATCAGCCTTGCAGGAGCCATATTTCATCGACCTGTCTCCGGTCTTCCTTTTCATCATCTTTTCGATCATTCCGCCGCTGAAAAGATCGGCCTGCCCGCTTATCCGGGTGATTTCCCCGGGCTTGAAGATCCTGATCTCACCGTATTCCCCGTCGTAGCCTCCCCGGGGTTCCACTTCATGTTCCCTTAACCGCCGTACGGCCTCGGCCAGCAATTCCCCCGATTTCGATCTGATCTCTTCGATGGGGACAGCATGCAGCAGTTCGAACTCGTTGCCGAAAGTCGAGATGACCTGGGTAAAGGTCTGCTGAACCTTGTTTGTTTCGGGTCCGGAGCCCGTGAATTCGGCTATGATTTCCGGCAGGGGGATGATGTATTCAAAACCCGGCGAATCTTCAGGTTTTTTCGGATCTTCCCTGTCGGAGAGTTTTTCCACCCTGTGCAATACGCCTATTGTCAGAGGTTTCCCGCACCGGGGGCAAATATTATCCAGTTTGAGACTTTCCCTGGGATCTAAAGCCACATTGCATTTCCGGTGTCCATCCATGTGGTATTTCCCTTCCTCGGGAAAAAACTCGTATGTGCCCAGAAAGCCTTTTTTTGTTTTCAGGGCTTCGAACATGGCATGGTACGACAGCTCCGTATCGAAGATGTTGGCTTCCCTGCCCAGTTTCCTGGGAGAATGGGCATCGGAGTTCGAAACCAGGGCGTACCTGTCGAGCGAAGACAGTTTCCAGTTCATGGCGGGATCTGAAGACAAACCCGTTTCCAGGGCGAAAATATGCCCCGACAGATCGCGAAAACATTCCTCGATGCTGTCATAACCGCCTTTGGATCCCAGTGTGGAAAACCATGGCGTCCAGACATGGGCGGGAATGAGGTGGGCGTCCGCCGATGTTTCGAGCACGATCTCGAGCAGGTCCCTCGAAGGTAAACCCAGTATCGGCCTGCCGTCTGAGGCAAGGTTACCGATCCCGCTTAAGCGGGTATTGAATTTTTTTGCTGTTTCGAGATCGGGGAGGAGCACTATATTGTGGTTTTTCCTGACCTTTTCACCGTACTTGTAAATGGATGAAATTTCAGTGCTCAGGCAGAAGCGCACATCCGTTTCCCTGGTTCTGATATGAGGCAGGCCCTCTTCCTTCGGCGGGTCCTTCAGGCGAAACAGCCCGTTTCCTTCGGGTTCGAGTTTTTCTTCCAGTTCACTGATCCACAGGGGATGCGTAAAATCGCCCGTACCAACGACATGGATACCCTTTATCCTTGCCCACTGGTAGACCGATTCAAGGTTCAGGTTTTTACTTGTTGCCCTCGAATGGCAGGAATGGAGATGGATATCGGCAATATACCTCACGGGAGACCGGACTTCTTTATGATCAAAGATAAAAAGGGGAAAAGGGATACGAATGTTTTTGCTTCGTATTCTTTTAAACAAGATTTGAACTCCGGCATTCCGGTATGATGGTTGACGCCCCGGAGGCGTGTCAAAGCCACTTCCGGCTGTCCGGTATGCTCCCCGGCGCGGAGAAGATGCCTTGCGACCGTGCTTAATACTGTGATTCAGAGGGATATTTCAGGATGAAAGACGGCCGGAATGGACTGGATAATCCATGGTAATTTTAGAAAATTCATATATTGTACCCCCTTTCGGACCCTGAACAATCAATCATGCCACGAAACGAAAATACATTGATTCGTGAGCTGAAAAGCGGAAATGCCAAGGCATTTGAAGAATTATACTTTCATTATCACGCAAAGGTGTATAATTTTTGTTACAAGATCGTACGGAACAGACAGGAAGCGGAAGGCCTGGTCCAGGATGTTTTTGTCGCCATATGGGAAAACAGGGGGAAACTGGATGAGCATAAATCCTTCGGCGGGTTTATTTTCAGAATAGCCCGTAACAAGATGCTGAATATCATCAGGCAAAAACTGACCCGGAAGGAATATCAGCAATACGTATTGCATAATGACAATAAGGGGACGGATCTGAGAACAGAGGTCGAATCCCGTGAGCTGATGGATTTAATTCAGGAAGCGGTCAACACGCTTCCCCGAAAAACTAGAGAAATTTTTTTATTCAGCCGGAATGCCGGCATGACATATAAAGAAATAGCCCAAAAAATGAACATTTCCGAGAATATGGTAGACCACGAAATAAGAAAAGCCACACAGAGCATCAGAGAACATCTTGACAGGCATTACTCGTCCTGACCGGTTACCCTTTTCTTTTTTTTTATTTTTTCTGCGGAACAGGCCATCTGAATTGTATTATATATAAATGGACATTTGCGAGGACAGTTGTTAAAACAAGCTCTCATGGTCATCACATGTTTGTTTTAGTGGTTAGTGTGTCGGTCAATGGCGGTACGCGCGAAAAAGTGTGCGTGTACCGCCATTACAAAACAAAAATTACAAATGAATAGCAAAGATCGAATCCAGGAACTCTTTAGAAAATATATTGAAGGGAAGCTTTCAGATGAAGAAGCGGAAAATCTGTTTTTTCTGATACATGACAGGGAACTTGAAGATGCAGCCTTCGACGAACAATATCGTTTATGGGAAAGGGTTTCCGGCCAGAATATGCAGCTGCACCCGGAAGAAACTTTCGGCAGGATCAGGGAAAAATTAAAAATCACCGACGAGAAGCTCATACGGGATGATCTGATTTTGAAGGGACTGGAATTCACTGAGGGAAGGTCGCGAAAGAACCGGGTGTATGCCTTTTTTAAATATGCAGCAGTATTTTTCATTGCCGCCTTCCTTTTCGGCGCAGTTTATTATCTGACAGGTACAGGGAAAAATAATGAAATCACCTATAACGAGATCACAGTGCCTTATGGGTCGAAGATCAAGATAGTCCTGGAGGACAGCTCGGTAGTATGGATGAATTCTGGCAGCGTTTTGATCTATCCGAATGATTTTTCAGAAACCGGCAGGGAAGTCCATCTGGAAGGAGAGGCTTATTTCAATATCCATAAAGTCAATCATAAACCTTTTTATGTAAGAACGGATGATCTGAATATTAAGGTATTGGGCACACAGTTCAATGTAAAAGCCTATCCCGACGAAGATATCGTTGAAACAAGTGTTGTTTTCGGCAGTATTCAAATAGAAAAGAATAAAGAGAATATAGCTCCGGGAATAAAAAAGGAAAAGATACATCTTGGCGCCCGGCAAAAAGCAGTTTATTCAAAGAATTCACAGAGCCTGATGCTGGAAAAAGTGGAATATTTGACAGACCAGCCATTGAATTCGATCCGGGAAGCCAATCTCGTCAATGTTGACAAAAACAATAAGGATGTAAACAATCTTCAGGATGTTGGTATTGAAACCGCATGGAAGGATAACCAATTGATTTTCCGTAATGAAAGATTTGAAAGTCTCAGTAAGAAGCTTGAAAGATGGTATAATGTCGAGATCAGAATCACGGATGATGAAATCAAGGATTACAGATTTACCGGTTCAATCGAGAATGAAACCGTTGAACAGGCTATGGACGCATTCAGGATTGCATCCTCCCTTGATTATACAATAGACCGGAAAACAATTGAGATCACAAAATCAAATAAATAAATATTCCCTTTGTCTAACCAAAAAGATATATCCTATGATTTAACACTGCAAAAATGTCACTAACCCTGAAAAAAGACCGGAGAATGCTGCAACACTCCCCGGTCAAAAAAATTGAGTAATAACCTGAAATTCATACAAAATTATGAAAAAAAAATCGATTAGACGCGATAAACATCCACACAATGGCGCGTTTAAAATCCTAATAACCATGAAATTTATCCTGATCCTGTTACTGGTTTGTGTAACAGAGAGCTTTGCCTCAGAAATCCTCTCACAAAAATCCGATCTGGAACTGACTCGGAGAGAAACCCCCCTACAGCAGGTACTGGACCAGATAGAAGAGCAAACGGAATATCGTTTCTTATACAATAACGAAACCGTTAAAGACAAATTTGTCAAATTAGATGTAAAAGACAAGGACTTCTACGAGATTCTTGATCAGATCAAGAAGACATCCGATGTGAATTACCTTGTACTGGAGAGTAACCTGATCGTCTTAACGCCTGTAGTAAAGGCACAACCCATAACCATTACAGGAACCGTTACGGATGAATCCACCGGAGAGCCCCTGCCCGGTGTTTACGTCATTGAACAGGGAAACACTACAAATGGTACAATGACGGATACGGAGGGAAGCTACTCCATCACAGTGGCCTCTGAAGATGCCATACTGAGATTTTCCTTTGTCGGTTACAATACGACGGAGGTAAGGGTCGGCAGTCAGACTACTCTGAATGTTGGACTGGCAACCAGCATGGAAGAACTTGAAGATATCGTGGTTGTTGGCTACGGTACTGTCAAGAAAAGTGATCTGACGGGATCCGTGTCTTCCATAAGGGATGAGGATTTAAACCAGGGCGCTATATCTTCGATAGACCAGGCCATGCAAGGCCAGATCGCCGGCGTTCAGGTAACCCAAACCAGTTCCGAGCCCGGAGGAGGTTTATCTATCCGTATCCGCGGGGCCAGCTCTGTGAATGCAGGTAACGAACCTCTCTATGTGATCGACGGATTCCCTATTGACAATTCTCCCGGGATTTCCGGCACATCTCAAACAGGACAGGTTGCAGAGGTAGGCCAGAACAGGAATAGTAAAAACCCTTTAAATTCATTGAATCCCAATGACATCCAATCCATTGAGATATTGAAGGATGCTTCGGCAACTGCCATTTACGGTTCCCGCGGTGCCAACGGTGTTGTTCTGATTACAACGAAAAAAGGTTCGGGAGGGATAAAATTCAATTATGATGCATATGGCGGTTTTCAGCAAATAGTGAAAAAAATCGATGTTCTGGAAACGGATGAATATATAGAGACAATCAATGCCTTGTCAAATGAACAGGGCGGCGGAGACGTATTTTCTGCAGCAGATATTGCCCAGATAGGTGCGGGTACAGACTGGCAGGATGAAATTTTCCAGATTGCTCCCGTACAAAGCCATAACCTGTCCGTGTCGGGAGGTGTTCAGCAAACAAATTTCTATGTTTCGCTGAATTATTTTAATCAGGACGGTATTGTAAAAAGGACAGGAACAAAAAGGTATATTGCCCGTATCAATGTTAATCAGAAAATAGGGGAAAAGTTTAATTTTGGCGTGAACATCAATACCAGCAGAGAAAACAATCATAATGCCGTTGATGGCCTGAATACAAATGAAAGTGCCGGTCCTATCAATACTTCTCAATTATACGACCCGACCGAACCCATTTTCGATGCAGAGGGAAGATACGCCATATCAACCAACCTTAATCTCAATAACCCATTGGCCACTATATATGGGATAACGAGCCAGAGCGAAGTAAACAGGATATTCGGGAATTTGACAGCCGACTATGAGATCATTCCATCCCTGATTGCAAAGATCAATCTCGGTTTTGACAGTCAGAATATGAGAAGGGATGTATACAATTCCACAAAAACGAGACATGGAAGAACATATAACGGACTTGCAAATGTAGCGGCACTCAACCGTTCCAATATTCTTGCCGAATACACAATGAATTATTCCAGAGAGATCAGTGCAAATCAATCGGTGAATCTACTGGCCGGCGCTACCTACCAGGATTTTATTTCAAAAAGATTTTCAGCAGGCACCAGCAATTTCCCGTCGGATGATCTTATGACCAATAATCTGGGACTGGGAGATCCGGCAAATGCTACAATATCCAGCAATAAAGAAGGATATACGCTTTTATCGTACCTTGCCCGTGCCAATTATTCACTTTACAGTTTCTTATTGACCGCATCGATCAGGGCTGACGGCTCTTCAAGGTTCGGAGCAGACAATAAGTGGGGATACTTCCCGTCATTTGCATTTGGCTGGAAAATATCAGAACAGGATTTTATTCCGAATGTATTCAGTGAGCTGAAACTCAGGGCAAGCTGGGGGCAAACCGGTAACCAGGAGATATCAAATTACCGGTCCCTGAGTACATATACTGACGGTGGAGTGGCACTTTTAAATGGTAATGCCTATACCGGAACCCAACCTTCCCGCATTGCCAACCCTGAACTAAAGTGGGAAACAACCGCACAATTGGACCTGGGTGTCGATTTCGGCATCCTGAGAGGAAGAATAAGCGGTTCGTTCGATTATTTTGACAAAGAAACCACGGATATGTTGTTAAACCTTCCCTTGCCGAGCTCTTCAGGGTTCAGTTCAATTTTGAAAAATGCCGGTTCCATGAAAAATACAGGAGTTGAGTTAATGCTCGTTTCCAGGAACATAGACCGGAGTAATCTTTTATGGAGAACTACCCTGAACGTTTCGGCAGTGCAGAATGAAGTAATTTCCCTGGGCGGACTTGACAGGATCCTTACGGGAAGTATTCAGGAAATAGGCAATACAACCATTATTGAACCCGGTAGCCCGCTTAATTCCTATTATGGATACAGGATTATCGGAATTTTCCAGGATCAGGCCGAAATTGACGGCTATGTTCAGCCAACTGCCCAGCCGGGATATCCAAAATTTGAAAATGTGAACGGTGACGGCATAATCTCTACAGCCGACGAGGTTATACTGGGTGATCCTTTCCCCGATTTCACATTTGGTATGCGTAATTCAGTTACCTATCGGGATTTTGTCCTGGATTTCTTCTTCCAGGGGCAGAGTGGTGCAGAATTGCTGAATAATAACGCCATCGAGAGTATGTACCCGGCCAACTTCAGGAGAAACAGGATAGAAGCTCAGATCAAGGATCGCTGGACACCGTCCAATCCCGGTGCCAAGTGGCCCTCGGGAGCAAATCCCAGTTCGTATGACGGAGGGAAAGTAACCAACCTGGTTGTGGAAGATGCTTCTTATATCCGGTTAAAGAGCCTGCAATTGACTTATAACATTCCTGTCAAGATTTTGGGTATTCAGTCAGCCAGAGTTTACATCCTGGGTCAAAACCTGTTCACCATCACTGATTATTCAGGATTTGATCCTGAAGCAAATTCTTTCGGACAGAGCAATGTAAGGGTTGATTACAGTTCATATCCTCTGGCCAGAACGTGGATGCTGGGTTTGAATGTACAATTTTAAAAACTATCATCATGAAATACAGAATATTATTATCGATTTTACTGATAGCCGGATTGACTGTTCCTTTCAGCTGTTCCGATGTTCTTGAGGAGGAAGTTTATTCCGAGCTATCTGATGAATTCCTGAAAAAAGAATCCGGAATAAGTACCCTTTTATATTCCATGTACAACAGTGCTCAAACCGGCGGATTCGGTTATCCGTTAGACATGTTTGTCAATGTGTATATGGCCGGTACTGGCTGGGGACAGGGTGGAAGCTGGGAAATATCAACCGCAGTGACATTCAATGATTTTACCTGGGATGCGAACAATGGCTTTTCCAGTACCAAATGGAATGGGGCGTATGGAATAATTCGGAATGCCAATCTTATACTGGATAAGATTAACGAAGGAGATTATTCAGCCGAGCTTAAGAGTTTGTATACCGCTGAAGCCAAAGGAATGCGTGGTTATGCCTATGCATCATTGTACAATGTGTTTGGTCCTGCTCCCATTTTTACAACCACGGAAACAACCGACCTGGAAAGACCCAGGGCCACTGATGCCGAAATGCTGACCAGGATTGAAACCGACCTGACGGAAGCTGCTGCCGCTTTGCCGGTTGTCCCGGAACAGTATGGCAGAATAACAAAAGGGGCAGCTTTGGCCTTTTTATGCAAACATTATTTAAATACCAAACAATGGCAAAAAAGTGCCGATGCCGCAGAGGACATTATGGATCTGGGCCGGTATGCCTTGCAGGCGAATTATGCCGATGTTTTCGGTGTTGCCAACGAAGAGAACCTTGAATTGATCTGGGTACGGCCTGCTGATGCCGCCCTTAGTCCAGAGTTTCTCAACGGTTTGAATTTCCCTGCCGATTATCCGTTTCCTCTCCCAAACCAGGGAACCTGGGCAACCAGGACGTACTGGTATGATGATTTTTTGGATTCGTTCGAAGCAAACGATACAAGGCTCAATGCATTTGTAACAAGTTATGTGAGTACTGCCCCGGGTGTAGGGACAGTCGTTGGATATGGAGAGGATAAATCGTTATGCGCCAAACACGGACTGGACCCAAATGCCGTAGCCTTTATGGGAGGTATTGATCTGCCCGAGATCAGGTATGCAGATATTATTTTGGCAAGAGCAGAGGCATTGAATGAATTGAACGGCCCCAACCAGGAAAGTATTGATCTGATCAATATGGTAAGGACCAGGGCCGGTATTACTTCCTTGACGGTGGGTTCATTTACAAAGGAAAGCCTGAGGGATCAGATCCTGGAAGAAAGAATGCATGAGCTCTTTTTTGAAGGCCATGAAAGGGAAGATATGATCAGGCACGGTGTATTGATCTCCAATGCACTTGCCAGGGGATCAAGCAATGCTCGTGATTTCCATGTTCTTCTTCCTATCCCTCAGACAGAAATTGATGCCAACAGTAACATAAACGAAAACAATTCAGGCTACTAGTATATTGACAAATTAAATATGAAACATTATCTTTGTGTATATGAACCATT
>CAYOPZ010000043.1:0-26474 GCA_964406005.1 uncultured Bacteroidaceae bacterium
GACCCCTTCCCTGGGAATCAAAAGTATTGTATCGTCTCCAGCAACCGTTCCCAGTATCTCGAATGCACCCAGTTCGTCTATGGCGGACGCGATGCTGTTCGCATAACCGGGGCGCGTTTTAATTACGGCCATATTCCAGGCAAATTCAATGGATACAAACCCGCTTACAGGGTAAGGGTCACCACCTGCCCCGGCTTCCTCTTCAGACTTTCTCCCGGGAAGCATATATACATAACCCAGTCGCTTATCCGGTATCTTCCCGGCCTGCAGGAACTTCAGGTCCCGTGACAGGGTCGCCTGGGTCAGATTGAAGCCTGCATTCTCCAGCCTTTCCAGGAGTTCTACCTGGCTGCTTATCGAATGCCCTTCAATGATCCTGCGGATGGTAAGCAGACGCTGTGTACGGGTTTTCATATTGTATATATATACATCAAAACCGCAAATTTATACAAATATTTTATTCTGCAAGAAATTATAACAAAATATTTCTACTTTTGTGCGGAAATGAAGCAAGATATCCGGAAGGTGGTTATACTGGGATCGGGTGCCCTGAAAATAGGTGAAGCAGGTGAATTTGACTATTCCGGATCCCAGGCACTCAAAGCCCTCCGGGAAGAAGGTATCTACACCGTACTGATCAATCCCAACATCGCCACTGTTCAGACCTCTGAAAACATTGCCGACAGGGTTTATTTTCTCCCTGTTACCGCGACCTTCGTGGAAAAGGTAATCGCCAGGGAAAAACCAGACGGGATCCTTTTGTCTTTCGGTGGCCAGACCGCCCTGAACTGCGGGATCGATCTCTTCAGAAACGGAGTACTTGAAAAACACAAGGTCCGGGTGCTCGGCACTCCCATACAGGCGATCATCGATACGGAAGACCGTGAAAATTTCGTAAACAAGCTCCGGGAAATAAATATTAAAACTCCTCACAGTCTGGCTGTTGAAACAATTGAAGATGCAAAGGCCGCTGCCGCAAATCTGGGTTATCCCATCATTATACGGGCAGCATATGCACTCGGCGGACAGGGAAGCGGTTTTTGTTCCGACGAGAAAGAGCTTGTCAGGCAGGCTTCCAAAGCATTGTCATATTCACCCCAGATCCTTGTTGAGGAATCACTGAAGGGATGGAAGGAAATCGAATATGAAGTGGTCCGCGACAGTTACGACAACTGCATAACGGTCTGCAATATGGAAAACTTCGATCCGCTGGGGATACATACCGGAGAAAGCATCGTGGTTGCACCTTCCCAGACCCTGACAAACACCGAATACCATCAACTGCGCAGACTGTCAATCGATGTAATCAGGCACATCGGGATCGTGGGGGAATGTAATATCCAGTATACGCTCGATCCGAATTCCGAAGACTACCGGGTGATCGAGGTAAATGCCCGGCTTTCCCGGTCCAGTGCCCTGGCATCAAAGGCAACCGGGTATCCCCTGGCATTCGTGGCAGCCAAGCTGGGGCTCGGATACGGACTGCACGAACTGCGAAACTCGGTCACCAAGACCACATCGGCCTTTTTTGAACCTGCACTGGATTATATCGTCGTAAAAATCCCGCGCTGGGACCTGAATAAATTCACCGGGGTCAGCAAGCTCATCGACAGTTCCATGAAGAGCGTCGGAGAGATAATGGCGATCGGGCGGACTTTCGAGGAGGCCATCCAGAAAGGCATACGGATGATAGGTCAGGGCATGCACGGGTTCACCGGAAACAGCAACCTGCACTTCGATGATCTCGAAAAGGAACTTTCCCAGCCCACCGATATGAGGCTGCTTGTCATTGCAGAGGCCTTCCGGCAGGGATATACCGTTGACCGTATATTCGAGCTTACAAGAATTGACAAGTGGTTCCTTGTAAAGCTGAAGAACATATTCGAACTCAAAAACAAACTCGAGAAACACAAAAGCCTGAGGGACCTTCCTGACACGCTGCTGAAACAGGCAAAGATTTTCGGATTCTCGGATTTCCAGATTGCACGGCATGTACTTAAACCAAAACCCGAATTGATGCACCAGAAGGGTCTTGAGGTAAGGTCATTACGCAAAGAAAGAAATATTCTCCCATCCGTGAAACAGATCGACACACTGGCCGCCGAGTACCCTGCACAGACGAATTACCTTTACCTGACATACAGCGGCGACGGTCACGATCTTGACTTTGCCCGTGACGGCAAGTCCGTAATCGTTCTCGGATCGGGTGCATACCGCATCGGCAGCAGCGTGGAGTTCGACTGGTGCAGCGTAAACGCCCTGTATACACTGAATGCTCAGGATTACCGGTCGGTAATGATCAATTACAATCCGGAAACGGTAAGCACGGATTATGATGTATGCGACCGCCTGTACTTTGATGAACTGTCCTTCGAAAGGGTCATGGATATTGTAGACCTCGAGGTACCGAAGGGCGTGGTTATTTCCATGGGGGGCCAGATCCCGAATAACCTTGCAATGAGATTGTTCGACCAGGACGTGAACATCCTGGGAACAACTCCTCTCTCCATTGACAATGCGGAAAACCGGCATAAGTTTTCAATGCTCCTCGACAGGCTGAACATAGACCAGCCCCGCTGGAAAGAGCTTACCCGCATCCAGGATATATATGATTTCGTGGATTCGGTCGGTTTTCCCGTTCTGATCCGTCCTTCCTATGTGCTTTCAGGAGCAGCGATGAACGTGGTTTCCAACAAGGAAGAGCTTGAACACTTCCTGAACCTGGCCGCCAGGGTTTCGAAGCAATATCCAGTTGTGGTTTCAGAATTCATCCAGCAGGCAAAGGAGATCGAGATAGATGCTGTCGCCAGGCAGGGAGAACTGATCGCATACGCCATTTCCGAACATGTGGAATTCGCCGGTGTGCATTCGGGAGATGCCACCATGGTATTCCCTCCCCAGAAGATCTATTTCGAGACCGTAAGAAGGATCAAGAAAATTTCGCGTGACATTGCCGATGCCCTGAAAATCACCGGCCCGTTCAATATGCAGTTCCTTGCAAAAGACAACGATATCAAGGTCATCGAATGTAACCTGAGGGCATCCCGAAGCATGCCTTTTGTATCAAAAGTACTGAAGGTCAACCTGATCGATATTGCCACAAAAGTGATGCTCGGCCTGCCTGTGGAAAAACCCCATAAATCCATTTTCGATCTTGACTACATAGGCATCAAGGCGCCCCAGTTTTCCTTCGCAAGACTGAAACAGGCAGATCCTGTCCTGGGCGTGGATATGTCATCGACCGGAGAAGTGGGCTGCATAGGTGAAAACTTCTATGAAGCCATCCTGAAATCCATGCTTTCGGTCGGATACAATATTCCCAAAAAGAACATATTGCTGTCAACGGGACCCATGCGTTCAAAGGTGGAACTTGTCAACAGCTGCCGTTTGCTCAGTGAAAAAGGATATAATCTTTTTGCCACGAAAGGGACAGCCGATTTCCTGAAAATGAACAATATCGAAGCCACGGTGCTGTACTGGCCGGACGAGGATAAAAAACCGAATACCCTCGAATATATACAGAACAAGATGATAGACCTTGTGATCAATATTCCCAAGGACCTGAGCTCGGACGAGCTGAGCAACGACTACTCCATCCGGAGGAGCGCCGTGGATTACAACATCCCCCTGATCACCAATGCAAGGCTTGCAAGTGCATTCCTGATCGCCTTCTGCAAGATACGCGAGGAAGAGATCGCCATAAAGCACTGGGAAGAGTACTAGCCGCTTAATGCTTCTGCACCCGATACGATTTCCAGGATCTCGTTTGTAATGGAACTCTGCCGTTCCTTATTGTACTGAAGTCTCAGATCGCGCATAAGCTCCGTGGCATTATCGGTGGCTTTGTGCATGGCTGTCATGCGTGCTCCGTGCTCTGCGGCATGGGAATCAAGCAGTGCCCTGTAAAATTGTATCTTGAGGCTTTTGGGTATAAGCTCATAAACGATGTATTCCTTGGAGGGTTCATATATATAATCAAGTATGATCTCTTCGTCTTTTTCCTGCTCAGGGACCACGACGGGAAGGAACTGTTCCGCCGTGGGGATCTGTACGGCAGCATTCTTAAACTGGTTATAAAAAAGCAGCACCCTGTCATATTTCCTGCCGGCGTAATATTCCATAATGGTTTCTGCAACCGGCATGGCCTTCCCAAAGCTCAGATTGTCGAACAGTTCGTTGTTAACACCCACAAGATTGACATGTTTCTTCTTCAGGAAATCGGTCCCCCTTTTCCCTATGGCATAAAAATCCACCCTCTTTTGCCTGAAAAGGTCGGTGTACTCTTCCTCTGCCATCTGTAATGAGCTCTTCAGGATGTATGTGTTGAATGATCCGCACAGTCCACGGTTGGACGTAATGACAACAAAAAGTACCCGTTCCAGTTCCCTTTCCACGCCATATGGATCGTCTTCCTCATCCTTTATCGCATCGCTCAGATGGGTAAGTATCATATGCAATTGTTGAGCATACGGCCTCATCTGCAGAATTGCGTTCTGGGCTTTTCTAAGCTTTGCGGCAGACACCATTTTCATCGCATTGGTGATCTGCCTGGTCGAAGCAACCGAAGCCAGTCTGCCGCGTATTTCCTTTAAGCTCGGCATGTCATACCTTTCATGGTTTTATCCTTCCTTCTCTTCGTACCTGCCTGCCAGTTCCCTGGCTGCCTTATCCAGGATATCCTTCTCCTTTGATGTGATGTCTCCCTGGCTGAGGGTTTTCATCACATCCTTATGCTTGACTTCCAGGAAATCCAGAAACTCAGACTCAAACTCCTTCACTCTGTCAACGGGAACGTTTGCCAGAAGTGCATTCGTCCCACAGTAAATGATGGCAATCTGTCTTCCCACCGAAACCGGGGAATGCTGGCCCTGTTTCAGGATTTCCACGTTTTTCACACCTTTGTCGAGCACTGCCAGTGTAGCTTTATCAAGATCGGATCCGAATTTTGAAAATGCCTCCAGTTCCCGGAACTGGGCCTGGTCAAGCTTCAGGGTACCCGCTACGGATTTCATGGCCTTGAGCTGTGCTTTGCCTCCAACCCTCGAAACAGAGATACCAACATTGATGGCGGGCCTGACACCTGCATTGAACAGGCTGGATTCAAGGAAGATCTGACCGTCTGTAATGGAAATCACATTGGTCGGTATATAGGCGGATACGTCCCCTGCCTGTGTTTCGATAATCGGTAGTGCCGTCAGGGAACCGCCACCTTTGACAATGGGCCTGAGGACTTCAGGAAGGTCGTTCATTTGCCTGGCAATTTCATCCGATTCGATGATCTTGGCAGCCCTTTCAAGCAACCTGGAATGCAGGTAAAAAATATCCCCGGGATAGGCTTCTCTTCCGGGAGGCCTTCTCAGCAGCAGGGAGACTTCGCGATAGGAAACCGCCTGCTTTGAAAGATCATCATATATGATAAGTGCAGGGCGGCCCGTATCCCGGAAGAATTCTCCGATTGTACACCCGGCAAACGGAGCATAAAACTGGAGTGCGGCAGGATCCGAGGCGGTTGCAGATACGATGACAGTGTAATTCATGGCCCCGTAATGTTCCAGGGTATCGGCAATATTCGCAACCGTCGACCCTTTCTGCCCGACGGCAACATAAACACAATAAACAGGTTCGCCCCTGTCATAAAATTCCTTCTGGTTTAAAATGGTATCAACGGCGATGGCCGTTTTTCCCGTCTGGCGGTCACCTATGATAAGTTCTCTCTGCCCCCTTCCGATAGGGATCATGGCGTCGATGGCTTTGATGCCCGTCTGCAGGGGTTCGTTCACCGGCTGGCGGAATATCACTCCCGGCGCTTTTCTTTCGAGGGGCAGTTCAAAGGTTTTGCCCTTGACAGGGCCTTTCCCGTCAAGAGGCTCTCCTATGGTGTTTATCACCCTTCCCAGCATGCCTTCTCCTACATTCAGCGAAACGATCCTGCCGGTCCTTTTCACCATGTCTCCTTCGCTGATGTCTTCGGACGAGCCGAAAAGCACAGCGCCTACATTGTCCTCTTCCAGGTTAAGCACCATGCCCTTGATGCCGTTCTCAAATTCTATCAATTCGTTGGCCTGTACGTTTGTCAGTCCGTAGATCCTGGCAATACCGTCGCCCACCTGAAGAACCGTTCCCACTTCTTCGAGCTCCTCGCCTGTTTTCAATCCTTCAAGCTGCTTTTTCAGTACTTCCGATATCTCTGAGGGTTTGATCTGAGTCATTATTATCTGGTTTTAATACGATCAGGCCTTCAGGCCTGCAATTCTTTTTTAATCTTCCGGAGTTTCCCCCTGACACTTGCATCGAGCTGCCTGTCCTCCACCCTGATTACAAATCCCCCGATCAGGTTTTCATTTACCTGTTCATTCAATTCTATTTTTGCCTTGAAAGCTTCCCTGACAATGGAAATGACTTCTTCCCGTGTACGCTCTGAAAGGGGGACGGCAGTGGCGATATTTGCCTGCAGTATTCCCCTTTCCTGCTTGTAAAGGTTAATAAAATGCCGGCACATTCCGGGTATGTATTCCTCACGCCTATTCTCCGTAACAAGCTTCAGGAACTCAAGGGTAAGGTTGCCGACCCTGCCTGAAAACAGGGAATGAAATACCTGCAGTTTCTTCGATGAATTGATAACCGGGCTTTCAAGCAGTTGTCTGACTTCGGCAGAATCCGTTGTAATCTCCAGCAGAAGCTCTGCGTCATACCTGGTCTTGTCCAGAACTTCCTGGTCCCTGGCTGCAAGGAAAAGCGCCCTGGCATAACTTACGGTTATCCTGCTTTCACTCATCCCTGTTTTTTAAATTTTAACTGAATTAGATTTCAAATAAGCCGCCTTTGAATGTTGCGTAGCAATATTTGCAGCGGCGCTTTGAAATCTAGTTCAGTTTTGTTTCATTCAAGAGTTTTTCAATCAATTTTTGCTGCTCCCTGTCGCCTTTCAGTTTTTCCCTGAGTATCTTTTCGGCGATATGCACGGAAAGTTCCGCCATCTGATCACGGATCTCGGAAACGGCAGCAGATTTCTCATGCTCTATCTGTTCACGTGCAGCCTTTAATATCCGATGGGCTTCCGACCCTGCCTTGTTTTTAGCTTCATCCAGGAGCTTTTCACCCGTCTGCCTTGTTTCCTTTAGCAATTCCTCACGTTCCTTCCGTGCTTCGTCCATGATCAGTTCATTGTCTGCCTTCAGCTTTTCCATTTCCGCCCTTGCCCGTTCTGCAGAGCGAAGTGCGTCTTCTATTGACCGTTCCCTTTTCTGAAGTGCATTCAGGATGGGTTTCCACGCAAATTTTTTCAGGATGGCCAACACGATGATGAACATCAGCAGCATCCAGAAAATGGTTCCCAGGTCCGGACTTACAAGTTCCATATCGTTTCGTATTAATTGTCGGTTAAATCCCGGCAACCCTGCCAATCGCAGGGTTGCCGGGTAAATTCTGCTGCTTTACTGGGCCTGACCGCCACCCATGAAGAGGATCAGCAGACAAACCACGATCGCAAAGAAGGCTACGCCTTCAATCAATGCCGCTACAACGATCATGTTTGACCGGATGTCTCCTGCAGCTTCCGGCTGCCTTGCAATGGCTTCCATGGCAGTGCCTCCGATCCGGCCTATACCCAGCCCTGCTCCCAGGACCGCTATCCCGGCTCCCAGGGCCGCACCCAGGTTCCCGAACGCTGTCAGGTCCCCGGTCGCCGCTTGTAAAATAACCATCATTGTACTCATAACAATATATTTAATTAAAAAACTACTGGTGATGTTCCTCCGTGGCCATTCCGAAATACAATGCCGACAGGATGGTAAACACATACGCCTGTATCAATGCAACAAGCAATTCCAGCATGAACATAAAGACGGTAAACGCAAGACTTACCACGGATACCCCGTAACCGAGTGCTACGTTCATCTGCCCGAAAATAAAGATCAAACTGAAAAAGCCCAGCGCAACGATGTGCCCTGCAGCAATATTGGCAAACAACCTGACCATCAGGACAAAGGGCTTGGTGAACATGCCCAGGAGTTCCATAACAGGCAGCAGCGGAACAGGGAGTTTCAACCACCATGGTACCCCCGGAGTGTTGACGATGTGCACCCAGTAAATGCGGTTGCCGTTTATGGTTGTAATGAAAAATGTGAACAGGGCAAGCACCATTGTTACAGTGATGTTCCCCGTAATGTTCGCCCCCCCGGGAAATATCGGGATCAGTCCCATCATATTGTTGATCCAGATAAAAAAGAAAATGGTCAGAAGGTAAGGAAGAAACTTCCCGTATTTTTTTTCGCCGATGGAAGGCCTGGCAATTTCATCCCGGATGAACAGTATAATGGGCTCAACAAGGTTTTGGAGACCTTTCGGCGCCTGCCCCTCTCTTCTGCCATAGGCTTTTGCCACAGCAATAAAGACCCAGAGCATCAGGACCAGGCTGACCAGTATCGCCAGAACGTTCTTGGTAAAGGAAAGGTCAAGTGCGGGAAGCACTGTACTGCCATCTCCGTCAAGCTCCACGATCTTCCCTCTGTAATCCCCCTGTGTTTCAAACCGGAATCCTTTATAATCGGAATGTCCGTGGTGAAACCTGGAAAACATGAATACATTCAGGCCCCTGGTCTTGCTGTAGATGATGACCGGAAGGGGAATGCTCAGGTGGAAGTCCCTGTAGGTAAGGATGTGCCACTCGTAGGCATCAAGAACATGGTTAAAAATGAATGCGGAGGGAACAAAACTCCCATCCGATTCACCATGATCTCCGTTTGCTGCATATTCCGGGTTCGCCGGGCCAGGTTGCCCGGTTCCTTCGTTCCGCCCGTTTTGCAGACCGGAATGTCCTGTTTGCGCAGATAAAAGGACAATGAGCAAAAACGCTCCCAGAATGTATGAAATGATCTTCCTTCCCAAGATTTTCGAATTTCCTAAGAGGTACTAAAAATAAGTAAAAACAATAATTATTCGATGGTTTAGGGTCTGTTTTTGAGCGTATTTAAAATGGATATGACCTCGAAAAGAGTAAAGGCACTGTACATAACAAGGAAACTTACAAGGAATGCAACTGCATGGGAGGTGTCCGCGGCGAGGATAATGACTATAAATACAAGATAGATGGCCAGTTTCAGGCCCATGGCCCCCAGGTACCTGGAAATGAATTTCCGGGGATCGTTTTTGCCGGCCCTGACCAGATATAGGTGAAATGCAAATGTAATGGAAAAAAGAAAGACCGGGATGACAGGAAACAGCGAAAAATAGAACCTGCGAAGGAACCAGGCAAACAGGCCATAACCCGCACAGGTAAGGACAAGGGTCAGGATAAGCAGGCGGAAGAGGAATTTTCTTACCGGTTCGGACATAATAAAAATACTATTTGATCCGGATGAAGTCTTTGATGGTGTAATAAATGGAAAAACAGACTGCCAGGAGAGTAAACAGAAGTGTAAAAAGCGGGAATTCCATTCTTTCCACCGCTTTATCCAGCTTGATCCCTCCGAACACCCCTGCGAGAATGATCGCAATCATTTGAAAAGCAATGCCCGTATACTTCGCATAATTACTTGGTGTCGAGGGCCGGCTTTTCTTTGGGTTCGGTTTTAACTGGTTCTTCATCGCTGGGGGTGACGGCAGCCATATCACAGTTTCCGGTAAACTGGCATCCCGGTTCAATGGCAAGTTTGCTGGCAATGATGTCTCCGGTGATCCGTGATTTTGCCTTGAGGGAAAGCAGCTGGGCAACGGTGATCTTCCCTTCGATGGAGCCTTCAACATCTGAATTCTTGCAGCTGATCTCGCCTTTCACTATACCTGTTTCTCCGATTACCACCTTGCCCTTTGTAAACAGTTTCCCGGTAAGGCTCCCATCTACCCTTATGTCTCCGTTGGAATCTATATCCCCGGTAATTCTGGTGCCTATGCCTATGATGTTTATCCCGTTGGTTTCGTTCTCGTTATAAATCTTTGCCATTTGATCCTTTTTAATCGGTACTAAATGAATATTAAAGCAAATTCAAATTTATAAAAACCTGTCAGATTCAGCAATTTCTTACAGATTCTTCCTGTCGTATGCCCATTTCAGGTAAATTGCACCCCAGGTAAATCCTCCTCCGAATGCAGCCAGGATGATCTTATCGTCTTTCCTGAGCCGGTCCTCCCATTCCCATAAACACAGGGGTATGGTGGCTGCAGTGGTATTCCCGTAACGGTCAATGTTTATCATAACCTTGTCCCTGGTAATCCCCATCCTTTTTGCCGTGGCTTCGATGATCCTCAGGTTTGCCTGGTGTGGGACCAGCCAGGCAAGCTCTTCCGGGGAAATATCATGTTTCTTCATCATGGCCACGGATATATCTGCCATATTTGAGACCGCAAACTTAAAAACGGTCTGCCCTTCCTGGTAAACATAATGCTCCCCGTTGTCAACCGTTTCATGGCTGGCCGGCCGGCGGGATCCCCCTGCTTTCATATGCAGGACCGATGCACCCGAACCATCCGTGTGCAGCATATGGTCTATCACACCGGTATTTTCGGTGGTGGGCTCCAGGAGCACGGCTGCAGCTGCGTCACCGAAAAGCGGGCATGTCGTCCTGTCTGTATAATCCACAATGCTTGACATTTTATCCGCACCAAGAACAATGATCTTGCTGTAACGGCCGCTTTCTATCAAGCCGGCACCCGTTTCAAGCGCAAAAAGGAATCCCGAGCATGCGGCTGCCAGGTCAAATGTCCATGCATTTTTCATGCCCGTCCTATATGCAACGATGTTGGATGTGGAAGGGAAAAACATATCCGGAGTAATGGTGGCGGTGATAAGCACCTCGACATCCCCCGGGGCTGTCCCGGTTTTGGCCATCAGTTCCTGTACCGCTCTTATTCCCATGTCAGATGTGGCTTTCCCTTTTCCTTTCAGGATTCTTCGCTCCCTGATACCGATCCGTTGCATGATCCATTCATCACTGGTATCCACCATTGTGCTTAGTTCATCATTGGTAAGCCTGTACTCGGGGACGTAACCTCCGACACCCGTGATTGCTGCCCTGATAGTTGTCATTACTGAAATATTTTCTTTATTCTTCCTGTTAAGTCCGATTCAATTACGTCCCGCGTCTGCAGGATCATAGTCCTGACGGCTTTTTCATTCGACATTCCGTGACCTACGACTACGGGTTTGTATATTCCCAGTACCGGTGTTCCGCCATGCTGTTCGAAATTGAAGCGCCCGGTAAAGTCATCTCCGATTTTTCTGCGTGTCAGCATTGAATAAAATGCTTCCATCTCCTTAATCAGCACATTCCCTACGAAACCGTCACATACGACGACATCAACAAAACCGTCGCGAAAGAAATCATTTCCCTCAACATTTCCAATGAAATTGAAATCTTTTGTCCCTTTCATCGCCTGATAGGTGGCCTTGGTCAAAAGGTTGCCCTTTTCCTCTTCCAGCCCGATATTCAACAGCCCGACCCTGGGATTCTTTATTCCATATATAATTTCTGTATAAATGGATCCGAGAATGGCATACTGATACAGTACATCAGGCCGGCAATCGGGATTCAGACCTACGTCAAGCAAAATCGTAGGGTTACCGTAATCATTCGGTATCGAAGCAGTGATACAGGGCCGGATTACGCCTGGTAAGGAATTGACGATGCGCATTGATCCCACGAGCAGGGCACCGGTATTGCCTGCCGAAGCAAAGCCGTCAAGTTCTCCATTCTTCAACATCCTGAGCCCCGTGGCAATCCCCGAATCCGGCTTCATTGAGTAAACCTTTGCCGGATGATCCTCCATTGTGATGTGCTGCGAAGTATGAAAAACGGTAAATCCCCCGGGATCGTATCCTTTTCGGGTTACAATTTCATCGATCCGGTTCCGGTCGCCAAACAATATCATTTCGACATTACCGGGCAGTTCTTCGCGTGCCAGGACCGCTCCCAGCAGGGTAGCGTCCGGTGCATGATCTCCGCCCATAATGTCGACACCGATTCGCATGAAACACCAGTTGGTTTATAAAGAGATCCTATTTCTTTATCTCTTCTTCAACAACCAGTTTGCCTTTATAATACAGATTCCCATCCACATAATATGCACGGTGGTACTGATGTACGGTCCCGGTTGTCGGGCAGGTTGCAAGGGTAGGTGATTTTGCCTTGTAATGGGTCCTTCTCTTATCCCTTCTCTGTTTGGATGTTTTTCTCTTTGGATGAGCCATTAAAACTAAAATTTTCTTTCTGCAAATTTTGCAGCAACGGGTTATAACTAACCAATTCCTTTCAATTTATCCCATCTGGGATCAGTTGTAGTTTTTGAACCGCCTGCCGAATGCTCCTTCAGCTTTTCTGTCATTTCAGGGTTACAGCCTGAAAGTCCATCCTTTTCAGGATGGATTCTCTGGCTGGGAAGCGCCAGATGAATGAATTCATATATGTATTGCGCCAGGTTGATCTCATTCTCCGAATCCGAAAGAATAATCAGCTCAGCGGTTTGTTCATGGTTTTCCTCCCCGAACCGCACATACAAGACGGCATTTTTCTCTTCTATATCCAGGGGAAAAGAATCCAGGCACCTGTCACAGATGACCTTTACCGTGCCCGCAATATAAAACCTGAGTTCCAGAAACCGACTGTGATTTTCAAGTTCAACCCTGACCGCAACATTTCCTTCTTTAATTTCCGACGACTCAAAATGATCAAAGAACGTATTGTCAATATCAAAGTGAAAATTGTGCCTGCCTTCTTTCAAGCCCCTGAAGGGTATTGAATATTGCCCCGGTCCTCCCACAGCACTTAAAATTAATCGTGCAAAAGTAAAATATAATAATCAATTTACAAAAGTTTTTCCATGCCCGGAGGCATACGGCAAATCAGGAACGTAAGACATCCATCAGCCAAGTGTGCCCACTTCGGCTTCTATGGATTCGATCAGCGCATCAATGAAGTAATCGTCTTTTGAGATATATTGTTTGGCACCGGATGCGAGGAATTCCGGGATCAGCTTTTCATCCTGCTGGCTGGAAAGGACGATGATTGAAACGTCCTTGTTTACCTCCCGCATTTTCTTTATTACATCAAGCCCTGTCAACTGCCCCGTGTCAGTGGGAAAAAGATGATCCAATACAACCAGATCGGGTTTAAGACTCATGTTTTCGAGGCATTCTTCGCCCGAAAAAAAAGTTTTAACTTCTATCCCCTGTCTGCTTTTAAATGTGTATTCAAGCAGGTTCAGGATCATTTTGTCATCATCCACAAAAAACACCAGCTTGGTTTTCATATCCTGGATTTTTAGCAGCTACAATATATATAAAATTCAATTATTTACATAAATTTTTCATCCCCGTGACCCGAATGGAAAGGAATACACGGATGCTGAACTTATTTCAGACAGAACAGGATTATCTGACAAAGTTATAAAATTCATTACAAATAGGGGAAATAACTTCTTCCCCCGGATTTGAATAAAATTCCTACTTTTGCGGGCGATCATGGAGGAATGCGTCCAGCCATATTTTATTCTCAACAAAGAAGTCAGGGATTGTGATTCATTCGACATCGGGCTTATCAATACAGGTACTTCAGTGTATGAGGTAATCCGGCTGGCGGGCAGCAAGCTTCTCTTTCTTGAAGATCACCTTGAACGTTTTTTCAGGTCACTGAAGTTTTCCGGAACGGATTCATGGCTCAGCCGGGATGAGATCTGTGCGGGGATCCGGGACCTCCTGGATAAAAATGAATGCAGGGAAGGGAATATAAAAATTGTTATGAACATCCGTGAAGACTCAAGCAGGTCATTCCTGGCTTATTTTGTAAAACACCGTTACCCGACCGGATCCGAATACAGTAACGGGGTAAAGGTCATCACTTTCCCTTTCGAGAGGAATGATCCGAATACAAAGATCTGGAGGCCTGAATTCAGAATGATGGTGGCCGAAGCCCTTGCGCGGACAACCGCTTTTGAAGCATTGCTGATAAACCCCCGGGGACATGTGACGGAAGCCAGTAAAGCAAATGTTTTTGCTGTTTTCAAAGGTTCTCTCATCACCCCTCCGGACGAGACCGTACTGCCCGGCATCACACGCAGGCACATCATAGCAATTTGTGACCGGCTCGGAATAAAGGTAGTTCGCAGAAAACTGGAACTGAATGAATTATCATCCTGTGAAGCCCTGTTCCTGAGCGGGACATCAACCAAGGTGCTCCCGGTATCCGTGGTCGATGATCAGAAAATACCTGTCGACAGCCCGGTGCTAAGCCGGATTTCCGGACAGTATGACAAGGTCATTCATGACTACCTGAACTAAATCAATCCATATATGCAATACGATATTACAATCATAGGCGCAGGTATTGTCGGTCTCGCCACGGCTTATAAGATACTGGGTAAAAATCCCGGAACAAAAGTCCTTATCCTGGAAAAAGAACAGGGAGTAGCGATGCACCAGACCGGGAATAACAGCGGGGTCATGCATTCCGGGATTTATTACCGCCCCGGAAGCCTGCGGGCCGTGAATTGCCTCGACGGATACCGGCAGTTATGCGAATTTGCCGACCGGGAAGGAATCCCCTATGAACTCTGCGGAAAGATCATTGTTGCGGCCAGCCATGAAGAAATTCCCATTCTGGAATCTGTCTTGGAAAAAGGAAAAAAGAACGGACTTGACAGGATCCGGATCATTTCTGCCGGGGAAGTAAAGGAAATCGAACCCCATGTGAACGGTGTGAAGGCCATACATGTTCCCTATACGGGGATCATCGACTTTAAAACAGTCGCTGAAAAAATGGCGTATAAAATCACAGGCGAGCAGGGCGGGAACATTGTTTTTAACCGGAAAGTCCGTAAAATCCTCACCCGTTCAGGCCATTCTGATATCGTTGCCGGAGCGGATGTATATTCCACAAAGCTGGTCATCAATACGGCAGGGCTGAATTCCGATGAGATCGCTTCCCTGACCGTTCCCAGGCTGAACCTGCGTATCATACCCTTCAGGGGAGAATACATGAGATTAAAAAAGGAGAAGGAACACCTTGTAAAACACCTGGTTTATCCGACGCCCAATCCCGATTTCCCCTGGCTGGGAATCCACTTCACCCGGATGATTAAGGGAACCGTTGAAGCCGGACCCAATGCCGTATTTGCATTTAAGAAGGAAGGTTACCGTAAATCCGATATTTCGCTGGCAGATCTTGGCAGGTCACTCGGCTGGCCGGGATTTCAGAAAGTCATGTTCAGGTTCATGAAATTCGGGTTGTCAGAATTCTACCGTTCCTATAATTTACCTGCTTTTACAAGGGCTTTGCAGCGTCTCATCCCCGAAATAAGGAAGGATGACCTCGAACCCGGTGCTGCGGGCGTACGTGCCCTGGCATGCAGCAGGGACGGAGAATTGCTGGATGATTTCGTTTTTGCCGAGAACAGGTGGGCCATTAACGTGCTGAACGCTCCATCGCCTGCTGCAACAGCAGCACTTTCCATCGGAGACAGCATTGCGGAAAAAGCCCTTGCAAGATTTGATTGAATTTCTCAAATTGCCATCTCATATGAAGATCAGCGGTTTCAGTATGGTCAGAAATGCCGGCAAGCTGTACTACCCGATAAAGCAGGTGGTCCTTTCCATACTTCCGCTTGTGGATGAATTTGTTGTAGCTCTGGGCGACTGTGACAGGGATGACAACAGCAGGGACGCCATCCTCAGTATCGGAAGCGATAAAATAAGGATCATTGATACTGTCTGGGACATAATAAAATACCCCAGGGGTACCGAGCATGCCCATCAGACGGACATTGCCAGGGATCATTGCAAGGGAGACTGGCTGTTTTACCTGCAGTCAGACGAGGTGGTGCACGAAAAGGACCTTCCACTGATCCGGCGCAGCTGTGAGGAATACCTGGATGACAGGCGCGTTGAAGGTTTTCTTTTCAAATACCTCCATTTCTGGGGAGATTATTCCCACATACAAAATTCACATACATGGTACCGTAAGGAAATCCGGATCATCAGGAACGATCCTGAGATCCATTCATGGGAATCGGCTCAGTCTTTCCGGAGGATCCCCGGGTTCGACGGAGTCGATTACAGAAGACAGAAGAACACCGGCAAGTTAAAGGTCATTGAACTGGACGCCTGTATATACCACTATGGCTGGGTCAGGCCCCCGGACCTTATGTCCAGGAAAATCAAGGCATTTACAACCCATCACAGGGGGAAATACAAAGTGGAACAAATGATCAGGGATCAACAGTTCAGTAAAAAATTTGATTACGGCCCCCTGAACCGCGTACCGGTCTTCAGGGGAACGCATCCTGCCGTAATGGCGGAATGGATGGCAAAATTCAACTGGCAGGGCCAGCTCCGCTGCAGCGGCAGGATCAGTGCGAACAGACCCCGGGCAAAACACGACAGACTGAAGTACCGCATCATTTCCTTCCTTGAAAAATACCTGCTGTTCGGCCTGCGCCTGGGTGAGTTTAAGAATTATATCCGGATAAGGTGATTTCATGAACAATCCGCTGTCAGATACCAATTTCTCCGCCATTGACTGGATGATTGTCATCCTCTATCCTTTGATTTCCGTCGGCATAGGGTTCTATGTCAGAAAATTTGTAAAAAACATGCGGGATTTTGTGACCGCCGGCCGGAACCTCGGCCTGTGGCTGGGCATCGCCACTATGACAGGTACAGAGCTGGGACTGATCACGGTTATGTACAGCGCCCAGAAGGGATTTACAGGCGGATTCGCAGCCTTTCACATAGCCGTTGCAGCCATGATCGCGACCTTTATGGTCGGAGTGACCGGGTTCATTGTTTACCGGCTGAGAGAAATGAAGGTCCTTACCATACCGGAATTCTATGAAAAACGTTTCGATCGTAAAACAAGAATACTCGGGGGGATCATGATGGTGCTGGGCGGAATCCTGAACATGGGTCTTTTCCTGAAGGTAGGATCCATATTCATAGTGGGCATTACGGGACTTTCAGCAACAAGCTGGGCCCTGCCCGCCGTAATGATATTCCTGATCACACTGGTACTGGTCTATACCGTCCTCGGAGGTATGATCTCTGTTGTCATTGCCGATTATATCCAATTTGTCGTACTTTCCGTAAGCCTTCTTGCGATTACCTTTATTGCCATAAGCAGGCTCGGATGGAGCAATATCTTCCAAACCGTACAGGATGTCATGGGCACCGCCGGCTTCGATCCGACAATATCTGAAAACGGGTTCGGATGGGAATACATCCTCTGGATGTTCTTCCTTGGGCTGGTAAGCTGTGCCATCTGGCCTACGGCTGTGGCAAGGGCATTGTCAATGGAAAATCCCCGCATTGTCAAGCGACAATACATGTTCTCTTCCATATCCTTCCTTATACGCTTCCTGATCCCTTATTTCTGGGGCATTTCAGCTTTTGTTTTCATCATGATCCATCCCGGTTTCAGGGAGCTGTTTTTCCCGGCCGGCTATCCCCCTCCCGCCTCCCTGCCCGCAGGGATGGAAGCCGTTGACAACCTTTACGGGATGCCTTTTTTCCTCGGGAAAATCCTCCCTGCGGGGCTGATCGGCCTGGTTACGGCAGGGATGCTGGCGGCCTTCATGTCAACCCATGACAGCTATCTTCTGTGCTGGAGCACTTCCCTGACACAGGATGTGATCGCACCCATATACAAAACCATCGGAAAACCTCTCAGCTCAAAAAGGAAAGTCAACCTGTCAAGGGTATTCATCGTTCTGATCGGCGGTTTTGTCCTTTACTGGGGATTGTTTTATTCCGGCAACGAGGACATCTGGGATTACATGGCTGTGACCGGAGCCATATATTTTACAGGTGCATTTGCGCTGCTTCTCGGGGGACTTTACTGGAAGCGTACCAGCCCGACAGGGGCTTTTCTGGCACTGATCGGTGGTATCTTTGCCCTGGCGGGACTGGAACCTGTCCAGACCCTGCTCGGTATAAAAATGTCAAGTGCACGTGTGGGGCTTGCTTCCATCATTGCAACGTTGTTTCTTATGGTAACGGGATCCCTTTTGTTCCCCGGCCGCAAAAATAAAAACCCGTTAAAAAAACAGGAAAGCCATGTCGATTGAAACCTGGGCCGTAATATGGAAAATTGTCCTTATCCTCGGGATAGTGCTTTTCGCCGTCCTTTCTGTACTTGTGACCGGGGGTGGCGCCAGGAACATCCGTGACCTGATCAGAAAGCTAAAAGAAGAGTCGGACCCCTCCGCACACCCAGGTTCAGATTCTGATGAAGATTGATCACTCCACGACAAAGTCGCACTGTCCCTGAACAATCTCTCCGTTCCCGTTGATGCCGCGAACGATAATCATATATTCGCCGGGGATGTCGGAAGTAAAAAAATCAAATTGCCTCCCGGTTTCATCATTTATATCAACATCGGGAAGCCAGTAAAGGGTATTCCTGACATCCGCGATCCTGCCGGTACCCTGTTTCTCATTATAATCGGGAAAAACGATTTCATCCTGTGTCTCAAACGACCTGTATGTGAAAAAAAAGGAATTTCCGGGCAGATCCACTCCCCCCCGGTCACTTTCGCGGGAAACGATGTTGATGATGCCCCCGTAATAACTGTCCCCCCTCAGGTACATGTCGTCTATGATGTCAATGTATTCTATCCTCTGGGGGGATACAGGCATGATGGTTTCTATGTCAAAAACAGGTACATAATCAAGCAAAACAAGGGGCTTCAGAAATGTAAGCGGGTATATGACAAAAGATCTTACTTTTTTCGATCTTCTGATTGTGACTTCATGGATCAGTTCAAAAAAGAATTCTTCCAGGGTGGGAAGGTCAATATAAAAATCCGGCCTTATTCTCCTGGCCGGTTTTCCGTAAAAATTCGTTCCGGGCAACCTGTCCTGCACGGATTCCAGGGTATCTTTCATGCCGGACCCGAATGCCTCCTTAACCTGCATATGTATCATGATCTCCTCCATTGATGAGATCCGGCCTGAGGGATCCCGGTACGGCAGTTCCGATGCCGGTATGAAGTCTTTTGAAAATTCGTTGTCCAGAACCACCTCGACGGGATCGCTTTCATCCACAACAATCAGTACATCCTGTGATCCGTAATGTTGCGGTACGGAAATATTTATCCTCCCCGAATAGTCACTCGTAGATCCCAGACAGTCGGGCATGCTCCCCAGTAAGGTCAGATAGGTTTCCCTGTAAGCTGCAGGTTCATGCCGGGAAGTCAGAATTTCTCCTGTGACCGAGAGTCCGCGGGTTTCAGGCAGGTACCTGACGGAATCGAACCTGGGAGCACCCGCAATACCGGAAAGATCCGTAACGCCTTCCGTGTCAAGAAAATCCTTTTTAACCACGGTCAGGCAATAGCCGTCACCGGAGTCAATTCCAGTTCCGTCAGCAGATAAGCTTACGGTTACTTTTTCCCTTTTGCCATATGATTTCCTGTCCGTCCGGCAGTCGATCACATCGGAAGACCTTTGAGCCGGTCCGGAAAAGACGGTTGATGAACCGGCATCTGTGCTCCACGATGATCCCTGCTTCCGGGGATTGACAATGGTCAGCACTGCATGGAAAAAGCCCCCGGGATCAAAATTCCTCATCCATTTCGTATATGCCCTGAGACAGTAGGAACCGGTCGTAAGGGAATCGGGAATATCAAGGTAGCCCCATGTTCCCTCCTCGCTCAGAAGGTACTTCGCCTGTCTGACCGGAGTATTGCTGCCGTTAAGCAATTCGACGTAAAGCACTTTGCTCCAGTCCGACTTTTTCAGCTCCGGGGCGCTGGTGTTAAATGCCCTGAACAGTATCCTTTCGTTCACCGCATATATATCCCTGTCGGTAAACAAGCGGTAGCTTTCCCTGTAAACGGCAGAATTCAACAGGTTGGGATCCTGTTGCCCTGACTGCCCCTTAATTTCATACGGGGCAGACAACGCAAGGATTCCCGCAATCCATATCAGCAATGTCCTTTCCATTTTCATGTCCAGACCGTAATTATTCCCAGAAATCAGGTTTTATATTCGTTCCTCCCCCCAAGGTACAGTCAAAACATATATTTGCTGCAGTTACATAGGGATATCCCATACCCATTTCAGATAACGAAATGAGATAAACCGGATATTCCGTATGATTTTGCAGTTGCTCCCTCGTTGAAATCGTATCATAGGGACAGGCCTGACGGGGAAACCGATAATGAAACGCCGTATCGACAAAAATACGTTTCTCAGATACCGAACATACATCGAAATATCCCAGCACCTGTTCATCCGGATCATTAACCCTGAATACATTCCCCTTCAGTTGCGCCGGTTGTGTTTCATACAGTCCCCCGGTTTCCTGGGTTTGTGTCTCCACCCGGTGCCAGTATAAATAAGATTCATCGCTCAGGGCATATTGCCTGACCAGAAGGCTGTACCTGTAACGCAGCCTGTAGCTCTGGTTGGAAACATAATTAAGGGGAAATTTCCTTAGCCTGTTACCGCTAATATTTTTTGTCGTGCCTGTAAAAATCCTGGGAATCTTTTCTGTTTTCCAGCAGAAATGCAAGTTCCACATGTCCGGATTGTTTTCTATACTTCCCCCATAGTATATATACGGGGCTATGTATTCCGATTCATATTTCCATGTCTCTTCCAGTTCCCAGCGGTAATTCCTCGGGGCATCGTCAGGCGCGTCCAGGTCTATGGAAAACCGCACCCCGTCTATTGTGTATCCAATAATTTCCGTTTCATGGGGTTCCTCATCATAATGAATACTGTCAACCGGAGGTGACGGTCCCGGCATGCTTACAAAACCGGACTCATAGCGTTTCCCGCCAGAAGTGATGATTCTTATCTTGTATCCCCTGCCTGCCACAAGAGATTCCGAAGGCATCCAGATCGCATAGGTACCCGGAGTCCATTCATTTAAAGGATAATAATTGTTCTTATCGTCTATGATCTCAACGGATTGGCAGGATACCGGAATTTTACCGGGATCATTGTATGGAGAAGAGTAGGAAACATACACATACTTAAGACCTTCCATGTCCGTGACCAATCCCTCAACAACCAGCGATCTCTGGCTTTCCTTTAATTCCGGGTTAAAAGGTTCGATACATCCCGAGGTGCAATACATCAGCACCAGGGCAATCCGCCAGATCCTATTCACTCGCATAATTCCCGAATTTGAAATTCCATGAAAGTGTGATCAGTGTTCTTGCGAACACAGATAATTTATATCCGCCGATCTTTCCTTCTTCGGATTTGAAATAAACCGAATAGGCATTTTTACGTCCTGTCAGGTTGTAGAAATTCAGCATCCAGTAACTGTGTGCCAGTTTTTTTGCCTTCAGGTTCCCTTCCAGGTTGAAAGAAAGGTCGACCCTGAAATAATCAGGGATGCGGTATGCATTGCGTTTCGAATACTGAATGATCTCCTGATCGTTTATGTAATAGATCGAAACCGGATAGGTAACCGGTCTTCCGGTATAATAGACCAGGTTTGTCGATACGCTCAACCTCCGGTTCGACCTGTAGTTAAACACTACGTTTAGCGCATGAGGCCTGTCATAGTTTGACGGGTAGCTCAATCCTTCATTGATCCGTTCCCAGCTGTTACCGCCATCCACTTTCACCCGTGAATTCGACAGGGTATATGAAATCCAGCCGTTCATTCTCCCGGAGCTTTTTTCCACCATCAGTTCCAGCCCATAGGCAGATTGTACCCCCTGAAGAACATACTGTTCGCTGTGGGGGGACGTGATGAATTCCGCGCCGTCCTTATATTCCACGATATCATGTGCCTTTTTATAATAGGTTTCAACCGAGGTCCGCAGACCCGTTCGCGAAAAATCCTTGTAAAAACCCGCCGAAACCTGGTCGGCATAAGGGGGATTGATGTGGTAATCGCACAATTTCCACTGGTCCGTAGGTGCTATGGCAATGGTATTGCTCAGCAGGAAAAGATACTGCTTGATACGGTTATAGGACAGCTTGACAGAACTGTTATCCCCGGTATTGAAATTGGCCGCGGTTCTGATCTCCAGGCCCGAATATGATTTCACCATGCTCCCGGATTTGAATTCCAGTGTATCGCTGATATTCGAATTGTCCCTCGGACCACCCGGGTAGTATGTGTAGACTTCCTGCGGCCCTGGATAACCATATACCCCGAAACGTATCCCGCCATATAATGTAAGCCAGGGGAGGAAATCATATTTATCCCCGGCATACAGGGTAGCAACCAGCGCATTTTCTTTACCCAGGTCAACCGTATTCCTGTTCGATTCTGAACCATAAGGCGTAATATGTCCGCGTTCCAAATCATAGTATATGAGGTTGCCCCCGAAAGTTGCCACATGCTTCTGGCTTGGCACCCAGCTAAAATTGGAAGTAATCTCATAGTGGCCAATCCTGTGGTTCTGTTTGTATGCCGAATACTCGATTTCACTGTTTACCGCGGAAAAAGAATAGGTGCTGAATACAGCAGCGATTTCGGAGGAAATTGACGGTGCAATCCTTCTTCGCCAGTCAACGGATCCACCCTTGTTCGAGTAGTAATAGGAAAAATCTTCGGCATATTTGAAACGATCAGAAGTATAGTAACCAAACACTTTTACAAGATTGCGGTCGTCAGGCTCCAGGTTAACGCTGGCAGCCAGATCGTAAAATGAGGCCCTGCTGTTCCTGATATCCGGATCCCTGAGCTGTTTCAGCAACCAGTCGGAATAGGTTGACCTCAAACTTATAACAAAGGAATGCTTTTCCTTTTTTATCGGACCTTCAACGGCAATATGGCCGGTAATCGGAGTAATCCCGCCACGGCCGGTAAACCTGTTCTTATTCCCATCCCTTGTTGAAATATTGAAAATAGAGGCCAGCCTGCCGCCGAATTCCACGGGTATATTGCTTTTATACAGGCTGAAGTCCTTAATGATATCAGGATTGAATGATGAAAAAAAACCGAAAAGATGGGAAGTGTTAAAAACCGGGACCTTATTGATATAATACATGTTCTGGTCGGCCGAGCTCCCGCGCACATTGAATCCGGAGGAACCTTCACCTACCGTTTGTATGCCCGGCAGCATCTTTGCTACCTTCATCAGATCCCTTTCACCCATGACCAGAGGAATTTCCTTGATCTTCTTTGTGTCCAGATTAACGAATCCCATCTGCATACCGCGTACATTCTGATACCGGTCAGCCTTGATGACAACCTCGTTAATGGGAATGATCTCCTTCTCCATTTCAATATTGAAATCCCCGTCGGAATAAACTTCAAGATCATAGGTTTTTTGTTTCATTCCCAGACAACTTATCTGGGCTGTATAGCTCCCGGGTTGCAATACCATCCTGTAACGTCCGTTGACATCCGTGATGGTACCCGTTTTGGTTTCCTCTATATAGATCGTAGCGCCTATCAGGGCCTCACCGTTGCTGCTGTCCCATATTTTTCCGTAAATGCTGGCCCTGTTGCCCGTACTGCTCTGGCCTTTCCTGCCTATGGTGGCGGTTTCAATGATCACCTGACCTTCCGAACCGAAATACTTCTGGCCAGGACTGACGAATTGATCACCTGTTGGGTTATCATCTCCCGGCTGGGAAATACCCGGCGATTGCTCCAGGGAGGTAACCATGTCTGCAGGTGCAATAAAAACATTCCCGTAGTCATCTATATAAAAGGATAGTTCATGCCCGGATAGATGCTGATTCAATACATCTGTGAGTGACAATTTTTCTCCCGATGCATTTATCTCCAGATCCGAAACCCATTCTGAAAGATAATAGAAATGCGCGTCTGTCTTTCCTTCAACATCCCGTACAAACTGCTCAAATGATACGTTCCTGTAATCACCCGTAAACACGATGTCTCCCCCGGATGCCATTCCTTTTTGGAACAGGCAGAGGCATATGAGTATAAGTCCGGTCCGGATCATTGTCCGTTATCCATAATGGCATTGCAATAGTTCAGTAATTGCAACATTTCCCTGTCGGTGATATTCTTTATAAAAAACCTGTTTTTCCTGATGTATCTCCTGATATTCTTCCGATGTTCCTTCGGGAATATTCTAACGAATGATCCCTTGGGCCAAAACTGATGCAAACTGCCGTCAATCAACAGATAAGCTTTCCTGCCCGGATGGCTGTAAACATAACTGACACTTGTCGTTGTATTATGAAAGCTCATTGTTTTCCTATGGTAATACAAGCAAACAATATTGCCGGCCTCAATAACCTGAAAATATTGTTCGCCCGTTTCGTTAAAAAATAGCTTTCGAAACAGTTTCCCGTCAAAACTGAACCTCTCTATGAATTCATTGCATAGGATGATTTGGTCGGATTCACCGGATGGCTGGACGTAATACAACTGCACCCGTTGATTGCATATATCATATTTCAGCTTAACCTCAGGATATTCCGTCCCGCTGATTACAATACTTCCCGTATTGTAACTTTTTTCACCGAAATAGGGATGCCCCCGGGCAGGGGTATAAAGATCTACATAGCAGATGCCGTTCTGAAGATTGTAATCCGGGCCATTTTCCTGGTCAAAGTATTCTTTTTGCCGGAGAACGGTCAGGTCGGACTGGCCGGATCTCTGCGCCACTGCCGGGTGAACCGATATTGCGATCAATACCCAAAAACAAAACTTGTTATACTGCAATCTCCTTTTTAATGGTTTACAGGTATTCTCTTTTGCACTTAATGATTCCGTGCATTTGAGGTATGGGATCATGCACACCGTTTGTTATAACAATGCAAACAAAAGTTTATAAAGATAACAATTATGCCATTTTAAAAAAACCAATTATACTGATCAATACCTGAAGAAAATCAATCCACAGATGATACCTTCAGATTATAATCTTTTTCAATAATAAGTTCATTGTCCAGACCGGTTGTCTTTTCCCCTTTTATATGAATATTTATAGATACATTGGCCCCGGGTGAAATATTCAACGGTATTTCTCCTGTTCCGTTTTCAACATGCGCAGGGATCAGTACATCATTTCCTTCAATTGTCTTCTGATAATAATAAAACCTGTCATTGTAGGAGCGTTCTGAAAAACTTACCTGCAGAATCAGTTTCCTCTGCGAACTCCTCAGGTCCACCTCCCTGACAACGATACTCGGAGGAGGAATTTGGGAGCCGTCTTCATTATATTCCTTCAACCCCGGGACCACTTCATCATTCCGGTAAGGAATTTCCGCCATCAAAGCACCATCCTCGTAATACTTTTTCTGAATCCCTTCCCTTTTATTATTCCTGTATATGGTAACCCTGTATGGCTGCCCCGATTTATAATACCATATGGCCTCACCATCGCGTCTGCCTCTTACATATTCAATGGTTGCATAAAGCTTCCCGTCTTGATAGTATTGTTTTACAAGACCGTGGGCCCTGCTCGAATCATCGACCGGCACCTCCTGCCTGAGAGTCCCGTTATCAAAATAAGACCTGCTGACCGCATAATCCTCCCCGGGTGCTACAGGCCCCCCATTCCCTCCGTTCTTACTGCGTATCAGATCGCAGGAACCCGCAAGGAATACAAGTATAAGTCCTGTCAGCAGACCGGATTTCATGGCACTGTTTTGAAATGGTGATAAACAAGAGTTTCTATTGCTTCTCTTTCAATCCAGTTCCTTTAATCTGATGTTACGGTATTCAACTTTCATCGGGGGGCCCATATGCACCTGTACCCCTATCAGGCCCGAAAACCTCCGGTTGACGGGATCATCATCGGTGACGTCACTCATCAACACGCCGTTGATGTAATGCTGCATCCGGTTTCCCCTGGCAATGATGTGACACTCATTCCAATCTCCGCTTTTTATATAAGTGTTTAATGAATCGGGATCCCCGAGCGATTCCACAATTTCAACGCTCTGCCATGCGTTGCGTGCAATATTGGCCCGTAGGGATCCCGGCTCATCCGGGTTCTCCTGCGAGTGCACAATAACCTTTTGCCCGTGATACGCCAGCGTTGTACGCTTCCTTTCTTCGTAATTCTGCCCGGTATACATGTTTCTCCCGTCAATATCCGCCTGATAACCCCTGAGCGCAAAGGGGAGTGTATCCACCTGTTCGCTGCGGTAATTGACGCCGCTGTTGCCGCTCACGGAAATCCTGAAATCGAGTCTCAATTCAAAATCTGCCGGTTCTCCACCACGCCATATGATAAATGAATTCCTCTGAAGAATGGTCTCAGGGGTAACTTCCCCGACCAAACTGCCGTTTTCCACCCTCCAGTAGGTGGGATCTCCTTCCCAGTCATTCAGGGTTTCTCCATCAAATATCCGCACAAAACCCTCTGTGTCAGCAGAAGACTGATCGAACCTGTTCCCTGCTGAACCGGACCGGCTCTTACCGGCCTGCTGGTAACCGTAAATCATAAATAAGGGCAGCAATATTGCCCATGCTGTAAAACGGGATCTGCTCTTTTTAATCATTGTCACTGAGTACGAAAAAACTGCCATTCCTGTTTTGTGGGATGTACTGGAGTCGAACCAGTGACCTCATGCCTGTCAAGCATGCGCTCTG
>CAYOPZ010000044.1:0-24285 GCA_964406005.1 uncultured Bacteroidaceae bacterium
CATTAAATCTCTGATTTGCCGGCCGCGGTTTCACAGAATCTGATCATGCAAGAAAGCCCGCCATTCTGCCGGCCAGGGATTCTGCCTCTTTCCTGGCAGCGGATGCAAACGCACCGGAGGAATCCGCATAAAGTATGGAGCGGCTTGCATTGACAATGAGTCCGCAACGGTCATTCAACCCTTGTCTGACAACTTCTTCAAGGCTTCCGCCCTGCGCACCCACGCCGGGAATCAGCAGGAAATGATCCGGAACAAGGCGGCGTATATCCGAAATGAAATCCGGCCGTGTGGCTCCGGCAACAAACATGATACGGTCAGGGTCTCCCCATTCCGCTCCCCGTCGGATTACCTCTTCAAAAAGCCTTGTCCCGTGTTTGCCGGTTTCAAGGAGCTGGAAATCCTCTGCTCCGGAATTGGAGGTAAGTCCCAGCAGGATCACCCATTTGTCTTCATATTCCAGGAAAGGCAAAACCGAGTCCCTGCCCATATAGGGAGTAACGGTTACGGCATCGAAATCCAGTTCCCCGAAAAAGGTCCGGGCATACATGCCGGCCGTATTGCCAATGTCCCCCCGCTTGGCATCTGCGATCAGCAGAATATCGGGATGGGAGGAACGGATATGGGAGACTGTCTTTTCGAGTGCTGTCCAGCCGCTTGTCCCCTGTGATTCGTAAAAAGCAAGATTGGGCTTGTAGGCAATGGCGAATTCATGGGTTGCATCCACAATTTCCCTGTTAAAACGGAACAGGGGTGATCTGTCTTTTTTCAGAAGGCCGGGAATCCTGTCCATATCGGGATCAAGACCTATGCACAGGAAGGATCTTTTTGCCTTGATCCGGTTGTAAAGTCCTTCAGCGGTTCCCATAGTTTTTTTTTTATTCCTGCAGTTCGGCTTCTTTCAGCCGTTCCGCATTCTCTGCCATTTGAAGTTTGTCGATGATATCCTGCAATTCTCCGTTCATCACCGCATTCAGATTATAAGAGGTCAGATTTATCCGGTGATCCGTCATCCTCCCCTGCGGAAAATTGTAGGTGCGTATCTTGGCGGACCTGTCTCCTGTAGATACCATTGTTTTGCGTTTTGAGGAGATTTCATCAAGGTATTTCCGGTATTCCAGGTTATAGAGCCTTGTTCTCAGTTCAGACATGGCTTTGTCGAGATTTTTTAATTGTGATTTTTCATCCTGGCAGGTAACCACAATGCCGCTGGGTATATGTGTCAGCCTTATAGCGGAATAAGTGGTATTCACCGATTGTCCCCCCGGACCGGAAGAACAATAGGTATCCTTGCGTATATCAGAGGGTTTAATCTCGACATCGAACTCGCTGGCTTCGGGAAGAACGGCTACAGAAGCGGCGGAGGTATGCACCCTGCCCTGTGTTTCTGTCTGGGGTACACGCTGAACCCGGTGTACACCCGATTCATACTTCATTATCCCGTAGGCTCCGTCACCCTTAATATGCATGATGATCTCCTTGTATCCCCCCACTGTCCCTTCGGTAAAGCTTGTTACTTCGACTTTCCACCGCATGGATTCGCAGTATTTGGTATACATCCTGTAAAGGTCTCCTGCAAAAATGCTGGCCTCGTCCCCTCCTGTCCCGGCCCTGATTTCAAGCATGGCATTCTTGTCATCTTCGGGATCGGAAGGGATCAGAATGAGCTTGATTTTTTCTTCCATAGGTGCAACCTGCCTGTTGAGCTCATCCAGCTCCTCTTTGGCCATTTCCCTGAGTTCCTCGTCTTTTTCACTGGCAAGCATTTCCTTTGCAGTCTGAATATTGCTTAACAGATCCTTATATTCTTCATAAGCACGGATCACCGGTTCCAGATTTTTGTATTCCTTGTTAAGTTTCACATAACGGCTCATGTCCGCAATGACATCCGGATCGGCGACCAGCCTGCCCACCTCTTCAAAACGTTCCTTAACGCCCTTCAGCTTTTCCAGAATCAGGTTTTCGCTCATGATCTGTGATCTCTTAAGACGGCAATGTGCGCAAATTTAAGAAAAAAAAACCGGGGTGGAACCGGTCAGCCGGTGTAAGTGACGGGGCCGTCCGGTCCATGAAGGATCAGTTCCTTTTTTACGGATTTCTCCACACGGCCTATGACCCTGGCTTCTATGCCAAGATCCGCTGCCAGCGGAATGATCAGTCCGGCTGAATCCCGATCCGTATAGATCTCAAAACGGTGCCCCATGTTGAAAACACGGTACATTTCTTCCCATGCTGTGCCTGATTCGCTTTGGATCAACCTGAACAGGGGCGGGATCTCAAACAGGTCGTCCTTTATAACCCTCAAACGGTCGATGAAATTCAGCACCTTTGTCTGGGCGCCCCCCGAACAATGTATCATGCCGTGTATAGCAGACCGGTGGCGTTCCAGGACCTGTTTTATGACGGGCGCGTAGGTCCGGGTCGGGGAAAGGACCAGTTCCCCTGCATTCAGGGGTGTTCCCGGAACCGGGTCCGTAAGCCGGCAGGTGCCGGAATAGACCAGCTCCGACGGAATGTCCCCGTCATAACTTTCGGGATATTTTTCAGCGTATGCCTTATCGAACAGATCATGACGGGCCGACGTGAGCCCGTTGCTGCCCATCCCGCCGTTGTACCGGTCTTCATAACTTGCCTGCCCTGAAGACGAGAGTCCCACGATTACATCCCCCGCCCGAATGTTATTCCCGATGATTTCCGACCGCCTCAAACGGCAGCTCACGGTGGAATCCACGACAATGGTCCGGACCAGATCGCCCACATCGGCAGTCTCTCCGCCCGTGGAATATATGCTGAGCCCGTGATCCCTGAGCATTTGCAGAAAAGCTTCGGTCCCGCTGACAATCTCAGTGATCACCTCACCGGGTATGCGGAGCTTGTTCCGGCCAATGGTGGAAGAAAGCAGGATGTTGTTCGCAGCGCCCGCACAGAGCAGGTCGTCGAGGTTCATAACAATGGCATCCTGCGCGATTCCCCTCCATACAGAAATGTCTCCCGTCTCTTTCCAGTACATGTAGGCCAGGGAAGATTTCGTCCCCGCCCCGTCTGCGTGCATGATCGTGCAATACTGCGGATCTCCGGCCAAAACATCCGGAACGACCTTGCAAAACGCATTGGGAAACAAACCTTTATCAGTACCCTCGATGGCAAGGCGGACATCCTCTTTTGTGGATGAAACACCCCGCCGGCTGTATTTGGATTTATCCTCCAAAATCTACGCTGTGGTTCTTAATCAGAGGGTTTGAAGTCTGTCCTGAGTACACGGAACTCCGTGCGGCGGTTCAGCTGATGCGCAATTTCCTGCCGGGAAGCGGGAAGGGAATTGATATAGTTTTCCGTCAATTCCACGCCTTCCCCGAGAAAATCATAGGTATCATGAAGCCTTTTGGTGATGACCTTGGGCATCCCTTCCCCGTATCCTTTCGCAGAAAGCCTTGCAGGATCAATGCCCCTGTCGATCAGGTAATCCACGACCGACTGTGCCCTTTTCTGCGACAATTCCATATTGTCCTCATCATTGCCCCGGCTGTCTGTATGCGACATCAGCTCGATGGTAATGGTAGGATTATCCGTCAATGTTTCAATCAGCTGGTCAAGCGAGACCATGGCCTCCGGTCGCAGGTCCCATCTGGCGAAATCATAAAATACATTGCTGTTCGACAGTTCAATGGACTCACGGATGTTGGACAAATAAATGGTTGTACGGAAATCCGTACTTTTCTCCTGGCCCTTGGTGGTTTCGCGTTCCTTGCCGTTCAGATAGCCGTCTCTCGAGGCTACAAAAACATAGTCGGTGTTGGGTTTCAGCATGAAACGGAATGCTCCGTCGTCATCGGTCGTTGTTTCAACAGTGATCCCGTCGCTGCCGATGGATTTGACGAGGGTACCGTCCAGGACCTCGTCCGATTTATCATCCCTTACCTCTCCGATCACATTGAATACCAAGGGAGGAAGCACAAACATATAGATCTCGTCGTTCCCCCTGCCTTTTCTTGTTGAACTGAAGTAACCTCTTTCCGCTTCCTTCTCGAACACAATCCCGAAATCATCTGCGGCGGAATTGATCGGGTACCTCATATTCTCGATCTTCCAGTTTCCATCCTCCTGCCTGTTGGCTTTGTATATATCCAGCCCGCCGAGTCCTATCCTCCCGTTCGATGCAAAGTACAATGTACCGTCGCTGTGTACAAAGGGAAACATTTCGTCATCCACCGTATTGATCCCTTCAAGATTCACCGGTTTGCCCCAGTCATCCCCTTTGCTGTTCCGGCTTGCCATCCAGATATCCTTACCCCCGACGCCACCGGGCATATCAGACACAAAATACAAGGTAAGCTCATCCGCCGTAATGGCAGGGTGCGCCACAACGATGCTGTCATCAGCCAGCCTGATCTCTTCTGGATCAGACCAGGAATCACCGATCCTGCTTGCAGTGTAGATCTGGCAACCGTAATTTGCATTTTTATTGACCTGGCAGCGGGTAAAATACATCCTTGAATAATCTTCATTCAGAATCGGCGTTCCTTCTTCGAATTCCGTATTGATCTTTGCCCCAAGCGCCACGGGAACGCTCCATTTGCCTTTGCGGTCCATACGGGACTGGAATATATCGGAAAAATTTTCACCGGTCGCGCCATGTGTGTCGTTGCCTGTCGCCTCATCCCTGGAGGAAGTAAAATAAACCATGCTGTAATCCCCGTCTGCATAACAGGGGCTGTAATCGCTCTGGCGGGAATTGAAATATTTCATATTCTCCACCACGTAGGGAGAAGGATGTTCCATCCATTCCTGGGCCAGCTCGCACGAAGTAATTCCTTCCTGCCCCCGGGGATCATCCGGCACCAGTTCCTCGTACCTGCGGTATTGCTCCATGGCATCCCCGTATTCTTCATCCATTCTTAGTGCATCGGCATACCTGAGATAAATGAGCGGGTTGGGATATTCTCTCTGGATGGCTTGTTTATACCTGAGTTCAGCCTTATCGGGCTGGTTTGTTATACGATAGCATTCGGCGATAAGAAAAATGATATCGTTCTTGGTATCCCTGTCCGTAATTTTATTGTAGGCATCCCTGAAAAGATCTATGGCAACCATGTATTCACCGGCTGCATAGGCTTCCCTCGCTTTGGCAGCCGGATCCTTGCGCTGAGCATGCAGGTTTTCCGTACAGATCATAACCAGAAAAACCGGTATGATGAATGACAGATATTTTAATCCCCTTGACTTCATAACATCACAAAATTAATTGATTTTCACCAGAACCGTTCATATTAATAAGTAACGGGAAAAGGGCCTGAATTCATATGCTATCTGACAAACAATAATTCCCTGTACTTGGGAAGGGGCCAGATCTCATTGTCGACGATCAGCTCCAGACTGTCGATATGGTCCCTTATCCTTTCCAGGAATGGAAACACATTCTTGCTGTACAATCCTGCCTTTTCGCGAATGCCCCCGACCTTGTTGGCCACTTTCCGTTCCTCCACCATATTCCTGACCAGTGCCTTGATCTCCAATACATGGTCTGATATTTCCCTGATCCTTTCCATGCGTGCAGAGGAGAGCTTTTCAAACTCCTCGTCAGCCAGGATCTCTTTAAGTCCTCTGACATTGGCTATCAGGTCATTCTGGTACCTGATGACGATCGGCACGATATGGTTGATGGCAAGGTCTCCGAGGACTCTTGCCTCAATCTGGATTTTTTTGGTATACATTTCAAGCTGAACGTCTGTCCTCCCTTCCAGTTCTCTTTTTTCCAGCACCCCCTGGCCGGAAAACAGGCTCAGGGTTTTCTTCGACATGTATGCATCCAGCGCCTCGGGTACTGACCGGATGTCGGAAAGCCTCCGGCTCTTTGCCTCCTTTACCCATTGCTCAGCATAGTTGTTGCCTTCAAAATGAATGTTTTTGGACTCGATAATATAGTTCCTGAGGACCTGAAAGATCGCTTCATCCTTCTTTACTTTTTTCCGCATAATCGCACGGACATCCATATTGAATCTGACCAGCCTGTCGGCCACAGCGGTATTCAGGACAATGATGGAGGAAGCGACATTCGAGGATGATCCCACAGCCCGGAATTCGAACCGGTTCCCGGTAAATGCGAAGGGAGAAGTCCGGTTGCGGTCGGTGTTATCCAGCAGTATCCTGGGAATTTTTCCAATGTTCAGCTTCAGTTCTGTTTTTTCATCCGGGGTCATTTTCCCTTCCCTGACATTCGACTCGATCATATCCAGCATTTCCGAGACCCTGGAACCCAGGAATACGGACATGATTGCAGGAGGAGCTTCATTGGCCCCGAGGCGATGTGCATTTCCTGCCGAGGCTATGCTTGCCCTGAGCAGATCGGCATGCTCGTACACCGCCATTACGGTATTTACAAGGAAAGTCAGGAACAACAGGTTGGTTCGCGGGGTCTTCCCGGGAGCCAGAAGGTTTATGCCGGTATCTGTGACCAGTGACCAGTTGCAGTGCTTTCCCGATCCGTTGATGCCGGCAAAGGGTTTTTCATGGAAGAGCACCCTGAAGTTATGTCTCCTGGCAAGGCGCTTCATAAGGTCCATAATCAGAAGGTTATGGTCTGCCGACAGGTTGGCTTCTTCATGTATGGGTGCGCATTCAAACTGGTTCGGAGCCACTTCGTTGTGCCTGGTTTTTATGGGAACCCCAAGCTTATATGCCTGGATCTCAAAATCACGCATAAAATAAGCTACCCGTTCGGGAATGGCGCTGAAATAATGATCTTCCAGTTGCTGGTCTTTCGCAGAAGCATGTCCCATCAATGTTCGTTCGGTCAGTATCAGGTCGGGCCTTGCATTGTAAAGGGCATCATCCAGAAGGAAATATTCCTGCTCCCATCCCAGCATGGGATTCACTTTGGTCACCCTCCTGTCGAAATACTGGCACACCTCCACAGCAGCCTTGTCAATGGCCTGCATGGATTTCAGCAGGGGGGTTTTATGGTCCAGGGCTTCACCCGTATAGGAAACAAAAATGGTAGGAATACTGAGTGTCTTTCCCATAATGAAAGCAGGTGATGTGGGATCCCAGGCAGTAAAGCCTCTTGCCTCGAATGTATTTCTTATTCCCCCGCTTGGGAAACTGGATGCATCCGGTTCCTGCTGTACAAGCTTGTCCCCTGAAAAATTTTCAATGACGGTACCGTCATCAGACAGTTCTATAAAAGCATCATGCTTCTCGGCAGTGGCATCCGTAAGAGGATGAAACCAGTGGGTGTAATGTGTTGCACCCCTTTCGGTGGCCCAGGCTTTCATGCCTGCAGCGACTTCGTCAGCCATTTTCCGGTCAATGCGGGTTCCTTTTTCAATGGACCTCTGTACGCTTCTGTATGCCTCAAGGGAAAGGTACTTCTGCATTGTTCTGTGATCAAATACATTGATGCCGAAATAATTGGAGATTTTATCCGACGGGTAGTCGATCTTGACAGGCTGTCTGCGCATAACTTCCTGCAAAGCCTGGAATCTGAGTGTTGCCATTTTCGAATGGTTAAGCTTTTTATAAATTGCCGTAAAGATACGTCTTTCTCAGACATACCCCCTAATTCGAAATATTAAACTTGTGAATATGTTATAAAAAATGAAAGGCCCCCTCAATAACAGGGATACGATGATTCAGCTTTTTAATTCGGCGTAATATTTATAAAAATACGGGATGGTTTCAATTCCCTTGAAAAAGTGTTCCAGGGGGTAATTCTCATTGGGAGAATGGATGGCATCCGACTCAAGTCCGAATCCCAGAAGAATGGACTTGACTCCGAGTACTTCCTCAAAATCCGAAATAATGGGTATGCTTCCTCCGCTTCTGACAGGGATGGGTTTCCTGCCGAATGTGGTCTCCATGGCCCTGCTGGCTGCCCGGTAGGCATCCGTATCCGTTGGCGAAACGTAGCCACTGCCCCCGTGCAGGTTCCTCACCTTTACCTTTACGCCCGCGGGTGCAAGGGAAGTAAAATGCTCTTCGAACAGCCTGTCGATCTCCTCCGGTTTCTGGTCGGGCACAAGGCGCATGGAGATCTTGGCACTGGCTTTCGAAGGAAGTATTGTTTTTGCTCCCTCTCCGGTATATCCTCCCCAGATGCCGTTGACATCAAGGCTCGGCCTGATGCCCGTACGTTCCAGCGTGGTGTATCCTTCTTCTCCCGACAAGGCCTCCACTTCGAGCTCCCTTCTGTATGCATCCTGATCAAACGGGGCTTTTGCCATTTCGTTTCTTTCCTTGTCACCCGGGATCAGCACATCATCATAGAAGCCCCTGATGGTGATTTCGTTCTTATCATTCGTCAGGGAAGCGATCATTTTGCACAGGACATTGAGGGGATTTGCCACCGCTCCTCCGTAAATGCCTGAATGCAAATCCCGGTTCGGGCCGGTTACCTCCACCTCCATATAGCTCAATCCCCTGAGTCCCACTGTAATGGATGGAATATCAGTGGCAATCACAGGAGTATCGGATACCAGTATGACATCCGCTTTCAAAAGTTCCGCATTCTTCCTGCAGAATTCTTTCAGACTCCGGGATCCGGTTTCCTCTTCCCCTTCTATCATGAATTTCACATTGCATGGCAGGTTTCCCGTCTTTGCCATGAATTCGAAAGCCTTGACATGCATGAACAGCTGCCCTTTATTGTCGTCAGCACCGCGTCCCCAGATCCTGCCGTCCCTTATTTCGGGCTCAAATGCAGGAGAATTCCATAAATCCAACGGCTCGGCAGGCTGCACGTCATAATGGCCGTAAACCAGGACCGTAGGCAGTCCGGGAGCCACGGTCCTGGATGCATATACGACAGGCTGCCCGCTGGTTTCCAATACTTCGGCGGCATCTGCTCCGGCTTCCAGGAATTTTTCCCTGATCATGCCGGCCATCTTCAGCATGTCTTTTTTATTTTCAGGCTTTGCACTGACCGAGGGGACCCTGATGATCTCGAACAATTCGTCAAGGAACCTCTGTTTGTTGCGTTCTATATATTCCTTCAACTGCTCCATGATATTATTATATGTTATGTAAATTTATTCCTCCTGGTGTATCTGATCTGAAAGCAACCCGAGCTTTTCATAGAAGTCTGCTCCGAATTTCCTAATCATGCCTTCACGCACGAACTCGAAAACGGCCTTGCCTTTCTCCTCTCCCCGTTTCCGTGCCGGATCACAGACGGTCCATTGATCGTAATTCACAGCCATGAATTGCCGGTACCTTTTAACCCTGACCGGGTAAATGTGGCATGAAACCGGTTTGCGGAAAACCGTGGCCCCGTCTTCAAAAGCATTCTCAATCCCGCAGCGTGCAATGCCGTTTTCAAAGACAGCATAGGCACATTCCCTGCCGGCTACCAGCGGAGTTACCATTTCCCGGTCAGCGTCCATGACAGAAGTGCCCTGGGCCTCAATGGCATGTATGCCTTCCGGCCTCAGATAGGGCTTGATTGCATTGTATTCACTTTTGAGTATATCCGCTTCATCATCCTCCAGCGGTGCTCCGGATGCTCCGATTACACAGCAGGCGCCTTTACACTTTTGCACATCGCAGTAAAACTTTTTCGAAACGATGTCGAGACTGACCACCTTGTCACCGATCTCTATCATGGTCGGCAGGCTTTTACCCATAAACGGAATGCTTGTATGACAAAGCTATTCAATTTCGTACCATTTCAAACATGCAAATGCTTTTTTGTAACTTGCCCGGTAAAACACCCGGGGATGGTTTTACGGAAATATATCCTGTATGTATTTTTCATTTCCCTGCAGGTGCCCTGCCTGGCGGACGAGCTTATTCACGACAGCGTTACAATGAAACAGATCAAGGACGGGCTCGATCACATCTACGATAATGAATTCGAAGCTGCCCGCAAGGTCCTTGTGGTGCTGCAGGACAAATACCCGGAGCACCCGGTTACGAGCTTGTTCGAGGGCCTGATATATTACTGGAAGAATTATCCCCTGATCCCCGGCCATACGGGATCATCGGAATTTGAAGAGGCCATGAAAGAATCCTGGGAAAGGGCGGAGCGGCTCGGGGAGATACAGGAGGAAAGTATTGAGAGCGTCTTCTTCGATCTTACGGCCAGGAGTTTCATCGTGATGTATTTTGCCGATAACGGCATCCCTGTTAAGGCAATAGGTCATTTGCGTGCAATGTACCGCGATATCATTAAGGGATTCGACCTGCAGGACGAGTTCCCCGAGTTTTATTTCCTGACCGGCCTGTATAATTATTACAGGGAAGCATACATTGAAGCCTATCCCGTATACAAGCCCGTGAGCATATTCTTCAGAAAGGGTGATAAGGAAAAAGGTCTGGAGATGCTCAGGTTTGCATCTGCCAGATCCGATTTCCTCCATGTTGAGGCCACCTTTTTCCTGAGCCTGATCTATATGAATTTCGAATCCGATTCCGACAGTGCGGTCCGGTATGCAGGAATGCTTTACAACGCCTTTCCGGGGAACGGGTCCTTTCATTCCAGATATGCCGAAATGCTCCTCATCAACAAGCAGTATGACAAGGCCCTGCAAAACATCCGGCAACTGCTGGTGCTCGACGACTACGATAAAATGAAAGGGACCATTTACCTGGGCATATACTATGAGATGAAAATGAATGACCCGGAAAAAGCCAGGGCGTATTACGAAGAAGGCTTGAAGCTTGCCGGACCCTACGGGGAAAGGGCGGATTACTCGAAAGCTTATGCCTATATGGGCCTGAGCCGCTATTATTACCGACAGGGAGACAGGAAAAAGGCCCGTGAATACAGAAGAAAGGCAGGCAACTCGACGGCTTACGAGTATGTGCTTTCCGAATGAAACAACAATGCATCCCGTTTAATCAATAAACCAATGAGAATAAATGTCTCGCCATACATTTTGCTCTGTCTGACCCTGGTCGGTGCGGGCAGTTGTAATTCCTCCAGAAGATCGGCACAGAATCCGGCAAACGATGACAGGGAATTCGGGATTGCCCGGCTTGCCGAATCGAACAACCGGTTTGCGATGGATCTTTTCAAACAGATCCATTCAAGGTCTGACAACATTATCTATTCGCCCTACAGCATTACAAATATCATTTCCATGATCTACGGGGGCGCCGCCGGGGAAACGGCTGCTGAGATCAGCAATGTGCTGTATTTCCCGAAGGATCATCGGGATCTTCACCCCCTTGCCAGGGAAGTATGGGAAAGCATGGATTCCCTGAATTCAACCGGCCAAACCGAACTGAAGCTGGCAAATGCCCTGTGGGCACAGGAGAGTTTTTCATTCCTTCCCGGCTATTTTGACCTGTGCAGTGAATTCTATAATGCGCCCATTGAAACATTGGATTTCATACAAACGGAAAACAGGGAAAAGGGCAGAATCAGGATCAATAACTGGATTTCGGAAAACACGAACCGGCATATCAACGATTTGATCCCGCCCGGTATAATCGATGAAAACACAAGACTGGTCCTTACCAACGCCATATACTTTAACGGAAAATGGATGTATCCTTTTAATAAATCGGCAAGCTCGCCCTCTGTTTTTCATGTCAGCCAGGAAGAATCCCTGGAAACGGTTTACATGAACCAGACAAAGGTCATTCCGTACTATGAAGATGAGGAAGTACAAGCCCTCAGCCTCCCTTATGAAGGCGGACGGATGTCCATGATTGTTATTCTTCCAAAGCGGATCGAAGGCTGGAATATGATCAGCAGTATCCTGGATTATGACAGGATCAGGCTTTTAAAATCGAAAATGACCGACACGGAAGTACAAATCAAGCTGCCCAGGTTCAAATCAGAACTGGAAACAAACCTGCGCAGGGAACTTATGGCCATGGGTATGGAAAATGCATTTACAAAAGACGCCGACCTTTCCGGGATGACGGGCGAGCAAAACCTGTTCATCAGTGAGATCATACACAAGGCCTTCATCGAAGTAACGGAAGCCGGAACCGAAGCGGCTGCCGCCTCCGCTGCCCTCCTTGCCTTAAAATCTGCGCTGGAGGAAGAACCCGTACGGTTCACTGCAGATCATCCCTTCATATACCTTGTTTGGGATGGTAATACGGGGAACATTATTTTTGCGGGCAGGCTTGTAAGGCCTTCTGAAATTATTTAATTTGGCGTATGCGTCATACGATCGATCAAATACGGAAGGACCCGAGCTTCAGGCTTCTGGACAAGCTGCCGCATGACAACATCGTCGAATTTGCCACGGAATATATCCGTAAACCGACGCGCAGCATGACTTCCTACCTGATCGTAATGGTTCTGTTTTTTGTTTTCCAATGGTCGGCCTATATATACGGGGTCGTTGTCAGCGAAATGAATGCGGTTTCCCTCCTTAAACAATTCCTGTACGGGCTGATCATTTCCATGACAATTGTCATCCCGGTTCACGAATTTATTCATGCCATGGGTTATTTGTTGCTTGGAGCGAGGAAGATCAGGTTCGGCGCTGCCTGGAGACACTTTGCCTTTTATGCCGTAGCAGATGATTTTGTTGTAAACCGAAGCGGACTTATTTTCCTTGCGATCTCCCCCTTCATCATAGTATCCCTGCTGAACCTCGCCGGATTCATATTTGTCAGTGGATACGCTTCCTATACCTATATTTCCGTCATGTTTTTCCATGCCACCATGTGTGCCGGGGATTTTGCCCTGCTCAGTTATTTTGAATACCACAGGGACAAAGAACTGTATACGTTCGACGATGTGAAAAACAAGATCTCCTATTTCTATTATAAAGTCAGAGACTGAAATCCCGCCACCGGCCACGCTTGTGAATACGACTGGTTTTTAGTTACTTTGCGAACGTGATATGAATTTACAGAGAAGCCCTTTCCCGAAGACTTTCTGGGCTGCCAACAGCCTCGAGCTGTTTGAAAGGTGGGCCTATTATGGAGTTTTCAACCTTCTTGCGCTTTACCTGACCGGATCCCATGAAACAGGTGCCCTTGGGTTCACCCAGGTGGAAAAAGGACTGATCATGGGGATTGTAAACGCAATCCTGTATTTCCTGCCTGTGGTCACCGGTTCCGTTGCCGACCGTTTCGGGTATAAGAAAGTTCTGGTCGTCGCCTTTTCCATCCTTGCCTCGGGGTATTACCTTATGGGACAATTTACTTCCTTTGCCGGTATATTCCTGACTTTCTTCTATGTGGCCATAGGTGCGGCCCTTTTCAAACCCATCATATCGGCAACAATTGCCAAGACAACGGATACATCCAACTCTTCCGTGGGATTCGGTCTGTTTTATATGATCGTCAACCTCGGGGGCCTGATAGGCCCCCTCATCGCCTCCGAGCTCCGCGAGATAAGCTGGCAGTATATGTTCATCATGTCAAGCATGGCCATCCTGCTGAACCTGGTCATCGTCATTGTCTTTTACAGGGAACCCGGCAGGGAGGTGATAGCGGAACCCCTGAGAAAGTCCCTTTCAAAAATCTTTACCAATATTTACAAAGCCCTCCGGGATGTGAAGTTCACCCTTTTTCTGCTTATCATTGTTGCAGGATGGACCGTCTTCTGGCAATTCTTCTACAGCCTTCCGGTATATATAGACCAATGGATTGATACCGGGATGATTACAGAGGGCATCGGCAAGGTGCTTCCCGGGTTTGCCGCTGCTGTTTCTACAGATAACGGGACCATCCTGGCGGAGAAACTGATCACACTCGACGCCCTTTTCATAGTCGCCTTCCAGATCCTGGTTTCCGCACTCGTTGCAAGGTTTAAGCCAATCAATACCATGATCGCCGGATTTCTTATCAACGCGATCGGAATAACCCTGACAATGCTCACGCGGAACGGATGGTTCCTGATACTGTCTATTTTTATCTTCAGCCTGGGTGAGATGGCCTTTTCACCCAAGATCCTGGAATATATCGGAAGGCTGGCCCCGAGGGATAAAGCCGCATTGTACATGGGAACAAATTTCCTGCCGGTAGCACTGGGAAATTTCTTCGCGGGATTATTGTCAGGAAAAATTTATGAAATAACAGCGGATAAATACGTCCTGCTCGCCAGGGAAGTGGCCGGCTGGGGCTTGAGCCTGCCGGAAATATCGGAGACATTCACCCGGACCGATTATGTAGCTGCGGCAGCCAATATGATGGGCATGGACGTCCCTGCGCTTACCAGGTACCTTTGGCTGAATTACAATCCCCCCCTGTTCGGCATCATCCTGCTGGGCCTGGGTATGCTCTGCTGCCTGCTCCTTATCATCTATGATAAGATCATCTTCCGCTACAGGTAGATCCCTCCTCAGGAAAGATACCGGTCTATCAGATCCAGGAGCTTCCCTATATTGATCGGCTTTGTCAGAAATCCGCTGCATCCGGCTGCTTCACATTTATTACGGTCACTCTCCATGATATGTGCCGTCTGGATAATAATGGGTACGTGCGGATCCTTCCCCCTTATCCTTTTACAAACATCATATCCGCTCAGGCGGGGCAGTTGGAGATCGAGCAGCACAAGAGCTATATCCCCGGTTCCGTTGAATATATTCAGGGCTTTCTCCCCGTCAGGGGCATGGATAAGTTCCAGGTTCCTGCTCCTGAGGGCGAGCCTGAGAAATTCAAAGCTGAACTGGTCATCTTCCGCCACAAGTACTTTATTTCCCGTTTTCATGCATTCAATCCTCCGTTTTATTACCGGTCAAGCCATAATCTGAAAGCATGGGCCCGGGCAGCACTGACCAGGACATCTTCCCTGGCCGCGGGCCGGATTTCCAGTTTGATCCTGCTCGCCGAGAGTATATGTATCCGTTCTATGCTGGAATACCGGATCAGGAACCGGCGGTTGATCCTGAAGAAGGCTTCAGGTTCGAGCAGTTGTTCCAGGTGCTCCAGGGAGAAATCGAGAGGATAATGGCGGTCATCCCGGGTACAGAGAAAGGTACTTTTTTCAAGTGAATAGAAATAGGCAACCGCGGAGGTTTCGATCGAAATGATCTTACTGCCGACACTGACTGCAAATCTTTTCTTGTAAGCCGTTCTCCGGCCCTCCAGACTTTCCAGCAATGCCTGAATATCTGCCTTCTGACCGGATCCTGCCAGTCTTTTGTACTTCGCGATGCTCTTTGCCAGTTTATCCCTGTCAACCGGTTTTAAAAGGTAATCTATACTGTTGAGCTCGAATGCCCTGATGGCATATTCGTCGTAAGCGGTGGCAAAAATCACAAAACTGTCGACCCTGGTGTGTTTAAAAATATCGAAACTCAGGCCGTCCGCCAGCTGGATATCAAGTATCAGCAGATCCGGCGCTTTGTTCCTGTTCAGCCACTTCACCGCTGCTTCAACCGTATCGATGGCATCAAGGATCTCGATATCCGGTTCGACCTGCTTCAACAGTTTTGAAAGGCGGAGCGCGGCGGGTTCTTCGTCTTCGATGATCAGGGTTGTAATCATAACTCGACCGTAAGCAGCGGAATGGCCACTTTAAAGATAGCCGATGTCTCGGTAATTTTCACCTCCCGGGACGTAAAAAGCCTGTAACGCTCCGAAATGTTTTTCAATCCCTGTCCCGTAGATACGACACCTGACTTTTTCTGAAGGTTGTTTTCCACGGTAAGGGTCTCCCCCCCGGCCCTGATATTCACATGCAGGGGCTGGTCTTTTGATATGACATTATGCTTGATGCAGTTTTCGACAAGCATTTGCAAAACCAGGGGAGGAATGGCATAATGGTAAAACCGCTCGGGAACCTGCAGATCAACAAACAGTGTATTCCTGAACCGGAACTGCTGAAGGCTGACGTATTTGCCGAGTACCCTGATCTCTTCCCTTATAAGAACAAGTTCCTTATCCCGGCTTCCGAGCATGTACCTGAGGAACTCCGACATGTTCTGTATGTATTGAACCGCATCCTTATTATCGTCAACCAGGGTAGTCAGGCTGTTCAGGCTGTTGAAAAGGAAATGCGGATTGACTTGTGTCTTCAGGGTTTCATACCTGGCCTGGATATTGTCCTTTTCAAGGCGTACGGATTTCGAGAAATGGTATTTCCACTGCTTGTAGAAGTAGACCATTTCATGGATGGAGGTGATCAGGTAAGTAATTAGCAGGGTGGCGAAAATTTGCATTGGCAGATCTTCATAATAGTCGCCGGAGCCGCCCGTCCTGACGACGATCAGATATACCATAAAAGAATATGTCATTGTGTAAAGGGTGATCAGTACAATCTCTATAACCATGTGTTTGCCCGGATAAAATTCCCAGGGAAATTTGCGCCAGAGCCATTGTACAATGACCATGCATCCGATCCAGATGCCGCCGGTCATGAGCAATGCATACCCTATCCGGCCCAGCGCTTCACGGGTTGAACCGATCCCGAATTCAAGCAGGTAGGCGCCTCCGATCAGGCATCCTATAAGGATGATCAGAAACAGATTAATTCTTTTGCCGAATTTTTTCATTTCACCATTCAATTACGGTTCAATCCAGGAATATTAAAACTGGATACGGTAAAGGACCATGGGAAAGAATCCCTGCTGGTAAACCGTATAAACTTCCCCCTTTGATGCGTCAAAACCTTCCATGAAAATGCTCTGGAAACCCGTAATATTCTGAAGGTCAACAGCCCACTCCTGGCTGGCCCGCCTGCCATTCACCTTGATGCCCATCCGCAGGTCAGTCCTGAAATAGTCATCATACTTGTTCTCAAATGCCCGGCTCCAGTCCCTGACTTCCTCGTTTTGCGCGATGGATTCGGCAACATCGATCGGAACATACCTGCGGCCACCTGCCCATACTGTTTTCACATCAAGTGTGAGCATTGCCTTCTCCCCGAGTTTGCGCTCATACCCTCCAAGCAGATTGAATACATAATTCCCGTTGAAAGCCGTGTTGCGTAAAATCCCGTCTGCTCCCCTGTATTTGGAATCGAACAGGGAGGCGGTAAACAGAAAGTAATATCCCTTGCTGAGGAATTTCTCGACTGTCAACTCAAGTCCGTAGTTACGACCGGTCCCCTCATTCACCAGGCTGTCTTCCAGCGGAATACCGAAGAAATCGCCAGCATTGGCAATGGAGAATTCGGGATACGACGCTTTTACGGGGATCTTATATAAATACTGGTAATAAGATTCCAGACGGACCCTGAAATCACTGTTGAACAAACGGTTATAGCCGATCACATAATGAATGCTTCGGGTATTGCCGAGGTCTTCATTCGTTGTCGAATAGGTTCTGCTTATGGTGTCCCAGGTTCGTGCAAAATACACTGTTTTGGCCTGGATCTGGCTGTGCATGCCATAACCCAGATTGATGGTCTGCCTCTCATCCAATTTCCATTCGAGCCCGAGGCGGGGTTCTGGCAGCAATTCCCTGCTCAGGTCGAAATACTGCAGGTGCAGGCCGGCATAACCGGTAAGTTTTTCCCCGAATCTGTGTTGATACTGCCCGTAGGTCCTCAACATCATCATATTCCCCGCGATGTCGTTCCTGATGATAAATTCCCCGTACTCGGGATGATTCAGGCTGTCGAGGTAATCAATGGTGTAGCCGTCAAGGATCAGTCCGAAACTGTAATTATTCCTTGCATCGACTTTCCGGCGGAACTGTGTGCTGAATGAAAATTTGCCCTCCACCTGCTCGCTCCTGAGGAACGGGATCACCCTTTCCTTGTTCAGTGAGTCCACGACGGTTGTCGAACGGGTTTTCTGATAGGAGAGGGTGGACTTGACCCGGGTTCGTTCATTGAAGTAATATACATTCGAAAGTCCGATAACGTTCAGGGCAGAACCGAAATCAACGGCCGTCCCTATGGGGTTGTAGTTGTTTGCAAGGGTATCCGCTTCTTCCCTTCCCAGTTCAATATAACTGTTGCCCAGTAATCCGAAAAGCTTGAACCTGCCCAGCTTTGTACCGGGCAGATCGATCAGGAAGGTCAGGTCCTTGTACTCGGGGATGGCCGCGCCCGTACCTATGTCCAAACCCAACCTGCGAAAAACCTCAAGGGTCGAATAACGGAAATTCGCGAGATAGGAAGATTTCTGTCCGTTCTTCATTTCCATCAGCGGTCCTTCCGCCCCCGCTTCGAAACCATTAAAACCGATCTGCCCTGTGAATTCCGTCTTTCGGTTGTTGCCCGAACGCATGTTCAGATCGAAGACTCCTGCGGTAGCGTTTCCGAATTCAGCAGGAAATGCCCCTGTAAGGAAATCGGAATTTGCAAGCAGGTTATTGTTGATCATGCTGACGGGTCCCCCGGTGGTGCCGAGTGCGCCGAAATGGTTGGGATTGGGCACCTCAACGCCTTCCAGCCTCCACAGTACGCCCATGGGTGAATTCCCCCTTATAATGATATCGTTCCTGGAGTCATTCTGGGTCATCACACCTGCATAGTTGGCTACCATACGCGCCGGGTCCCCGAGGCTTCCTGCAAATCTTTCGGTTTCCTCGACGGAGAAGGTCCTGGCACTGACCACGGCCATTTCATTGTTTGCCTGGTCTTTTCTCCTGCCGGCCTTCACCACGATCTCTTCCATTGCAATGACCTTCTCCTCCAGTGAGATCCTAAGGACGGTTTCTTTCCCGCTGCTGAGAAGCAGGTTCGGAATGATTTTCGAATAATACCCCATATATGAAATTTCGAGGCTCTGCCGGCCCACTGGTATGCCATCGAGCTCAAAATCACCGTTCACGTCCGTAATCGTTCCGATCAGAGGATCGGAATCCAGCACAACCACAGTGGCCCCTATCAGCGGGAATCCGGTTACCTTGTCCGCGACCGTTCCCCGTATGGTCTGGGTAAATTCATCGCCGGCGGACAGTCCTGCAGTCAGAACAACCAGGATCATCGAAGTCAGAATTGTTTTTTTCATCATTTTGGTTTTTATCATTTTCCCCGGCAAATCTAAAATTACAAAAGCAAGCCGGGAAATTTTTAATGACGGGCAATAAAAAACCTGCTCCGAACGGGAATTAATACGGATGAACGTCATCTGACTGCTGCCGGGTTGCACAGGACCCGGTCAATAAAACAGCAGAGGCCGTCTCATACCGGTATGAGACGGCCTCCTTATGACAATTACTTCGCAGGGATGTACTAAAATGCCACGCCCAGTGTAACACCGATCCGTACCCCGAATCCGTCCAGTGAGCCAAGATCAAAATCATCTTCTGTTCCTGTTGTGACATTCAGCGAACCTGTTGAATAGGCAGGTCCTATGAATGCCTCAATGGTAACAACGTCCTTGAGCAGGGCTTGTGCACCGACATTCAGTGCCCCGCCGAAAGCGCTCCATGTAGCCTCAGAGGCCGTCGTTTCTTCCTTCAGTGAAAAGCTTGAATACCTCGGGCTTAATGCGACATAGATACCGGCAGGTGCGGATTTTTCACTCAGATAGTACCTAAACTCGGGAGTTATGCCGAATCCTGACAGTTCCAGATCGGCCAGAGTGTATTTGGTATAAAACAGCCCGAGCTGTGCGCTCATGTCTTCATTAAGCACCCTTTCATAGAGCAAATGCCCCGTTCTGATAATAGGACTGAACAGATTGGTTTTTACCACATTGCTCTTGACCGGCTGTGCATCCAGGTGGTTGACCGGAAGTGACAACACCATACTGCAGATAATAATCATCATTGCCTTTTTCATAATTGTTGTTTTAGTGAATAGATTATCTTATAACAAATGTAATGAATTAATGCAATCGGCCGTTCAGGGCAGTCCGGAACTTACCAACAGACTGGTTGCCTGTATGTTTACATGATTTAAGCAGACTGCAAAATCCATGGCTGTGTTAAAAACCTCGATATTTGCCGGCTACCTTTTTGAACTTTTCCGATTAAACAATATACCGAGTTCCTCATGTCTGACAAGCACCTCCATAAAACCCCGGATATCAGCGGTCTTAAAACAGCTGACATATGCGGTTTATGGGAGGTAATCAAAATCTACCGGGAGAATGATAACAGTAAGTCGTACCCCTGGCTGGCCGGGAGGTTCAGGTACAACTTCATGTGCGAAATGGTATTCCTGTGCACCCAGAACGGAAAAAGTTTCCATGGTGACTGGGAGTTGTCGGAGAAAGTCAGCCGTACAGGGAAAGAGTATGCGATAATCCTGAACGGTTCGCTCAAATACACCATCCTTGATCTCAATGAAGATGAAATGCTTTTATCTTATCTCGGGTATCGCTATCATCTTGTCAAAAGGCTGTGAGCCGGGCAATTTCCCCATCCCGTTATTCAAAAAGGGCCGTTGTTAAATATCTTTCACCCGTATCGGGCAGAACGACCACGATCAGTTTGTCTTTGTTATCCGGCTTCTTCGCAGTTTTAAAAGCTGCGTGGGCCGCCGCGCCGGAGGATATGCCGCAAAAGATCCCTTCTTCCAGGATAAGTTTTCTGGCTGTGCGAAAGGCATCTTCATTCGAAACCTTAACGATTTCGTCAATGATCTGCGTATTTAATACATCGGGAACAAAGCCCGCGCCTATTCCCTGGATCTTATGCGGTCCCGGTGACCCGCCGGAAAGCACCGGGGAATCCACAGGTTCAACCGCAACCGCCCTGAAGCCCGGCTTTCTTTTTTTAATCACTTCGGCAACCCCCGTAATGGTTCCTCCCGTGCCAACTCCCGAAACCAGAATATCAACCTGTCCATCCGTATCATTCCATATCTCTTCGGCTGTAGTCAACCTGTGAATTTCAGGATTGGCCGGATTTTCGAATTGTTGCGGCATATATGCCTTCTTATTTTTCCCTGCCAGTTCCCTGGCTTTTTCTATCGCGCCCTTCATGCCCTTTTCCGCCGGCGTAAGCACCAGTTCCGCCCCAAAGGCCTTCAATATTTTCCTTCTCTCGATGCTCATACTCTCAGGCATGGTGAGAACCAGCCGGTATCCCTTTGCGGCACACACAAAAGCAAGCCCGATGCCTGTATTACCGCTTGTAGGCTCAATGATCACCGTATCCCCGGTCAACAGGCCACGCTTTTCAGCATCCTCAATCATCGATTTTGCGATTCTGTCTTTCACCGAATGCACCGGATTAAAGAATTCAAGCTTGGCCACGACACTCGCGGGCATTCCCCTTGCCGCCTTGTCAAGTCTGACCAGGGGGGTATTGCCGATTAGGGACGTTATATTTTCTGCAATTCTCATATCCTTGATATTAAATTAGATATAAAACATATTTTCGATTTCACTGTCAATGATTTTCTGCTGTTCCCGGGCCAGTTCGCTCAGTTTTACGGATTCCATGTACTTTATGATAAGCTTATTGAGACCGGACCAGAAATTTTGTGCCGCACATCTGCGGTCACGCCTGCAATTCCCTTCATCTGAAAGGCAGTCAATGATTTCCAGTTCATGCTCAAACGATTTGTAGATATCATAGATACTGATCTTCTCCGGATCTCTTGCAAGGATGTACCCGCTCATTCTCCCTTCTGCATTTACGATCAGGCCGGAAGCTTTCAGGGATGCTATGATATGATCGAGATATTTAAAGGATATTTCCTGCCTTTCGGATATTTCCTTCTGAAAAACTCCTCCACCGCTTCGGTTCATGGCAAGTTCGATCATGGTCCTGATGCCGTACCGTGTTTTTGTGTTGAATTTCACCCGTAATAAATTTAATTGAACATTATGTTATCGGTCTGTTATTAAATCCATCCCGTAAGTTTACTATTAATGCTATTACTATGGTAGTACAAATATATATAATTTATACTTATACCACGAACAAATCTCTGAATAAGACTTTTTATTCCACGGTCCGCCTGCAATCCGGGGGCATGACCACCCTGTTGTGACCGGGTTCATCATGAAAAAGCCAGACCTGCATGGTATATTATGAATGTTGCGATCCATGCAAACACCAGGGGATATACCGCCGACACCAACATCCACCGGAACTTCCCGGTCTCTTTCCTGATGGCAGCCAGGGTTCCGAAACAAGGGAAATACAGGAGGGTAAAAACCAGAAAACAAAAATATGTGATCAGCGGTACGTTGTTGCTTTCCCTGTGCTGACGGAGCTTTGAAATAAGGTTGACGCTTGTTTCGTCGGCACCCCTCCCGGCCTGGTATAAAATCCCCATGGAACTGACCACGATCTCTTTGGCAAGCGTTCCGGTAAGTATGCTCACTGTCATCTTCCAGTCAAAGCCCAGCGGGGCGAACACAGGCTCCAGAAATTTACCGATGCGGCTTATATAAGACTGCTCAAGCAATTCGCCCTGTTTCATGTTTTCCAGTTCATTTATCCTGTTTTCCGGTTCGGAAGCGACCCCGCCGGTTTTTACTGTCCTGGCATCCGTCTGTTCAAGCGCTTCGATTTGCCTGTCGTATTTACCGATGATCTGCCTGTCCCTTGGAAAATATCCGAGCGCCCAGATAACAATGGATGCGACAAGTATGATGCTTCCCATTTTTTTAAGGAAATGCAGCGATTTGAACCAGGTGTGCCTGAGCACCGCTTTCAACGTGGGTATTCGGTACGGCGGCAATTCCATCACAAAGGGAAAGTCCTCCTTCCTTAGAATTGTCCTGTTGAATATGACCGCTGTTATCAGTGCAGCAAGAATGCCCATAAAATACATCGAAAAGAGGAGGGTCGACCGGTAGAACGGAAAGAAAGCGCTTATGAACAGCACGTATACGGGCAACCTTGCGCTGCATGACATGAAAGGGATGACCAGCATGGTCAGCATCCTGTCCCTTTTGCTCTCAATGGTCCGGGTTGCCATGATTGCAGGCACATTGCACCCGAACCCCATAAGCAGGGGGATAAACGACTTGCCATGCAGTCCCGCCTTATGCATCGTGCGGTCCATCAGAAAGGCTGTTCGGGCCATATAGCCGATGTCTTCCATAAATGAAATAAGAAGGAACAGGATCATGATGTTCGGAAGAAAGACTGCAACCCCGCCGACACCTCCCAGTACGCCGTTCACGATCAGATCTTCGAAAAGGCCGTCCGGCAGCATCCCGGAGACGAGCCCCGACGACCATGCCACCCCTTTGTCAATCCAATTCATCGGGTACTGGCCCAGCTTGAAAGTGCAGAAAAACATGAACCAGACGAATGCAAAAAACACGGGCAGGCCCAGGTATTTATGGGTGAGGACGGCATCGATCTTCCGGGTAAGCTGCCTCAGCACGTTCTCCCCGGGAAAATAGGTTTCCTGCAATGCCCCGTTGATAAAGCCGTAGCGGACATCTATCATTTGTGAGACTGCCTCCTTGTGCAGCAAACCGGACAGGTTCCTTTTGCACTTGCCTGCCAGTTCCATGATATTCTCCGACCCGGGTGAGGAGGCCACCTGCTTTTCTATGATGGTATCCCCCTCAATCAGCTTCAGCGCAAGGTATCTCGGCGCCACCGGAAGGGTTATATCCTTTTCAATTTCCGTCTGAATACGCAATACCGCTTCCTCGATATCCTGGCCGTAATCAATTTTCACGTTACGGATTGTACTTTCTTCATCTTCATGGACCCTCACAACGGTTTTAAAAACATCTTCGATGCCTTTCCCTTTTGTCCCGACCGTTGGGACGAAAGGTATGCCCAGCATTTCTCCCAGTTTCCTGTAATCAAAGCGATCGTTGCTCGACTGCAGTTCGTCGTACATGTTAAGAATTGTTATTACCCTGGTTTCCAGGTCTATCAACTGGGTTGTCAAATAGAGGTTCCTCTCGAGGTTGCTTGAATCAACCACATTCAGGATTATGTCCGGCCTGCGGTTTGTCAGATGGTCGGTAACAAACATTTCCTCCGGGGAATATGAGGATAGGGAATAAGTACCGGGCAGATCCGTGATGTTCATTTTATAGCCGTTAAATAAAACAACCGCCTCTTTGGCGGCCACGGTTACACCGCCATAATTTGCCACCCTTTCCCTCGAGCGGGTGGCATAATTAAAAATTGTCGTTTTACCGCTGTTGGGGTTGCCGACCAAAGCAACGTTGATCGTTTTTGTGACTGTTTTTCCGTTATCCCTTTCTGCAATCCGGCCGATATATTGTCCATAGGGTTCTTTCATGTTAAACGGAACTGACATTTCGGGCTTTTCCTGTGCAATATTGATCATCTCCGCCTCGTCGCGGCGGATCGAAACATTATAGCCCATGATCCTGTATTCGACAGGATCCCTCAGCGGGGCTGTTTTCACCTTTTCCACCTTTTCCCCGACAATGAATCCCATCTCGTTGATCCTTTTTCTGAAAGCGCCATTTCCCTTAATATCTGTGATGTAGGCGCTGTCACCCATTTTCAGCTCCGATAATTTCACGCGAAAATATTTCAGTTAAATATCATGTTATAAGTATGTTATTAACTCCATCTTAC
>CAYOPZ010000045.1:0-22735 GCA_964406005.1 uncultured Bacteroidaceae bacterium
AAATTTTCAGGAGGACTTCCTTAACCGGCGGAGGCAAGGATGCAGCTCAGAATGCGCTTTCACCCGCCGGGATGTCCCTTGCGGAAAAGTTCCAGGCGTTTTTCAAGCAGGGGCATCCGGTCCATGCTCACCTGGGAGACACAGGCCCTCAGGCCTTCCTTTCTTTCACTTCCGGTATTTTCCAGCGTGATGGCCGAGATCCCGAAATACAGCAATTCCTTCAGGAGTTCCGCCCCGCTGAAACCCGGATATGAGATGGTGAAATAAAATCCGTCCGCCAGAGGCCGGTCGATGTCCATGTCGTAAACAATCCTGAAACCGTGTTTCAGGAAAAGTTCTTTCATGAGCCGGGCACGCTGGCCGTACTCCCTGACCTGATCGACGATGTTGAACTTTCCTTCGTTGGCCGCTTTCAGGATGGCGGCCACGGCGTACTGCGCCGAATGGCTTGCACCGGCAGAAAGGGCATAGAGCGCCCCGTAAATCATCGAATGACCGAAACGGTCGGAATTATAATACCTCAGAAGGTCAGGGTACCGCCTGTTGAAAAGAGGATCGGAAATGACCATGATCCCTATTCTCTGACCCGCATAACTGAATGTTTTCGAGCAGGAGATCAGCAGGAGGTAAAGGTCCGTATACCGCCCGACGGTAGATTGATACGGGGGCCGGCCGGGCCGGGAAACATCCCTGCGGAAATCCATTCCGAAATAGGCAAGGTCTTCGATCACGACCGCATCATACTCAGTGGCCAGTTCTCCTATGGCCCTCAGTTCCTCTTCATCGAAGCATATCCAGGAAGGATTGTTCGGGTTGGAATACAGAATGCTTGAGACCAGTCCGGTATCAAGATACTCGCGCATCTTGTCCTTCAGTTTCCTTCCCCTGTGGTTATATACGTCAAAGGAGCGGTAGTCATGCCCGAGGACAAGGCATTGCTGCTTCTGGACGGGAAAACCCGGATCGAGAAACAGGGTTCCCTCCCGGTTCCGGTCATTCCTGTTTACTACCATGAAAGCCGCCATACTTCCCTGCATGCTGCCCGCTGTCGGAATGCACGAACGCGGCGACACATCCAGGTCAAGGAACAACCTGCAGAAACGTGATGTTTCCTGCTTCAGTTCCGGAACCCCTTCAATATCGGCATACTTCGAAGCCACTCCCGCCTGCAGCGCCCTGATCTCCGCTTCCGTTCCCATGGAAACAGGTTCAAGCCCGGGCACACCCATTTCCATCCTTATGTACTCCTCACCCGTAGCTTCCTCGATCTCATTGACCAACCTGACAATCTCCCTGATCCTGGCATGTCCGAGGTCTGCCAGCCCCAGTGCATTGATCCTTGAAGTCACAATGTCGTAATCGATCGGTGTTTTTCTTCTCATTGACATACCAAAGTCTGAATCCGGGAATTATCCCGTACCTATCCGGATCCTGACATCCGCAGCAAGTATTTCGCCGGGTGTGCCGATCAGCGGATTCAGGTCTATTTCAGCGATCTCGGGTGCCGTGACCGCCAGCCAGGACAAACGAACCAGAACATCACCGTAGGCTTTCACATCGATGCCGCCACGCCCTCTGTTCCCCCGGAGCAGGGGATATCCGCGCAGCCTTTGTATCATCGCCCCGGCCTCTGCATCAGAGAGCGGTGCAAGCCCCGCCGATACATCCTTCAGGGCTTCCACATGTATCCCTCCCATTCCGCAAAGGACAAGGTGTCCGAAATCCCCTTCGCGGCTCACCCCTGCGAACACTTCGATGCCCGGCCGCATCTCCTGTATCAAAACCGCCCCGGCACCCCCGATGTTCATCAGCCGCTCAAACGCCGTTGAAACCCCTGCCGGACCGGTAATGTTCAGGGCAACACCTCCCACATCCGATTTGTGCAGGGGACCTATAACCTTCATAACGACAGGGAATCCCAGTTTCTCTGCCTCCAGGACGGCATCCACCTTGGTCTCCGCAACGGCCCCGGATACCCGCCGGATACCGGTGGCATCCAGGATCCTCCCTGCCGGTTCAGGGGCAAGATAACCTTCCCCGCAGGCCCTGATCTCATTCCTTATGGCCGCATGATCCAGGCCCCCGTTATCCCCGGGTATCCCGAACCCGGTACAGTGGTACACTTTTGACAAAGCCTTGCCCAGTGTGACCTCATCCTGGAAATGAATCCTTCCAAGGTCATGAAACGTTTCAATTTCTGCCTCTGCATTTATCGCCGACGGCAGCACCGGGTAAACAGGCTTCGAACTGGTTTTCATTTTTGCATCCAGGATACGAAATGCTTCATCCACGCTGCCCAGGCCCGGGCTCCCGAATATGACCACCACCCCGTCGATCTCGTCAAATACATCCCCGCAAAAGTCCAGTACCGTTCCCAGTTGCTCTGCAGTCCCCGTTGCCAGAATGTCGACCGGATTGGCCACCGACGACCCGGGATGCAGATTTGCAAGCAATTCCCCTGCCCTCGGATGAGTGATCCGGGGGACCTGCATGCCGCCCTGGGAAAGTGCATCGGTCAGCATGACTGCAGGACCGCCTGCATTGGTCACGATCGCCAGCCTGTTGCCCCTGAGCCGGCCGTGCATGAATACCGATGCAACTGCCACCAGTTCTTCGCGGCTCGTACAGCGGACAATGCCTGCCTTGCGAAACAGGGCTTCGGCGGCCAGGTCGGACCCCCCGAGGGCTCCCGTATGAGAAGAAACCGCCCTGCTGCCGGCTTCCGAGGTTCCCGCCTTGATGACCGCCAGCCTGCATCCCTTACGCACCAGTGACGCCGCATGCTTTAACAGAAGATCCGGTTTTCGTATCGTTTCCAGGTACATAAGCTTCACTCCGGAACTTTCATCCCGGTCAAAGGTTTCGTCCATGTGCTGCAATACTTCCTCCACGCCCGTCTGTGCACTGTTTCCGACCGAATACACGGAAGAAAAGGAAAGTCCCAGGGGAATCCCTGCCTCCATTATGAATACCGCGGTCGCTCCCGATCCCGAAATGAAATCGCAACCCCGGGCAGCCGGGCGCGGAGCCGGCGCGGTAAAGACACCCTGGTAATGGGGATTGACCACCCCTATGCAATTGGGCCCGATCAGCGTGCCGCCTGTCTCCCTGACGGTTTCGGCCATCTCCTTTTCCATGGCGGCACCTTCCGGTCCCGTTTCACCGAATCCGGCCGACAGGACGATGAAACCCCTTGTATGCTTATTGTGCGCAAGGAATTTCACTGCGTCCACACAGTATTTCGCAGCAACGGCCAGTATGGCAAGGTCGGTTTCCGGAAGGTCCTTCAACTGCGCATAGCATTTTTGCCCCTGCACGGTCTTTTCCCCGGGATTTACGATAAAAAGCTGTCCCGTGAAATTCCCCTTCAGAATATTCCTCACGACCATGCCACCGGGCTTATGCAGGTTATTGGAACCTCCTACAATGGCAATGGTGCGCGGTTGGACAAGTTCACTGGCCAGCATGGTTCAGAAATCCTGTAAAAAACAGACGAACATTGACTTTTTTCCTGTCTGAACAAATTTAAACTTTTTAAATCCTTTTCGCTATTTTTGCCCTGCATTGAGTAAAGCATCAGGACATGCCCATCAACATACCCGATAATCTCCCGGCCGCTACCGTTCTCAGGAAGGAAAATATCTTCGTGATGGACCAGAGCCGTGCCGTTCACCAGGATATCCGGCCGCAGCGCATCGTGCTTTTGAATATCATGCCCAACAAGGAAACCACGGAAACACACATACTCCGCCTGCTCTCCAATACCCCCCTTCAGATAGAAGTGGACCTTATGTACCCGAAAACACATACTCCGAAAACCACACCGATCAGGCACCTTAAAGCTTTTTACAAGACCTTTGATGAAATCCGGAGGCACCGCTATGACGGACTCATCATTACCGGCGCCCCGCTCGGATTCGTCGATTTCAAGGACGTGACATACTGGGAAGAGCTGAAGGAGATCATGGACTGGGCGGATGCACATGTCACCTCCACCCTCTACCTTTGCTGGGCCACACTTGCGGCCATGTATCATTTTTACGGCATCGAGAAGGTCATGCTCCCGAAAAAGATGTTCGGGGTTTACAATCACAGGGTACTGGACAGGAAGGTCCCGCTGGTAAGAGGGTTCGACGACAGCTTTCCGGCTCCCCATTCCCGTCACACCGAGATCATAAAGGAAACCATAAAAAAGGTAAGGGACCTTCAGATCATTGCAGAATCGGATGAAGCCGGCATATACCTTATGGCCACCCGGGACGGGAAGCGGGTATTTGTCACAGGCCATTCGGAATACGATCACCTGACCCTCAGGGATGAATATGAACGGGACCTGAAAAAAGGGATGGACATACAGGTACCGGAAAATTATTTCCCGGATGACGATCCGTCCAAACCCCCGCTTTTTCAGTGGCGCAGCCATGCCAACCTGCTGTACACCAACTGGCTGAACTACTACGTATACCAGGTAACGCCTTTTAACCTGGAAGACCGGAGGTAACCGTCACTTCCTGTTCAGATCTGCTTTTCAAGCCAGCCGTACCATTTATCCATGCCCTCTCCGGTCTTGACGGACAGTTCAATAAACTCAAGGCCCGGATTTATCCGCAGGGCGTATTCCCTGGCCTTTCCAACATTGAAATCCACATGGGGAAGCAGGTCCGTTTTATTGATGATACAGAGATCTGATGTCTGGAACATATAGGGGTATTTGGCAGGCTTATCCTCCCCTTCCGTCACGCTCATGATCACCACCCTGAAGGATTCGCCGAGGTCAAAGAGAGCGGGGCATACCAGGTTGCCTACGTTTTCGATCATAAGCACAGAATGGTCGGCGGGTTCAAGCTTTCTGACCGCCCTGCTGACCATGTCCGCATCCAGGTGGCAACCCTGCCCTGTATTCACCTGTACCACGGGAGCGCCCGCATCATTGATCCGGTTGGCATCATTCATGCTCTGCTGGTCCCCTTCGATGATGAAAAAAGGCTTCTCTTTCCCCATTTCCCGGATGGTGCGTTCCAGGAGGCTGGTTTTCCCGGAGCCGGGAGAACTCACCAGGTTCAGGCTCAGGATCCCCTTGGCTTCGAAATATCCCCTGTTTCTTTCTGCAAGGAGATCGTTCCTTGCCATTACGTCCTGCTCGACCTCCACCCTCCTGCCCCGGGCATGTTCGTGACTGTGATCATGGGCATGGTCGTGACTGTGATCGTGATCGTGATCGTGAACATGGGTATGTTCGTGACTGTGATCATGGTCATGGTCATGGTCATGTGATTGATCATGCATATGGTCTTCCCCCGGCATTAAAATCACCGGTTCATTGCCCGGTAATCCGCATCCGCAACTGTCGCACATGGCTTTTAATTCTGAATTGTTCCCGTCAAAGATACTAAGAAAAAACGGCAATCAAGGCAACTTCTGATCCCGATCGAATTGAATTGCATAAATAATAAAAATTGTCTATTTTTGTAATATACTATAAATTAGTTAAACTAAATTAAATTATTATATAAAATGGTAACAATTAACAGAATGTTGAAAATAGCACTTCCAAAAGACCGGTCCGCTTTTTTATGGGGACCGAGAAAAACAGGAAAAACAACGTACCTGAAGTCTGAATTCCCCGGGAGTCTTTTATATGATTTTCTACGAACCGATCTCTTTATGGAAATTGTCAAAAGACCTGCGCTGCTCAGAGAACAATTGCTCGCCAGGGATGTGAATATCTTTAAATACCCTGTAATTCTCGACGAGGTTCAAAAAATACCCCAGATCCTGGACGAAGTGCACTGGTTAATGGAAAACAGAAAAATCAATTTCATAATGAGCGGATCAAGCGCCAGGAAACTGAAAAGGGGAAAAGCCAACCTTCTTGGCGGAAGGGCATGGCGCTATGAATTGTTACCCCTGGTCTCTGCAGAAATTGAAAACTGGGATCTATTGTCCGTTCTGAACAGGGGCCTGATCCCCGATCATTACCTGAATGACAATTACAGAAAATCTTTACACGCATATACGCAGGATTACCTCAAGGAAGAAGTATTTGCCGAGGGGCTGACACGTAACATACCGGCTTTTTCAAGGTTTTTCGAGGCAATGGGATACTCCCACGGAGAACTGGTCAATTACTCGAACATTGCCCGTGACTGCGGAGTCAGTTCACAAACCGTAAGGGAATATTTTATTATACTGACGGATACATTGATGGGTAAAATGCTGCCTCCTTTTAAAAAAAAGCAGAACCGGCAGGTGATATCCAAGGCATCGAAGTTTTACCTCTTCGATACGGGTGTTGCGGGAGCAATAACGAAACGTCATATCCAGGAAGAAAAAGGAGCGGAATTCGGTAAAGCATTCGAACATTTCATCCTGATGGAAATATATGCCTATAATTCATACAGGGAATTGGGATTTGATATCAATTTCTGGAGAACAAAGTCAGGACTCGAGGTGGACTTCGTTCTGGGCGGCGGTGAAGTGGCAATTGAAGTAAAGGGCAGTAAACAGGTATCCGCAAGGGATTTTCATCCGGTCATTGCCTTCAAGGAGGAATATGCGCCGCGAAAAGCAATACTTGTATGCAATGAAAAAGAAGAGAGAATTTACAGGCAGGTCAGCGTCATGCCATACAGGAAATTCCTCTCTGAACTCTGGCAGGGAAAGATCATCAGGTGATCAGCCAGATTAAAATCACGGAAGTGTAAATCAATCCACAAGCAGGGATTTTACCCTCAGTTCCCTTCCCCTGAGTATTTCGGGCGGAAAGGAATGGCACAGGGGACAGTGACTGTAAAGGTCATCTGCCGCGTACTCGTGCCCGCAGGATGTGCATCGCACCCAGCCGGGTATCCGGATGATATTTCTTTTCGCATGTTCCAGTATCGTGCCTTTTACGGCCGATGCAAGTGAGAATTCAAGCGCCTCCATGACAACCCCTGCAAGCTCACCCACTTCAATTTCCATTTCCCTCACACTCCCGGCATTCTCCTTTCTGGCATACTCACAGGCAATATCGACAATGTCCATGGCAATCGAAAACTCGTGCATATCCGTCCGCTTGTAAGGGTATGCAAATGTATGATATTTTTACCGGAACCATCCTGCCGGCCCGGATTGAGGTCCAATATTGTGACGGGGATATCAACTTTGCAGATCGGTTCATTTTTCTTATTTTGCAGGTTAAAAATCCGTAAATCATGACCACTGTTAAAAAGATACTTGAAGAAAAGGGACACGATTACTACAGTATCGGTCCCGATGCTGCGGCATTCGACGCGTTGAAAGCAATGGCCGAAAAAAACGTCGGTTCACTAATGGTCATTGATAAGGAAGGAAAACTGATCGGGATGTTCTCAGAAAGGGATTATGCCCGGAAAGGTATCCTCCTTGGAAAATCCTCCAAGGAATCCAGGGTTGAGGATTACATGTCGACGGATCTTTATACCGTGAGCCCGGAAGCCACGACACTGGATTGCATGGCCCTTATGACAGGTAAATTCATCAGGCATATTCCCGTGCTCGATCACAACAAGATCGTCGGGATCGTTTCCATCGGCGACATTGTGAATACCATCATCCACGAACAGAAGATCACCATACAAGACCTGGAAAGATATATTACCAGCTCGGGCTACGGCCACCAGAAAAAGGAATCCTGAACCGGCTTTTACCGGAGTTTTGCTGCCACGGCCATCTGGCCCAGGGCGATCCCTCCGTCATTCACCGGTACCATTACGGGCACATAAACGGTAAAACCCTTCTCCCTGAGACGATTTTCAACCAGTGTGGAGAGAACCCTGTTCTGAAAAGTGCCTCCCGACAATGCTACTTTTTTTATACCGGATCCTTTGCTTATGCGAAGCACGACCTTCATGACCAGATCGGCGATGGTATTGTGAAAGCGGCCTGAGATCAGTTCCGGGGCCGTTCCGTGCCGGATATCCTCTGCAATGTTCCGGATCATGGGCCTGACATCCACAGCGTCGCCCGGGACATACGGGTACGGATCCCCCAAGTTCCGGGCGGCGATACCTTCCAGCCGCATCGGCGCTTCCGCATGAAACAGGGAGATCTTGCATATATCCAGCATGGCGGAAACGGCATCGAAAAGCCTTCCGGCACCGGACGTCAGGGGACAATTTATCCCTTCCTCAATGGCCCGGATCACCCCTTCCACATGCTGCATGTCCAGGGATCTCAGAAAGGGCAGGTCCAGTCCGGCCATATCCCGGCCATAGCTGGCATATAAACAGGCCACCGCCATTCTCCAGGGTTCCCGGACAGCCTTGTCTCCTCCGGGCATAGGCATGTATTCGAGGTGAGAAATCCTCTCATATCCGGCAAGGTCACAGAGCAGGAATTCGCTTCCCCATATATGGTTGTCGTCTCCCAGCCCGGTTCCGTCAAAACTCACACCGATCACTTTTTCATCCAGGCCGTGCTCTGCCATGACCGAAGCGATATGTGCATGATGATGCTGAACGGGCACGGCAGGCAGTCCAAGTCCGACGGCGAACTGCGTGGAAAGGTAATCCGGATGCAGATCGTGGGCAACGAGCCCGGGTTCCATCCGGAAAGTTTTACTGTATCTTTGAAATGTCTCCCTGTAAAACGCATATGTTTCATAATTCTTCAGATCTCCTATGTGCTGGCTGAGTATCGCCTCGTTTCCCTTGCCCATGCAGAAACAATTGACAAGTTCCGCGCCGGCCGCAAATATTCCTTCCGTTTTAAGACTGAGCCGGACCGGATTGGGGACATAACCCCTGGAACGCCTGAGTATCCTGTGCTGCCCGTTCACCACCATGGAAACCGAATCGTCCGTCCGGTTCCGTATATCCCTGTTATAGTGCAGTACGGCATCAGATATTGGTCCCAGCACTTCCTCAGCTTTACTGTTATCAGTGATGATGGGTTCTTCCGAGAGGTTGCCGCTGGTCATCACAACGGCAGGGGTATTTAGTTTCTCAAACAACAGGTAATGAAAGGGCATGTAGGGAAGCATGGCCCCGATGGTCGGGAAGCCGTTCGACACGCCGGGTGCAAGCCTCCTTTTTTCCCGGGCTATAACGATCGGCCTTTTCCATGAGGTCAGCAGTTCAATCTCCTGCTCTCCCAGTTCACAATACTCAATCGCCCTGTCAAGGCCTGCGAACATGACTGCAAAAGGTTTGCCTTCCCTGTGTTTCGACTCCCGCAGCCTGCCGACAGCTTCCTGGTCCAGGGCGTTGCATGCGAGAAAGAATCCCCCAAGCCCCTTCACCGCAACTGTTTTCCCGGCTTCTATCAGGGAAGCAGTCCCTGACAGTATACCGGCAATCTGTGTGGTTCTCTTCTCCCCTTTCACCAGGGTATATTCCGGACCGCAACGGGAGCAGGCTACCGGTTGTGCGTGAAACCTCCTGTCTTCCATATCCTCATATTCCTTCCTGCATGAATCACACATGGCAAATTTTTTCATCGTGGTATTGCTGCGGTCGTATGGAAGTTCCTCAACAATGGTGAACCTGGGACCGCAGTTCGTGCAGTTCACAAACGGGTAGTCGATCCGTCCCGGCTGTTGTTTCATGTCGCTGAGACAGTCCCTGCAGACAGCTATATCCGGGCTGATCCGGGTGATGGCTTCCGACAGGTTCTCGCTGCCGGTGATCCTGAAGTCTTTGAATGCCTCATGTGCCACGACATCGCACTCCACCGACTCGATCCGGGAAACCGGAGGCGCCTGTGCACGGATTTCACGGATAAATTCTTTCAGTGTTTCCTCCCCGGCATTCACACGAACCTGCAGGCTGACGTTCGTATTGTTCACCCATCCGTGCAGGTTGAACTGCCTGGCAATGCGGTATACCAGGGGCCGGAATCCGACCCCCTGTACCAATCCGGTAATGGTTATTTGATATGTCCTCAATATGCCTTTCGGATCTTTTTCCCTGTAAAATTGGAATAAAAATGCGTCTTCTGCCAATCTGCCGGGATTTAACCATCCATCTTTTTGAGGGTTTTGTAAATCAGGTATTCCAGCTCATGGCTGATGCAGATGGTATTGATCGTGACATGTGAAGGCACCTTCAGGTGAATGGGCGCAAAGCACAGGATCCCCCTGATCCCCGCATCGACAAGCCGGGTGCACACCTCCTGTGAAGCCTGCATGGGAACGGCCAGAACGGCAGTGATTACGCCCAGGTCCCTGACCACTTCTTCCAGTTTATCAATGTGGTACACCGGGATATCATGCTTTTTTTTGTATTTGGCCGGATCAATGTCAAAGCCTGCAACAATCTGTATCATGTTCCTGCTGAATCCGCGGTATTTCAGTACCGCTTTCCCAATATTACCCAGTCCGACCAGGATGACCCTTTGCAGTTCATCTTTCCGGAATATCCCGTTTATTGTGAATAAAAGCTCATTAATATTATAACCGCCCTTGCGCTTGCCCTTGATCCCGAACTGGGAAAAATCCTTCCTCACCTGCTCGGGCGTGACACCGATTTCCCTGCCAAGATTATAGGAATAAACGGTATCGAAACCCATGTCCTGCATCCTTATAAGAACGATCCTGTATCTCAGCAGGCGTATAATGTTTTTCCCAACATTCATAGGTGTTTTATGTGGTGAGACCAAATTCATTAAACGACTTTTCCCGCCTCATTGTCCGTTCTGAAACCGCAGGATCTCCATCCTGTTTGAGACCTTCCGAAACTATCTTTACTTAATTTAATTTTAAATAAAGATACTGACCGGATAATATGCTGTAAAATATATCCAACTAAAGATAAAAAAATTATCTTTATTGTGAATTAAGTAACAATATATTTCTGATCATTCCATGATGATTCACATTAATGGCATGATTGTTCTTTACATTTCACAACAACTGACCGAATTTACAAAAACCTCTAAACATGAGCAATGCAGCCAAAACGGGTGTTTATTTCTGCAAGCATTTGAATGGGCATCCGGATTCCTTACAACTCAGTGACCTGTATTCCTTTGCTCAGGGTATGGCGGAAGTGGCCCACATCTGGCGGTCTGAAGACATGGATCTGATGGACCACATGAAGATGGCCGCTGTGATCCGTGAAAAGGGGATAGACCGTATCGTGCTGGCCGGCGGCAGACCCGGGTTTGTCAAATCCATGTTTGCCAAAGCCATGGTGGCAGCGGATAAGGATCCCTCGCAGATCACAGCTGTGAGCTTCAGCGAACATAACGCAACCCGGGAAAGGGATACGGAACTTGCCAGGGCCATTCTCGCCTGCGGTATCCTGGATGTACCGTTCGAACTGGCGGCCGTCCCGCAGGACGTGGATGTAAATCCCGACACGGTCGTGATCGGAGGCGGGATAGCTGGCATACAGGCGGCCCTCGAGATAGCCAATGCCGGTAAGAAGGTGTACCTTGTGGAACGCACGGGAACCATCGGCGGGCACATGGCCATGTTCGACAAGACATTCCCGACACTGGACTGTGCGGCCTGTATCCTTACCCCGAAAATGGTGGAAGTGGGCCAGCATCCCAACATCGAACTGATGACCTATTGCGAGGTCGAAGGGGTATCGGGAACAGCCGGTGATTACACGGTCAGGGTACTGAAAAAGGCGCGCCGTGTCAACCTGGCCACCTGCATAGGCTGCGGCACCTGTTCCGAAAAATGCCCGGCCAAGGCACCCAGTGAGTTCGACAACGGGACAACGCTTCGCAAGGCCATATACATCCCCTTCCCCCAGGCGGTACCCAACAAGTACCTGGTCGACGCGGAAAGCTGCACCTATGTCCTGAAGGGCAAGTGCGGCGTGTGTGTTAAATTCTGCCCGGTCGAGAACTGCATCAACCTTGACGAGAAGGATGAAACGGTAGAGGTCCGGGCGGGCAATATCATTGTGGCAACCGGTTTCCGGACTTTCGATCCGAAACGGGCGGAGCAATTCGGTTACGGGAAGCTTCCGAACGTGGTGACCTCGCTCGAATTCGAAAGGCTGGTGAATGCAGCCGGACCCACAGGTGGTTTAATAAAATTCAGGTCACAGGACAAAAAGGGGAACTGGATATTCACCCCGGAGAGCGGGGAGCCCAAAAGCGTTGCCCTTATACATTGCGTGGGAAGCAGGGATCAGAATTACAACCAGTACTGCTCACGGGTATGCTGTATGTACTCCCTGAAACTGGCACACCTCATCAAGGAAAAAATTCCCGAAGCAGCCGTTTACGAGTACTACATCGACATGAGGGCATTCGGCAAGGGATATGAGGAATTCTCGGAACGGATCAAGGAAGAGGGTGTGCATCTGATCCGTGGCCGGACGGCCAGGGTGGAAGGCTCGAACGGACAATTGCTTGTAAGAAGCGAAGATATATACGAGGAAAGGATACTTGAACAGAAGGTGGATATGGTTGTGCTGGCCGTAGGACTGGAAGCAAGGCCGGACGCCGGAAAAGTAGCAGGAATGTGCGGCATTGACCAGGGGGAAGAAGGCTGGTTCGTGGAATCCAATTACCTGAGCGACCCGGTTTCGACAAATACCGGAGGGATCTTCATCGCGGGTGCCTGCCAGGGGCCCAAGGATATCCCCGATACGGTGGCACAGGCTTCCGCTGCCGCATCAAGAGTCCTGCAGAGCACCCTCAAGGGCAGGATCAGGCAGGGGATAGTGAATCTGCCGCCCGATAAGATCATAGAAAATGCCAGAGAAATCTCACCCTTAAAAACGGAGGTATCATCATGAGTACGAGAATAGATCCTCAATTCAGCAAGAAACTTGAGAAGTACGGCAAGGCGGACTGGAACGAATGCTACCATTGCGGGAATTGTACCGCCATCTGTCCTCTGACCGAGAACGGCTTTCTATTCCCGAGAAAAGGGATCAGGGCCATGCAGATGGGCCTGAAAAACAAGCTGGCGAGCTACGTCGACCCCTGGCTCTGTTATTATTGCGGTGAATGTACGGATACCTGCCCGCGCGATGCAAAACCGGGAGAACTGATGATGACGCTGCGGCGGTATCTCACAGCCGTGTATGACTGGACAGGATTGTCCGGAGCGCTTTACAGGTCGTTCTGGGCGCATCTTTCCGTTATGCTTCTGCTTTCCCTTTCGGTAATTGCCGCATTTGTCGCCTTTGCCGATTTCAGCATACCTGCCACAGCAGAGGGGATCGTAGAGATCAATGCATTCGCGCCTTCACAGCTGATCTCGGAAATCGACCATATCCTTCTGCTGACCCTCTCCTTTTTCCTGGTTACCAACCTGATCAATATGTTCGTCAAGGTCATTATCCAGGATAAAAGCGTAAGGGTGCCCCTATACCTGTATGTTGTAAAGGTATGGGAAGCCATCTGGCACTTTTTTACACAGGCGCGTTTATTAAAATGCGAAGAAAAAAGACTCTACTGGTTCCTTCACTGGTTCCTGATGAGCTCTTATATGATGATGTTCGTCTTCATCATATTCTTCCTCGACTGGTTCCAGACCGATACGGTGCATCCGTGGTACCATCCGCAGCGCATACTCGGATACTATGTGACGGCCGGCCTTATTGCCGGCTCAGTGTATTTTCTCTGGGGAAGGATCAAAAAGGCAAAAACGATCTTCAAATTTTCCCATCACTCGGATTATATTTTCGTGATCCTTTTGTTCCTTATCGCCTTTACAGGTATCCTGACGCATATATTCCGGCTCAGCGGAATGGCGCAGGCTACCTACATATCGTATGTTACGCACCTGGCTTGCGAGGTTCCGATGGTTGTCACATTCGTGGCTTTCTCAAAATGGTCCCACCTGGCCTACCGGCCCATGGGACTCTTCTTTGCGAACCTTAAAAATGCGGCTTTACAAAAGCAGTACAATACGCAATTGGCTCCGGCTGCCTAAAAATCAATCACAATGGAAGAAAAAAGAATAGGTGTATATGTTTGCTGGTGCGGCACCAACATTGCCAAAATGGTCGATGTGGAAGCCGTCGCCGGGGAAATGGGTAAACTGCCCAATGTAGCGGTTGCCAGGAATTATAAATACATGTGTTCCGATCCGGGACAGGAACTGATCATCAATGACATCAAGGAGCATAACCTTGACAGGGTGGTTGTTGCCGCCTGTTCGCCGCGCATCCATGAGCTGACCTTCCGCAAGGCGCTCGAGAACGCAGGGCTGAATGCCTATATGTTCCAAATGGCCAATATACGGGAACAGGTATCCTGGGTGCACGAGGACAGGGATGAAGCCACAAGGAAGGCCAAGGCGCTGGTTACCGCAGCGATAAGGAGGGTGGCTTATCATGAAGCGCTCGATAAAAGAAATGTCGAGGTCGATCCTGCAACCCTTGTGATCGGAGGAGGGATCAGCGGACTCACCGCCGCCCTTGAGATCGCAGATACGGGAAAAAAGGTATTCCTGCTTGAAAAGGAAGCGGAACTTGGCGGCCATACGGCACATATTGACCTGACCTTTCCTCATATGGTCCCTGCCGCACAGGTCATCGGGCCCAAAATCAAACGGGTGGAAAACCATCCGCACATCGAAGTGATCAAGCAGGCCCGGATAGAGGAAATTTTCGGGTATGTGGGCAATTTTGAAGCAGAAGTGAAGTCCGGCTCGGGAGGAAAGGCAAAGAACATCAAATTCGGGAACATCATTGTCGCAACAGGCCTGAAACCCTTCGATCCCGGCTCTGTCAACCTGTACGGGTACGGAAAGCTTCCCAACGTGGTAACATCCGTGGAATTTGAAAATATGCTTCAGTCCGGCAGAATACTGACCAGCGAAGGCAGGGAACCCGGAAACATAGCCATCATCCACTGCGTGGGAAGCCGGAACAAGGACTACCATGAGTATTGTTCCAGGACCTGCTGCATGCTGGGACTCAAGTATGCAAACCAGCTGAGGACCGCGCTTCCGGGATCCAATATCTACGAGATCTATGCAGACATGAGAAGTTTCGGAAAAGGCTGCGAAGAACTCTATGCGGAAACTTCAAAAAGAAACATAATGTTCCTGAATTTCGACCAGCGTGAGGACATTCCCCGGATCACCAGGTCTCATCCCGGGGACAGCAGCGAAATGGTGATCGAATTCAAGGAACGTTTGTCAAACACCCAGATCGAAGTGCCGGCAGATATGGTCATCCTGCTGGTGGGGATGGAAGCCCGGGAGGATGCCACGGAAACGGCTCATCATGTAGGGGTAAGCAAATGCGGTAATGATTTCTTTATTGAAAGACATCCCAAGCTCGATCCTGTTGCGACAACCACGGACGGCGTTTACATCGTGGGAAGCTGCCAGGGGCCCAAGGACATTACGGACTCGGTGGCACAGGCAAGAGCGGCCGCTTCACGTATACTTGCGAGCATTGCGCAGGGATCCGTGGAAGTGGAAGTAACCACTGCCGTTGTGAATGAGGATCTCTGCTGTGGCTGCCAGACCTGCGTTAATGTCTGCCCCTATACGGCCATAAGCTACGATGAGGAAAAAGACGTCTCCGTTGTCAATGAGATCCTCTGCAAGGGTTGCGGAACGTGCGGTTCGGCATGTCCGACCGGGGCCATCCGCAGCAGGCACTTTACCGACGAGCAGATACTCTCGCAGATCCAGGGTATGATGACCGCCGAACTGACAGAAACTTAATCCTATGATCGATCAACGAAAACCGAAATATTATGGAATTCAAACCAACAATCGTTTCCTTCCTGTGTAACTGGTGTTCCTATACGGGTGCCGATCTGGCGGGTACTTCCAGGATGAAATATGCGCCCAATATACGGATCATCCGTGTAATGTGTTCCGGACGCGTGGATCCGACCTTTGTGCTGTCCGCGTTCCGTGAGGGTGCAGACGGTGTGATGATCTGCGGATGTCATCCGGGTGATTGCCACTATCATGAAGGAAATTACAAATGCCTCAGGCGTTATCACCTGCTGAAGAAATACCTGGAGCAGATGGGCATTAACAAAGACCGGCTGCATCTTGCATGGATCAGCGCCAGCGAAGGCAAGCAATTCGCCGAACTCGCCGACGAGATGACAGAAAGGGTGCAAAAGCTCGGTCCCTGTGAAATCAAGCATGTAATGGAAACTCTAGCATAATTAATTCCCAAAGTCATGGCAGAAAAAGAAAAACCGAAAATAAAACTGGCCGTTTACTGGGGGGCAGCCTGCGGCGGATGTTGTGTTTCCGTACTGGATGTACACGAAGCGCTTTTCGATGTCGTCGCCAATGCCGATCTGGTCTTCTGGCCCATTGCCCTGGATACGAAGTACAAGGATGTCGAGGCAATGGCCGATAAGGAGATCGACGTAACCCTTTACAACGGCGCTGTAAGGAACAGTGAAAACGAACACCTGGCCAAACTCCTGAGACAAAAGACCAAGGTGCTGGTCGCCTACGGATCATGTGCACACATGGGAGGCATCCCCGGCCTGGGAAATTTCCATAACAGGGAAGAAATCTTCGAAAGGGTTTACGAAACCAGTGAATCGACAGGCAATCCCGACAAGGTAAGGCCCCAGCCCATCACCAAGGTAAAAGAGGGTGATCTGAAGCTACCGGAATTCTATAATGATGTGAGGAGCCTGGATCAGGTGGTGGATGTCGATTACTACCTGCCCGGATGCCCCCCTCAGACCGAAAGGCTGGTCGAAGTTTTCATGGCGATCGTGACCGGGGCGGAACTTCCTCCCGCAGGTTCGGTCGTCGGGGCTCTGGAAAAGACCCAGTGCGACGAATGCAAGCGCAAGAAAACGGAAAACAAAACCATCAGGGAGTTTAAAAGGCCCATTGACATCGAAGACGACGGAGAGACCTGCTTCCTCGAACAGGGGGTTATCTGCATGGGCCCTGCCACACGCGGAGGATGCGGGGTTCGATGCATTGAGGGGAACGCGCCATGCAGGGGCTGTTACGGCCCGCCGATCACTTCCCCCGATCCCGGGGCCAAAATGATGTCTGCCATCGGTACCATGATCGGTTCGGATGACGAAGAGGAAATACTCAGGATCATCGATACCCTTGACGATCCGGCCGGGACATTTTACAGATTCAGCCTGCCCGGTTCAATAATCAGGAGGAAGCTGGTATGAAACGTGTAACCATAGATCCCATAACAAGACTGGAAGGTCACGGTAAAATCGAGATCTTCCTCAGCGATGAAGGCGACGTGGACAATGTATATTTCCAGGTCCCCGAACTGAGAGGCTTTGAGAAGTTCGTGGAAGGCAGGCCCGTTGAAGAGCTGGCGCAGATCGTCACCAAGATCTGCGGCGTCTGCCCGGGCTGCCATCACATGGCTTCCGGCAAGGCTGCTGACGCCGTATACGGTGTCAAACCCACCCCCACCGCGGCAAAGCTTCGGGAACTTTTTTATATGGCGCATTTTGTACACAGCCATATCGCTCATTTCTATGCACTTGCAGCTCCGGATTTCGTGGTAGGACCTACGGCTCCGCCTTCAGAAAGGAACATCCTCGGGGTTATCAACAAGGTTGGCGTGGAAGTCGGAACAGAGGTCATCAAGCAGCGGAGGATCGCACAGGAAATCCAGGCATTGCTGGGAGGACACCAGACCCATGTTGTTCTGAACATACCCGGTGGCGTAAGGAAGGGCCTTACCGGAGAGCAGCGTGACGATATCGTGGAAAAGGCAAAGGGATTTATCGAATTCTCAAAATTCTCCCTGAAGATTTTTAACGATGTCGTGCTGGCCAACGATTCCTATGTTGACATCATCGTGAACGGCCCGTACAACCTGAACCTGTATTCCATGGGGCTGGTAGATGATAACAACAAGGTAAACTTCTATGACGGGAAGGTTCGTGTTGTGGATACGAAAGGAAAGGAACATTGCAAATATGCCCCGGATGAATACAGGGAATTCGTGGAAGAACGTGTCGAACCCTGGAGTTACCTGAAATTCCCCTTCCTGAAAAAGGTCGGGTGGAAAGGCTTTGTCGACGGACAGGACTCGGGGGTTTACCATGCCACTCCGCTCTCAAGGCTGAATGCATCGGACGGAATGGCCACACCGCTTGCACAGGCAGAATATGAGCGCATGTATGAAACACTCGGAGGCAAACCCGTACATGCAACACTCGCAATGCACTGGGCCAGGCTGATAGAGCTGCTTTACTCTGCCGAGCGCTCCCTGGAACTGGCGGAAGATCCGGATATCACCGGAAAGGACCTAAGGGCTCCGCTCGACAATGTCCCCGATGAGGGGGTCGGGATCGTGGAAGCGCAGAGAGGTACGCTGACACACCATTACTGGACCGACAAGAAGGGGATCGTTAAAAAGGCGAATATCATTGTTGGCACAACCAACAATAACGCAGCCATTTGCATGTCTGTAAAAAAAGCGGCACAGGCTCTGATCAAAAAAGGCGTTGAAGTGACAGACGGGATACTGAACATGGTGGAGATGGCATTCAGGGCATATGATCCCTGTTTTTCCTGCGCCACGCATCACCGTCCGGGGGAAATGCCGCTGATCGTAAATTTCAGGAACCGTAAAGGAGAAATTATAAAAACAGCGAAAAGAGATTGAAAGGTGAATGCAAACAGGGTCCTCCTTCTTGGTATTGGCAGTGAAATTCAGAGGGATGTGGGTATTCCCCCGCGGCTGATCGACGATCTCAGGCCACGTTTTCAGCATGAGAAAATGGATATGGAATCCGTTTATCTCGGAGGTCTCGATTTGCTGGAACACATTAACGGGTACAAATCCGTTATATTCATAGACACGATCATTACAGAACATGGGGATCCCGGCAGGGTGCACATATTCTCACCGGAAAGTTACCGGGAAACCCTGCATCTGTCAAACCGGCATGACCTGTCTTTCAGTATGACCCTCCAACTGGGGAAAAGACTGGGTTTTAAAATCCCGGATAACATTTGCATCATTGCCATTGAAATTCTGGAAGATCTGGAAATCGGACCGGGCCTCAGTGAACCTTTAAAAAAGCGCTATCCGGGAATCAGGTCCGGGATAACGCAATGTGTCGAAAGATTCTATAAAGAAATGAGCAGGAAAATATGAGAAGGTTCAATTCAAAGGGAACGTGGCATATCCCCAGCAGAGGGAAAAACAGGAAAAAGCCCAGGCTGAGCGAGGAAGACCTCATCATAGTGGAGGAATGCTATTGCCCCAACGGCCACAGCCTTGTGGATTCCCGTGTCGAATTCAGGGGTCATCCGGGAATCCTGATCAAGGTGAAGAAAGGAAATGAAACCGGAGCCATCGCTTTAAGTCCCATCTGCGGCGACAATTCGAAGTATTCCATAGACATCGAGCTTTCGGACGGAGAAATCCTCGACCTCCTCTGTCCGCATTGCAATGTACCCCTTCCTGTGTACGCACCCTGCGATTGCGGGGGCGATATGATCACCCTGTTTGCGGACAAGCAGGGCAACTTCTGTAATTGCATCGGTGTTTGCAACAGGGTGGGATGCAGCCATTCAGAAATCAAAAACGGGACAGAGCTATTCAAAATTTACCGGAGAAAGGGTGAGATCCGGGGCGGACACGGATAATTGCGACTCAAGCCAGTCTTTGTTTTCCCAAAGGGTGCAACCTCCGGCCGATTCCTTGAGCAGATGGTGATTATCCCTGATCCTGTTCAGCAAAAGTGAATCAAGCGCCTCTGCCAAGCTGGTGTTCGTAATATTGGTATCTGAATACGGGGCGAACGGACAGGGTTCCACATCACCGGTTGCGCTGATGTGTACAAATCCCCTGCCGGCTGCCAGGCATCCGCCATACTTTTTTTCCTCTCCCGGGAGGGTTATGTAAAGTGCAGGAATGCTTTCGCGCAGCAATTTATTGATCGCAGGCAGTTTTTCCCTCTGCTCCGGGGTGATGCAGCCGGGGACATCCTTCTTTGTAACCGGAACATATTCAACGAAAAAGAAAAGCCTGCATCCCTTGTCATAATACTTTCGCATATACCCGGGATCCATTACCTGACCGAAATTATCACTTGTCAGGGTTATGGATAATCCGTAAAACATCCTGTTCCTGCGGAGCATTTCGGCAACCGATTCAACCTTCTCAAAAAGTCCGGTTCCGCGTCTGTCATCGGTTGTTTGCCGGTCGCCTTCTATGCTGAGCACCGGTATAAGATTACGGTGTTTCTTGAAAAACCGGGTGGTGTCCTTATCCAGCAGTACTCCGTTCGTAAATACAGGGAAGAGTGTTCCTTCTTCCCGGGCTGCGGCTTCCAGTATTTCCTTACGCAGGAGTGGTTCACCACCGGCAAGCAGGATGATCCTGGTTCCGATACCGGAGGCTTCCTGAATCAGTTTGCTGAATCTTTCAGTCGTTAATTCGAGGCCTGACGGCCGTTCCCGGGCCTGATGGTAACATCCCCGGCATTGCAGGTTGCACCGGTCGGTAACACTGCAAATAAGTACCGGAGGTGCGGGAAGGCCCTTGTCGATCCTTTGTTTGCGAATCCCGGATGCATCAGCCTGACGATTCATTGTCTTTATCCAGAAACCGCATTGTCTCAGATTTGTCAGGTTAATATCCACGGCATCATGGAAAAAAAATGCGAGATTATCCTGAAACTGGTTTAAAAAGTCTTTTTCTGCAGGCATGGTTCATAACGTTTGGGATGTGAAATTATACCACCAATGAGTTTTTCATATGACCAAATCGGTAAAAGATGATTTTTTATCGGTAAACCCCGGCTTTCAGCATGCCCATAACCATCATTTTCCATACGGAATGATTTGACGGTCACATTATTTCTTCGTAAATTTTCTTTATAAAAATGCAAAAACATAAACCAGATGAAACAAATCATTATCCTGTTGTCCGCTGCCCTCTTCCTGGCAGGTTGCATGAAAAGACCCAAAGAAGTGAACCTGTATACCATAGAACAGCTGTCGGAGAATATCTCCATCTCGGGTGGTGTATTTTCCGGCGATGAATCAAAATTGCTTTTCAGCAGCAATGAAACCGGCATTTACAATGTTTATGAAATCAACATTGAAGACGGTGCCCAGAGGCAGGTTACGAACTCTTCCGTCGAATCATTCTATGCCATCGACTATGTCCCGGGCACAGGGCAGATCCTGTATGCCGCGGATAAAGGCGGAAATGAGATCGCGCATATATACCTTCTTAAAGAGGACGGAACCACCCTTGACCTGACGCCCGGGGAACAGGAAAAAGCTTCATTTTACGGATGGAGCAAGGATAAACAGTATATGTATTATGGTTCCAACAAGCGCAACCCCCAGTTTTTCGATGTATATAAAATGAAAACGGGGAACTGGAAGGAGGAAATGCTGTACCGTTATGAAGACGGGCTTGACCTGGTGGATCTTTCGGACGATGAAAACACTTTCGCCCTTTCAAGAAGCATTACCACGAGTGAGAATCAGTTATTTTTGAAGAATCTGCAAACCGGGGGAACGACAGAAATCTCGGATCCCGGATCACCCGGCCGGTACCAGGCGTCGGGCTTCAGTGACAACGGGCAATTCTTTTATTATCTCAGTGATGCAGGCAGGCAGTTCACCTGCCTGGTGGAATATGAAATCCCGACGGGAGAAAGCAGGGTCATTTTTGAAAGCGACTGGGATGTGATGTATTCGGTGTTGAGCGAAAATGAGAAGTACCGGGTTATCGCCATCAACGAGGACGGTCGGAACAACCTGCTGGTTTACGACAACGAATCCGGAGAATATACAGACCTGCCCGCGATCGAAGACGGAGACATCCGGTCTGTGAACATCTCCGACAGTGAAACGCTCATGAGGCTCACCGCAGGTTCTTCCAGATCTCCCGGCAACCTCTATGTTTACAATTTCGAATCAGGCGAGATGAAGAAACTCACGGAGACACTCAATCCTGAAATCAGCATCGATGATTTGGTCAGTGCCGAGGTGATAAGATTCAAATCATTCGACGGGCTGGAGATCCCTGCCATCTATTACAGGCCCTTATCCGCTACCTCAAAGAATCCGGTACCGGCACTGGTATGGGTGCACGGAGGTCCGGGAGGGCAATCGAGGATCGGGTTCAGTTCACTCACACAATACCTGGCCAATCACGGGTATGCCGTGCTGATGGTAAATAACCGGGGAAGCGGAGGCTATGGCAAATCATTCAGCAGGATGGATGACCGCAACCATGGGGACAAGGATCTTCAGGATTGCATCTGGGGGAAAAAATGGCTGCAAACTCAGAACTACATAGATTCCGGCAGGATCGGGATCATCGGAGGCAGTTATGGCGGATTCATGACCATGGCCGCCATGACATTTGAACCGGAAGCATTCAGGGTGGGCGTGGACCTGTACGGAGTGACCAACTGGATCCGTACCCTCAGATCCATCCCCCCGTGGTGGGGATCGGAAAAAGATGCCCTGTACCAGGAGATGGGAGATCCCTATTCGGAAGATTCCGTCAGGCTTTACAATATATCCCCGCTTTTTCATGCACAACAGATACAGAATCCCATCCTTGTGGTCCAGGGAGCCAATGATCCCAGGGTTCTTCAGGTGGAATCGGATGAGATCGTGGAAGCCGCCAGGAGCAACGGGGTGCACGTGGAATACATCATATTCCCGGATGAAGGCCACGGCATTGCAAAAACGGAAAACCGTAACGAGGCGTACCGGAAAATCCTTGCATTCCTTGAAACATATCTGAAGGAAGGGTAACTTTGAAGCCTGCTTGAATTTAAACTGCTTCTAAATTGTATCATACCCTTTGGAAATCAAAATAAAAGCAGTTTTTTT
>CAYOPZ010000046.1:0-21479 GCA_964406005.1 uncultured Bacteroidaceae bacterium
TTTAAGGCTGCTCTTTATATCCGCTTCAAACTCATGGAGGCCTCTTTTTTTTAAACCCGTAATTTCTCCTAATTTTGTCTGAATTAAATTAAAGACATTAAACTCTGGAAAACATACATAAAATGAAATTTGACTTACTGGTAATCGGCAGCGGCCCGGGAGGCTACGTGGCGGCAATCAGGGCCGCCCAACTTGGTTTAAAGACAGCAGTGGTTGAAAGGGAATCTCTTGGCGGGATATGCCTGAACTGGGGCTGCATACCCACAAAATCCCTCCTGAAAAGCGCACAGGTTTATGATTATATCAGGCATGCACAGCAGTACGGGATCGAACTGCCGGGCGATGCAAAACCCGATTTTAGGAAGGTCGTGAAGAGGAGCAGGGATGTGGCCGACAGTATGAGCAACGGCGTGCAGTTCCTGCTGAAAAAGAACAAGGTGGAAGTGATAAGCGGGACGGGGGCGCTTGTGAATAATAAAACCGTGGAGGTTACCGATTCCGGAGGCAAGAAAACAAGTGTACAGGCCGATCATATCATACTTGCAACAGGCGCACACTCAAAGGAGCTGCCAAACCTGAAGCAGGATGGCAGGAAGATCATCGGCTACCGCCGCGCCATGACCCTTGAGGATCTGCCGGAAAGCATGGTCGTGGTAGGTGCGGGAGCCATAGGGAGTGAGTTCGCGCATTTCTACAACAGTATGGGAACCCGGGTGACGCTCGTGGAATTTCTGCCGAACGTGGTGCCCCTTGAAGACGAGGAAGTTTCCAAACAGCTGGAAAAATCATTTAAGAAAGCAGGAATGAAGGTAATGACGGATTCCACCGTTGAATCCGTGGATACCGGCGGCAAGAAATGCAGGATTAAGATAAAAACCCCGAAAGGAGAGGAAGAAATCGAAGCGGATATCATGCTTTCCGCTGTTGGGATCACGCCGAATATTGAAGACCTGGGAATTGAAAAACTGGGTATTGCCTTGGAGAACGGCAAGATCAAGGTCGATGAGTTCATGCGTACCAGTGTACAGGGTGTCTGCGCGATCGGGGACATAACCCCCGGACCGGCACTTGCCCATAAAGCTTCGGCAGAAGGGATACTGTGTGTTGAAAAGATCGCCGGGAAGGATGTCACCCCGATTGATTACGGAAATATCCCCGCCTGCACATATACAAGTCCTGAAGTTGCATCGGTCGGCATGACCGAGAAAGCAGCCAGGGAGGCAGGCTACGAGGTCAGGATCGGCAAGTTTCCTTACACTGCTTCCGGCAAAGCAAGTGCAGCCGGACACAAAGAAGGTTTTATAAAGATGGTATATGATGCCAAATACGGCGAATTGCTGGGGGCTCATATGATCGGGGCAAACGTTACTGAAATGATCGCCGAAGCCGTGGTTGCCCGTTCCCTCGAAACAACCGGCCATGAAATGATCAAATCGATTCATCCGCATCCCACCATGTCGGAGGCAGTGATGGAGGCCTCTGCCGCAGCATACGGTGAGGTGATACACCTGTAAGGGATCATTCGCCGGCCGCCGGACCGGCGCTCACGCAACCTTTCCGGACCCGGTTACATCTAAGGATTGAATTAATGTCAATAAGTTTGGCAGAAAATTTGTCCACCAAATTGTAGTAAATTTAATTATCAAAATTTCAGGGAATTCCCTGGTGGACCGGCTAAATAATATTATTCAGGGCTGCCTGAAGGGTGACAGGAAATGCCAGGAGCAATTGTATGGATTGTTCTCGACAAGAATGTTTGGTTTGTGCCTGCAATATGCCGATAATTACGATGATGCCTGTGATATAATGCAGGAGGGATTCATCAAGGTCTTTCGCAAACTGGATCAATACGAAGGCAGGGGCGCATTCGAAGGCTGGGTGCGCAGGATCATGATCAATACGGCACTTGAGCGTTACCGAAGCCAGCTGCACCTTCATCCTTTGACCGCCCGGGAGATGATAAGTGATGATGCGGCCAATGAAGAGGTGCTTGATAAATTGTCGGCGGAAGAGCTCATTAAGCTGGTCCGTGAGCTGCCGCCAAGGTACAGGATGGTTTTCAACCTTTATGCCATAGAAGGTTATCAACATAAGGAGATTGCCGGAATAATGGGAATCACAACCGGTACTTCGAAGTCGAACCTGGCAAGGGCCAGGAATATTTTGCAGCGGAAAATCCGGCAGTATTATGATACGAACGAGAATATAAGCTAAGCAGGATGAGCAGGAGAAAGAATCATACGGATGCATATTTTCGCAGGCGTTTGAAGGATTACAGGGCCAGCCCCCCGGAAGGGATATGGACCGGCATATCATCTGCACTGAACCGTGAAAAAAGAAAACAGAGGATACTGGTTTTTCGCCGTGTTGCTGCTTCCGTTGCCGTGCTGCTGAGCCTCGGCGTTGCATTTTTGCTTTTGAGGCAGGGTCCGGATAACAGAACAGGGGAAGCTGAAATGTCAGCCGACTCCGGCAAACAAGTACCTGAAATCAGTGTTCCTTTAACTGCCCAGGAACCGGTAGAAGGAAGGGAAGAAGGTCCCGGGGAAACACGCCGGAATACTGAGCTTGCAGGTGTGGTCCGTCCTGCTGTAACGGTTCAGGAGGCGGGACCGGGCCAGGACACCGGCCCGGCAGATGTTGTTCCGGCTTCCGTTCCCCCGGAAACAAGCCCATTAAGCTACATAAGGGGGATTGAAGCGGACCTTCCGGTTCATATTGGGCCGGAAACCCGGCAACCTGTTGCACAGACCCGTTCCCGAATTGCTGAAATACGGGCGGATGAAGAAATCGAAACCTTCGGAGACCTGAAGGAGGAGGACATTAAATCCTACGATAAATGGGTGATAGGGACCCGGGTGTCACCCCTGTACAGTTACAGGTCGATCGGTGCCGCCGGAGACCGGACAGTCGATTATATTAACCGGGCTGAGGGGGCTTTGATTGCCTACGCAGGAGGTGTGAATGTAAATTTCCTGCCCCTGAAGCGCCTTGCACTGCAGTCCGGACTTTATTATTCCAGGATGGGTTTGAAGGTGAAGGATGCCCTTTACGTAACACCGGGTGTTTACGGATCGAGTACAATTATGGAGACAGCGGGTTCGTTTATGACCTCTAATTCATCCGGCATGATTCCACTTATGTATTCGCAGCAGAGCATTAACTGGCAGGGATTTTCGGGCCTGGGAAAAGCCAATGGCAGTCCCCCGGCTGACGGAGGAATTGTCATTCAGCAATTCGATTTCCTGGAGTTGCCGGTTATCGTCAGGTACAGGTTGATGGACAGAAAGATCGGGCTGAATATACTGGGTGGCCTGAGCACAAACTTCCTGGTCGGAAGGAATGCTTACCTTCAGCAGGACGGGGAGAAGAAATTCCTGGGCCTGACAGAAGATTTGAAAACGGTAAGCTACAGCAGTATCCTGGGGATCGGCCTTGACTTTACAATTACATCAAACCTGGATTTTAACATCGAGCCAATGTTCCGCTATTATATGAATTCCATCAACAGGCTTTCCACGCTGAAATCCCACCCGTACTCGATCGGCTTCTATACCGGTATCAGTTACAGTTTTTAACCCGGAATGCATATAATTGCGTATTTCTTGGTACCTTTAGTGTTCCCGGACTCAAGTACCATTCGAATTAAACCTGTAGTAAACAGAACTATGAATGAACAAAACAAAAAAAGCGGACGGTTAAGCCGACGCAAATTTATCGGAAGTACTGCTGCAGCTGCAGCAGCCTATTCATTTTTACCTCGAATCACCCTTGGCAAGGCTTTTAGACCGGGGCTGCAGAAACCTGATTCTGTTTTCGGGGGAGTTCAGATCGGAACGATTACCTATAGTTACAGAAGCCTTCCGGGCACCAATGCGGAAGCAACCCTGGATTACCTTCTTCAGTGCGGACTGAGTACATGTGAGCTCATGTCAGGCCCGGTTGAGGAATCCGCAGGGGCACCTGTCATCAATTTTCAGGAGATCATGGCACAGTTCATGCCAGAGGGACCAGGTGGGCCTGGTGGCCCAGGTGGACCCGGCGGACCCGGCGGACAGGAAGGCCCCGGTGGTGCAGAAGGCCCTGGCGAAACAGAGGGCCCTGGCGAAACGGAAGGTCCCGGGGGAGAGGAAGCACCTGGAGGGCCCGGTGGACCCGGAGGAGCCCCGGGAGGGGGCGGTTTTCAGATGCCTCCCGAGATGAGGGAAGCCTTTCAGAAAGCCCAGGCAGAGACCAGCGAATGGCGAAAAAGCATTACATCCATGGCCAAGTTTGAAGAGATACGCAGGATGTATAATGACGCCGGGTTGGATATCCATATCGTGAAGTTTGACAATATCGGGGGAGAAGGAGTATCGGACGAGGAACTTGAATATATGTTCAATGTGGCAAAAGCGCTGGGAGCGAAGGGGATTACCACCGAGCTCGATGAAGCTAAAGCCATGAAACTGGGTTCCCTGGCAGATAAGCACGGGATTATCATCGCTTTCCACAACCATACCCAGCTGACCCCTTCCACATATGAAGAAGGTCCGTATTTTTCCTATGGCAATAATATCATGTCGAATCTGGATATAGGGCATTTTGCCGCCGGAACAGGCCAGCCCCCGTTGCCGCTGGTTAAAAAACTTGCAGAGCAGAACCGTATATTGAGCATACATTTAAAAGACCGGACATTCGGAGGAGACACCGTTCCTTTCGGGGAAGGGGATGCACAGATTGCTGAAATCCTTCAATTGATTAAAAAGGAGAAATGGAACATCTATGGCGACATCGAACTGGAATATCCCATTCCCGAAGGTTCCGATGCCATCAAGGAAGTTACCAGATGTGTGGAATTCTGTAAAAACGCACTTTCATAATATATCGGCGACCTGCAGCGAAGCATCCTTATTGAAGCAATATACACGGCACCCGGCGGATTTCATACTTCCGGGTGCCGTTTTTTTTACAGGCTTCCCTTTTTTGCGTAATTTTGTGTTTTTTCAGTTTTACCAAAATCAACGTACGATGAAAACGCATGGTAAGCTTCGGGGATTCATCTCCCCGGGAGGGATCCTGAGCATATTGCTTCTGCTGATCATCCTGTTTATTCGGGCTTCCGGGAATACCACCGGAAGCGGCAGTACAGGCGACAACGGAACCTTTACGGTTTCAGCCGTTCCCATACCGGATCAGGCGGATTTTGCCGGAGAAAGAGCCCCATTGGAAAATTTCGATGTAAAAGAGGCACTCGACCGGGAGTTGCTTGTCAATACATACTGGCATTCGCATACTCTGCTGCTGATCAAAAGGGCAAACAGGTATTTCCCGGTCATCGAAAGGATACTTTCAGAGAACGGGATACCGGAGGATTTCAAATACCTTCCCGTTGCCGAGAGCGATCTTATGAACCTGGTTTCACCCGCCGACGCTGTCGGCTACTGGCAGTTTAAAAAAGGCACCGGGCAGGATTACGGGCTCGAAATCAACGGTGAGGTCGATGAACGGTATCACCTGGAAAAATCCACCCGGGCCGCCTGTGCCTTCCTGAAAAGATCCTATGAGCTGTACGGTAGCTGGACCATGGCTGCGGCAAGTTATAATGCGGGACGGGCAGGCCTGAACAGGCAGGTTGAGCGCCAGGGCACCAGGAACTATTATGATCTCCTGCTGACTGAAGAAACCGGAAGGTATGTATACCGCCTGCTTGCTTTGAAACTCATCATGTCCGATCCTGAAAGTTACGGTTTCCGCTTTGAACCGGAAGAACTTTATCCGTCCATTCCCACATATCAGGTGACTGTGGACGGAACGGTTAAGGATTTTGCAGAATTTGCCAGGAGGTATTCCGTTAATTACAAGGTATTGAAACTTTTCAACCCCTGGCTGAGAGACAACAAGCTGACAAACAGCGGAAACAGGACCTATTATATCTCCATCCCGGAGAAAGGGTTCAGGGAATTCAGTCTCGGGGAGGAAAACCAGACAGGAACAATTTAAGTGATCGCACCCTGTGGCGGGATCTGAAGACCATAGAGAATTTTCCGAGGACGACAGGTTTATAAGGGTCCTCGGGGCAAGGGTCCACAACCTGAAGAACATCGATGTGGAGATACCCCGCAACCGGCTTACCGTCATTACGGGACTGAGCGGGAGCGGGAAATCTTCCCTTGCCTTTGATACGATATATGCCGAAGGGCAACGCAGGTATATGGAAACCATGTCGGCCTATGCCCGGCAGTTTCTTGGAAGCATGGAAAAGCCCGATGTGGATAAGATCACGGGGCTGAGCCCGGTCATTTCCATTGAGCAGAAATCCACCTCCCGCAACCCCCGTTCCACCGTGGGAACCATTACAGAAATTTACGATTTCCTGAGACTGCTTTATGCAAGGGCGGCAGAGGCATTTTCATATGTTTCGGGCGAAAAGATGGTCAGATATACCGACGACCAGATACTCAGGCTCATCCGGTCGGGCTATGCAGGACGGAAGATCATGATTCTGTCTCCCATGGTAAAGGGGCGAAAGGGTCATTACCGTGAGCTGTTCGAGCAGATGGTGCGAAAGGGTTTTCTCTATGCCAGAATCGACGGTGAGGTCAGGGAACTGATACACGGACTTCGGGTCGATCGCTACAAAAACCATGACATTGAAGTGGTCATTGATAAAATGGTGGCCGGCGAAGATGACAGACGCCTGAAAGACTCTCTGAAAACCGCCATGGACCAGGGGAAGGGGGTCATAATGGTCTGGGATGAGGAAAACAAAAAGGCAAAATTCTACAGCCGGCAGCTGATGTGCCCGGTCAGCGGAATATCATACAATGAACCCGCACCTCACAGTTTCTCATTTAACTCGCCCCACGGCGCCTGTCCGAAATGCAACGGACTGGGGTACATCAATGAAGTGGATGTGAAAAAGATCATCCCGGATCCTTCGAAGAGCATCAGATCAGGCGGGATAGAACCCCTGGGTCCATACCGCAATGCCTTGATATTCTGGCAGCTTGAGGCCATCGGCAACAAATATGGCTTTGCCCTTGACCGGCCCATCAAAGAGATACCGGATGAAGCGTTCGAGAAGATACTATACGGATCGGACGAATCGTTCAAGTTACAGAACACGCCGCTGGGCACTTCTGCCAATTACTTTCTCAGTTTCGACGGCATTGTAAACCATATCCATTCGAACCTGAATTATGAAAACGGGAAACGGAAAGCACGGCCGCAGGCAGACCAGTACATCCGTCAAATAACCTGCCCCCTCTGCAAGGGAGCCAGACTGAATACCGAATCGCTGCATTTCAAACTGGACGGGAAAAATATCGCGGAACTCGCGTCCATGGACATCATTGAACTCTCACAATGGTTCGAGGACATCGGGCAGAGACTCAATAAACGGCAGATGGAAATTGCCAGGGACATCCTGAAGGAGCTGAAGGGAAGGATAAGGTTCTTACTGGACGTGGGCCTTGAGTACCTTTCCCTCAACCGCAGTTCCAGGAGTTTGTCGGGGGGTGAGAGCCAGCGCATCCGCCTGGCGACACAGATCGGTTCCCGGCTGGTGAATGTTCTGTATATACTGGATGAACCGAGTATCGGGCTGCACCAGAAAGACAACCTCAGGCTGATCAGGGCCCTGAAAGAGCTCCGTGATTCGGGCAATTCCGTCATCGTGGTGGAGCACGACAGGGAAATGATCCTTTCCGCGGATCATGTTCTGGATCTGGGACCGGGTGCGGGAAGGCACGGAGGCGAAGTGGTTGCAAGCGGTCCTGCCGGCAGGTTCAGGAGAAGGAGAACCCTTACCACCGAATACCTGAACGGAAGCAGGGTCATACCGGTTCCCCCCAGCAGGAGGAACGGGAACGGAAACAAGCTGATACTGACAGGTGCAAGAGGCAACAACCTCAAAAACATATCGGTGCAGTTCCCTCTCGGAATATTCATTTGTGTCACAGGTGTTTCCGGCAGCGGCAAATCTTCCCTGGTAAATGAAACCCTGCATCCGATACTGAGCCGGCGTTTTTACCGCTCGATGAAGGATCCGCTTGCCTTTGACAGCATCCGGGGGGTTGAATCCGTCGATAAGATCATTGAAGTAAACCAGACCCCCCTGGGCCGGACCCCGAGATCGAATCCGGCCACCTACACAGGCGTATTCTCAGATATCAGGAAGCTTTTTGAACAGACCCCTGAAGCAAAGATACGGGGCTTCAAAGCCGGGCGGTTCTCCTTCAATGTTGCCGGGGGGCGTTGTGACACCTGCAAGGGAGCGGGCGTACAGACCATAGAAATGAACTTCCTGCCGGATGTTTATGTCCGGTGCAAAGACTGCAACGGGCGCCGGTACAACAGGGAAACCCTTGAAGTGAAATACAAGGGGCATACCATCAGTGAAGTTCTTGATTTTACGATAGATAAAGCCGTCAATTTTTTTCAGCACATTCCCCAGGTCGCCGGCAAGCTGAAAACCCTGCAGGATGTCGGGCTGGGGTATATCACCCTCGGGCAGCCTTCCACCACCCTTTCCGGGGGAGAATCGCAAAGGGTCAAGCTGGCTGCCGAGCTGGGACGGAAAGATACCGGGAAGACCCTCTATATACTGGATGAACCTACGACCGGCCTTCATTTCGATGACATCCGTATCCTTCTGGAGGTGCTTAATAAACTGGTAGACCGCGGCAACACGGTCATTGTTATCGAGCATAATATGGATGTGATAAAGGTTGCGGATTTCATCATCGATCTCGGGCCGGAGGGCGGATTCCGTGGGGGCGAAGTCATGTGCCAGGGGACACCGGAGGAAATTACCCGGTGCCAGAGCAGCTATACGGCCGGATTCCTGCAGAAAGAACTGCAACGGACAGCTGAATGCTGAGAATTCTACAGTACACGTACTTTTTTCACAGGTTTTTTCCTATCTTGAGGTTTCCCGCATGCCTGCCTCACCCGGGGCGAACGGTCAGGCAGGACATATCGGCAGGGTTCATTAAGTAATTGTTGCATATGAGTTCAAGCGAAGAAAAAATCCGGCAGGCCTTTAAGGAAAAAAACTGGAACGAGATCCAGGCAGCCGATTCCTGGAAGATCTTCAAGATCATGTCAGAGTTCGTGGAAGGTTTTGAGAAGCTGGCCCGGATCGGTCCGTGCGTTTCCATTTTCGGGTCCGCACGTACAGGTCCCGACAACAAGTATTTCAAGATGAGCGAGGAAATCGCATTCCTGCTTACACAGCGTGGTTACGGGGTGATCACCGGGGGCGGGCCCGGCATTATGGAGGCTGCAAACATGGGGGCGAAACGGGGAGGGGGAAAATCCGTGGGGATCAATATAGCCCTTCCTTTTGAACAGGATGCCAACCTGTTCATAGATGCCGACAAGCTGATCACCTTCGACCATTTTTTTGTCAGGAAGGTGATGTTCATGAAATATGCCCAGGGATTTATCGTCCTGCCGGGCGGCTTTGGCACTTTTGACGAACTGTTTGAGGCCATTACCCTGATCCAGACCGGGAAGATAGGACGTTTTCCCATTGTCCTTGTCGGCAGGTCGTACTGGGAGGGCCTGATGGACTGGGTCAGGGAAGTCATGCTGGAAAGGGAATCCAATATCAGTCCCAGGGACCTGGAGATTTTTACCATTGTTGACAAAGCGAAAGATGCGGTCGATCAGATAGACAATTTCTATTCTCAATATTTATTAAGTCCGAATTTTTAGACGTTCCGGGGGATTCTCAGTATATATTGCCGTCAAACAGCCGCTTAACAGGATATTTGCCTGTTAATTTATATTTTTGAATTGTTACGAAATATTTATGATATTTACATTCTTAATGTAAAATATTGATAATCTTATGATTAAATCTTTTACCGCCGCAGGTTTGTTTCTCATGGTGTCGATCGTTGCATCCGCACAGGATGGGATCAACGTGAGGATGACGGTCCCATCCATCGTGGAAGCCGGCCGGGAATTCCCGGTCTCTATCGCTGTAGATAAGGGAAGGCTGGAGGAATTTTCAAGGTTCCAGCAGGAACTCCCGGAAGGGCTGACAGCCGTGCAGGACAATTCCGGAACCGCAGACTATAGTTTCGACAACCAGAGAGTACGGTTCATATGGCTTAAGTTGCCCCCGGACCCCAGCATTAACCTGACATACAAGGTCAGGGTGAATGAACGTCTCAAAGGTACATTTACCCTGGGCGGGGAGTTCTCGTATGTGGAGGGAAATGAAAGAAAATCGGTCAGCCTGGCAGAGGAAGTCATCAATATCACTCCGTCTCCTGATGTACTGGCTGAAGATCAAATAGATATTGCATCGTTTGCCAGTGTGATGGCCGCAGAGAGGGCGGCCATGAGTTCTGCTGCAGATGTAACCTGCATACGGCAGACGCCCTATCTGTCGAGAACGGGCAATGATTTCTTTGTGAACCTGCTGGTTTATAAGAAGGACCTGAATAAGTATGCCAAGATAGAAGAGACGATTCCTCCTGGATTTGAAGCCAGGAGCATGGAATCAAGAGAAGGGCTGTTCACTTTCAGGGACGGAATCGCCAAGTTTGTCTGGATGAACCTGCCCGAAATTCCCGGCTTCATCATTACATACCGTCTGGTGCCTACCGGCGGGCAGACCCTCGAAGGTCCGGACATCCGGGGGATACTGTCATATATTGTGGAGGGCAGGAATATGGAAGTTGAAATTCAGCAGATGGACATAGACCTGTCTGCAGTGACGGACCAGGATGTGGAGGCAATTGTGGCCGCCATAGAAGCGGGGGAAGCCGTTCCGGCCCCTCAGCCGCCGCTGTCAGTGACAGGGGAGAATCAACCTGCCCCTGCGGCCGGAACCGGGGAAACATCCATGCCTGCGGAACGGGAAGCGGAACCCGCCACGGTGGTGAGTGCTTCTTCGAGGATTCCCTCGTCTCAGCTTCTGGCAGTGCAGGACGGTCTGTATTTCAGGGTTCAGCTTGCCGCCACGCACCGTTTCCGGGATGCGAATATAACCTATGCGGCATACAATCTTTCCCGTCCGGTTAAGGTTGAAATGGTGGAAGGCTGGTACAAATATACTGCAGGTTCATTCGGATCATACCAGCAGGCCCGTGATTTCAGGAATTCGGTAACCGCCAGGGGCATTGACGGGGCATTCATTGTTGCCTACCGAAACGGGCGCAGGATAGCCATTACGGATGCACTCCCGGCTGCGGAAGGAAATTAACGGATATACCGACCATGAGGTCCGGCTTTGGCATAGCGGCTTTACTTATACTGGCAGCAGTGCTGCCGACAGGAAAGCTGTGTGCACAGGAAATTGATTACGATTCCCTGCTGACCCGCAGGATCGAAGTGGAAAATCCGACCTATATGCCTGTGATCGGATTCGGCGCGGGGACCACGCATTTCTTCGGTGATGTGAAGAACAGCTTTCCCACCCCCATGACAGGTAAATACGGACTGAGGGTGAATGTCTCCAGTCCGCCGTTCGATAAGAAGAGGACTTTTCTCGTAAATTTTTTCCTGACGCTTGGCGAGGTCACAGGGAATGAACGCTCCGTCACCAACCTGGAACGCAACCTGAATTTCAAATCGGACCTTACAGTCTTCGGCGTCAATCTCGAATACAATTTCGGACATTTTTTCAAGAATGAGAACCGTATTATAAGCCCTTTCCTGTCGGTGGGTTTCGCCCCTTTCCTGTTCAGCCCAAAAGGGGATCTGTCAAGAGGCGGCGTTCCTTATCATTACTGGTCTGACGGGACGATACGGAACCTCGCCGAAGATGCAGGGAACGTGCTTGATAACGAGGTGCTGTCGAGGGACTGGATCTATGAAACGGACCTGCGTGACGCAGACCTTTACGGGCTGGGCAATTATTCCCAGTTCAGTTTTTTATTGCCTTTTGACGCCGGACTGGATTTCAACGTCACGGACAGGATGAAGATGAGGCTGGGAACCACCTTTTTCATGACCTTCACAGACAATATAGACAATGTGAGCCGGGAAGGAACGGGGATTACGGGAAACGCCGGGAATGACAATTTTGCGCTGACCTATGTAAGCCTGCATCTCGATCTGTTTTCCGAACCGGATGTGATCACCGAGGAACTGTTGTTCGCCGAACTCGATGATTTTGATTACACCATGCTGGAGGATGAGGACGACGACGGTATTCTGGATGCGGTGGACGAATGTCTCGGCACACCCTATGGTGTTGAAGTGGATACATCGGGATGCCCCCTGGACGGAGACCTGGATGGCGTTCCCGATTACCTTGACAATGAGAAGGATTCTCCGCACGGGGCTTTTGTGGACGAAGAGGGGGTAAGTCTGAACGAAGATGATCTTATAGCCCTCCTGGGTCCCAGGGAAGCTGTCCCCCGGAGCGAGGTTGACCTGTATTTTTCACCCGGGGAAGCGCGTCCGAGGATGACCCTTGATGAAATGCCGGAAAAATTCCATGTCCTTGACACGGACGGGAATCATTACCTTGATTTCGACGAGTTGCTGCTTGCCATAGATGACTTCTTCGATTTTAAATCCTTCATGGAAACCGATGAAGTGTATGATGTGATCAATTTCTTTTTTGCGCAATAAGGCCTACCGGAGTTTTCCCAGTCTTTCCATATCCCTTTTCAGGTCTTTCTGCTTGATGGCTTCCCGTTTATCGTATTGCTTCCGGCCCCTGGCCAGTCCTATTTCCAGTTTTGCATAACCGGAATCGGCGATGAAAATGCGAAGCGCGATTATGGTAAATCCCTTTTCCCTCGTACGTTTCTCAAGCCTGTTCAGTTCCTTCCTGTTCAACAGTAATTTACGGTCACGGTAGGGTTCATGGTTATTGTAACCGCCCTGGCCGTACTCAGAGATCCTGACGCCCTTCAGCCAGAGTTCGTTGCCTGTAAAATAGCAATAGGAATCCGCAAGGCTGACCCTGCCCTGGCGGATGGATTTGATTTCCGTACCCGTCAGCTGTACACCTGCAACCAGTTTTTCAACGATCTCGTAATCGAAATAGGCCTTCTTGTTTTTTATGTTTATATTGTTTTTCACCGCAATCTGATACCGGATGCAAATTTACAATAATTCATGTACAACCTGGTAACCGTTCTGGGGCATACGGCCGGGGGCAAAACACGGTTTGCCTCCTGCCTGGCCGACAGGATAGGCGGGGAAATTATCAGCGCCGATTCAAGGCAGGTCTACCGCCGCATGAACCTGGGCACGGGGAAGGATTATAACGACTATGTGGTGGGAGGCAGGAAGGTGGCATATCACCTGGTTGATATTCTCGACCCGGGATATGAGTACAATGTTTACGAATACCAGAGGGATTTCCTTGATCTGTACAGGGCTGTTCGAAACCGGCAAAAGATGCCTGTCCTCTGCGGCGGAAGCGGATTGTATATTGAAGCTGTCCTGCGGGGCTACAGGCTGATCCGGGTCCCCGTGAACAGGCTGCTGAGGTCCGGGCTTGAAAAAAAAAGCATGGATGAACTGGTCTCGCAGCTGTCGTCCTTTAAGAAGCTGCACAATAAAACCGATACGGAAGACCGGAACAGGCTTATCCGTGCCCTTGAGATCGAGTTCTATTACCGGGACCATCCGGGTCTCGATGAGGAATATCCCGATCTGAAGCCATTGATCCTGGGAATCAGTTTCGACCGGCTTTCCAGGAGGAATATGATCGCCCGGAGGCTGCACGAAAGGTTGCAGGCCGGAATGATAGAAGAAGTGAAAGGTTTGCTGGCGGAAGGCATTCCCGCCGGGAAATTGATTTGCTACGGTCTGGAATACAAGTACATTACGGAACATTTAACGGGTAAGACCGGCCTTGAGGAAATGACCCGGCAGCTTGAAACGGCCATACACAGGTTTGCCAAAAGGCAGATGACATGGTTCCGGAGGATGGAACGAAGCGGCATGCGGATACACTGGCTGAACGGGGATATGCCCCTGGAAGAAAAACTTGAAATTGCAGTATCCCTGCTGGATGCCGGCCGGGGAGATTAGAAATTCCACCGCACCTGGCTCATCATATACACCAGGGCAAGGATGATCAGGAGATTCAGGAAGCTGACAAGGTAATTGTACACGCTCCGGTTCTTCTTGAACCTCCGCCTGATCATGATCCCGATGTTCGGGACAAAGAATGAAACCAGCACGATGGCATAATAGACGGCCGAAGCGCCGTTCTCCATGTTTTCTTCCGTGCTGACCTCGTTGTCTGCAAAGAAGAGAACAAGGTATACGAAACCCAGGAAGAAAGCCAGGTATACAAGATATGACAGCTTCAGGGTGATGGTCGATATTTTCCTTTTACGATGCAGTCTGAACGGCTTCAGAATGATGATCGCAATGATGTACACGAAAAGGAATGTGGCAATGAATATGAAATGAAGCAGGAACTGGAAGAAATTATTCATACCTGTGCCGATTGATATCCACTAATTTAATAATATTTCGCAAATCACTGTTTCAGCCACCGGTCGAGCCAGCCGAAGAATTCCCGGTGCCAGAGTATGCCGTTCTGCGGTTTCAGGATCCAGTGGGATTCTTCCGGGTAAAACAGCAGCCTGCTGGGAATCCCCCGGAGCTGGGCCGCATTGAAGGCTTCCAGGCTCTGTGTATAGGGTACGCGCATGTCGTTTCCCGAGGTGATGATCAGAATGGGCGTATCCCAGTTCTGAACGTAAAGGTGCGGTGAGAATTCATAGCTTTTCGGACGCGGACTTTCCCAGTATGCACCTCCCAGATCGAAGTTGGGGAAGAAGGATTCCTCGGTAGAGCCGTACATGCTTACAAGATCGAAAACGCCGCAATGTGAAATAAAGGTTTTGAACCTGCCTTCATGCATCCCTGCAAGGTAGAACACCGAATACCCCCCGTAACTTGCGCCAACGGCTCCAAGGCGGTTTTCATCCACGAATTCCTCCGCCTTCAGGGCATCTATGGCGCTGAGGTAGTCCTTCATGTTCTGTCCCCCCCAGTCTCCGGATATCTGCCTGTTCCATGCAGTCCCGAATGTCGGGAGACCCCTGCGGTTGGGTGCGACGACAATGTAACCGTTGGCGGCCATCAGCTGGAAATTCCACCTGTAGGAAAAGAACTGGCTCACGGCGCTTTGCGGCCCGCCCTGGCAATAGAGCAGTGCCGGGTATTTTTTTGAGGGATCGAAGTCCGGCGGGTAAATCACCCAAACCAGCATATCCTTGTTGTCCGTGGTTTTCACCCAGCGCTCCTCGACATTCCCGAACCCGATCTTGTCGTAAATCTGCCCGTTGATACTGGTGAGCTGCGTGTCAGAGCCGTCCCCCGTGTCGATCCTGAAAATCTCCGTGGCCATCGACATGCTCATTCTTGTCCCTGTCAATACATCCTCAGAAAGGGCTATGGATGTATAATCATGCTTTCCGGAGGTAAGCTGTTTTATCTCTCCGCTACCGGTTTCCAGTTCGAAGACCTGGTAGGTGGCGTTAATGCCGCCGATGAAGTAGATGCTGCTGTCGTCCCCGCTCCATGTATAATGCTCTGCGTTCCTGTCCCAGCCGGCCGTCATGTATTTCTTTTCACCGGTCTCCATATCCATAATAAAAAGCCTTTCCTTATCAGATTCATAACCGGGTGTTTCCATGCTCATAAAAGCCATTTTCTTCCCGTCATGGGAGAAGGACGGGTATTTGTCATAACCCGGCATGCCTTCCGTAAGGTTTTTTGTGGTTCCGGCCTGCAGGTCATACAGGTAGATATCGGAGTTGGTGCTGAGGGTATAATCCCTTCCTTTCATTTTCTTGCAGGTATATGCAACGGCGCTGCCGTCCGGGGTCCAGCTGATCTCGGAACCGTCAAAATAAGGGGAAAGCGGGGAATCCCAGGGTTCATCCTCCATGATGTCGACAGATTCGCCCAGGCCCGTACCGCCGTACTGAGCTACGAAAATATGGCTGTAACGATAGTCGTTCCAGGCATTCCAGTGTCTGTACATCAGGTCATCGATGATCCTGACGTTGGCCAGGGGCAGGTCGGGATACATCTCCAGGGGTGTCCGGTCCACGAGAACGTCCTTCGTATAGAGAATATGCGCACCGTCGGGAGCATATTCAAAGCTGTTGATGTCCCCGTCAATGCCGGATACCTGCCGGAGATTCTCACCGTTCACATCCATTTCCCAGAGCTGGAAGCTGCCGCTGACCGAAGAAAGGAACCCGATCCCGGAACTGTCGGGTTTCCACCTGGGGTTGAGGTACTTTCCACCGGTATCGGTCAGCAGAACGGCAGTTCCCTCAGAAGAACCGATCCTGTAAATATCCGTCACGCTGGTGTTTGTGCCTGCATCGTACCTGGTTACATTGAAGATCAGGCCTGTACCGTCGGGTGACAGCTGCATATCGCTTACTCTTCCGAACTTCCAGAGTATTTCGGGCGTCAGGATTCCTGTGCTGATCTCTTCCTGTGTAAGCTGTCCGGAAAAGTTCCCTTCAACGGGTTGTTCACCGGTCTCATTGCAGGCATACACAATGAGACAGAGTATGACCGCGAGCATGTTAATACGGAACATAGTATCAGGATTTGGGTTTTTGGAGCGCTTCAATGATTTTTGTTTCAATCTGTTCGGAAAGTTCGGGATTATCGGCCAGCAGCTGCTTGACGGCATCCCTTCCCTGTCCGAGCTTGGCATCGTCGTAGCTGAACCAGGATCCGCTTTTTTTGATTATATCGTGGTCCACACCCAGATCTATCAGTTCCCCGGTACGCGAGATCCCCTGGCCGTACATGATATCGAACTCGGCTTTCCTGAAAGGAGGGGCGAGCTTGTTTTTGACGATTTTCACCCGGGTCCGGTTCCCCATCACTTCCTCTCCTTCCTTGAGCTGACCCAGGCGCCGGATATCCACCCTGACCGAAGCATAGAATTTGAGCGCATTCCCTCCTGTGGTGGTTTCCGGGTTTCCGAACATCACCCCGATCTTTTCCCTCAGCTGGTTGATAAAGATGCAGGTTGTACGTGTTTTCGAAATATTGGCGGTCAGTTTTCGAAGGGCCTGTGACATGAGGCGCGCCTGCAAGCCCATTTTGGAATCTCCCATTTCCCCTTCGATCTCGGACTTCGGTGTGAGTGCGGCGACAGAATCGATGACGATGATGTCAATGGCCCCGGACCGGATCAGGTGATCGGTGATCTCCAGCGCCTGTTCCCCGTTATCTGGCTGGGATATGTAAAGGTTTTCCACGTCCACCCCCAGCTTTTCGGCGTAGAACCTGTCGAATGCATGTTCGGCATCGATAAAGGCGGCAATTCCTCCGGCCCTCTGTGTTTCTGCAATGGCGTGGATGGCCAGGGTGGTTTTTCCCGAGGACTCCGGCCCGAAAATCTCGATCACCCTTCCTCTGGGATACCCCCCCACGCCCAGCGCCATATCGAGGGATATGGAACCCGACGGGATGAATGCCACATTTTCGATGGCGCTGTCTCCCATCTTCATGATGGTTCCCTTCCCGTATCCCTTTTCGATCCTGTCAAGAGTGAGTTGCAGTGCCTTCAGTTTTTCCTGCCGGATTTTGTCTCCGTTCGATTCTTCGCTCATGGTTGTAGGTTTATAAATATTATCGTTCTTCAAGTGCATCCAGGATCTGCCGGGTATGCCCGCCGGTATCCACCTTGTGAATGATCTTCAGCAGCACCCCCTTCTCATCTATCACGAATGTTTTCCGCAATACCCCTTCATACTCTTTCCCGAACCTTTTTTTGATACCCCAGGCGCCGTAGGCTTTCAGGATCTTCCTTTCCGAATCGGAGATCAGGGTGAAGGGAAGTCTGTACCTGGAGATGAACTTCTGATGTGACTTCTCGCTGTCGGCACTGACGCCTATCACCTCGAATCCCTTCTCTGCCAGCCCGCTGTAATTGTCCCTGAGGTTGCACGCCTCGGCAGTGCAACCAGGGGTATTGTCCTTGGGATAAAAATAAAGGATCACCTTCTTTCCCGCCAGCTTTTCCAGAGACACCTCATTACCGTTCTGATCTTTACCGGTAAAAACGGGAGCCGGCATTCCTTCCTTCAATTCCGTCATTTGTATTTCTGTTTGGGTAAATGTAAAATTACATAAGATTGACAGAAAATCCTCACAGGGACCGGCTGCCTGTACCAAATTGTTAATAACAAAAAGATTTCCGCATAGAATTGTTAATATTGTCTTATCCATTAATGATTTTTATGGGAAAATCTCGGGTCATACCCTTCCTGAATTACCCGTATCACTGCCTTATTGTGATTGCCGTTATCCGGGCAGGCATCATGGATGCCAGCGCCCGGGAGGGGACAGTAAAATTCCATGAACCTGACAGCACGGCAAAACCTGTAAGCCTTGATATTGAGGAAGACCCGGAATACAACCGTCAGCTTGACTTTGCCATAGCCTTCCAGCAGAAAGCGGATTCCCTTTATCATTTGTCTGTGGACCTGAGAAAACAGGCCGGCAGGTCGGATGATCCCGTTGAGAGGGCGAGATTCCGGACGAAAATTGCGGCAACAGAGGACAGCATGAGGGTTTACCGGGAACTGGCGGAACGGCAATTCACACTGCTGCAACGGCCGGGAAACCCGTATATCGTTCTGGATACCGTCCTTCACGGGATCAGGATTTACCGGTACAACCTTTCCTTTGACACTGTGACCCGTAAAGAAGATACGGCATTTGCGATCTTCGACACATTTGCCTACGGCCCGGGCAGGGCATTCGAACATGATTTTATCCTTCCTTCAGGTGTCTTTTACCGTATCCAGATTGCAGTATTCAGCAGGGATATCCCTGCCGGTCATTTCGGGGGCCTTTTCCCCATAACTACTGAAAAAATCGCTGACAGGGCAATGACAAGATATTTTGTCGGAAAATTTACACATCTCGACCGGGCCAGGGATGCTTTGCAGAAAGTGAGAGCAGCCGGGTATTCCGATGCTTTCGTCATCGGGTATTACGATGGCGTGCAGGGAACACCGGAAAAGTTACAGGCACTGGAAAAAGATTAAATATCCCGGAGAATTTGTTATTTTTGTTCAAGGCCATTTGCGGGTTAAATGTCTGGAAAGAAAAAAGCAAAAGAATACCCGGTTGTAGAGGATTTCAAGGACACTGTGGGTAAGGGCGTAAAAAACCTGATACTGCACAACGACGAGGTCCATACTTTTGAGTTCGTCATCGAGTGTCTTATCGAGATTTGCAAGCATACGACAGAACAGGCCGAGCAATGCACCTACCTGGTTCATTACAAGGGAAGGTGCGGAGTAAAGAGCGGTTCTTTCGAATATCTGAGGCCAATGAAGAATGCGTTGATTGACAAGGAGCTTAATGCTACCATCGAATAATACATTAATCAGGGGAACATGTCCGTTCTTGCCATTATTCTGTTGATCATACTGGGGATATTCCTGTTCATCGTTGAATTCCTGCTGGTCCCCGGGATAACCATCGCAGGCATTGGAGGAGCCATACTGATGGCGGTGGCGGTTTATTCGGCCTATAAGACGCATGGCACAACAACGGGCAATATCACCCTGGTTTCCACCCTGGTTCTGAGCCTGGGAGGATTTGCCTATGCCCTGAGGGCAAAAACCTGGAAGCGGCTGATGCTTGCCAAAGATATAGAAGGAAAGGTCGAGGTCGGCCTTGAACAGGAGACCATTAAGGTGGGCGACCGCGGCGAAGCCATTACGCGCATGGCGCCCATCGGCAAGGTGTTGATCAACGGTTTGGTCGTGGAGGGAAAATCGCAAAGCGGTTTCCTGGATCATAAAACGCCCGTTGAAGTGATTAAAGTATTAACAACACAAGTGATTGTCAAACCTATAAAAGAAGAATAAAAATGGAAGGCGTAGGACTTTATATCGTAATTATTGTTGCAGCCATAATCGGATTATGGATCATCTTTTATTTCATACCCGTCGGGCTGTGGTTCTCGGCGCTCATCTCGGGCGTCAGGATCTCACTGCTTCAGCTTATCCTTATGCGGTGGAGGAAGGTGCCTCCCACGGTCATTGTGCGTGCCATGATCGAGGCCCATAAAGCAGGCCTGAGACAGATCAAGCGGGACGAACTGGAAGCACACTACCTGGCCGGCGGGCACGTTGAAAAGGTCGTTCATGCCCTTGTTTCTGCCAACAAGGCGAATATTGAACTGCCGTTCCAGATGGCCACGGCCATTGACCTGGCTGGAAGGGATGTTTTTGAGGCCGTTCAGATGTCCGTGAATCCCAAAGTGATCGACACTCCGCCTGTTACGGCAGTGGCCAAGGACGGCATCCAGCTTATCGCCAGGGCCAGGGTAACGGTCAGGGCGGCCATCAAGCAACTGGTGGGCGGCGCAGGCGAGGAAACCGTGCTTGCCCGGGTGGGTGAAGGCATCGTCTCATCCATCGGATCGGCAAATTCCCATAAGGCCGTACTTGAAAATCCTGATTCCATATCCAGGGTTGTGCTGGAAAAGGGACTGGATGCCGGAACCGCCTTCGAGATCCTTTCAATAGATATCGCCGATGTGGATATAGGGAAGAACATCGGGGCCCAGCTTCAGATCGACCAGGCCGAAGCCGATAAGAACATTGCCCAGGCCAAGGCGGAGGAACGCAGGGCAATGGCCGTTGCACTCGAACAGGAAATGACGGCCAAGGCGCAGGAGGCCCGTGCCAAGGTGATCGAAGCGGAAGTCGAGATCCCCCTGGCCATGGCGGATTCCTTCCGGAAAGGCAACCTCGGGATAATGGACTACTACAAGTTCCAGAACATACAGGCCGATACCGACATGAGGGATTCCATCTCGAAGTCCACAGGCGGCAGCTCCGGTGGGAGAAGGAAGAAATAATCAGGCATCCGCGTGATTTATTTTTTATTACTTTTGTCGTGCTTCTGAAAAAATAATGAGTTCAGGCTCACGGAGAGGTGGGAGAGTGGCTTAATCCACCGGTTTGCTAAACCGGCGTACCGGAATAACGGTACCGGGGGTTCGAATCCCCCTCTCTCCGCGAAATTGTGCGGAGACAGCCGGGGTAGAAAAACGGGAAACTTCCGATGTTCGATTTTGAGAAATTAGACATTTACCAGGTGCTTAGAGACCTTAATAACAAGGTCCACAGCTTTCTGAAAGAAGACAGGAATATCGATCAGAACATCCGGGATCAATGGAAAACAACCACCCAGAGCGCAGTTCTGAACCTTGTGGAGGGAACCGCCAGAATTTCGAACGCCGATAAAAAACACTTCCTGGCCGTCAGCCGTGGCAGCATATTCGAATCCGTTGCCATTCTGCAGCAGCTATTTGATCTGAATCTGATCTCACCCGAGAAGTACGAGGAGTTTTACCGGAAATACGAACAGGCCTCCAAAATGCTCCTCGGAATGTACAGAAGCTATAACTGACATGGTTCTTCGGGGTGTAGCGCAGTCCGGTTAGCGCACCTGCTTTGGGAGCAGGGGGTCGCAGGTTCGAATCCTGCCACCCCGAC
>CAYOPZ010000047.1:0-20278 GCA_964406005.1 uncultured Bacteroidaceae bacterium
ATCAGATCCTGTGAAGAGCAGCCTTAAATCTCTGATTTCCAGCTGCGGTTTCACAGGATCTGATCTAATAAGTATATAAGTCTATGGCCGGGATGCCGTCGCGGGAAGTTTGGACGAAAGGAAATTCCCCGTATGGGAATGCTTGATGGAAACGAGCTCTTCAGGGGTTCCTGAGAACATCACCCTGCCCCCTTCCTCCCCTCCTTCGGGACCCAGGTCAATGACCCAGTCCGCCGACTTGATGACTTCCAGGTTGTGTTCTATGACCACCATGCTGTGACCCCTTGCAATCAATTCCTGGAAGGCATCCAGCAATTTCCTGATGTCATGGAAGTGCAGGCCTGTTGTAGGTTCATCGAAAAGGAACAGGAGATGCTTACCGCTGTGTTCCCTGGAAATAAATGAAGCAAGCTTAACACGCTGGCTTTCACCTCCGCTTAACGTACTCGATGACTGGCCCAGCTTAATATAGCCCAGACCCACTTCAGCCAGAGGCTTCAGTTTTTCGGCAATCTTCCGTTCCGTATTACCGCCCGATGCCAGAAAAAATTCAATGGATTCATCAACCGTGCATTCCAGGATTTCATAAATATTCTTCCCCCTGAAACGGACCTCAAGAATCTCGTCCTTGAACCGTTTTCCGTGACAGCTGTCACAGACAAGATTCACATCGGCCATAAACTGCATCTCAACTTTAATAATGCCTTCACCCTGGCACTCTTCGCATCTGCCTCCGTCTATATTAAATGAAAAATGGGAAGCTTTAAAACCATGATTTACAGAAGCTTGCTGTTCAGCATACAATTTTCTGATCTCATCGTATGCTTTCAGGTAGGTAACCGGGTTTGACCGGCTGGACTTACCTATAGGATTCTGATCTACCATTTCAACTCCGTCAAGCATCTGAAGATCTCCCTGTATGAGATCATGGTTTCCCGGCTTGTCGCTATGACCGTAAAACATCTTCATCAATGCCGGGTAAAGTATGTTCCTTACCAGTGAGGATTTTCCCGAACCGCTCACACCTGTTACCACGGTCATTACATTGAGCGGGAACCGGGCTGAGATGGACTTCAGGTTATTCTCCCGGGCACCGATGATCTCAATATAATTGTTCCATTTTCTCCGTTTTTCAGCAACCGCGATACGCTCCCTGCCAGACAGGTACAATGCGGTCAGGCCCTCACCATCACCGTCCAGTCCCGCAGGGGTGCCCTGAAAGACAATCTCCCCGCCAAGCCGGCCGGCCATGGGTCCCAAATCGATTATCTCATCCGCCGCACGTATGATTTCCTCGTCATGTTCGACAACAAGAACGGTATTTCCAAGTGATTTGAGCTGTTTCAAAACACCGATGAGCAGGTGCGTATCCCTGGGATGAAGACCAATGCTGGGTTCATCAAGAATATAGAGGGAACCTACAAGGCTGCTGCCCAGGGAAGTCGCCAGGTTTATCCGCTGGGATTCACCGCCCGACAAGGTTGAAGACAATCTGTTCAGGGTAAGGTATCCCAGGCCTACATGTACGAGGTAGTCAAGCCGGTTGCGTATTTCGGTCAGGATGCGTCCGGAAATCTCCATTTCATGTTTTGTAAGATGTACGCCCAGGATGAATTCCCTAAGTGACCCTATAGGCATATCCACCAGTTCCAGTATGGACTTCCTGTTAACTTTCACATAGCCGGCTTCCTTCCTCAGGCGGGTGCCGCTGCATTCGGGACAGATTGTCTTCCCCCGGTAGCGCGATAACATGACCCTGTACTGTATCTTGTATTTCTTGTCCTCCAGGTGAGCGAAAAATGCATTCAATCCCTTGAAGTATCTGTTCCCGGTCCACAGGAGACGACGCTGATCATCCGTAAGCTTGTAATAGGGTTTGTGTACCGGAAAGTCGAATTTCCCGGCTTGCATGATCAACCGGTCCTTCCATTTGCTCATTTTTTCCCCCTTCCAGCAAACAATGGCGTCTTCAAACACAGACAGCCTCTTGTCCGGGATGACCAGATCCTCGTCTATGCCTATGACCCTGCCGTATCCTTCACACAGAGGACAGGCTCCCAGGGGATTATTGAAGCTGAACATGTGTACGTCCGGTTCTTCAAAATGCAGCCCGTCTGCCTCGAAGGCATCTGAAAAGGTACAGACGGTATCTTTCCCGTCCTGGCTGTACTGGATATGGCATACGCCTTTTCCCAGCCCGAATGCAGTCTGCACTGAATCCCCGTACCGTGATACCGAATCTTCATCCATCCTGACCATAAACCGGTCGATTACAATCCGCAGTTCCACCCCTCCCGGCCTGTCTGTTTTTCCGGACAGCACATCCTCGATCTTGAGAATTTTCCCCCGTGACTGTATCCTGGTGATTCCCTGCTTCAGCAACAGCTCAAGCTGTTCGTTGTCTTCCCTGTCTTTTGCCTGTTTCAGGTGCGCCAGGATGATCACCTCCTTCCCTTCTTCCAGACTGCAAATAAAATTCACCACATCCGTAACGGAATGTTTCTTTACCCTGCGTCCGCTGACCGGGGAATAGGTTTTTCCTATCCGTGCATATAAAAGTTTCAGATAATCATAGACCTCAGTGGATGTTCCTACGGTGGAGCGGGGATTGCGTGTATTTACTTTCTGTTCAATGGCAATGGCAGGAGGTATTCCGCTTATCCGGTCCACATCGGGTTTGTCTATCCTTCCAAGGAACTGACGTGCATAGGAGGATAAACTTTCAACATAACGGCGCTGACCCTCGGCATAAAGGGTATCGAAGGCAAGTGAGGATTTACCGGAACCGGACAGGCCGGTAATCACGATGAACCTGTTACGGGGAATACTGAGGTCGATGTTCTTGAGATTATGTACACGTGCCCCTTTTATCTCAATAAATCCGGGATTGCTCCTGATTTTTTTCGGCATGAAAAATCAATGTTCTGCAGTGATGATTAACATATTTTAACCGAATTCAAAAGTAATATTTTTTGAAATAACAATTTTTTTGCCGTAATTGCATGAGTAAACTCATTATCAGCAACTAACCAAATTCGGAGGACCGCCTATAGATCTGACTCTACCCAGTTTTTTTAAATAGGAGGTAGTTTTGAGATCAAATACTTTTACTGATCAGGATCTGGTAAAACGATTCATCCTGGGAGATAATTCGGCCATTGAAATCCTGATCAAGAGGCATAAAAACAGGGTCTTCACATACATCGTACTGATCGTTAAAAACCGGCAACTTGCCGAGGATATTTTCCAGGACACCTTTATCAAGGTTATTAAATCCCTTCAGGAGGGGAAATACAGGGACAATGGCAAGTTTGTTTCCTGGGTCATCCGTATTGCACACAATCTCACCATAGATCATTTCAGAAAGGAAAAACAGATAAATACATATTCCAATGAAGATTACGAAGCGGATATCTTCAATTCGAAAAAGCTCTCTGACGGAACCATCGAAGACCTGCTGATGGAAAAGCAAATCGTCCGGGAGGTCAGGTTGCTGATCGAAGAATTGCCTGAAGATCAGAAGCAGGTGATACTTTTAAGGCATTATGGAGGATTGTCCTTCAAAGAAATCGCCGAACAAACGGACGTCAGTATCAATACGGCCCTTGGAAGGATGCGTTATGCCCTGATCAACCTGAGAAAACTGATAGAGCGAAAAAAACTTTCCCTTACAAAGACCTGATGCAATATTCCTGAAATCGCTGCGTTTGGTAATAAAAAGCCAAACACGTAACGCCTATGGGAGAAATCTCTACCCTTGTCTACATGCTGGAGAGTCTTGAGGGTGAAAGAAGGGGGCTGATTGACACAGCGGATATTTTCGATCCGGAAGAAAGTTTTATGAAGGATCTATCCGGGAAACTCGACCAGACAGAATTCTCAGTAAGTCCGAAACTGGTGAGAGAGGTCTTGCAGAAAAGCGGGATCCTTCACCATTCCCGGTAAACCACATCTTTTCCTCATTCATTTACAGCCTGTACAAATGGCCGATTAACTGGCAGGCAGCGATGCCAGCTGTCTCTGTACGCAATACGGCATCACCGAGGCTGGTTTCTTCGAATCCTGCTTCTCCTGCCCGGGATAATTCCGAAGGGGAAAAATCCCCTTCCGGCCCGATGAGTACCAGCCAGTTGCTGATCTCCCTGCCCAGTCTTCCGCAATACTTTTCAGTATCCGCCCGGCAGTGGGCAATGACCTTTCTTCCATTCCATTCCTCCCGGATCAGTGTGTCGAACTCAGCCTGTGGGTTCAGTTTTGGCAGACTTGCACGCCCGGACTGTTTCATCGCTGATATCAGTATCTTCAATGAGCGTTCCATGCGGATTTTCCGCCTTTCCGACCGTTCGCAGATCAAAGGCGTGATCTCATCCACCCCTATTTCTGTGGCCTTTTCAAGGAAGCATTCAAACCTGTCCGCACTTTTGGGAGGTGCAATGGCAATATGCAGATAATAATCCCTCTTCAGGTACTCAGGTATATGTTCTGTAATGGTGATCCTGCAGGATTTCGGGTCAGGTGTTGCTATGCTTGCCCGGTAAAGGTTTCCCTCCCCGTCTACAACACTTATCCTGTCATCTTTTTCAAGTCTTGCAACTTTAATGCAGTGCCGGGACTCCTCCTCGTCCAGGACGGCCTCCCTGCCTGTGATCTGTTTCGTATAATATACCGGCATCTCAATCCATGTGTCGCAGGGCAGTTCCTTGCATGAATATCCAAACCTGCCTCAATTTGAAATACACAGGAATAAATATAGCTAAAAACAGCCGATATGAAGATCCGGGTTAAAACCGGGTATTGACCACATTATTGAAAATCGATCCGAATGTATAGGTAATGCCTATGCCTCCCTCGTATCTGTAGCTGGTATCCAGTTCCCTCAGCCGCAGGTAAACATCCTCCTCCGAAAGCTGCCCCTTTGGAAGTTCGATCTGGTTCCTTATGTAGTTGATGTTTCCATTCAGGGAAAGTGAGAAACCCTTAAACAGCCTGAATTGAAAAAAACCTCCCAGTTGAAGCATGAATTTGGAAAAATCATGCACATAATCAGAAGCCCCCAGCCATATATTTACCGATCCCCACCTTTGCTGCACTTCAAAGCTCGCCTGAAGCTCCTGCTGCACAACCTGCTCGTAAGTCTTTTCGAATATGGTCGTATCATTGTAATTGTTGTGGGTCAATCCTATTCCATAGTTAAATACCAGTTGCTTGTAATTGGAAACGGAGTAGGGAAAAATATTATACTCTATTGCGGGAGTTACCCTGGCCTGGAATTTCAGGTTATTGTATGTTGAAGACGACAATACCGACCTTCCTCCCAGAGACCAGTGATCGGACAGGCTTTTTACAAGCAGACCATTTACTTCCCATGAGCTTCGCACGGCTTCAACGGTCTGGGTAACTACATTATCGTTCTCATCTGCGGTTTCAAAAATATACCGGGTATTATTGTAGCTGTGGTTAAAACGAAAATTGATCTTCCACTGCTCGGTCACCCTTGAGGCAGAAAAATTATTGCTTATGGAATACCTTTTCTGTTTTTTTTCAATATTTGCGGAGGGTCTGGTCCGGATCGAAAATACCCAGTAGTTCCACTTGTCTGCCACTTCCACAGGATTTTGACGACTCATTCCCACATAGTTGACATCGATTTCTTTTTTTACGGGGGTTTTCATGACATAACGCATCAGGCCCATCGCAATGGTATTGGTAAGTCCCTCCCGGGTTACATCATCCGTATCATCCGGAGAACTTGAATAGTCTGTCGTGTCGTTCATCCCCGTAAATCTTTCCTGCCCTGTATAGTACAGGGTGTAATTCCTTCCTCCGCTTCCCGTGTTCTGCCTGGTTATCAACACATACAAATCTGCCTGTGTTACGTCGCGGACATAATTCACATAGGGAATCTCTTCCCTGATATAGTTCATGTCGCAACCCCGGCAATCCATAAAAATTCGGACAGCATCCTTGCGCAGGCTGTCCGACTCGGCAAGATTATCCTGGGCACCGGCATGAGAAATCAGGTTCACAATAAGGAATAAAAGGGCGACTGTTCTGTACGGTCTGAATAATCCTGGTCTCATGTCTGGTTCATATTAAGTGGCAGATCGCTAAATGCATTCGGGAAGAATTATAATGGCTTCCAAAAATCTGCAGATGATCATTGTTTTTGAAAATAGAACTAACTTACGTAGTTATAATCACTTTTCGGAATATTAACATATATATAACAATCTCCAGGTAAAATCGCGTCAATTTGAGAAAGATCGGGCTCATATCCGATACCCATGGTTTTCTGGATCCCGGAATTCTCAACTGGTTCAAAGGGGTCGATGAAGTCTGGCATGCGGGTGACATTGGCGGCATTTCCCTGCTTGAAACACTGGAAAACTTCAAGCCGGTCAGGGCCGTATACGGCAATATTGACGGCCGGGATATCCGGGACCGCCTTCCGGATGACCAGATTTTCCGTTGCGAAGATATCCGGGTATGGATCACGCATATCGGAGGATATCCCGGAAAATACGATGGCCGGGTCAGGAAAAGACTTAAGGAGATCAGGCCGGGACTGCTGGTTTGCGGGCACTCCCACATACTGAAGGTTATGTACGACCATTCCCACCGGGTCATGTATATGAATCCGGGCGCTGCAGGAAAAGCCGGGACTCATGTTTGCAGGACCGCCCTGAGATTCAATGTGGTAAAGGATAAAATAGAGGATCTGGAGGTACTGGAGCTTCCCCGCTGATCCTATTCCGCGGGAACCTGTCTGTTCTGAATGCTCTCAAGGAACATTTGCTTCTTCCTTCCCGTGGCTACGATGAAAATATAGGAAACCTCGTTCCTGGAGGTTTTGAGTTTCCGTTGTTTTGTTTTCAGTTCATTGATCGTGGTGTTGAATTCCCGGTTCGAAGACAGTACGTGCATAACACCCCGTGTATAGCCAAAATAATACCAGGTCCCCGGATTCAGTTCGAGGTATATATCCAGGAGGTCTCCGCTTCTTCGTTTCGAAAATTCCATGACCCCTTCCACCTTTTTATTGATCTGGTGTCCGTTTATGCTGCCCAATGATATTTTCCCTTCTGACATCCACGATCTTGTATCCTGGTCCCAAATGAATTTGATATCCGTAAAAAACAAGGAATGAGTTAGTTCCGGAGGTTGTTTGGAATACTCCCCGTAAAGCCCCAGTTCGGCCTGCAGGGATTCAGCCCTATCCCTCCCGACAAGCTCCGATATAACCTTCATATACCCGGGATCGGTCAGGTCAATGCCTTCCAGATCATGAAGGCTGTCTATTTCATTTGCCATGATACTGAAAGCCGGCTCGGACATGAAGAAATCCATACCCAGTGCGATATTCATTTCCGTTTCATCCTTTTCCATGTTATGGGTTGCATTGCCGACAGAAGAAAGCTGTACCTGTCCGGGAAATACATTGGTAAAAATCCGGCCTTCTCCATATTCCACGCAGTTATCCCTTGAAATGCTGAGGTAGTTGCCCGGAACATCCCGGTCTGCCAGTTTTTTCATACTTGCTATGCGATATTCCCCGGTTTCCTTGTCAAAATAAAGATAACCCTCGGAGGTGACTATAAAACGGTCACGGGGCAATTTCTTACGGCTGAAAAAGGCCGGATAGACATGATTGGAATCGAGCGCCATGAAGATCCCTGCATAGGCATAATTCATATTGAGATCCATGGGCTGCTGCCCCACGGGAATGTATATATTCGCCGGATCTATTTCCGAATTGAATCTCACAAACCTGTCCTCATTGCACTCGCAATCATTGAAAAGCCTGACCCCTCCGTTAAAGGTCAGGAAGGGATTCCGGGCATGCAGTTCAACCCTGCCCTGATAACCGTAATACGGGCTCAGGGTGAAATCCTGGGATTCGGGAATTGTGCCTTCTGCCAGTGTATGAATGGAGTCATCCACGGTGATGCGGTCGAAATGTATCATCTGTGCTTCTCCCGTCTCATCAATGTAGTCATAATATCCGCTGCCCTGATAACTGAACCTGCCCTGAACCTGAACGGTCGCATCATAAAATTCATGCATGCCTCCGGTACGGTCTGCAATGATAATGGCCTGCTGCATTTCCTGCATATTTCCGTCCTGCTGTATCACCACCTGGCCGTCTCCCGGGTAAATATATACATCTGCCACGCGCAGAAAAGTAACATTTGACCCCCGTATGATGTTCTTTCCGTAATCATACACGGCTCTGTTCGAGACAAAACTCAGTGAATCCTGGAGGGGATCCGTGGAAATATATCGGGGCCCGGAGAGTTCCAGTTCTCCGTCGGGCCGGGTAACGATCACGGGTGCCGTATCTGCAACCGATGCGGATCCCATGACAAGTTCCGTATTGTCCATGTTCCAGTGGAAAAGGTCAAGTTGGCTCATATACCTGTTTTCAGGGAATTCCACCAGTGAAAAATCTTCATTGGTTTTAAAAACGCCGGAACGGTTTTTAAAATCAACATGTGCGTTCACATTGTCGGTGATCAGTGTGAATCCATCCGTATTTACGGATTTCAGCCGGAAATCTGCGGTATCGGCATCAAATACGGAAGCGGTGTATGAAAATTCATCCGCATACAGGACCGAATTGGTCAGTTCCATCCTGCCCGTGCCGGTCAAACCGGACGGAGACAGGGACAGGGACCCGCTCAACAGTGTTGTATCATTCAGTATGGTAAATGGATCCGGACCTTCACCTATCAGCATAAGGTTTTCATAGGGATACCAGACCACGTCATTCCCCCCTGACTGTACCATGGGATATTGTACACCTGTGAGCAGCGGCTGCATCTGAAATTCATCCGCATCGGTGAAAAGGGAATCGGGATGGAAGGTGATTTCTTCCGATCTGGTTCTTGAAGTCAGATATGAGAACTCACCGGCTCCCTTCAGGCCTGCGTTACTCATCTGAAGGTAATCATAATACCGCCCTTTCCCGCCATAGATCGGTAAACCATCCTGGTCCGTATTATAGGCAAATCCCAGGGAATTGTCATCCTGCAGGTAACAGAGGGTTTGTTCGAAATCGGGGAATATCCCTGCCGACCGGAAGCGGCCTTGCAGCTGCAGGCTCGAACTGGTGAAATTATCGAGGCTGTCAAACTCGAAAGGATAAACCTCGAAAAAGAAGCGATCGCGTTCGTAAACACCGCCTTGTATGGATGGATCGTCATAATAGATATAGGAGTTCTCGGTGCTCTTTAATATGGGATAGCTGGGTATCATTTTACGACCCGACTTGTTTTCAGGGTCATCTATCAGCAGCTCTCCCGTCATATCCTGTATAATGCTCTGAACATCCAGCAGGCTGGTTTCATATCCTTCTATCTTATCCGTTGCAATCCGCAGGCTGAGTGAATCGATGTCCTGCAGATTAAGCTTGAAATCATCGTATCCGAACAGAAAATTGTTGCCATATACGGTAAACAGGCCTGCATTGATCACACCATCGAACAGGAAATCCCGGTTTCTTTTCATTGTGACCGTCTGTCCTTTCGGAAAAATTCTCACATTCTGGGCATTGCTGAGCTGGATTGATTTCACTCCATTGATTTTTAAATCATTGGTTGTCAGATCAATACTGGCATTTTCCAGCAGACCGGTCGTTTCCGAGACCAGGTTGATCACATCGTAATCGATGTAATTCACGCTGGCGTAAATCCAGTCATAGGTCTTCTGCCTGAGGGTTACATAATCGTTCTTCAGGTCATATATGATAAATCCCATGACGGCCAGCCTTTTCAATATCTGCTGCATCTGTTCGGGCCGGGTCCGGGTATATTTGGCAAAATCCGAACCGTAAAAACTGATGTTGAATTCTTCCTCGGAAAACCTTCTCAGGGCCACGAGCGGATTTTCTACATCAATCCCCTGCAGGCGGAAGTAGGTTTGCTCATCAAACAGGTTGGCTGACTGGAAATTGGCCAGTCCTGATGCAGCACCTTCCGCCATCTTGAATAAGATAAGATTCTCATTAAGATTCCAGGAAAGTTGTTCAAAATTCATTTCCACCTTATGATAGGAATCATAATAGGGTGACTGGGACTGGAAATTATCGGTCCTGAAACAGGAAAACCGGTTTTCATTCACGAAATAGTTCACCCCCGTACTGGGATGGTATATGGAGTCCCTTTCCAGGTAAAGGGATATCTCCGTATTGGTACCGCTGATTTTTCCAGGTTCAAAACTGAACTGTACGGAACGTGCCATGATAATCAATGTATCCTGCCTGAAGAAATCCAGCTGCGCTTTCTGCCACTGTGAACCGGATCCGATCAGCCTTGCACCATACATGGCCAATCCGCCCCTGTAATTGATATTCTTATAAATATCATCGATTTTGTAGCTGGTCTGATAAGACTCAAACCTCGGATAATTTGTCCTGTCCTTTGAGAGCACGCGTTCCACCTTATGTTCGAGCTTTCCAAGCAGTTCAAAATCAAAATAATACCGGTTGATAAAACGGACCGAATCATCGCTGAATTCCGAAAACCTCAAATCCATACGATAGTTGCTCAGATCGGCATATACCATTTCGGGATCAAAACCGGACCTCTCCCAGTTGACCCTCCCTTCGACGCCTCTCCATTGCCGGTCCAGAGGCAAATAGACACCGCCTGTCCGGTAGATCGTCAGACTGTCCCGTACCGCATAACATGTCAGGTCGGTGTGCTCAAGATAGACCCGGACGGAATCGCTGAAAATAAGCCTGAAGTCGGGCGATGATGATTTCCAGGTGGTGGTTTTCGTCTGATTCAGAATTCCATCCTGCAGCATTCCGAGCATAAATTCCATGTACTCCTCTACCTGGTTCAGGTTGTAGGCATCAGAACCTGCGATGGACTGCATGGATGCGATCCAGTTCAGGAAATTGTCATCCGGAAGATCCTTCGCTGCGTATATATTTATGATTTGCAGAAAAGTACTGAAATGGGGCTGCGGTCTTGCGTTTTTATCGAGCAATTTATTGGATACGGACTGAATATCATACTTGAGGCTGTCGGTCAGTATTCCGGTATTCCAGTTCATGATAAAGGATTGTGCAGGGGATGTTCCTCCCTCCCCGGGACTCACATTCATAAAGGCTGCGAGTTCTTCCGGGTATTTTTCGATCTCCGGCGAGAACTGCCGGAAAACATCCTGAGCGGGCAGCTGGAAAAAAAAGAAGGCCAGGTGGAGACTCAGCAGTATCCGGTATCTCATTGCAATGCTTTAAAGATGATCAACGCAGTTGCAAATTAACGAGGTTTTCTGTAAACTGCAACCATCCAGTCATCGAGCGAGCTTTTTTCAATAAATTCCATCCTGCCCGTACACTTATCCATAATATACGGAAAATCATACCCGTAGAATCCGCTTGTCACAAGCAGTCCGCCGGGCGTGAGCCTGCCTGAAAGCTCCGGTATGATATCTTCCAGGACATTGAGGGTAATGTTTGCCAGGATGATGTCAAAGGATTTTTTTTCCAGCTCCCGGGCCTCTGCCAGGCGGACAGTCACCCTGCGGCAATGGTTCAGCTTCAGGTTTTCCATGGCATTTTCACATGCCAGCGGGTAGTTGTCGGCAGCCAGGATATGCGCGGCACCCATTTTTTCTGCAAGGATTGCAAGTATACCCGTTCCACAGCCCATATCCAGTATTTCCTTTCCTGATAAATCCCGCTTCATCATCTGCATCATCATTAAACGGGTACTGGCATGATGGGCCGTGCCGAACGACATTTTCGGAACGATCACCAGGGAATGGGTAAAACCGGGTTTTTCGGGATGGAAGGGAGCTCTTACGTAGCAGGACCTGCCTATCTCCACAGCATCATATTGTGATTCCCAGGTCTTGTTCCAGTTCTCCCCGTGAATGTCCGTATAGGCAATGGAACGGATTTTTTCATTCAGGTTACTGGCAGACAGATGTTTCCGGAATGCCTTCCTGTCGAAAAGAGATGATTCCATATAAGCCAGGATCCGGTTTTCTTCCTCGCGGAAACCATTAAACCGGAACAGGGAAAGAAAGGCCAGAACTTCCTCCCGAAGGGAATCCGGCCCCTTCCGGAGCCTTATGTCCACTTCCAGATATTTCGGAAAAGCATTGATGATTTTATACCTGGTGAATGGGATCAGAGGGCTCGAAGGATGCCAATGAATTCTTCCGCATTCAGGGAAGCCCCTCCGATCAACCCTCCGTCCACATCCGGATTTGCAAAAAGTTCCTTTGCATTCGAGGGTTTGCAACTGCCCCCGTACAGAATGGAGAGATCATCCGCGATAGTCTCCCCGTATCTTTCCCGGGTCAGTTCCCTGATATATGCGTGCATTTCCTGGGCCTGTCCGGGCGTTGCATTTACACCTGTACCTATCGCCCAGACAGGTTCATAGGCAATGACTATCCTGCCGAATGCTTCTTCCGGAAGTTCGAACAGAGCCGTTTTTACCTGGCTCCTGACAATTTCGAAATGATTGCCCGACTCTCTTTCCGCAAGCACTTCCCCGCAACAGAATATTGGGATCAGGTCATACTCAAATGCAAGCAGTATTTTCCTGTTAAGCAATGCATCATCCTCTTTAAAATAAGTTCTTCTTTCGGAATGGCCGATGATCACATATGAGGCACCTGCCGACCGGATCATCCCGGCAGACACTTCACCCGTATATGCACCGCCGGCTTCGGATGCGCAATTCTGGGCCCCCAGCTGCACCACCGTCAATATTTTTGCGATTTCTGAAAGGTGAATGAAAGGAGGCGCAATGATCACCACGGCTTCAGCGCGCTCTTTCTTTACGAGATCATCCACCTTTTTTGCAAGTTCAATACCCTCTTTCAGGGTTTTGTTCATTTTCCAGTTTCCTGCAACGATTCTCTTTCTCATAAATTTTTTATTGGATTATGCTTAAAAATTGAAGAATCCTAAAATACAAAAGAATAGCGAGAATATCAGAGATCAATTGAACTGAATTCTCGGATCGAGCCTGGCATAGATAAGATCGACCCCGATGTTGACAATGACAAAGATCAGGGAGATCAGGAGAACGGATCCCAGCACCATCGGATAATCATAATTGTTCAATGCATTTACGATCACATAACCCAGGCCCTTCCAGCCAAATATGTACTCCACGAAAATCACTCCTGCCATCAGGGATGCAAACCAGCCGCTTACAGCCGTTACAAGGGGATTCATGGAGTTCCTTAGGGCATGTCTCATCAGGACCCTGGAAAAGGAAAGGCCCTTTGCTTTTGCCGTTCTGATATAATCCTGTGAAAGCACATCCAGCATGGAATTCCTTGAAAGTTGGGCCACCACCGAAAGTGGCCTGATCCCAAGGGTTATGGCCGGCAATACCAGGTTTTTCAGGCGGAGATGCACACCTTCCCCCAGTGCGTCTGCTTCCAGCAGATTCCCGGTCAGGTTAAGACCCGTGAAATCATGCCATTTAAATGCGAAAAGCCATCCTATCAGGAGGGCCGCAAAAAATGACGGGAGCGACATTCCCAGGGCGGTAATGATCAGGGTAAAGCGATCGTAGAGGCTGTCCTTCTTCAATGCGGCAACGATTCCCGCAAAGGTCCCCAGGAAAAATGCAATCACAATCGAACAGAGTGCAAGGACGAAGGTATTGGGCAGGGCCTGTACCAGGACAGTTCCCACACGGTTCCGGGACTGAAAGGAACGGCCAAGGTAAGGTGATTTCAAAACGAGGGTCCTGGAATCCGAAAAATGCAGGAGTTGCCTGCATGGGGCATATTTTTCTTCATCCAGGTAAATCATGCTCTCAGGATTCCGGGGATTGTGTATGGAAAGAAAGGAAAGGTCATTCAGGTATTTCAGGTATTGCAGGGGCAAAGGTCTGTTCAGGCCAAGCTCCCTGCGGATGGATTCGAGTGTCGCCTGATCTGCCCGCTGGCCGGCCATCATCCTGGCCGGATCACCGGGAAGGATATTGAAAAGAAGGAAAACAATTGTGACAACCCCCCATGCCACGAGGATACCATACAGGATTTTCTTCAATAAATACAGGATCACAGTCCGATATTAAGGTTCCCGCACCCGCGGAAATACAGTAAACATAAACAGTCCTGCAAGGGCGAGAACCAGGATCGCATTGATTCCCAGGCGCCGCTCCTGTACCTGCCTCTGCCGGGTCAGTACCCCGGACAGGAGCCGGGAGGAGATGTCTTCCAGGTCAGGAAAATCATTATAATGCCATTTGGCAAGGATGGTGCCCTCCCTGAGCACAAGAAGACCCGGATTGGCCCGGACTATGGTCTTCAGTGTGGTCTCGTCCGTACTGTAAACCCAGAATTCCAGCCCGAGATCATTTTTCAACCTGCGGACAAGTGCATCTTCGGAGGCGGTCATGCAATAAAAGGAATGGCCCATGGCATCGCACCAGGCATTGAGCTCGTCGGCATACCTGAGTGCCCCGGTGTCGGCTTTCTCCAGGTGATCGGAGATCAGCAGGAAGCTGAATCCAGGATCCGCCAGAACATCGGATGCAATATCGGTCCCGAACGAATCTACAATGTTAAAATCATGGATGGAAGGTTCATCCCCCTTGCTGACCAGTGTATTTTTGCTGTCCACATACTTCCATGTGGTGTCCTGCCAGGGGAAATTATCTTCCGTGAATTCCTCCACCTTTCCGTCCTTTTCATAATAGAGGACGGTTTTATATACATCCCGGGGTGCGCCTTCGGGAAGGGTCATCTTGCCGGGTATGTAGGTGCCCACATTGTAGGGTCTGAAATCCATAAGGGGCAGGTGCCTGTATACATATACCTCCATGCCCAGGAAGCACATGGCAAATACAAGCATTCCCGTCCATGCAAAGGGAGCCGGATAAATTTCAGCTTGTCTGTCCCTGAACAGGAATACGGTGAAAACAAAAGGCAGCAGGATGATGTTCTTCAAAAATGTCTGCCAGTTGGTTAAGATGATGGCATCCCCGAAACAGCCGCAATCGGACACAGGATCGGTCAGGGCAATAAACAGGGTGAGAAGTGTAAAAAAAGACATGAATACAAGGACTGCCCAGGCACCCAGCCTGAACCTCAGGTTCAGAAACAGGGAAATTCCGATCAGAAATTCTGCAACCGGTAAAAGGAAGGCCATGGGAACTGCAAGGAACAACAGAAAATCCATGCCGAACGCTGTAAAATAATCGGTGAATTTATATGCCGACCCCATGGGGTCCATACCTTTGACAAAACCGCTGAAAATAAACATCCCTCCCAGGATGATCCTTGAGGCCAGTATTATGATTCCTATCCATCGTTGCCTGTCCATCTTCATTGCTTGCTTATGTTAAGGTTTCACGGTGCCCTGGGAAAGAAGTTCCCGGAGCTTGTCGAAGATCCTTTGCGGGGAAAGCATTTCCCCGTTGCCGTCACTGCAATCCAGAATTCTTACCGTAGGATCCTCTTGGGCAAATTCCAGGTACACCTGCTTTACTTTTTTCTGAAGTTCCAGGTCCTGTTCATGAATGTCCTTATTTCCCTTCAGGTAAAGCCGGTCCGTTCCCCTTCTTGAAACGGTCAGATTTTTCTTTGTAAATCCGAACGGAACATCCAGGAATATATTCATATCCGGCCTGGGAATGGCATGATGCCCGTACTCGAGTTCCAGAATCCACTGCTTGAGCGCCTGTTTCTCCTTTTCCCCGGTCATCTTGGCACATTGAAATGCAATATTGGAAATCACATAACGGTCGGTAACCACGGTATACTTCCGGGAGATCCAGTTTTCCATATCCTCCCTTGCCGCATTTCTGTCACCGGCGAAAATCAAAGCCACCAGGTAAGGATTGACGGATTCAACGGGTCCCAGGTCACCCCTCAGGTAACGGGCAATCAGGTCCCCGTACAGGGAGTTGTCCGTTCTCGGGAAGTGCAGGTAACGGCAGGTTTGACCATGCTTTTTCAGATAAGCAAGCAAAAGCTTGATCTGGGTCGATTTTCCCGAACCATCCAGACCTTCGATCACAAAAAAACCGTTGTCCTTCAAAGCTGTCATTGGCCTAAAATATCGGGACAATTGATTAATTTTACATCCGCAACCAACCCCCGTTCCATGCGACCTAAAGATACATTTTTTTCAATTAAACCTTCCCTGAACTGCAGGGGCAGAATACTTACATTCGAGCGGCCCCGGGTAATGGGGATACTGAACATTACCCCGGATTCATTTTACAGGGAAAGCCGTATTTCGAATACGGACAGTATCCGGGAACAGGCAGGCAGGATGCTTCGGGAAGGGGCTTCGATTCTGGATATCGGTGCTGTATCCACCCGGCCGGGGGCAGGGGAAATTTCAGTAAAACAGGAACTTGACCGGCTGAGACCTGCCCTGGAAACCATCCGGAAGGCCTACCCGGAAGCCATTTTATCGGTAGATACATACCGTTCAGAAATCGCCCGCAGGGTAGTTGAGGATTATGCCGTCGACATGATCAATGATGTTTCCGGGGGGCAGATGGACGGGGACATGTTCGGCACCATTGCGGATCTGCAGGTTCCCTACATACTGATGCACATGAAGGGGAAACCTGCGGATATGCAGAAACATGCACTTTACAAGGATGTTGTAAAAGAGATTCTTGCTTATTTTTCCGCCGGAGTCGCTGCCCTGAACAGCCTGGGAGTCAATGATCTGATCATCGATCCCGGATTCGGTTTTGCCAAGACCATAAAACAGAATTATGAGATTCTCGGCAGGCTGGATGCCTTCCATATGCTCGAATTGCCCCTGCTTGTGGGCATATCACGCAAATCCATGATTTATAAGACACTCGGGATCAGCGCATCAGAGGCACTGAACGGAAGCACGGCACTGCATACCATTGCCCTCATGATGGGAGCCAATATTATCAGGGTCCATGATGTCAGGGAAGCCATGGAAACCATTGTACTGCTGGAAAACCTGCAGGACAGGTAATATAGATTACCCGGAGCGAACGAATTTTACTATTTTTACAATATATGTTACAGGCTTTCATTACCATACGGGTACTGGACATCATCGATGTTCTGCTTGTCGCCTATCTGATGTACCAGGTGTACCTGCTGATCAGGGGTACCGTTGCCATGAATATATTTATAGGTATTCTATTTGTCTACCTGCTGTGGATCATTGTCAAAGCTCTGGATATGCAGTTGCTGGGCACCATACTGGGTCAGGTGATCGGGGTCGGGGTCATAGCACTGATCATCGTTTTTGCCCCGGAGATCAGGCGCTTCCTGATATTCATCGGAAACCAGTATTTCAGCCGTAATCCTCTTACCCTGGACAAGGTCATTCCGATTCATCTTGCCCAGCAGCCCAAGGTAAAGATCAAATCCATCCTCAAAGCCTGCATGAATATGGCAAAATCCCGTACGGGTGCCCTCATCGTAATAGCGAGAAAATCGGAGCTCACCGTATATGCGGATACAGGAGATCTGCTGAATGCCGATACCTCAAGCAGGTTGATCGAGAGCATTTTCAACAAGGACGGCCCCCTGCACGACGGAGCCCTGATCATCTCCCATGACAGGATCCTGGCCGCCAGATGCGTGTTGCCTGTCTCGGAAAACCTGAACCTTCCGCCCAATTTCGGACTTCGGCACAGGGCTGCGCTCGGTATGACAGAAAACACGGATTCCCTGGTCATTGTCGTATCGGAACAGACGGGACAGATATCCCTTGCAGAGTCCGGAAGACTGCAAACCGAAGTTGATCCGAAAGATCTTTTGTCAAAACTGGAAATGGATTTCGGATAGAAAAAACTTCAGCTCTTCTTCCTGAAAAGAATTACTTTTTTTTCTTCCCGGCGGACCAATCTTCCGAGGTTTTTCAAATGTGTCAGTAAAATCACCGCTCCTGCCAGGCCGGAAAACAGGATCAGCGGGAAACCGGCCGGAGAATTCACAGCCATGACCAGAAACGGGAACGCTGCTGCAGCCAGGATGGATCCCGCGGAAACATACCCGGAAAGCATTAAGGTTATGACAAATATGCCCAGGCTTCCGGCGGCTGCCAGGGGCATCAGGCCCAATGTTGCGCCCAGCATGGTGGCAACCGCTTTACCTCCACGAAACCCTGCAAATACGGGGAATATGTGACCCACGGCAACTGACATCCCGCATACGATCCGTAGCCAGAGAAACGACTCCGGGCCGGCGTCAGGGAATGAAAACAGGTACGGAAGGAAAACGGCTCCGAACCCCTTACCGCAATCAAGGACCATTACCGCAAGCCCTGCCTTCCAGCCGAACACCCTCCATGTATTTGTAGCCCCGGCATTGCCACTTCCGTGTTCACGGACATCCTTCCCGAAGAAATATTTTCCTGTCCATATGGAAAATGGCAGCGAGCCCAGCAGGTATGCCGCAGCAATGACTGTTATGCCGGTCAGGATTAACATCTCTTGACGGGGGTATATTTGTCAGCAGCATTGGGGGCCTGCTGCAATCAGTTTTCGTGTTGCCTCGTTGTCTGTAAAATGCGCAAAGTTGGATATGAATTTCTCAGCGAGTTCAATAGCCTGCCTGTCCCACTGTTCAGGATCGGACCAGTTATTTCTCGGATTCAGGATACGGCTGTCAATGCCAGGTATGTTACGGGGAATTTCCAGATTGAAGATCGGCAAGGTCTCATATGAAACGGAATCCAGGGTTCCTTCCAGAATGGCATCGATGATCCTGCGTGTTGACGGCAGATCGATCCTGTGTCCGCCCTTGCCGTAACCACCGCCTACCCATCCCGTATTTACAAGCCAGGCGGAAGCACCATGCTGTACCATTTTCCGGATCAGCTCATCGGCATATATGACCGGATCAAGCAAAAGGAATGCAGCACCGAAACAGGCGGAAAAAGAAGGAACGGGTTCCGTGATTCCCCTTTCGGTCCCTGCCACCTTGGCCGTGTACCCGCTGATGTAATGATACTTTGTCTGGTCTTCCGAAAGCCTGGAAACAGGTGGCAGTATACCGAATGCGTCTGCCGTCAGGAAAATCACATTCCTGGCATGCCCGGCCCTTGATACGGGCCGGACAATATTATCTATATGATAGATCGGATAGGAGACACGTGTATTCTGCGTTTTGGATCCGTCATTGAAATCCACCTTTCCTGTCATTTTATCATACACCACATTCTCAAGAAGGGCATCCCGTTTAATGGCGTGGTAAATATCCGGCTCCTTTTCAGGATCCAGGCGTATGGTCTTTGCATAACAGCCTCCCTCTAAATTGAAAATTCCCTCATCGTCCCAGCCATGCATGTCATCTCCGATCAGTGATCTTTTCGGATCGGCGGTAAGGGTGGTTTTTCCTGTACCCGAAAGTCCGAAGAAAAGTGCCGTGTCCCCATTTGTACCAACATTTGCGGAAGCATGCATGGAAGCGACTCCCTGTAATGGAAGGTAATAGTTCATCAACGAGAAGATGCCTTTTTTCATCTCACCGCCGTACCATGTACCACCGATGCATGCCATTCTCTCCTTCAGGTTAAAAACCGCAAATACTTCCGAATTCATACCGTGTGCCTTCCAGTTCTTATTGATGGTCTTGGAAGCATTGAGCACAACGAAATCAGGCTCGAATTCAGTCAGTTCTTCATCTGTCGGACGGATAAACATATTTTTTACAAAATGTGCCTGCCATGCAACTTCGTTTATAAAACGTACTTTAAGCCTGGTATCACTGCTGGCACCGGAATATCCGTCCTGAACATACAATTTCTTGCCCGAAAGCTGGGCTGCTGAAATCCCGTACAGCTCCTTCCATATTTCCTCTGAAACGGGCTTATTGTCTGAAGACGTCCGCTGCGCATTTCTCCACCATATGTTCTTTTCAGTCCGGTCCTCTTTTACGATATACTTGTCCTTGGGAGAACGGCCTGTAAAAACGCCGGTATCCACAGCAACGGCTCCCGTATCGGTAACAAATCCACGTTCATATCCGTCCAGGGAAGGATCTGTTTCATGTTTGAAAAGATCTTCGTAGCTGAGGTTATGATAGACTGCTTTTACATCCGATATTCCATATACTGTCAGATCGAGAGTCTGCGTTGCTCTGCTCATTGACTTCACCCTTTTAACGGTTCAACAATAGGTCCGCGCAAAGATACAAAAATATGTTTTTTAACATAGTTATTCCAACCAAAAGAAACATCATAAACATGGGTTGCCGGCTGCGGTTTACATTTGATCAGATCCTGTGAAGAGCAGCCTTAAATCTATGGCTTCGTTTGCAGTTTTATGTATGAGAAGGCAGA
>CAYOPZ010000048.1:0-20045 GCA_964406005.1 uncultured Bacteroidaceae bacterium
AGCGTGAATCAAACTTAAATTTGAAAATAGTTGTCTAAAGATGGGGAGTATTTCAAGCCATGCAAAGCGGCAGGAGGAATAATGAAACAGTATATGATTTTAGTTTTTTTGTTTTCATTAGATTATGATTTTAAATGATTATAAAATCATGGACTATTCATATTCAAACAATCCCTCTGTTCCAGGTATTATCTGATAATCCCATGCAATACTAATATCCGGTGTTCCAACAGTCATATACAAAACCGAAACATGTAAAAAAGTCGTGAAAATACGTTGTGAGAATGATGGGAAAGCTGAATCAATAATAAAATTAATAAAGAAACAAGCGCCTGTCAATCCTATTTTATATTGTTTAATCCGGAATTGATCGAAAGGTAGCCGGGCAAACTGTATGTTTTACAGCATATATTTAATAATAAATCCTGAACTGGTCTCCGGTTATAGATCATCCGCTGCCTGTAACAATTCAATTTTACTGTAGAAATTCGGTTGGGAATAAACTCAATCGATGTTCTTAGGCCTTTAAACATAGTTATAAGATGCATGGAGGATCAAAAAGGTTGGGTGGTATCAGAATTAAAGCCCGGACAGGGATTAAAAGTTCATACCCGGAAAGCAGGTTTGTATCATGAGGCGGACTTTGGACCGGAATATCACAAAAAGATCTGGAACCCTGCGTTCAAATGAACACTGTGCTCCTTGTCCATAGTGTCTGAGGTATAATTATATTGGTAAGATACGGTCATTTCCAGAGAAACCTTTTGATTTATGAAAATTGCATAACCGGCGCCCGGGGAAATTTGAAAACCCGAGTATCTATGAGGATTCGCTTGATGATATTTATAATAATAATGGTTGTAGGTAATGCTTAATACTGTAATGATTCCATTATTGGAATAATATTTCAGAAAAGGGCCCAGACCAACGGAATATGATTTACCAATTTCATAATTAGATATAATAGGAAGTTGTTTGGTCCAATAAATATTCAAGGGGAAAGTCAGTCCCAGAGCCAGGTTGTCTATAAAAAAATATCCGACATCAGGCAAACATGATAAATTATAGTGCTTATAATTTAGGCTTACAACCTCTTCTTCCCCGGTTGAGTAATATCCTCCAAATCGTCCGCCCAGCAAAGCATTGCCTTTTTCTATGGGTTTTTCAACCTGGGCCAATAAACTCAATGGCAGGCAAAGAAAGAAGAACAAGGGTTGAATGATCTTACAATTAAGCTTTTCCATTATATTAAATTTATTGTTTGTATTGTTCTGCATTACTATAAATAACTTCAAGTGTTTCAGAATTGGGCGGACTTTGGACCGGAACTTCATAAAAAGATCTGGAACCCTGCGTTCAAATGAACACTGTGCTCCTTAGTCTTATCACTAGGTTCTGAGGTATATCTATACTGGTAATATACACTCGTTTCTAGAGAAACCTTTTGGTTTATAAAAATTGCATACCCGACGCCCGGAGAAATTTGATAAAACAAGTATTTATGAGTATTCAATTGATATTTCAAACAGAAATGGTTGTAGGTAATGCTTAATACTGTAATAATTCCATTATTAAAATAATACTTCATGTAAGGGCCCAGACCAATGGAATATGATTTAGCAGCTTCAGACTTATCTATATAAGGTCTTTGTTGGTCCCAATCGATAATCAAAGGGCAAGTCAGTCCCAGAGCCAGGTTGTCAGTGAAAAAATACCCGACATTAGGCAAACATGACAAATTATAGTGCTTATAATTTGGGCTGGGACCTTCATATTTCTCACTTGAGTAATATGCTCCAAATCGTCCGCCCAGCAATACATTGCCTTTCTCTATGGGTTTTTCAACCTGGGCTATCAAACTCAATGGCAAGTAAAGAAAAAAGAACAAGGATAGAATGATCTTACAATTAAGATTTTTCATTATATTAAAATTTATTGTTTGTATTGTTCGGCATAACCATAAATAACTTCAAGAGTTTCAAAACTGGCAACTTGAATTAGACAATTACTTTTTGTACAGCCTTTCTACTATATCAATTACTTACTCAACAACCAGTTTGCCAAATACAACCTCATCGCCTACTATTGCTTTCACTATATAAACGCCTTTCTTCCAGTTTGAAACATTCAGGATTTGTTGTTTGCCTGTTATTTTCTCTTTTTTCACTGTCAGAAATTGTCCCAAATCATACACTTCCATATCCCATTCAAGAGTTTCGCTGATTTCACCGTTTTTATCAGCCAGCGTAACAATTGTTTCCCCTGTTGCCGGGTTGGGGCTGAATATCAAAGAATATATTCCATAACCTACAACGAAATATCCAGACTTTACTTCCTGGGTTACACCACAACAGGTTTGTGCATCAACCGAGAAAGAATAACCAGACGAAGTGCTCGGTGTTCTAAAGTAGACATAATTTCCATTTTCATAAATGATAGTAAAACTCGGGGGTAGGTTATAGTCAATATTTGATATTGAACAGTCCCAATTATTATTGTAATCGAGGTACATATAGTATGAGGTATTGGGTTCTAAAAACCAAACACTCCCGTATCCGGGGATCAGTTCGTATCCTTCATATACGAATAACACTATATCCTGAGCTAATGGAGGATTGGCCGCAACCGCATAATGCGGAATTTGAAAGTAGTAACCATTCCAATAAAATGAAAAATCGATCCATGCTGGACCTGAAGAAAGATTAGCAGAACGTATTATGGCATTCTTTGTGCCTCCTCCACTCTCAATGGTTAGGTTGTAACTGACATTCCAATTATAAGATGTTGAACCCTCTGGAATGTCTTCTACTGTATATTGCGAGCCTGAAGAATAACAAACATGTTTCGGTCCGGAGATATATGGGCTTCGTATGGTATTAGTCGTTACATCTCCTGTACCCGTAGGATCAAGCCAATTACTCAAACGTGTTGAGTTTGTTTCTCCACCAATCCAAGAAGCATGAAAGCAGCCATACCAATCATCGACACCAATATAGCATAGGTGTTCTCCGCCCCACAGTTGGCCAACAACCCTTTTATTTTGATCAAACAAAGGAGAGCCAGACGATCCACCTTCTACTACTCCGTCATCCCAGCTTACCATCCAAAATCCACTACCTGAAGTTTCTTCTCTGGATGTTTCCTCTAGTGTGTTATAATCTAATGATATTTTCATAACATCACCTTTAGGATGATGAATACCTGTTCCAGAGCTTGGAGTATCGCCGCTTCTATCCCAACCCAACCACGAAAATCGGCCATCACCAAATGGGGAATCATTCATCTCCATCAACACAAAATCTGATACATCCCATGCTGCCCTTAATTCAGCACTATTATATGTGATACTATATGTCAGTGTGCTACCTCCACATGATGTCACCTTATATTGATATTTAAACATCCAGTTCTCAGCAATAGTTATCTCATCAGCAGATAAACTATCATCTTCATTGATAATATCAACACAATGGAAGGCAGAAAGGAAATAAGGTTTAAACCTATAATTAGTTGTAGTTAATAATGATCCACTGCACATTAACGTTCCACCAGCGATAAGAACAAGCGCTACTGCATCAGATGAATTATCCCATGCTGGAAAGCAATTAATGTCATTATTACAGTCTTGTGACCCACCAAATCCCTTAGTCTTATTTGGAAAAAGGTTTCTATAAGCGTGCACTACCCTTTTAATGGTTAACCGAGATTCATCACCTTCCTCTTTTGTAGGTTCAAAAAGATAAATAATCACATCATCTCCCTGAATAAGATCAGTCATAAAGTATCCATTTTTTGTGTTTTGCTTAGAAGTAACAGGACCGTATAGCATTGATCCTGATTTATTTATAATATATAATTGTGCATTCTCTGACAAATAAAAATCATCGAAAACAAAGTTAAGGGAATAGGCCCCCTCTGATCGGAATTCCATTGTCCATAGTCGACCTATTCCTATATTGATCCAATTCCCATCAGATAATGTTATATTAGTGTCAAATCCCTTTCCAAACCGAAAGGGAAAATCTTTGCCTTCATTGAATTCATCTTCATTAATCAACTTTTGAATATCAAATGAAGGAAGTTCGTATAATTTTTTTACTTCGGGATAGTTTTTAATAAAGGCAACTTGTTCATATGCATTCCCTTCAGGAAAAAATCTTGTTTCTACTTGGCCGATAGTAATTTGTAAAAGAAATAACAAAATGATCAGTAGGGTTAACTTTTTCATTTTCTTATTTTATTACAGAATTAATTTTGAAATAAAGTGGATTTAAATAAAAATTTGATTATCAATACTTTTAAATTGAAAATAGTATTTCAACTTTGTAAAATAACTGCAAGTGGTCAATAATTCCTGATTAGCACCTTTGTAGTATACCCATGAGCTAAAAGCTTTGAAACCGCCAGTTCCCGTTTTGAAATCGTTATTTCATAGGCTTGTAGAATAATTCAGCCATCCTTTATTGTTTAATCCGGAATTGATTGAAAGGTAGCCGGGCAAACTGTATGTTCTATAACATATTTTTTAGAATAAATCTTCCATGACCCGCCGGTTAAACCTCATCAGGTACCCGTAACAATTCAATTTTACTGTAGAAATTCGGTTTGGAATACAAAACCAGGCCGCTTTCCTGGTAATACCGACTGATCTTTAAGGCATCCGCCATCCGGAAGACTTTCAATACCTGACTTTTGGCCCTGGATTCAACGACTCTGACATTGTACTTTTCATGGATCCTGCCGATCCTGTCCCAGGATACTTCATCATGAAACCTGACCAGGATCTCATCGGTGATATACATTTCCAGGCCATCAACGGTCATGTAAACCGCCTGCAGGGATACAAGTTCACTCTGCCAGGCTTTGTTATTGATCAGTCTGATCTTTTCCGACAGGTCTTTTACCGTTACGACAATGGTGCTGTCATCAATCCACATGACCTGTTCCCCGGAGATATATTCAGGCAGGTTCAGGTCATTGAACAGACGGCGTCTGTCAGAATCATACCTGGCCACCATTTTGTTTTCAACAGGGATCAGCTCTATTTTTTCATTAAATGCATAATAGAACAGATCGTCCTGCATTTCACATCCTGTATACAGGAACAATACCAGTAAAAGCGCCTTTCCGGTTGCTGAAGTTATCCACGTCATTTCACAAGTGATGCTTTTATGTTTGTAACCGTGATCATTAGATGCAGGAATCATCAAAAAGGTTGGGTCTGTTTTCCGCATTATTCGACCGTTTTATCCTACAGTGTTTTCAGATAATAAGCTCATGCTGATGGTTTTCAACCTTGATACGGACAAATGGAAGAGTATAATGCTTATTCTAAAAAAATTGGTGTATAGTTACCGGGGAATCAGGCAAATTATAATATTTTTATGCTTATTAAACCTCATAGAAGTAATTAGCAATGAAAACATTAGTAACAATTATTCTTTTATTGCTGTCATTTAGCGTAAACGCCCAGTTTGGCATCCTGGTTCCGGATAACCAATGGAACGAAAGCTGGATAACGGTACCGGGGGCGGGTGAAAACTCGCCCGGACTGTATTTATTCAGAAAAACCATCGTACTGGATGCTGTTCCAGATGGTTTTAAAATACATATTTCGGCTGACAACCGGTATAAACTTTATGTCAATGAAAAGCTGGTATCCCTGGGCCCCGCACTTGGCGACATCGATCACTGGAATTATGAAACCGTTGATCTGGTTCCATATCTGAAGAAAGGAGAAAATATTGTTTCGGCCTGCGTTTGGAATGAAGGTGTTCTCATGCCGGTACCGCAGATTTCATTGAGAACGGGTTTTGTCATAAAAGGTGCGGACGAAGAAAGTCAGGTTCTGAATACCGATGATTCCTGGAAATGTATCCGGGATGAAAGTTATATGCCGATACCACAAAGAGTTCTGGGGTATTATGCCGCCGGCGGAGGCGATTCCGTCAATATGCAATACCGGGTCAAAGGCTGGAAGAAACCATCTTTCGATGACAGTACCTGGGAGCAGGCGCAACTTATTTTTGGAAATACTTCCGGCTTTTTCGGAAGCGGTGGTACAAACGCATGGAACATGGTCCCGTCTGTCCTTCCCCCGATGGAATTGACACTCCAAAGATTGTCATCGGTGAGACGGACCGGGGGAATCTCGGTTGCATCGTCATTCCCTGAAGAAAAGGCTTCTGTTCAGGTACCTGCAAATACAACTGCAACAATTTTACTGGATCAGACATTTCTGACCAATGCATACCCGACACTTATATTCAGTGGAGGGAAAAACAGTATAATCACCATTACCTATGCCGAAGGCTTATATGATAGTCTCAGAGCAAAAAACAACCGGAATGAGATTGAGGAGAAAATTATGCTCGGCAGGCAGGACATCATAGTTTCGGACGGGACAATCAATCAGAATTTTACGACACTGAATTACCGGACATACCGTTATGTCGAACTGAAGGTGGAAACAAAAGAAACACCGCTGGTAATTGAGGATTTCTACGGAACATTTACCGGGTATCCCTTCGGGTTCAATGCAAAACTGGAATCGGATATCGAAGAACTACACAAAATACTTGAAATCGGCTGGCGTACCGCAAGGCTGTGCGCAGTCGAAACTTATGCAGACAATCCGTATTATGAGAGATTGCAATATATCGGCGATGCCAGGATCCAGGCCTTTATTTCATTCTACAACAGCGGTGACGACCGGTTGGTTAAAAATGCATTAAACCTTATGGATTATTCAAGGCAGACCGACGGGTATACATTAAGCAGGTATCCGGCCAATATAAAACAGCTCATCGCTCCTTTTTCCTTATGGTATATATGCATGCTGCATGATTATATGATGTATGGTACAGATCCTGGTTTTATTAATGATAAACTCCTGGGTACAAGACAAATAATTAACTATTTCATCAGTTATACGGATACTGACGGCTCCCTGAAGAATGTACCCGGCTGGAATTTTACCGATTGGGCCGACGGATGGCAATTTGGTGTGGGACCTTTTGGAGAAGACGGAAGTTCGGCATTAATGGACCTTCAGATGCTGCTTGGTGTACAATCTGCACTGGAACTGGAAAAATATGCGGGAAGCGAGACATTTGCCGCATTATACGGTAATCTTGCCAATCGGCTTTCACAAACCATTAAGGACAAGTATTGGGATGAATCGCGCAAGTTGTTTGCAGATACTCCCGAAAAGGATAATTTTTCCCAGCATACCAATTCAATGGCGATACTGGCTGGCCTGGTCGAGGGACAACAGGCTTCAGAAACAGGAAGGGTGATATTATCGGACACATCACTGACAGAGGCCACTATATATTTCAAGTATTATGTGCATCTGGCCCTGACAAAAGCAGGACTGGGCGACGGTTATCTCGACTGGTTGGATATATGGCGCAAAAACATTGCTCTGGGACTTACCACATGGGGAGAAACTTCAGAGGTGGAAACCACCCGGTCAGACTGCCATGCATGGGGATCCAGCCCCAATATTGAAATCTTCAGGACAATACTTGGCATTGAAAGTGCTGCGCCTTATTTTAAAAAGGTAAGGATACAGCCGCATCTTGGATCCATTAATAAGATCAGCGGAGAAATACCGCATCCCGAGGGTAGAATATCCGTGGAATATGACAATTCGGAAGGCAATCTGAAGGCTGAGATTATCCTGCCTGAAAACATTGAAGGCACTTTTGTATGGAAAGGCGAGGTTTATGATCTGAAGGGAGGCAGCAATTCGATCAGACTTTGACAGACAGTCCTTCCCGCAATGAAGAAAATCCGGAGTGATAGAAATATACTCTCCGGATTTTAATTAATATGGTTTATTTTAAGAAGGTCTTTACTTAATATCTTCAATTTGAGCCTTCAATTTTGGTAGATCATCAATAATAATCTGCCAAATCTCCTCTGCGTCAATCCCGAAGTAATCATGGGCAACGATATTTCTAAAATCCTTTATACGATTCCATTCTATTTCTAAATGAGCTTTTTTAAATGCCTCACTTATTCTTTGAACCATTTCACCAATTACAACAAAATTCATCATGACGGCATCAAATGATTTAATGTCGGTGAAAAAATTGTCAACGTCTGAAAACGGTTTAATGAATTGCTCAATTTTGGATATGGCATCCAGAATTGCCTGGAGACTACGGGCATCTTTGTCAGACATATATAGTCTCTTTAAGGATGGTTTCTTTAAAATAGGGCTTGAGGTACTTCTCTCGTGCGATATCAACTTGAATATCAAATTGTTTCCCGATGAAAGATTTCAATTCGGTCTTTTTGTCAAACAAGTTGGGTGTATTCCTTTCAAACTCAACGATTATATCAATGTCTGATACATCGGTTTGCTCACTTTTGGCATATGAACCGAAAAGCCCAATTTTAACAATACCAAATCTTTCCCTGAAATACTTTTTGTTTTGGGTTAAAAAATCTAATATCTCCTTTCTTGTTTTCATTTATAGCAAAATTATAAAAAAGGATTGAGAATGGTACGTTCTTAAGTTACTCCTGCCAGGGAACAGCATGACAAAAAGTCTTCCCTGATTCTTGGGATAATAAATTAATCTTTGGCACTGTCATTTTGAAATTATATCGAATTTACGTTATTCCATACCATTAATTTAAGCGCTGGCGGACGGCTTCGTAGACCAGGACGGAGGCCGCTGCCGATACATTCAGGGAAGGGATGCTGCCGGAGACCGGTATGGACACCAGCTCGTCGCAGAGGGCCAGGAGCCCCGGGGAGATACCCCTGTCCTCGGAACCCATGACAATGGCCAGCGGGTTTCTCAGGTCTGCATCGAAAAGGGACAATCCGGCGGTTTCGCTTGTACCGGTGACCTTCACCCCGCTGTCTTTCAGGAAACGGATTGCATCCGGCAGGTGTCTGACGCGGCACACAGGGATGTTCAGCAGCGCGCCCGCAGATGTCTTTACGGCATCCCCGTGTACCCGGGCAGATCCTTTGAAGGGCAGGACTAAGCCGTCCGCCCCCGCGCATTCGGCGCTGCGCGCAATGGCCCCGAAATTGCGAACGTCCGTGATGCCGTCGAGGACCAGCAGCAGGGGTATTCTGCCCGCCTCGAAAAGCGCAGGGACCAGCTTTTCCAGGTCGTGATAGAGGATGGGGGAAATAAGCGCCACAACGCCCTGGTGGTTCCTGCCGGTCATCCGGTTCAGCTTTTCCTGCGGGACGAACTGGAAGGGTATGCCCGCATCCCTGACCTTTTGTAGCAGGCCGGACGAAAGCTCTCCCCTGAGGTCCTTGCGGAAATATACCTTTTCGAATTCCTGGCCGGACAGGACGGCTTCTTCCACCGCCCGGATCCCGAAAATGATGTCTTTCCTGTTTCCCATTGTTTTTCCCTCAGTTGCTTTCGGTGTTGAATATCTTGCCGCCCCGCCAGTCCTGTACGGCCTGTGTCCACATGGAATTCACGAAATTCCGCTCGAGCAGGTAATCATTCTGCGTATAGGGATTGTCACGTCTGGAAAAGGTGAACTGGAGCGACTCCCTGTTCTTTTTACGGTAATAGACCCATATTTCCGCATCGTCCCGCCGGGTGAGTAAATTGGGCGGGCCGTATACGATGAACATCATGCCGCGGTCAGTCTTCCACCCCTCCTTGTAGGATGTGAAAAAGTAATTGGCCAGGAATACCCTGTTGTAATAAACCCTGATCATTTCACGGGCCGTCTGGACATTGCCGCCTGCCTGGAGCCAGAAATTATCGACGGCGAGTTTCAGGTTCGCCTGGTTTGCCAGGTCATTGAATTCTACCGAAGAGGACAGGTAGGCCAGCGGCCCGACCATATTCTCGGTGGTTACGACCCTGGGGAAGTCTTCACCGAAATTGAACAGCGTCAGTCCATCGGGCTGCGTGGGATCTGCCTGTATGTGGTACATCCCCTCCCGGGGAAGCATATAGCTTGCGGTATCACTGTATGCACTGACATAAAGGCTGTCCGGGGTGTACCCGGGCCGCGGCGAGCTGAGGTTCGTTATGGGAGGCCTGGGCAGGGGGAAGTTGTTCCGGTAGAATTTAATATATACCGAATCGATATCAGTCCGGTCGTACCTTATGTGAAAAACCTCATCAGAGGCGAAAACATTCCCGAAATGGGGGAATCCCGAGTAGTCGTCGATGACCAGGTAGTTCTGGGCCGTATGAATGGTCGATCGGTCTATACGTATGTAGTTGACCGTTCCCCTGTTTCTCAGCATGTCGGTCATATGGACGGTCAGCATATATTGTTTCGGTTCCTCCGTGTTCAAGGCAATATAGGCGATAAAAATATCCTTCGCTTCCTCTTTCTCCAGTGTAAAACTGGTGGTAAGGCTGTCGCTGACCGTTTCGCTTTCCTTTCCGTCTATCAGTTCCTTTAATTCATATCGTATCCTAAGCTTCGACTGGTAGGTCCCTGCGCTGTTCGCGCTGTTAAAAAGGAGCTCCGACGTATAGACCTTCACATACAGGCGCGACCGGACCAGGTTCTCATGAAAGACGGTAAATTCGGGATGGATGGGCGTTCTCGAAGGATTGTACAGGTAGGCAAGGTTCCTTCTTGTGGTTTCCTGCCGGGGTTTCGGGGCGCATGCAGCCAGTATGGCAGCGGCGACGATCAGACCTGCCCCGTATTTCAATATTCTGCTCGACATCATAATTCCTCCGGGAACCAAAATTACTTATTTTCTGCCTTCTTCCGTTTGTTCGAGCTCTGACTGGTATTTCTCCCAGTTCCACATTTCATCGTTCAACTGCTTTTTCAGCTTTTCATACCTTTCGAAAACGGAACTGTCGGCTGCCTTTTCCGGATCGCGCATCAGTTCATGAAGGGCATTGATCCCGGCTTCCAGTTTCGATATGTTTGCCTCCGTGCGGGCCACTTTCCCGGCCAGGCTCCTCCTTCGCCTTTCGAGTTCCTTTCTTTTGCGGTATTCCTGCCTGCCGGCGAATTCCCGGTCAGCGGGACGGATCTCCCCGGATCTTCTGTTTTCCCCGGTCTCTTCCGGTTCTTCCATTCCCTTCCTCTGCAGGAAACCGAAGATCCCGCCCCGATGTTCCCTGACCCTGCGGTTCCCGAACTCGTACACCTTGTCCGCCAGGCCGTCGAGAAATTCCCTGTCGTGCGATACCACAATCAATGTGCCATCGTATTGCAGGAGGGCATGTTTGAGAATGTCCTTTGAGCGCATGTCGAGGTGGTTGGTCGGCTCGTCGAGGATCAGCAGGTTATAGGGCCTGAGGAGCAGTTGTGCAAGCGCAAGCCTTGAGCGTTCCCCTCCCGACAGCACCTTCACCTTTTTGTCAATATCGTCTCCATGGAAAAGAAAGGCGCCCAGTATGCTTCTGACCTGCGGCCGGATGTCTCCTGCGGCAACATCGTCGAGCGTGGCAAAAACGGTCTTGTTCCCGTCCATGATCTCGTCCTGGTTCTGGGCGAAATAGCCGATACTTACATTGTGCCCGGTCCTTACTTCCCCCTCGCAATCCAGCTCTCCGGCAAGGATGCGTGAAAGGGTCGTCTTGCCTTCGCCGTTCCTGCCTGCGAAAGCCACCTTTTCCCCTCTTTCGATCACCATATCTATGCCTTCCAGGACGCACCTGTCTCCGTAGCGCTTGGTCAGTCCCCGGGTTTCGGCAACGATGGTTCCGGACCTGGGCGCCGGCGGAAATTTCAGGTTGAAGGTCCTGAAATCCTCGAGCTCGATCTCTATCCTGTCCATTTTTTCGAGCTGTTTTATGCGCGATTGGACCTGGGCGGCCTTGGTGGCCTTGTAGCGGAACCGTTCGACGAAACGCCCGGTGTCTTCGATCTTTTTCTGCTGGTTCCTGTAGGCGGCAAGCTGCTGTTTCCTCCTTTCCGTCCTGAGCTCACGGAACTTTGTGAACGGGACCCTGTAATCGTACAGTTTCCCCATGGATATCTCGACCGTCCTGCCGGTGACCGTATCGAGGAATTTGCGGTCATGGGAGATCAGTACGAGTGCGCCTTCGAATGCGGAAAGGTATTTTTCCATCCACACTATGGATTCAATGTCAAGATGGTTCGTGGGCTCGTCGAGCAGCAGGACGGCCGGCTTCGACAGCAGTATCCTGGCAAGCTCTATCCGCATCCTCCATCCGCCGCTGAACTCCGATGTGTGCCTGTCGAAATCGGACCTGAGGAACCCGAGCCCCAGGAGCGTCTGCTCCAGCTCCGCCTCCACCGAATGTCCGCCGAGCAACCGGTGCCGCTGCATGGCATCGGAATACCTGTCGAGCAGCGCAGGGTCCTTATCCGAGGAACCCGGTTCCTCCATCCGCGACTGCAGCCGGGCCATCTCCTTTTCCAGCTCCATGATCTCCGTGAAGGCCCCCCTCGCCTCTTCCCGGAGCGTATGCCTGTCGGCGGGCTTCATCTGCTGGGGCAGGTAGCCGGCGACGAAGCCGTCCGGCCTGACGACCCGGCCCGCGGAAGGGGCCTGCAGACCCGCGATGATCCTCAGAAGGGTGGTCTTGCCGGCCCCGTTCCTCCCGACAAGCCCGATCCTGTCGCGCGGGTTGATGACCATGGAGACATTCCTGAATACTTCCTGGTGCTGGAAGCGCATGGATATGTTATCGAGGGATATCATTTTTTGAAACCCGGGTGCAGGCGCTTGCCTGATACGGAATTTTTATAAAAATTTACAAATTAATATTATCCCTGTAAATCCTCAGCGCTTGGGAAGGAAAAAATTACCGCTGCTTGAAAAGATCGGGATCACGGATCTGGGATCCCTGGGCAAGGCCGTCGCCAGGGTGGACAACTATGTCACATTCGTATCCAATGCCCTTCCCGGGGATGTCGTGGACATACAGGTTGAGAAGCGAAGGAAGGCTTACCAGGAGGGCAGGGCCGTCCGTTTCCACAGCAGGTCGGAGCAGCGCACGGATCCCTTCTGCATCCATTTCGGGCAGTGCGGGGGCTGCCGCCTGCAGGACCTGGAATACGGCTCCCAGCTCAGGTACAAGCAGAAAGAGGTCGCGGACAACCTCGAACGCATCGGGAAGCTTGACATCCCCGGCGTATCGCCAATACTTGCATCGGAAAACCAGCGGCATTACAGGAACAAGCTGGAATTTGCCTTCTCGAACAGGCGCTGGCTGTCACGCGAAGAGGTGGATTCGGGAAAGGCCTTTCACGAGAGGAACGCCCTGGGCTTTCACATACCCGGGATGTTCGACAGGGTGATCGACCTGGAGGAATGCCACCTGCAGCCGGAGCCCTCCGGCCGCATACGCCTTGCGGTCAGGGATTACGCACGCGAGCATGTCCTCTCTTTTTTCGATATCAGGAACCGCAGGGGGCTGCTGCGCAACCTTGTCATACGGAACACCCTCACGGGGGAATGGATGGTGGTCATGGTCTTTTTCACTGACGACAAACCTGCCATCGGGGGCCTTATGGCTTACCTCGAGGCCCGGTTCCCGGAGATCACTTCCCTGATGTACTGCATCAACCCGAAGGCCAACGATTCCGTTTCCGACCTTGATTTTACCCTGTATTCGGGAAAGGATCACATCGTGGAACACCTGGAAGGCATGCAGATCAGGATAGGGCTCAAGTCCTTTTTCCAGACCAACCCGCTGCAGGCCATCCGGATGTACGAAAAGGTCAGAGAATTTGCGGGGCTCACGGGCAGCGAGACCCTCTACGACCTGTATTCGGGTGCGGGCGCCATCGGGATCTTCCTTGCGGGAAGCGCCGCAAAGGTCATCGGCATGGAATACATGGATGAAGCCGTGCGTGATGCAGGGGAAAATGCCCGGCTCAACAGGGTGGAAAACATCCGGTTCTTCAGCGGGGACATAAGAAACATCCTGACCCCTGAATTCATCGGGCGGGAAGGACGTCCCGATGTGCTTGTCACGGATCCTCCCAGGGCGGGCATGCACAGGGACGTGGTGGAAGCCATACTGGCCTCGGGCGCCCGGCGGATCGTCTATGTAAGCTGCAACCCGGCCACACAGGCCCGGGACCTTGCCATGATGAACGAAAAATACGGGATCACGGCCGTTCAGCCGGTCGACATGTTCCCCCACACATGGCATGTCGAAAACATCGTCAGGCTCGACAGAAGGCCTATTCGGGGATCCTGACGTCAGGGAAGTTCCTGTGGAAATCCACCCAGTATTCCTTTATTGTCCTTTTGATCTCGGGGCTCAGGATCAGTATCCCGATGAGGTTCGGAATGGTCATAAGGGCGATGGTGATGTACGACACCGCCCAGACGATCGTGGTATCGGTGAAGGATGCGAAAAAGAAGGCCACAACGTAGACCAGGCGGTACCAGATCAGGTATTTGGGGCCGACCAGGTAGGTCAGGGCCCTGTCCCCGTAATACGACCATGAGATGGCCGTGGAAAAGGCGAACAGGAGGAGGCCTATCGCCACGATATACTGGCCCCAGTCGCCCAGCGGGCTGCGCGTGAACGCTTCAGTGGTCAGGGGCGCGCTGTGCATCAGGGATTTCCCCTCGAAGGTGAACTCTGAAAGCTCGTCCGGGAACCTGCCCCCTTCGATCGCAATGCTTCCCGTGAACAACTCACCGTTCCTGAAGACCCTGACGTCTTCGGCAACCGAACGGGCATTGACCAGGGTCACGTCGCCGGTTATGATCCCGTTTTCGACCCTGAGCTCCCCCTCATACGGCGTCAGTGTCTCGTCTCCCATAAGAAACGCCCTGAGCGCTTCCCTTCCTTCCGGGTTCCCGTCGTCATAGCTCCCTGCGAGGAATTCCATATCGACCTGCTGGAACTGGTTGTCTATCTTCTCTTTCCAGACGCCGGAAGTAAGCAGGGTCAGCCCGGTCACGGAACAGATGATGATGGTGTCTATGAAGGGCCCGAGCAATGCAACGATCCCCTCTGCGGCAGCCTCGTGGGCCCTGGCCGCAGAATGTGCGATGGGGGCGGAACCCTGTCCCGCCTCGTTGGAGAACAATCCGCGGTTCACCCCCCTGTTCACGGCAAAGATAAAGCCGGCGCCCAGGAATCCCCCTGCGGCAGCCGTCCCGGTAAAGGCGTCCGCGAATATGGAAACCAGCGACGGTATGATGTTTTCATAATTGGCCGCAATGACGGTAATGGCCCCCAGGAAATATATGACGGCCATGGCAGGCACCAGCTTCGAGGTCACCTTTGCGATCCGCCTGATGCCCCCTATGATGACAAGCCCCAGCAGCAGGGCCAGTATGGCCCCCGTGATCTTCTCGTCGATGCCGAATGTGCGGAACACGGAAGTGGCTATGCTGTTTATCTGCGGAAGGTTGCCCGTACCGAACGAGGAAAGTATGGTGGCCACAGCGAAAAATGCCCCGAGCCAGGCCCCGATCCTCACTAGCTTCCCGCTGCGGGTCCTGATGTTCAGCCTCTTCTTCATGTAATACATGGGCCCCCCGGAAATGCTCCCGTCAGGCAGAACGTCGCGGTGCTTGTGCGAAATGGTGACCTCCACCAGTTTCAGGGTCATGCCGAAGACGGCCGTGACCAGCATCCAGAAAAGGGCGGCCGGGCCCCCGAGGTGGACGGCCAGGGCTACGCCGGCAATGTTGCCTGTCCCTATCGTTCCGGAAAGGGCGGTCGACAGGGCCTGGAAATGCGATGCATCGCCTATGTCCTCCGGCTTTTCATAGATCCCCCGCGTCACGCGCAGGGCGTGCCGGAAATAACGGAACTGCGGAAATTTAAGGTAAACCGTAAAATAGATCCCTGTTCCGAGAAGCAGGATCACGAACCAGGGATGCCCCCCTATGTAAGTGTCTAACCTGGTAAGAAATTCGTAGGCCTTCTCCATGAAGCCATAAATGTAAGAATATTTTTACTTCCCGATTTTGTGTATCTTGTAAATCCTGTGCCCTGTCTGCGAAAATCACCGGCCGTATGAAATGCCGACGAACCTGCCTGCTGATCCTTGCCGTGTTGTACGGCCTCCAAGGCCTGCCGGCACAGGCAGATGAAGCCTCCTCTTTGAATACCGGCCGGCGCGTGGCGCTGGTCATAGGGAACTCCGGCTACGCCGCCGGGCCCCTTGCGAATCCCGCAAACGATGCCGGGGACATGGCCGAAGCGCTGCGGAGCACCGGCTTCGAAGTGCTGGAGTATACCGACCTGGAAACCCCGGCGGATATGAAAAAGGCCGTACGCGAGTTCGGCGGGAAGATCCGGAACGGAGGAACAGGCCTGTTTTACTTCGCGGGGCACGGCATACAGGTCGACGGGAAGAACTACCTGATCCCCACAAAGGCGGAAATACACGCAGAAGAGGAAGTGGAATACGAATCGCTGGACCTCGGGTTCGTTCTCGCCATGATGGAGATCGCCGGGAACCGGATGAACATACTGATCCTGGATGCCTGCAGGAACAATCCCTTCTCCCGTAGCTGGCGTTCCGCCCCGGGGGGACTGGCCTTCATGGATGCGCCTTCCGGCACCCTGATCGCCTACGCCACGGCCCCGGGCTCAGTTGCATCCGACGGCACGGGAGAAAACGGGCTCTATACCGAAGAGCTTCTTAGGCAGATCGGCAGAAAAGGCATGAAGATAGAGGACGTGTTCAAGAACGTGCGCGCCGCAGTGATGAGCCGCAGCAACAACAGGCAGACACCCTGGGAATCCTCGTCGCTCGTTGGGGATTTTTACTTCGTGCGACCGGATGTTACCCCTGCCAAGACGGGCGCCGGAGGAGCCATTGCCCAAAGGATGGAGCCGGACGGGCTGACCCGGTGGAAAAGGGACGGGCAGGGTTACCGGTTCTACCAGAGCGGAGCCGACATGTCTTCAGGGACCGCCACGGCTTCTTTCGGAGACGATGTGCTTTTATACGACAGGAGCTCCGGCCGGAACTACATCCTCGAAAATTACCGGAACACCGGCGACGACAGCCTCAGGAATGCCGTGGAGGTCGTTTCACGCTCGGATGCTTTCTGGCTCACCGGTGAAAAGGACAGGTTCTGGTTCTATTACAGGGGAAACGAGAGAACCGAAAGTGTAAAGTATGCGTGGTGCAGGGAGAACCTGATCGTGTATTCCCCTGAGGACGACGGGAGATACTTCCTCCTGCCGGGCTTCGGGAATGCCGAACCGGGCAGGCTGTACGAGGCAGAGGACATATACAGCCCCAACCATACCCTGTGGTGGGCCGACGCCCGTTATTATTACCTGTATGTGAAGGGAGACCCTATCGCCACGCGTACTTACTGGCAATGGTCGGGCAACGACCTGATCGTGTACGATGAGCAGGGAGGATCGTCCTACCTCCTTCCGGGTTATTACAACCACACGGATGAAGTGCCCCAGCCCGCCGAAGTGCTCGCAGCGCCGGGTTCGATCACCTGGAGCAAATCCGCAGACAATACCTACTGGCTCTACCGGAACGGGATGGCCTTCCCCGGCCTCGATGCGGTAAACGAGTACGTGAACGGGGATCTCCTTGTGTATGACAGGACCACACGCCAGGACTTCCTGCTGAAAGATTTCAGGGGTCTCGGAACGGATGTGCAATACCCTGCCGAAATCCTCTGGTCGGCCGGCCATGCCTTCTGGCGCAGGTCGGGATCAGACTACCGGCTCTACGTAAAGGGGTCCCTGGCCGCAGAGGGCACCGCAGAAAATACTCCCGAACAAGGCCATGAGCAGGACCTCGAGGTAAGCGATCCCGCAACGGGTGAGATCTGGATCCTGAAAGGTTTCAGGTACACTGGCAACGACACCCTGCACCCGGCCTCCCTCAAAGAATGAATATAATGTCCAAAGGCAGAATTAGCACCTGGGGAGGCTTCACTTGTCCTTATATTTTGATCATTTGTTATTAACCTGATATTTACATTATCAATATTATTATGTGTGTTTCTTGAGAAAATCAGCAAACCCTAAAAATGCAAGAAGGCTGCTAAAAGTCAAAATCTGATTGAAATGCTACAAACTCGTCAAAGCTCCAAGTCACACAATGATTTAATTTTAACTCATCACGACTTTGCGAATCCTGGTGTTTTGGTGCCTTAGCGGAAAAATAAGTACTTTCTGGATAGCCTTTTTACTATATCAATTCAATAGTGTCCGATTAATTTAATATAACGTTCTTTGAAATCCTTGGTATATCTGGCTTGTAGAGCTTTTTAGGTGCGTGACGATTTGAATTGAAATCTGTGGTTTTAGCTTTGTAAAAAGCTGAAACTCATGAATCAAGGCAAATATGTCTTTGCTCAACTTACAGATTATTTACCACAACGTGTATTTGACCGCTTAGTTAACAAATACGATGGTAATAAACATGTTAGGCGCTTCTCTTGTTGGAACCAGTTGCTCAGTATGATCTTCGGTCAGTTGACTGGAAGAGACAGTCTGAGGGATCTGATGGTTAGTATCGAACCTCATAAGCCCAAGTATTATCATCTTGGATTTGGTAAAGGTACTTCACAATCCAATTTTGCCAATGCCAACGAGAAGCGTAATTGCAGAATCTTTGAAGAGTATGCCTTCCATCTGATCGACCTGGCAAGAAAAGCTTCCATAGTGGATAAGGATTTTCTGCTGGTCATTGACGGAAATGTATATGCCTTCGATTCCACAACTATTGATTTATGCTTGAGTGTATTCTGGTGGGCGACGTTCCGGAAAACAAAGGGTGGTATCAAACTGCATGCACTATATGATATCAAAACCTCTATTCCAAGCTTCATCCATATATCCGCCGCATCATTGAACGATATGAAAGCCCTGGATTTATTGTATTATGAACCAGGAGCTTATTATATCCTTGATCGGGGATACATCGATTATAGACGGCTTCTCAGAATACATCAGAGTTCTGCATACTTCGTGGTTAGAGCTAAAAGCAATCTTCAATATCAGAGGATGTACTCCAATAAAGTCAATAAAGACAATGGAGTTCTTCTCGATCAGACAGGGAAGTTAACTGGGTTTAATACGACAAAGGAATATCCAGAAAAGCTTCGTCGAATCAAATTCTACGATGAAGAAACGGATAAACACTTGACGTTTCTATCCAACAATTTTGACCTGACTGCTGAAGAAATCGCTCAGCTCTACAAATACCGCTGGAAAGTTGGACTGTTTTTCAGGTGGATCAAGCAGCATTTGAAAATCAAATCCTTCTGGGGTACGACCCTCAATGCTGTAAAAATCCAGGTTTACTCGGCAATAATTGCCTATTGCCTAGTAGCATTGGTTCGTAACAAATTGAAAGTTGACCGCCCAACCTACGAAATATTGCAGATTTTGAGTATTTCTCTACTCGACAAAACACCTCTGAATGAGCTGTTTACAAATCAGAATTACCAAGACGTCAAAGAACTATATGATAAACAACTGAAAATCAGTTGGATTTAATCGGACACTATTGATATCAATTAATTACTCAACAACCAGTTTGCCAACTACAACCTCATCGCCTACTTTAGCCTTCACTATATAAACGCCTTTCTTCCAGCCTGAAACATTCAGGATATGTTGTATACCTGTTATCTTTTCTTTTTTCGCTGTCAGAAAGTGGCCCACATCATACACTTCCATATCCCATTCAAGGGTTTCGCTGATATCGCCGTTTTTATCAGCCAGCATAACAATTGTTTCCCCTGTTGCCGGATTGGGGCTGAAAATCAAGGAATACATTCCATAACCCACAACAAAATACCCGGTCTTTATTTCTTGGCTTACACCACAACAGGTGTACGCATCAACCGAAAAAGAATAACCAGACGAGGTGCCCGGTGTTCTAAACTGGACGTAATTTCCATTTTCAGCATATATATAAAAACCAGGGGGCATGTTAAAATCAATATTTGATATTGAACAACCTGTAGTATTATTGTAATAAAGCTGCATCTGATAAGAGGTATTGGGTTCTAAAAACCAAACATTCGAGTATTCGGGGATCAGGGTATACCCTTCATATACCGTTAGTTCAATGTCCTGGTATGGAGGAGGGTATAATGTAATATCCTTATGAAGAACAACATTGCCACAACTAGT
>CAYOPZ010000049.1:0-19593 GCA_964406005.1 uncultured Bacteroidaceae bacterium
CCAGCTTTGATTCGGCTTCACTGTTGGTCTTTAATCTTACTTTATATGCTTTTCGAATCTTTGGCATTTATCCTTAATTTACTAAAATTATTTCATTTATGCAAGATTCTCGTACAAAAAGACATATAGTGCATTCTCTTCACCTGCATTTGGTCTTTATGACCAAATACCGCAGAAATGTTTTCACAGTATTAATGATCGAAAAACTGAAAAATCATTTTAAGCGGGTGTGTAATATTTGTAAAAGTATTACTGGAAAGGAGGTTTATAGTCGCCAAGCTATTTCATTGCCTCATGCGGTGGTGCCCCGCTGGATATTGTCAAACAATACATCGAAAATCAGCAATTTTGTGCTTACATCCCCTCCCTGAAGTGAAAGGGTTTTGCGCACGGATTGGATAACTGGTTTTGTCCTTTCCCCATTTTTTTGCAGTTCTACTCTTATGTAGTTATCCATTGAGTGGATACTTATAATTTCTGACGGTAGCAATTCGATATTTTTATCCGGATTTTCGTCCTCTATGGTTATTCTTTCTCCATTCTTTTCACTTGAATTTATAGGGTGGGAACTCTCTTTTAAAAACTGTTTCTTATAAAAAGATGTTTCAAGAAACAGTAACAGCATAACTGCAGGCAGAATACCTGTAAGCAGGACAAAAAATTGGAAATCAAGAAGGAATTCAAGATAATGCGGATTACTGAAAATGATATTGTTATAGACAGTACAGAGTATTCCTGTTAAAATCTGCAACAGTAAAATGAAAAACAGAATATGCCAGGAGCGGATTTGATTGATCTTAAAAAACAACAATGTTTTAAGTGCACAGAACCAGACAATGAATGTTAAACAAGAATAACCTGCTGCGACTATAAACCTCTCCGGAATTGTTTTAATATTATGCATTCCGAAAGGTGTAAACAGCAGCAATATTAAAAGAATAACCAAGCTGTATCCAACCGGGATTAATAAGACAAGCCTTCTGGTTTTGGGGAAATAATACTCTCTATTCAGAAAACTTGATATGGACATGTGTCATTGTTAATGCAGGATGTTTTTGTGCCAGTTTTCCAACGGTTCGCCAGTATGCGCAGTTGCCGTTTCATTGTGAACATTTATCCAGTTAAATCAAAGATATTTAAAAGCATTATTAATCGAACAACCACAACACGGCAATTGCGTATGACCGGCTGTTATGACCAGTACATCATTCATTATCTGTGCTATAATCGAAATCATTGATAATCATTGATAATCATTGATATTCTCTCAACTAATTCGCCAGTTTTTCGGCAATTATTATTAGTCATTGCAATAATCAAATTTTCCTTCTTAGATTCAAACATGAAATATACTCCGGTTCCACCCAATCCACCACTATGTCCAACAATGTTAAATCCTTGTCTGGTTGGATTTATTTGAAATCCCAGCCCGTATTTTATTAGTTCCCCGTTTCTTAATTTATGCTGTTTAATTGCCTGATCAAACGTTGTGTCTGCTATAATTACATTTTTAATCAACCCAGAATACCATTTATATAAATCATCTGTAGTTGAAACTATTCCACCATCTCCCTTCACAAATAATGGCACTTCCCATAATTTACCTGTTGAATCATGGCTAAATGCTATATCTTGTTGCATGAAATTATATGGTTCAATAAAGTAAGTATTGGTCATTTCAAGAGGTTGTAAAATGTTTTGAAGTACAAAATCCTGCAATGATTGTTTGGTGATGGTTTCAATAATTAATCCAAGAATCATATAGCCTGAGTTACAATATCTGAATTTTGATCCAGGCTTAAAATAAAGAAAGTTCTTCTTTCTCAGGGAATCAACAGCATCTGAATTTCTTAAACTATCTGTATTCGAAGGATAATTATCAACATAGTCAGGTATTCCGGATGTATGAGTAAGTAACTCCTCAATGGTTACTTTTTGGTAGCTTTCTGGCAAATATATTATGAATTTACCAATTGTATCCGACAATAGTAACTTACCTCTTTCTTTCAGAATTAAAATAGATACAGATGTAAAAGTTTTAGAAATAGATCCTATACGAAAAGGTGTTTCAGGGCTTAATTTTCGTTTCGTTGTAAAATCAGCATAACCAAAAGCCTCGTAATAAATAACTTGGTTGTCTTTGTATACTTTAACTATTCCATTAAAGTTTTCATTTTCAATATAATTATCTACAAGATTTGAGATTTGTTTTTGATAATTACTTCCACCTGAGCATCCAATAATAAGTGTTAAAAGTATCAATATGTAATTATATCTTCTCATTTTAGAATGTCTGCAGGGCTTTTGTATTGGCCATAACTCGTTTATCGGTGAATATAAGTTATGCATTAATTAAATATTATATATGGATTACGGGTCTTTTTTTCTAAAGATTCATATTTCCACTTACCGTATCGGATATACGAAATGAATCCCTTCTGAATCTTATCGGTAGTTGCAGGCCTTTGCGAGCGCCTACGGGTTTCGGGGAGCGGGATATCCCTCGGTGTTCTTCCGGGTTACATACCGCGGGTCGGGAAGGTAAGGCAGCCTTGCCATTTTTTCGACCTCTATGCTGGGAAAGCCGAACTCTTCGACCACCTTTCCCTCGATAAGGTATACCCCGTAGCCGGTAAAGGGATATTTCTCAAGGCTGGGCGGGAAGTTCACCGTGTCGAAGAACCTGCCGCCGTGATCGAGGAAGCACCCGAAGTGCATCCACTGCTTTTTCACGGTATGCACATTCTTTACGTTGACAAGGTCGCCGAGCATGCGGACCTTTTTGCCGGTTTTATTGATAAGATCCCCGGCCGTGGCATTGCCCCGGTATGAGGTTTTGAGCATGTCGAACCTCGAGAGCGTGACGGGGAACCCGATCAGCTCGAGCTCGTCGTATGCATTTTCCAGCGGCCTGTCTTGCAGGCAGGGAAGCCTGAATTCGGGCTCGGGATGTTCGTACAGTTCAAATGTCCTTGCCCGCTGCGAAGGCTTCCCGTCAAGCAGATGCGCTTCCCACAACAGTGTTTTTTTCGATTTCCCGGTGAACCTGAATGCCCCCGTGCGGATCAGGATCTTCAACTGTTCCGTCCCCGCAGGGACCCGCTTCATGAAATCAGCCAGGCCCGAAAACCCGCCGTTCTTTTCCCTTTCTGCCATGATGTCTTCGGCAAGCTTTTCCTCGAGGCTCTTCACATGGACAAAGCCGAGGTAGATGTCGCTGCCCTTTATGGAGGTCCTGTACCGGCTGTTGTTTATGCAGGGCAGGTGTATCGTTCCGTTCAGGCGTTTTGCCTCGTTGACGTATACCCAGGTACGGTAGAACCCTCCGAAGTTGTTGATCACGGCAACCATGAATTCAAGCGGATAGTAGGTTTTCAGGAAAAGGCTCTGGTAGCTTTCCACGGCATACGAGGCCGAATGGGCCTTGGAGAAGGCGTACCCCGCAAAGGAAGAGACCTGGCGCCATACCTCGGCGGTCAGCTCACCGGGGTATCCCCGCCGGCCGCAGTTGTCGAAGAATGTATCCCGTATCCTTTCGAACTCTCTTCTCGAGCGGTGTCTCCCGCTCATGGCCCTGCGCAGGATATCGGCATCGGACAGGTCGAGCCCGGCGAAATGATGGCAGATCTTGATGACGTCTTCCTGGTACACCATCACCCCGTAGGTCTCGCTCAAATGCTCCTCGAAAACCGGGTGCAGGTACCGGAAGCTTTCCGGGTCGTGGAAACGCCTGATGTATTCCCGCATCATGCCCGATTTTGCCACTCCCGGCCTGATGATGGAGCTGGCGGCCACCAGCCTGAGGTAATCGCCGCACCGGAGCTTTTTCAGCAAACCCCGCATGGCCGGTGATTCGATGTAAAAGCACCCTATGGCATCCCCGTTATGAAGCCTCTCGTTTACCTTCCGGTCTGTCTTGAACCTGCTTACGTCGTGCACATCTATCTTCTCCTTCTTATTGTACAGCACGATGTCCGCGCATTCCCGGATATGGCCTATCCCGCGCTGGGACAATATGTCGAGCTTCTCAAAGCCGATCATTTCGGCAACGTACATATCCCACTGGGTGGTGGGGAACCCTTTCGGGGGAAGGTCAAGGGCGGTATAGTTCGTGATGGGCTCCTCCGAGATGAGTATCCCGCCCGCATGTATACTGCGGATGTTCGGGAAATCCATGATCCTGCGCCCGACCTCGAAAACCGCCTGTTTGATGCTGTCGTCTCCCGTGCCGTCCCCCGGCGCCGATACCAGTTCGTCTATCTCTTCCTTCGGAAGCCCGTGAACCTTTCCCAGTTCCCTCAATATGGCCCTGTCCCTGAACGTGACCGTCGCCCCGAGCAATGCGGTGTGCCTGCTCCCGTACCGCTTGAAAATATAGTCCTGGACCTCGTCCCGGTCCTTCCAGGAATAGTCTATATCGAAGTCGGGCGGGCTGGTCCTTTTGGGGTTGATGAACCGCTCGAAGTACAGGTCGAGCTCTATCGGGTCGACATCCGTGATCTTCAGGCAGTAGGCCACAATGCTGTTGGCCCCGCTGCCCCTTCCGACATGGTACATGCCGCGGCCGGTCGAATACCGTATGATGTCCCAGGCGATAAGGAAATAGGCGGAAAACCCCAGGTTGTTGATGATCTCCAGTTCATGCAGGAGCCTGGCTTTTGCCTTTGCATTTCCGGGCCTGTAGCGGTACCTGAACCCGTCGAGGGCGAGCTTCTCAAGCAGGAGCCTGTCGTCATACCTGCTGCCCGTGAATGTCTGTTTGTTCTTTACGGTATTGAAATCGAAGCCTATCCGGCAGTCAGAAAGCAGCCTTTCCGTGTTCCCGACGATCCGGGGGAAGATCCTGTAATGCCCGGCGAGCCTGCCGGGGGGCATGAACATCTCGTGCCTTGACGCAACGTCCCTGGCGCCGAGGTTGTCGAGCAGGGTGTTCCTGCCTATGGCCCGCAGGTTCCTGTGGATGTAATGATCGGCGTCGTCCCGGAACGTGACGGGATGCCAGACGACAAGCTTCGACGGGGCGTTTCGTATTTCAGGATCGACGAGCCTGGCGGCCTCATTGATCCTTATCCCGATGTATTCGTTGTCTTTCAGCTCGCCGGGCTTCCTTGTACCCGCCGGGTAAATGACATGGCAATTGCCGAACCCGGGAGCCTCTTTTGACAATGCCCTTTTTTTCAGGTTCACGTCTGTCAGGTACTCGTTCAATTCGGCAAAACCGGCATTGTTCCTTGCGATGCCGGTCCAGCGTATGTCGCCATCGTAGAATTCTATCCCTGCTGCGGGCTGAATGTCCTGCTCGTTGCATTCCATAATGAACTCCATCACGCCCATCGAGGTATTGATGTCGGTAAGCGCCAGGGCACCGAGGTTCAGCGACCGGGCTTCCGCCACAAGTTCCTCGATGCTCATGGTCCCGTACCGGAGGCTGTAATATGAATGGCAGTTCAGATACACGGGCCGAAACGCTTAGGTCGTTGCCGCCAGCCTGACGGATTTCCTCCCGAACCTCGAATTGATCCGGTCGCAGGCCGCATAAAGGCGGGCCATCTTTGCGGAATCGTCGAACAGGCCGGGCTGGAACACCCCGCCGGTCAGGTGGCTCAGCCTGACGCCCACGAGCCTTATCAGCATTCTCCTGCTGTGCACCCCGGCGAACAGTTCCCTGGCCACCGAAAGGATATCGCAGTCAAGGGATGTATAGGGAACCCTTTTCTGCCTGGTGTGGGTGTCGAAGTTCGAGTAACGGATCTTCACGGTAACGCAGGATGCAAGCTTCCGCCCCTGCCTCAGCTCATAGCCGAGCTCGCCGACCATGCCGGCAATCACCTTGTGAATGAAATCCAGGTCCGTGGTATCGCTGTCGAATGTCCTTTCCCTTCCGATCGATTTTTGCGCGACATAGGGTTCCACGGGGGCCGGGTCTATGCCGTTCGCTTTTTTCCACAGCTCGATGCCGTTCTTTCCCAGGATCTTTTCCATGGCCCTGACCGGGATCTCGCTCAGGAGCCCGATGGTTTCTATCCCCATGGAAAGCAGCAGGTTGCTTGTCTTGTCGCCGACCATCGGGATCCTGCCGACCGGCAGGGGATAAAGGAAAGGCCTGACCTGCCGGGCCCCGACTTCCAGTCCGCCCTCCGGTTTCGCCTCGCCGGTGGCGATCTTGGCAACCGTCTTGTTGACGGACAGGCCGAACGAAACGGGAAGCCCTGTGTTGACGGTAATGGACCTCCTGAGCTCCCGGGTCCATTTCAGGCACCCGAAATACTTGTCCATCCCCGAAATATCCAGGTAATGCTCGTCGATGGACGACTTTTCATACAGGGGGGCTTTTTCGGCAATGACCGAGGTTACCAGGTCGGAATACCTGCTGTACCGTTCCATGTCGCCCCGTATGACGACGGCCTCCCTGCAAAGCATCCTGGCCAGCTTCATGGGCATGGCAGACCTGACGCCGTAACGCCTTGCCTCATAGCTGCAACTTGCCACGACCCCCCTCCCGGACAGCGCCCCGATGATCGTGGGCTTCCCGATCAGCCCGGGATTCTGAAGGCGCTCCACGGACACAAAAAAGCTGTCGAGGTCGAGATGCACGATCGTTCTCTCCATATTTTTTGTTAATTGGTAATATTATTATCATATTTTAGATAATAATATAATCTTTTTTTTGTATCTTGCATAAAAATTTCCGGTGAATTATTTCGGCCCGAATATCAAGTTCCTGAGAAAGAGGAAAAAACGCACCCAGGAAAATGTGGCGGATGCCCTCGGTCTCAAACGCACAACGGTAAATGCCCTGGAAAACAGGATCAGCCAGCCCTCTGTCAGCCATTTGCAGTCATTTTCAAAGCATTTCAGGATCGCGATGGATACGCTGGTGAACGTGGATCTGGCCTCGCTTTCGGGCAGCCAGCTCGCCGATCTTGAAAACGGCTTCGACGTGTTCGTGAAAGGGACCGGCCTCAGGGTCATCGCCATCACCGTCGACAACAGCAATGAAAACAACATCGAATGTGTTTCCCAGAAAGCCAGGGCGGGATATGCGCTGGGCTACGGGGACCCGGAATACATCGGCAAACTGCCCGTTTTCCAGGTCCCCTTCCTGAACAACACAAGAAAGCTCCGCGCCTTCCAGGTGAGCGGGGATTCCATGCTCCCGGTGCCCGACGGCGCCTGGGTGATCGGGGAATACCTGGAAGATTTCACGCAGGCCGTCAGCGGCGACCTGTTCGTTGTCGTGACCCGCGACGACGGGGTGATGTTCAAAAAGGCGGAAAACCTCATCGCCGAAAGCGGGCGCCTCCGGCTCATATCCCTGAACCCGGCCTACGAACCGTACGAAATACCCGTGTCCGGGGTAACGGAAATGTGGAAACTGGTGAGCTACATCAGCAGGGAGGTGAACGCCAGTTTCAGCTTCGAGGAAAGCCTTCTGAATATGATGAAAGACCTGAAGGCGGAAATTACCGGTTTGAAGAAAAAGACTGGTTCCTGAGAATTCAAAGGCGGTTATTCTTTCACTCCGGTTCCTTTGAAAAAGGTATAGCAAAATGTTCCTCCTCCTTCCGCGCTTTTATACAGGTCTCGTATCCCTTTTTCCATCGTTTCACGATCAATTAGTTTTTGGGAAATCGCCTCTTCCGAAATTCCTTTTATCATTGCCGTGAATGTATTTTTTGTAAATCCTTCCACCAATTTTGGATTGGAATCATCAACATATACCTGCCTGGGAGAAACCTTTATTTTCCTGAATCCTGCCTGGTTCAACAATGGAAAAAGCCTTCTTCCGATATTCGCATCTCCTCCATTTTGTTTTTGAAGTTCCACCAGGCAATGGATCGCTTTTTGTGCCTCTTCACTATCCGGATGAAAATATGCGGAACCATGGTCGCCTTCAACCAGGGTAATTGTACCGCTCGTTTTTAATACTCTTTTCAGTTTGTTCAATGCCTCCATTGGATCCGGCAGGTGTTCAAGGACAAAACACAGCAAAACATGATCAAAGTATTCGTCCGAAAACGGTAGATCGAATATGTCCGCCTGCCGGAATTCAACATTGTAAATTCCTTTTGATTCTATCAGACGCTTTGCCTGCTTTATCGACTCCGGCGAAATATCAATGGAGATGAATTCAGAATCCTTGTTTTTAGGGGCGATTATTATTGTCTGGGATCCGATTCCGCAGCCGGCTTCAAGAATAACAGAGCCGGCATCCCAAACCGAATCGCAATGCAATAGATCTGCAAGTGCACCGGCCTGGTCATTCAGTCGATTTGCTTCCGATTCGGAATATCCGTGCACATATTTATCCATATCGTTTTTTCTCACTTGCCATGACACCCTATCTGAAAAGATATGTAATTTCTCTTTTTGGTGTCAGGGCCCTGCTGACTTCTTCCACCGTTATATCCTCGTTCACGATGAAATCCGATGTTTCTCTGATATCCCTTGAAGACGCGCCCGTTTTTATCATGTAATCGCCTTTTTCAATGATCCAGGAAAAGGTTTCTTCGTCGAAGGAGGCTATGTCTTCCGGATGAACGGTAAATGTCAGTGTTTCGCTTTCGCCCGGCTGAAGCAATCCGGTTTTTCCGAACGCTACCAGTACATCGGCCGGTTTCCGGAGTTTTCCATCGGGAGCTGTCATATAGATCTGGACCGCTTCCCTGCCTGCAGAGTTTCCCGTATTTGTCACATCGGTCGTAACGGTGAGCCCGCCTTTCCATTCCGTATCGCTCAAAGCAAGGCTGCTGTATTCAAAGTCAGTGTATGAAAGGCCGTAGCCGAATTCGTATGCGACCGGTATGTCAAAAGTGTTGTAATACCTGTAGCCCACGTAAATATCCTCTTCATATATCACTTCCCACGGCACTCTTTCAGAAAATGAGAAGGCCGACAGATCCTGACTGCCTGCTTCGCCTTTTACAGAATCGGGCTCCTGCCCCGGGAAATTCCTTGCAGTGGGGCTGTCCTCGTATTTAATCGGGAAAGTAACTGCCAGTTTTCCCGAGGGGTTTACCTTGCCCGTGATCACATCGGCTATTGAATTTCCGGCTTCCTGCCCGGGCTGCCAGGCGCATAAAATTGCATCGGGATAATCCCGCCAGCTCGCCGTTTCGATAACGCCTCCGATGTTTAAAACAACCAGGACCTTTTTGCCCGCTGCATGGAATGCATCCGCTATATTTACGATCATTTCACGCTCGGCCCGGCTTAAATAGAAATCTCCCCCGATCGCCTGCCTGTCGGAGCCTTCCCCGGAATTCCGGCCGATCGTTATCAGGGCCATATCGGAATTCTCTGCTGCCTGTGCGGCAATTGATCCGGTAACGGTCATTTCGGGCAGGGGCACTTTTCCGCCTCTCATACGAACGTACAGGTCTTCAGGCGGGCCGATCCTTTCGCGGGTCTCGGTTATGTACGTTTCGTAGGTTTGTTCGAGTTCCGGCTCGGGTTTCAATCCGCTGCCCACCAGCCCCTCGATGACCGATACCGTGTAAGCTTCCTGCACATCGCCGCTGCCTATGCCGCCCGAAATAATATCGTATGAGGTATTTCCGAAAACCGCAACAGTCGTTCCTTCTGCCTTGAGCGGCAAAGTGCCGTTTCCGTTCTTCAACAATACCATGCCATCGGTGGCGGCCTGTCGCGTAACCGCGGCATGTGCCTTTAAATCGGGATTGCCGGAATAATCATACTTCCTGTACCCGGGAGATTTCATCATTATTCCAAGGATTCTTTTAAGATTGGTATCGAGCACGGATTCTTCCAGCTCGCCGTCCTTAACGGCCTGTATTATTGTTTTTATCTGATCGGTCGTGCCGGGCATGATGACATCGTTCCCGGCCTTCATTTGCCGGACCGCATCGGCCCCGCCGCCCCAGTCGGAAACCACATAACCCTTAAAACCCCAGTCGTCGCGCAATATCCTGGTAAGCAGATCATGACTTTCGGAAGTATATGAACCGTTTATTTTATTGTATGACGACATTACCGTCCATGGCTGCGCTTCTTTTACCGCTATTTCGAATCCCCTGAGGTAAAGCTCCCGCAGCGCCCTTTCACTGACAATTGTATTTACGGAATGCCTGTTTGTTTCCTGGTTGTTGGCTGCAAAATGCTTAATCGAGGTCCCTACGCCGTTGGATTGAACCCCCTTTACCATGGATGCAGCGATCCTGCCCGTCAATAAAGGATCTTCGGAGTAGTATTCGTAATTCCTGCCGCACAGGGGGTCGCGCTGGAGGTTCATTCCCGGGGCAAGCAATACATCGACGCCGTATTCCAGCACCTCGTTGCCTATAATCCTGCCTACATTGTACACCAGATCCTTATCCCAGGTGGATGCCAGTACCGTGGCGATCGGAAAGGCGGTGCAGTACTTTATTTCAGCGCTGTCTTCTTCGGTCGGCTGAATTCTCAGCCCGGCCGGCCCGTCAGACATTACCTGGCTTACGATCCCCTTTTCGGGAAATTCGGCTGTATTGCCGGCAACGCCGGGCACATTTTTTCTGACCTTTCGCACCATGGCAGCATAACCCTCTCCCAATTCCTCAAGATTTTCAGTGCGGCCCAGACTCCGGCGAACGGAATCAGGAAGGTTCAGAACCCTTCCCACACCAACCAGGACCTCTGCTTTTTCTTCCAGGCTGAGTGAAGTAACAATTCTGTCAATTTCCTTATTGTCTGAATCTGACTGACACGATGTAAACTGCATGAACAAAACAGCAGCCAGGCCATAAATTATGACCGGTGAAAAAGGAATGGTAATAAAAGCTTTGGTTTTCATTTTCTGGTTGTTTATTGTTATTCTGTATAGTATTTGATCATCCGGGTGATGGCATCCCGACAGACCTCGCAGAATCCATCCGCCGAGTTGCTTTTCATCCTGCAATCCAACGCAGGCCTGTATATTCCCTTTTCGGAATACCCCGCGCCCTCGAATACGCCTGTCCTGCCGCGGTATTCTTCCGTGGCGGGCGTTGGCACCGGCACATCCCCGTCCAGCATGTCCTTCCATTTCGATCCGAAGTCTACCAGGGTTGTGATATTGGGCTGCCAGGGTTCAAGGTCCAGGTTGAAGAATTCCTGGTAAGTCACTCCCGACGAGTAATACTCATCGGCGAGCCCTGCAAAGGCATGCCCGAATTCATGGATCAGCACGGTTGGTGAATCCGGATTGTCGCTCGATATGACGCTGTAATGGTTGTATATCCCTCCTCCGCCGTACCTGTCTGTATTCACCAGCACGACGATCTGGTCGTACGGTACGTTGGCCGCAGCATCCCTTACCGGTTTGGGATCTTCTGCCGTCAGGTACCTTTCCAGCCTGAAGGTGTAGAAACCCGAATTCAATGCCGTGTTTTTCCAGATCCCCTCGCCCGGCAGGTCCGTACCCGAATCTTCGGAAACGGCTGCGACCGCGTATACATTGAACCTGTCCCTGTAAGCCCTGAACGGACTCACGGCCAGGAGGGAATCCGCGAACCTCCCTGCATCCCTGTAGAATTTCTCCGTTTCGGAAGCGGTATAGCCTTCTGCGATGAACGCAATGTCCACGCAGTTTTCCGGGGGGCCGTTTTCCAGGATCATCCGGTAGGGAAAGGGAGCGGCAGGACCTTCCATGATATAAGGGTCCGAAGGGTCCACGCTCAGGGTAATTTTAGGGACGAAAACATTCTTTTCGTCGCGTTCGGAGATCTCTACGGTAACGGGCGCCAGGGGAAACGGGAAGCGGACCGTCTGGTTAAAGGCTTTATCGATGGTTCCGGCCTCCTCAACGGTTTGCCACTCCTCGAACAGGGTGCAGAATCCGCGGGAATATATCAGGTCCCCGGTAGCTTCATCCCTTACCCTGATCCTGTATTCTCCGTAACCGAAAGGGTCTGTAAGGTTTTTACGGTTGCCGCCCCAGGAGGGTTCCTTCCTTATCTCATCGAGGTAAATGCCCGAGGTATCATGATTGCCCGCAAGCACAAGGTCGAGCCGTATGCTTCCGCCTGTGAAGTACCGGTCGAAGGATACCTGCGAATATCCTGACAGGGTAACTGCAAACAGAGCTATATTTAATAAATTTGTTCTCAGGATACGCTTTGCAAATCAATATCTCAAAAACAAATATACCATGAATTATATTACGGGCTGGACCGATAAGCTGGAACAATTGTTCACGGGCGCAGGGATGTCCCCTGACCTGTCGGTTTTACTGAGGACCCTGGTGGTTGCGGCCATTGTAACCGGCCTCGCGATACTGGCGGACATCGTAACCCACAGGCTGATCCTGGCAGGGATCCGGAAACTGGTAAGCAGGACGCGCACCAGGCTTGACGATATCCTGCTTGAAAGGAAGGTTTTTCTCAGGATCGCCCACATCGTCCCTGCATTGATCGTATACGGGTTTGCCGTTTCTGTGTTTTCGGATTATCCTGTCCTTGGAGACTGGGTCGAAAGAGCCTGCCTTACGTACATCGTTATCATGATTACCCTGGTGCTGGATTCTTTCCTCAACGCGCTGCACGAGATCTATCTCACCCTTCCTGTCGCAGAAGGAAGGTCCATCAAGGGATACGTACAGGTCGTCAAGATCGTCGTCTATTTTCTCGCGGTCATTCTGATCATTTCGATCATTTTAAAGGAATCCCCCCTGGCCCTCCTGGCAGGCCTGGGAGCCATGGCCGCAGTGTTGATGCTGGTTTTCAAGGATTCCATCCTCGGGTTCGTTGCCAGCATCCAGCTTTCGGCCAACAAGATGGTCAAACCCGGCGACTGGATCGAAATGCCCGCCCATAATGCCGACGGGACGGTCCTGGACATTTCCCTGAATACGGTGAAGGTACAGAACTGGGACAAGACCATTGCCACCATCCCCACCTACGCACTGGTTTCCGAATCGTTCAGGAACTGGAAGGGAATGGAGGAATCGGGGGGCAGAAGGATCAAGCGTTCCGTCAATATCGACATGAACTCGGTGCGGTTCCTCGATCATGAAACGATCGACAGGTTCAAGAAGATCAGCCTTATCAGGGACTATATTGAAAACCGGGAAAAGGAAATTGCAAAATACAATGAGGAAAACCGGATCGACGACTCGGTGCTTGTGAACGGCCGGCGCATGACAAACCTGGGGACTTTCAGAAAATACGTCGAGGCATACCTGCGCCATCATCCGAAGATCCACAACGACATGACCTTCCTTGTCAGGCACCTGCATCCCACAGAGCGCGGCCTTCCCCTCGAGATCTACGTGTTCTCGAACGACCAGGCATGGGCCAATTACGAGGCCATTCAGGCGGATATATTCGACCATATTCTCGCGGTCATCCCGGAGTTCGGGCTGAAGGTCTTCCAGAATCCCACGGGAAGCGACTTTGCCGGTTTCGGCAGGCAAGCAGCCACCGGATGAAAGGATTATTTTTCCAGACCCCTGCTTAACAATTACGAACTGAAACCAGAAGATATTTTCCAATCTGAAAGATTACGGCATTTTTTTTCAAAAGATTTTATTCAGATAATGTCATTTAATTATGATTTGTTATTTTTCTCCACGATATTTGAAAAATCATTATAATTCCCCGGTCAAAAATGGACGAATCCTTACAGATTGATAGCCTGGACAGAAAAATCATTAAGCTCATCACACAGAATGCACGCATTCCCTTCCTCGAAGTGGCCCGCGAATGCAATGTCTCGGGCGCAGCCATACACCAGCGCATCCAGAAACTTACGAATACGGGTGTCATTACGGGATCGAAATTCATCATCGAACCCAAAAAAATGGGATACAAGACCTGTGCATACATGGGTATTTTCCTGGACAAAGCCAGCTTATACAGGGAGGTTCTGGCCGGTCTTAGGAAGATCCCGGAGATCACACAATGCCACTACACCACCGGCAACTATTCCATCTTTATTAAAATATACGCCCGCGACAACGAACACCTGAAAACCATCCTGAGCGACAAGATCCAGCTGATCCCTGGCATCTCCCGGACCGAGACCTTCATTTCACTGGAAGTCGGCTTTGCCAGGTCGGTTCCGATAGATTAGGCAAGCGTTTGATACGATATCAGTAATTTTTCCCGGTATTCAATATGTCCCGGATCGGTTTTTCCGGTATCAGTCGGGATAAGAAATCCTTACAGGGAAGGCAAAGTATACCGTCCCGTAACAGCCTGTCCTTACCGCGATAAAGAAAAACCGGAAGGCTGGCCGGGTAATCGCGTTTGAATTCTCCCAGAGACCGCAGGTCACCAGCACGGACCTTGTCTGCATTTTTCACTTCAAATGCAAAGATCCCCTGTTCTCCGTAAAGAATGAAATCAACCTCCACCCCTCCCCTGGACCTCCAGAAAAAGATCTCAAAAGGATTGTTCTGATAGGCGTTCCATGCTTTCAGATGCTGGAGTACCAGCCCTTCAAGCGCTGCTCCATCGATTTCATGCGGGCTGTCAAGCGGACCTTTCGGCCTTAAAGCCCTGAACACACCTGTATCAAAAAAATAGAATTTCGGATGGGAGATCAGCGCCCTTTGTGCCCTTTTTGAAAACACTTTCAGGCGGAAAGCCAGTAAAATATCTTCAAGAACGGAGATGTAATTTTCGACAACCTTGCGTTCCACTTCACATTCGCGTGCCACATTGCTTATATTCAGAACGGAAGCATGCGAGAAACTGATTACTTCCAAAAACCGTGAAAAACTTCCTATTTTCCTGACCAGTCCTTCATACTGTACTTCTTCCCGGATATATAATGAAATATATGTATTGAGCGTATCTTCCGGATCCTTTGCTAGAAAAACAAGCGGCAATAGCCCGTGGGACAAGGCTCTTGTAAGATCAGAATGCTTCCCTGATTCGGCAAGCAGAAAAGGATGCATCTGCCTGAACAGGACCCTGCCGGCCAGAAGATCAACACCTGAACGTTTTAATTTTCGTGCACTTGAACCGGTCAGTATAAATTGTCTGTCCTGTTTTTCCTCGATCAGGCTATGAATTGCATCGAGCAGTTCAGGTACCTTCTGGATTTCATCCACAATGAATGTTGTTGTCTCAGGATGTGCATGAACCTGCTCAATGATGCTTTCCGGCCGTGACTGGTACTTTCTCTGTATATCCGGCCTGAGCAAGTCGATATAGAATGCATCAGGACAGGTTTCCTTCAAAAATGTGGATTTCCCTGAACCTCTCGGGCCAAACAGAAAGTAACTCTGTTTAGGCGCTTTGAAATATCTTGGAATCATTAATTCCATTTTAATTCTAAAAATGGAGTTATTGATTCCAAAATTAGAACTTTTTACTTAAATAACATAAAAAAATTAAAAGGTTACTGGAATTGGTAGTGTTCAAAAAAGTGTATCCGGGTGCAACTATCATTGCGAATCTGTCTTGAGTGCAGGAGCGGAAGCAAAAACTGTGACGAGCCCGTTAATTATACCGTACGTGTTGGTGGCCTGCATATTTTAGTGGCCTTCATTTGACACCAGGATTCCATTCGCAAAGTAACTATTGTTCCTTTTCAGGCTACTGATGTTATACGTCATTTGAGATTCAGTTTTTTCAATGATTGATGTTATATAAACCTCTTCCAATTTGTTATCATGATATTTGAAGCAAGTATCACCTGCTTGAAGTTGAGAGGTTTTTATTTTGTATTTATGCATCGTTTCCTCGGGTTTGAATGAACACCAACCCTTCCCTTTCACAAAATATGGGTGGTCAGAAGTGTTGTCATTTACTGTCATGTCATTGAACATTATTGAAACTATGTTATCATGAATAACCGAGTCAACCTTTTGGACAATATCTTCTTCAATATTCATTGTTTCTATATTGAATGACAATATTTTATCGCCCTTCTTTATTTTTTCAATGGATTTTGATGAACCACTGGATTGAATAATTTGTGTGCCTTTAGAAAAACAAAAAAGATAATAGCATAAAGGATAATAAATATAAGTCTCCCCGGTTATAAGGTCGATTGAACCTGTGATACATTTATTTTCAGTCCAGTTTAATGCGCCAGACGCTATAAAATATGGATGTCCAACAGTATATGGGTCATATTGTGGAAAGGAGACCGAGCCGCCACAAAAATTATCAACATAGGATGCACGTATTAATGCATTCATTGCATCTTTTTCGGAGAAATATTTTAATTCATCAACAGGTGTAATTTTTAACATTTGTGAACTAAAGAAACGGCCATCTAATATGTTTCCTATTTGACTCTTAGAAAGAAGAACGTTTCGTGGATAATCCAGTCCGGGATTAACGTCCGATTCAATGTAAATAATGAACTTATCTAATGATCCACATTCTGCCCATCCAATACTGATCTTATAGGAAATCCTATATGAAATTCCATCATTCCAATAATCAAGTCTTGAATAGCATGGAGTTATATGGGCATCAAAGTATTCCTGAGACATTTGGTTTTTGTCAAGAAATAAATCTTTCCAAATGTTATAATAGGTCTGACAGGTATCACTTTGGCACAACTGTCCAGAACAATTAATAGTCACAGGATTAAAGAAACCTTCTGGGCATTCAACTTTTAATTTGGTGTCGCTGTCTTTTGTGCAAGTTTGGAATAGGCAGAAAATGCTGATAAAAAATATGGTTCGTTTCATTAGTCAGGATTTAAAAGTAATTCTTATAAATATTGCGAAAAGTTGTTGAATATACCCCAATAGTTCGGACGACAAATTAAGCTACAAAAAAAGTAGTATTTTACCATTTATTTTAGTGCCTTAATGGCTAAATAAGTACTTTCTGGACAGCCTTCTTATTTTTTCAAATACTTACTCAACAACCAGTTTGCCAACTACAACCTCATCGCCTACTTTAGCCTTCACTATATAAACGCCTTTCTTCCAGCCCGAAACATTCAGGATATATTGTCTGCCTTGTATTCTTTCTTTTTTCGCTGTCAGCAACTGTCCCAAAGCATACACTTCCATATCCCATTCAACGGTTTCACTGATATCACCATTTTTATCAGCCAGCGTAACAGTTGTTTCCCCGGTTGTCGGGTTGGGGCTGAAAATCATAGAATACATTCCATAACCCACAACAAAATATCCGGACTTTACTTCCTGGGTTACACCACAACAGGTTTGTGCATCAACCGAGAAAGAATAACCAGACGAGGTGCTCGGTGTTCTAAAGTAGACGTAATTTCCATTTTCATAAATGATAGTAAAACTTGGGGGTAGGTTATAATCAATATTCGAAATTGAACAGCCCAATGTATTGTTGTAATCGAGGTCCATATAGTATTGAGTATTGGGCTCTAAAAACCAAACACTTCCGTATCCGGGGATCAGTTCATATCCTTGATAGACGGTTAACTCTATGTCCTGAGGTAGAGGAGGATTTACTACAACGCTTTTTTTAATTTCACCAAAATCACCACAACCAGTTAGAATTCGTGCTTTAATCCATCCGGTTCCGGCAGTGGAATATACGGGTTCAAAAGTACAAGGATTTGAACCCTGAGCTGATACTCTGGAAATATTATAACTCTGATCCCATGAAACGGATTGCCCGGATTCTAAATTATCTACATAAAATGAATTCCCGGAAGAACAAATATAAGAGGGTCCTGAAATGGATTCACCCACGCCCACTGCGTACCAAGCGCTTGTAACCGCGCTAACTGCACACGCAACGGGATCACCATCATTTAATTCAGTAGCAGCCTCAATAGTACCATCACGGGCCAATGAAAAAGTGGTAGTTCCTAAAAATTTATGAGTATGTAAGGCTTGCCAGACAATCTCAGCTGCATCGTCAATCCCAATGCTTGTTACATCATATGAATTATTAAAATCATTTGTGCCGGATCCTCCATGAGCAAGGAGGTAAAACCAATGGCTAAATACTGTACAGTTTGTATGAGAATAATTCACTGTATCTGTGCCATAATACCAATATGTCCCTTTGTATGTGTCGGGGTAATGCCCTTCGGTTGCATACCCATACCTGTGCCCTTCGGTATTGGGGCTACGGTGCGACCGTAAACAACTAAATCCGTTTTTCATGATTTCTTCGCCAGCCAGCCAGTGATCTTTTTCAGGTGCTGCCCATTCTTCCACGCAGGCTGCCCATATATCGCTCATACCTTCGTTTAGGGCATACGTCTCTACCTCTAATTTATTTGGTCCAAAACCTACATACCAGGATACTCCATGTGCAAACTCATGGGCAACTACATCGAGCGATGTCAAAGGGTAACACTCTGTTTCCCCATCACCAAAGACCATTACATCCTCAATAGGATACCATCCAGCATTGTCATCGCCTTCTATAAAATAAAAATGCACATAGCTCGATATTGCTGAACCCGAATCATCATAACTGTTTCTCTCTCTTTCTGTTTTCCAATAGTCATACACTTTTTCTGCACCCCAGTGGGCATCCAATGCATGTTGGTCTTCACCGAGATCTTCATAGGGCACATCTATCCAATCTATAGAATCATTAGTAAAATCTGGTGCAAATCCAAAAAATTCACCCCCACTTATATCGAATGTTGCGATAGGTACTGATTCTCTTGTTTCCCTCAAGTGGAACAAAAAATCATCCGTATCGTATTCGGTGGTAATGGTTTTATTCTCGCTATATCGGGTGTTGGCCGTTGACGAAACAGGATAATTATCATAATAAATCAGGTTTTGTATCCATATCACTTTGCCAGTAATGGCATCTAAAAACACGTCGTCAATGCTTATCGGGTTTTGGGCAATAATGTTGAATTTGTAAGCCAGACGGTACGATTTTATCGACTCGCTGTAAACAACAACCAATTCCCCTTTCGGGTAATAGGTGGATGTACTTTCTCCTGTTCGTTCATTTATTGACTGTTCTTCCCCTTTCACCTGCCACATGTATTCTTTGGCTCCGATTGTTTCGATTGCCTTTTGCAGGGCTTCACTTTCAGTAAGTATCGCCTTTGTATCCACATCACCTACACGTATAAAGTTACCGTTCACACTTCTAATCAACTCATCTTTTGCATGGACAAAATATTCACCGTTATCAACTTTCATTCCCTTATAGTATTGTTGATAAGAGTAATGCGTATAGCCCAGGTCATCGGTTTGGGAGCCCATCAGCACAAGGTCATCACCGGGTCCGGCTTGCAAAAGTTCCATTAAGTGTTCCCGGGCTGAAGATGTGTCGATTTTTATGATCCGGGTGTCGTATACCCTGAACGTGACTATACTGTCACCGGAATAACGGTTTTTGACAATGCCTTCCTGGGCAAAACCAACTGCTGTAAAGATCATCATGGACAGCAGCATGAATAATGATTTTCGTTTCATGTCAATATAATTTAAAGGTTAGTGCTTTTTCCGTTTTAAAACCAAACCGTCCTGTCCAACGGCATACCCTGTCCCCGAAGGAGTAAATGCTATATCGTATATCAAACGCCCGGAAGTCTCATGAGTGTTTTGGGGATATTCTTTCTTCCAGGTTTTTCCTCCATTGGAAGTGGAAAGGATGCTACCGGAAAATAAAAATCCATGTATTTCATCGGCAAAATAGCAACTGTTTCCACTAATTTTATCATTGACAACGGTCCATGTTTCGC
>CAYOPZ010000050.1:0-18730 GCA_964406005.1 uncultured Bacteroidaceae bacterium
AAAAGATTCTCCCATGCAAAAAGCATCCTGCAAATTTAATCCAATTTTGAAACATGACTCGGAATTTTTAAAGATAAAAGATTCAGTCTGACCGGAGCCTGTTAAGAGCAGCCTTAAATCTTTGATTTCCAGCTGCGGCTTTATATCTGCTTTCTCAGGAAAATCATATGAAATACAGTAAAACGGAATTTGCCGGCTGCAGTTTCACAGGATCCGGTCAGGCTCAGCACTTGTTAACATATAAATCCATTGAAGTTGAAAAATATTTGACAGGCCGGTTTTGAAATCCTTTATGTTTGCAGAAAGACGCTGGCTTGCATGCTTAAACTGGGAGTGATAGGTACTATCGAATCAGGGGTTGAATTGTCCGGGATCATATCCGGACAGGCTTCCTGTACAATTACAGGCATATATGATCCCGATCCGGATTTATCCGGGCATTTTTCAGGCAGCAGTGATGATATCCAGGTTCTCACCTCATATAAAACTTTCCTGTCATGTTGTGATGCCATTATAGTCGAAAGGATGGCCTGCCTGAACCCGGACCATATCATACAGGCTCTCCGGGATTTCAAGCATGTGCTTCTTGCCCGGCCCACAAACTGGTCAGAGGATGAACTGGAATACCTGTATAAGCTTGCAGATGAAGCCAATACATTGCTTAAACTCAGGCAGCCTTTCCTGTTCCATCCTGTCGTCCAGGCAGCCCGCCCGTTGATCCGGAATCCCGCGTTCATGGACTACCAGATTGATATTTCAGCCGACAACGACACTGAAATGCTTCAGGAAAAGATCGCCGGTTCACTTTACCAGTGCCTGGATGCCATCCTGTACCTCAATCCTGCATTGATAACCAGGTCGAATACCGTTCTCGCACAGAATCTTTTCGGTTTTCCGGGAGTGATTCACGGAAGGGTTGAATTCGATAACGGGTGCATATCCAATATTACCTGTAACGGATATGCTGAAAAAGAAAAATCGATCTGTTACATATACCAGGAAAACCGGCAATCAGCCTTGTATTTTTCCAGTAAAAGGCTGACAATCAAAGATAAAATTCCAGGAGAGGACAGACCGCGAACAACCAACGTCCCTGTAAAACAAAGGGATCCTGAAGCTGAGGAAATCAAGTATTTCATTAACCTGGTGATTAATAAGAACTACCACCTGGTACCCTTTCATAATTATTACCAGTCCCTTGCACTCGGTAAACAATTGATGCAAAACCTGCCCGTTAATCCCGTCGGTGTATAATGTACTGAATATTTAATGAGGCCCGGGCAATTATTTCAAAATTTCTGAGTTATTCTATCATAGGCTCTGACCAGGCCCTTTCATGCTAACGAACCGTCATTAACCCTTGTGGCTAAAAAAAACCTGGTAATACTGTACTTGCTTTTTGATTATGCTTCCGCTTCGTTAAGCTGGGCGCTTTTCTACATATACCGCAAGATCAGTATTGAACCTGAAGTTTTCGGTTATAATATTCCCATAGAGATCGGACCCATTTTCTACCTTGGAGTATTCGGACTGCCCCTGTTCTGGATCTTCCTGTATTATGTTACCGGATCTTATCATGACATCTACCGTAAATCAAGGTTAAGAGAGCTGGGGCAGACCCTCCTGGTCGTGATATCCGGCGTCATCATCCTGTTCTTCCTGCTGATACTGGATGATGTCATCGTTTCCTACAAAGATTATTACTCATCCTTCCTTGTCCTTGCAAGCCTTCAATTCACACTCACCTACATACCCCGCCTGCTGCTTACCTCCATGATATCAAAATGGTTATACCAGAAAAAGATCGGATTCAAGGCATTGATGGTAGGGAGCAACCAGCGGGCTATGGAATTATTCAGGGAAATTGAGTTGAACGGACATTCCGCCGGCACTCAAATTGTCGGATATGTAAATGGGAATTCGAAGAAGGAACATCTCCTGGACGGCATGACCCGGCATCTGGGACCCACGAGCAACGTCAGCAACGTGGTAAAGGAAAATCAGATCGAAGAGGTGATCATTGCACTGGACACCACTGAGCGGACTGTCATTAATAATATCGTAAACAATCTGTGTGATTCGAATGTAGTTATCAAGGCAATCCCTGATATCCAGGATATCCTGGTGGGCCAGGTCAGGATGGAGAGTATCTTCGGCACACCGCTCATTCAGATTACGCATGAGCTGATGCCTGTCTGGCAGGAAAACCTGAAGCGTATACTGGACGTTCTGATATCCATTCTCATACTCATTATCAATATCCCCCTGGCCCTTTTCCTGGTTGCGGGTGTTAAGCTCAGCTCCAGGGGCCCGGTGGTCCACAAGCAGGAGAGGATCGGGAAAAACGGCAAACCCTTTACACTGTATAAATTCAGGTCTATGAATGCCAATGCGGAAAAGAATGGTCCGGAACTTTCCCGCAAGGACGATGAACGGCTGACGCGTTTCGGAAGATTCATGCGCAAATGGAAGCTGGATGAAATACCCAATTTCTGGAATGTGCTGAAAGGGGAAATGTCCATTGTCGGCCCAAGACCTGAACGGCAATATTATATCGACCAGATCATCAATAAGGCTCCGCACTATGTCCGCCTGCACAAGATCAAGCCCGGAATCACATCCTGGGGACAGGTTAAATACGGATATGCTGAAAATGTGGACGAAATGATTGCGAGGCTGAAATACGACCTTCTATACATGGAAAGCATGTCCCTGTTCGTGGACTTCCAGATTATGATCTCCACGATCCTGACCCTGGTCAGGGGCCGGCATATCTGAACTTTGAGCGGCTCAGCGGGATGTATTCCGGACCTTGGGGCCTTAAAACACTTTCGTAAAGGACCAGTTCCTCAATGCTGCCCTTAAGGAAGGGCCTGTCCTGATATTCACGGATCATTTCAATAATCCCGGATTTATCGCGCAGGGACTTGATCCTGCCAAGCGTCAGGTGGGGTTTGAATTCCCTTCTTTCGATATTAAAACCGTCATGCCTCAGGTCACGGTCAATTTTATCTTTCAGGTCATTAAGACCGGGCATGGGATCCACGCCCAGCCAGATTACCTTTGGATGATCCGGGTTCCTGAAAACGCCGATCCCTTTAATGAAAAGATCCGGGGCAGGGTATGAGGGAACATGGTTGTCCATTATCCCGGAAACCTCTCTGATCTTGTTCGCGGGGGTATTTCCTATGAATGTGAGGGTGATATGCATTTTCTCATGATCCACCCATTTGATCCTTGCACCGGTGAGTAATACTTTAAGCCGGCCCAGGCAATCCAGGATTTCTTTCCCGGCGGTCACCCTGAAGGCAATGAAAGTTCGTCGGATATCGGCGTGCATTGGATTTTAAGTTAAAAAATGAATAAATTTATTTCATTAACTGAAAAAATACCAAATCTATGAAGAAATTCGCCGTCGTCCTTTCCGGATCAGGAGTTTATGATGGTTCCGAGATCCATGAAGCAACACTGACTTTATATGCCATAGCAAAAAATGGTGCAACCTATGAAATATTTGCCCCCGATGTTGCCCAGCACCATGTCGTGAACCATATCAGCGGGGAAGAAATGAATGAGAACAGGAACGTTCTCGTTGAATCGGCCCGCATTGCCCGGGGTGCAGTCAGTCCCCTCTCCGACCTGGACGCAAGACAATTTGATGCACTTATATTCCCGGGTGGTTTCGGAGCAGCAAAGAACCTCTCATCCTTCGCCTTTGACGGACCTGGCTGCAAAGTTCATCCGGATGTTGAAAAGGCCATCAAGGACATGGTATCGCTCGGGAAACCCCTGGGTGCGCTGTGCATTGCACCCGTCCTGCTGGCCAGGGTCCTGGGTGATGCCAAGCTTACCATCGGCCAGGATGAAGGCACTGCCAGGGCAATTGAAGAAATGGGGGCCACGCATGTCGGCACATCGCATGGCGAGATCGTTATCGATGAAAAATACAAACTGGTAACGACGCCCTGTTACATGCTTGACGCCAACATTGTACAGATTGGAGAAGGAGCGGAGAATGCAGTGAAGGCGCTGCTTGAAATGATCTAAAGCTGTCCGGCTTCTATCAGGAGCACAATTTGCTCAATCAGGCGGTCTTCCTCTTCGGGATCATATTCCGCCTTAAGGTTGCTGCCAAACAACCTGGCCAGGGCCTGCCAGAACATTGCTGATAACCTGCCGCGCAGTTCATCGACAAGTTCATACGAGGTATTCCCCGTTTCCCGGTCCACCAGCTTGATCAGTATCCTTCCCTGGGTGATGGTCAGCTTTTTCAAATCGTCGGTATATTCTCCCAGCAGCTCCTTTTCGACCGCCTTGATGTATTCCTTCTGCTCCTTTTCCGTTTCAAGGGTAAGCATCTTGGCTTCTACATCCGCCAGTTTCTCGCCTGCCAGCTTGGCCCAGGGATAGGCTTTTTTGACATTGTATACAAGGCGCGTGTAACGTCTCTGTTCCCTGTGGTTCTTAAACCTGTTGGCGGGGAATATGTATACATCGTCCAATGTCGCCACCCATACGGTATCCCCGTCAATTACCACGGCCCTGGCCACATAAATATCACCTCCCCGGGGAATTGAGTCCAGCCCCGTGACCTGTTTCCCGGTATATTGTCCACTCACCCCGGTCCACGGGAAAAGCAGAAACACAGTAAACAGCAGGAGCCGTTTCAGACAAATCACTCCCATCTGTGGAAATATACAATAATTTCTATACTTTATAGAACAGCGGGCAAACAGAAATATTGTCTCCGTGGTGGTAAGTCCCCGACAGATTTACAGGACAGACAGCTTAATCGATCCTGTATTTCAAGCCCAGGCTGAACTCCTGTCCCGGAGAAGCCTGGTAATAGGGCTGGTCTTCTGCCCGGAAGGCACTGTAAACCTGATCGATTTTGTTGTCAAGAAGGTTGCTTGCCTTAAATTCAAGGAGCAGCCTGTTCCTGATTCCGAGCGACTTGTTAACGCTGAGGTTCAGGCTGTGGAAGGGCTTGATGAAAATATCCGGAAAAAGCCCGGCGCCGACGATATAGAGTGTTTTTCCCTTGACGTTGTAAAACAACCCGGCTTCGAGCCCCTGTTCGGGAACGCTGTATATCAGACCCGAATTGACCATATAAGGTGCCTGCCCGGCCATCACCCTTGAGTTTTCAATATGCTCTCCCACTTTTTCAAAGCCTTTTCGCGAATTGTATTCCAGGTCGGTCATTTCGATGTGTGAACGGACAACGGTCAGGTTTGAATTCAAGTTGAACCTGCCGAAAAACGGGGAAATAAAATCAAGGTTCTTTCTTAATTCCAGCTCCAGCCCGAACAAGGATCCGTCACCCACATTCCTGGGCTGGTACTCGGTGCTCGTCTGCTGTTCCGGGATGCGGACAAGCTCGATCGGTTTGTCGAAATCCTTGTAAAAAGCACTGACCGAGACGATCTGTCCTCCCAGGAAGAACAATTCCCAGCGAAGGTCCATATTATTGATGTGGGTTTCCTGCAGGTTACCGTCCCAGCCCGGATAGGTAAATAAACTGCCGTTGAATATCCTGTTCGACAGCGGGTCAAGGATTTGTGCAAAAGACAACTCCTTGAAGGAAGGCCGGGCAATGGTCCTGGCATAGGACAATCTGAGGTTCTGCAAACTGGTAAAGGAATAGATAAGGTTGACCGAGGGAAAGAAGTCCAGGGATTCCAGTACTTTTTCGTTATCGAGGTTCCGCCCGTTGACAATATCGCCGCTGGCATAGCTCTGGTCCCTGCCCGTATGCCTCTGAACGTAATTCTCAGCTCTCACGCCCAGGGTAGTCTTGAATTTCGGGGTTATATTGAATTCGTTGGAAACATAAAACCCTGTATTGTTAACATTGGAACTGTACTGGTTGGGATTCGGATCGCTGTTCCCTGAGGAATAATAGATCCGCTCCGGCTGGTTGGGATAGATGTGCCCGGGATCCAGAACCGTATTGGCATTCGTCGGGTTTGGCCAGGTTACTATGCTGCCGAAGAACTGCATGTCAAAATACAGGATCTCGTAATTCCTGTACTTGAAGGCATGGCTGGTTCCGAACCGCAATCTTGCCTCGCTGCCGTTGAATTGGTATTCCTTGGTAACATCAACTTTTGCCTGTGCGTTCATCTCGTGCAGGTACCGCCATATCCTGGTCGGGTTACCCCCGGCCCCTGCAATAAACTGAAGTCCCTGTCCCGTTTTGGTAAAGGCGGTTTTCCTGATATCGGGGTCAATGGATGTCGAATAAGTCGAGGATACCCCCCAGTCGATCTCCCATCCCCCTGCCTGAAGCAAATGCGTACCACCCAGGAAAACATTGGAAAGGGAACGCTGGTTATACTCCAGGTTGTCGGAAACGGCAATATAACCCGACTGGCCTACGGCTTGTCCGTCATTATCGATATTGATCCGGGCCGCCCTGCTTTCGCCATTCTGCAGGTGCATGGCCGTCAGGCGGATTTTGGAAAAATTGGTTTTGTAGGCCAGTCCCCCGAGCACGCCGGCCAGGAAGTTCCGTTCGCCTACCCGGCCGTTTTGAATTGTTGCATACCTTATTTCGTTGTAATCCGGATCCTGGTATCGCTGGTATTCCCCATAGACGACATCGTCAAAATACCGGTAATTAGACTTATAGGAAAGTGAAAAGATATACCCGAGTTTGGGATTCCCTGCCCTGGATTCTTCCTTTCCGCCCAGGTCGATCTGGTTCCCGAGTGACAGGTTGGCGCTGAAATCCATCAGGCTGGTATGCTGTACAGTGCCCAGCTCAGGATTAAAACTCCTGATGAATGCATTGACATCCTGGGTGGAATGACCGCTTATAGGTGTCGGTATATTCTCCTGATCGGCGCCGTCTGGCAATGCCCTTGTACCGTCATCGAAACCCAGGAAATCCGTCTTTCCCCCTTCGTAACTCAGGTAATTCCGGTTAAAATGCATAGCGGGATTGAAGGATGACCCGAAGGAGGCAGTGAAGATATGCTTATCAGGGAAATCCTGAGTTTCAACATTCATGATCCCCCCGGTAAAATCCGCGGGGAGGTTCACATTGAAATTTTTACTGACCAGCATGTTGCTGAGGAGGTTGGTCGGGAATATGTCCATCTGCAGGCTGTTCCTGTCGGGATCCAGCCCGGGAATATCCATGCCGTTCATTGTGGTTTTCGTATACCTGTCTCCCAGTCCCCTGACATAAATATACTTGCCGTCTTCTATGGAGACCCCTGTAATCCTTTTAGCCGCTTCCACCGCTGTTGCATCGCCAATCAGATCCATCCTTGACGAGGATATCCCGTCCAGAATGACCGTGGAATTCCTTTTAATGGTCTGCAATGCCGTCTCGGTTGACCGGATGGCCTCAGCCCTGACGACCACTTCATCGATTGTCAAAGGGCTTTCTTCGAGCCGGATATCGTCCAGGAGGGTGACCTCGTCCGCCTTCACTTTCACCGCTTCAATGGTCATGGGCTGGTAAGAAATGTATAATACCTGAAGATCGTAGGTACCCTCTTCAATGTCCAGGGAATACCTGCCGTCAAGATCGGTGGTGGTCCCCATGGTCGTCCCTTTAACAACAAGGTTCACACCAACCATGGATTCTCCCGTCTTGCCATCAAAAATCGTTCCCCTGATCTTGCCGTGCTGGGCATGGACCACCAGGGGAAAGCAAATGGAAATCAGAACGAATAATTTTTTCATTACAAAGCAAGTATCTTTAATAATATCAGGAAAACAGACCTGCATATATCTGGCAAGCCTGTTTTCCTGTTGGATTTCAAAGATCCAACTGGTATACTGACAATTACAATCCTGTCAATTTACCGGATAATGCAGCCCATGTCCAGGAAAACCCGGATACGTCCGCCTGCGGGGTCGAGCCTGCGGTCACGCCTGCAGGGACGGCCCCGTTAACATGTTTGGGAATGCTGTCGGCGGGTACATCGATCGTAATCCCTGTGAATGTCACGCCGGCCGCAGTTACACGGTTGATTTTCTGTCCCGTGACAACCCCTGTAAAGTAAAGGTTCTTCAGATCAACAATGGAATTATCATCCACATTGATCAGGTCTTCCGATATACGTTCCAGGGCTACGTCTTTGGCAACTATCGTACCGTTCTGAATGGTATGTCCGGCCTCATAGGTGCCTTCCGGGCCGTCCAGTTCGAAACAATGCCCGGTGGGTGCGAGGACGACGAAATTGTCGAGGGTGCCGCCCCATGACTGGTCGGTATCGATGCCGTCGTCGCCAACGTTCCAGGCAACGACATTGCTTACATTTACCGTTCCGCCAAAAAATTCGATCGCGTCGTCCTGGTTGGCAACGATCTCGATGTTGTCGATAACCGTACCGGAACCGACACCGCCCAGTGAAAGGCCGTTGATTTCGTTTCCGGAACCTATATTCGTGCCCCCGTGACGGATTGAGATATATCTGAGGATCCCTGAATTGTCCGCATCTTCATTCCCTCCGTACAATCCGTTCTGATCGGATGTGGGAATACCTTCGATCTGAATTTCGCTGACATCGCCGCTTTCGTTCGAGGCGGAAATATGCGCTTTACCCAGTACCAGGACGCCTCCCCAGAGGCCGTTAATATCCGGGTCAAGGTTCGGGCTTCCGAAATTGCCGGCCGCTATATCTGCTGGTGTAATCTCATCGGCGACCGAGGTAAAAATGATAGGCTCGGAAGCGGTACCTTCGGCCATAAGCGTGCCTCCCCTGGCAATCAGGAGGGCGGTCGCGTTCGCTCCCGTACCTGCCTCACCCTTTATCAGGGTGCCGGGTTCTATGGTCAGGGTCGCCCCGTCAACGACGGTTATCCTGCCGGCAAGCTGGTATACCTTATCCTTGGTCCAGGTCGTATTTTCCGTGATATTCGAGCTTACGATCGTGTTTCCGGTGTTACTCTTTTTGTCGTCTCCGGTGCCTCCGTTTTCATTGCAGCCCGAAACAATAAAGCCGATAGTAAGACCGAGTACGATTATTTTCCTTTTCATTGTTAGATGGATTTTTTTGATTAGACTAAAATTTTTATAAATCTTTGGATGCAAAAATGTAGTATTCCAGCCCAAATCCAATTCCCATAATATTATTAAATCATTAAAAAATCTTTAATGTTAAGCAGCTCTTGCACTGTGATGTATACGTCTGAAATTCAGGTTATCGGTCCTGGAAACGGAGTATGTTTTATGAAAATTCAGCCCAGTCATATCATAAAGTATGTTTGATGTTACCGTATTCAGAAGGGAAAACTATTGAATAAATGTTAACTGAATGTAAAACCTGCTTTACCCTTAAATTAATTTAGTATTAACTTGTTAAATAATTAATAAGTCGCAGGTCCCGGTTCGCCCGATTCCTGCAGGAATATTCTTAATAGATTATGCCATAAGATTTTAATTTTGTCCGCTGTAATGCAAAACATCTGAAATGGATCCCAACGACAGGAAATACACGAATGGAGAAATCACGGTGCACTGGAGACCCAAAGATTGCATCCATGCAACTACATGCTACAGGGAGCTCATAGAAGTTTTCAATCCGAGAAAACGCCCCTGGATCGATATGAAAGGAGCCTCTACAGGCAAGATCATCGAAATTGTAAAGAAGTGTCCCACGCAGGCATTGACCTATGACTGGAACGATCCGGACAAGATTTCTGAAAAACCGGGTGAAGCGGCTGTCATGAAAAATGAAGAGGGAAAGATCAGGAAAAGCAAGGACAAGCCTGTCGAAATCCGGGTTATGAAAAGCGGCCCTTATGTCATAAAAGGGGATTTTCGCATCATTGATTCAAACGGGGTGGAACAGAAGCCCAGGCTGGTGGCTTCCTTGTGCCGTTGCGGAGCTTCAGGCGACCTGCCTTACTGCGACGGTTCCCACAGAATTAAGAATATCATTTCGGATGATTGTGATTAGGTTTATTTTGGATAACAACTTCATGTCACTTGACAGGTTCTGTGAAGAGCAGCCTTAAATCTCTGATTTCCAGCTGCGGTTTCACAGGACCTGTCAGGACATGAACTGCAGTCCTGGTTTTTGTTATGGAAGAAGAAAAAAACACGAAAACAGCGGAATTCAAAGTGCTCAAGGGCGGTCCCATACAGGTTACCGGGGAATTTGTTCTGAAATCCGCAGACGGGAAGACAATAAAGACCCGCGACAAGATTTTCCTGTGCCGTTGCGGGGGATCCGGCAACAAACCCTTCTGCGATGGTTCCCACCTGCGGGTGGGACTCAGGGACTGAACTATACGGCTTTCCCGACCCGGTCGGCCGCTTCCTGAAGCGTAATGGCTGAAAAAACCTTCAGACCGGATTTGTCTATCAGTTCCTTGGCTTCCTTTGCATTGGTGCCCTGGAGGCGCACGATTACGGGTATGGAAATATTCCCGACCGAATGATATGCTTCGACGACTCCCTGTGCAACCCGGTCACAGCGGACAATGCCTCCGAAAATATTGATAAGGATGGCCTGTACATTAGGGTCCTTCAGAATGATCCGGAAACCCGCCTCAACGGTTTCTGCATTGGCAGTACCCCCCACGTCCAGGAAGTTCGCAGGGTCCCCGCCCGAAAGTTTAATAATATCCATGGTGGCCATGGCAAGACCTGCGCCGTTGACCATACACCCCACATTTCCATCCAGCTTTATAAAATTAAGATTGTATTTCCCGGCCTCCACTTCTGCCGGGTTCTCTTCGGTAAGGTCGCGCATTTCGGCAAAGTCGCGGTGACGGTAAAGGGCGTTGTCATCAAGATTGAATTTTGCATCCGCAGCCAGAATCCTGTCATCGGATGTTTTCATGACAGGATTGATTTCAATGAGTGAAGCATCGGATCCTGTGTATGCGTTATAGAGAAAAACAACAAAACGGGTCATCTCTTTGAAGGCATTCCCCGAAAGCCCGAGGTTAACCGCTATCCGCCTTGCCTGGAACGGAAGGATACCAACCCGGGGATCTATGGTCTCCGTAAAAATCCTTTCAGGGGTATGTACCGCGACTGCTTCAATATCCATCCCTCCTTCGGTCGAATACATGACGATGTTTTTCCCTATGGCCCTGTTAAGCAGGATGCTCATGTATAACTCCCTGATCTCGCTTTCCCCGGGATAGTAGATTCCCTGTTCCACCAGCACCTTGTGAACCTGCTTCCCTTCAGGACCCGTCTGGTGGGTTACCAGATTCATCCCGATGATGCTTTTTGCATGCTCCCTTACCTCTTCGAGGGATTTTGCAATCTTTACGCCGCCGCCTTTCCCCCTCCCCCCGGCATGGATCTGCGCTTTAACGGCCCAGCTGTCTGCAGGGGTATGTTCCCTGATCTTTTTTGCAGCATCTACCGCAGCATCCGGGGAATCTGCAACAACCCCTTCAGGGACGGCCACGTTATACTTCTTAAGAATGGATTTCGCCTGGTATTCATGAATGTTCATCGGACTGGATTTGAGATGACAGGAAATGACGAATTTATTTATTTTTTTTTAACTTCAGCAACCCTGGAACATGTTTTCCTTTGATCCGGACACTCATGCGAAAACTTAAAAACAGCGAGCTGAACAGATTGAGCATAGAAGAATTCAGGATGGCTCCGAAGCTTCCTGTCGCCGTGGTTCTGGATAATGTCAGGAGCCTCAATAATATCGGATCCGTGTTCCGAACCTCCGATGCGGTTCTGGTCGACCGTATACTCCTGTGCGGGATTACGGCCAAACCTCCACACAAAGACATTCATAAGACTGCTCTAGGCGCAACCGAATCTGTTAAATGGACATATTTTAAGGAAACAAAGCAGGCCGTCATGGCGCTCAGGAAAGAGTCCTTCAAAATCGTTGCCGTGGAACAGACTGAAGACAGCATGAGCCTGGATGCATTCCGGATGGAACGGGATGTTAGATATGCATTTATCTTCGGACATGAGATCAGGGGCGTCCAGCAGGAAATCGTCGACATTTCCGATATCCGGATCGACATTCCCCAGTCGGGTACCAAGCACTCGCTGAATATTTCAGTATGTGCGGGTATTGTTCTCTGGGAAGTGTTCAAGCAATTGAAACTGGCTGCGGGCTGATTTGCCGGCCGCGGTTTCAAGCCTGGTCAGGTCCTGTGAAGAGCAACATTAAATCTCTGATTTGCCGGTTGCGGTTTCACAGGACCTGACCAGGGAGAGTCTGCCTGTAAATGTCATGTACGGCACCAGCAGCTGCGGTTACTTGTCTGAGAAGGCAGATATAAAGAGCAGCCTTAAATCTCCGATTACGGTTACGGTTATATGTCTGAGAAGGCAGATATAAAGAGCAGCCTTAAATCTCCGATTTCCAGCTGCGGTTTTATATCTGCCTTCTCATAAAAAAGCCGCCCCGTGAAAAATGGGGCGGCTTTCAAGAACTATAGTATTTCCCAAGTAACTATTGCGTAATTTCTTTGAAAAGATCGTCCTCAAAGTATTTGTAGAATTCGACATCCATAGCTGCACGTGACTTCCATTTCGCATCTTTTGCAACTGCCGTACGCAACGCGTTGTACATTGTTTCCGTATCGTCCTCACGTGCACCTGCAACTGCCATCAGGTATTCATTCCTGCCTTCGGGATCGTCGTCAAGCATTCTGAGCATTTCAACAGCAGGTCCCGGATTTCCATTCAACAGGATGACCAGGGCATTGTTGAAACTCTCCCCGGCACCGAAATAATTCTTGGCAGCTTCATAATCACCCTGGATGATTTTGAGTATCCCGAGATTGTAATTGACTTCGTCTCCGGCACCCATTGCCGATGTGAAAAGATCCTCAGCAGTTTCAAGGTCCCCCTCTTTCATTGCGATAACACCCAAATTGTTCGTAACGATATTGTGGTCATTGATTGCCTTGGCATCTTCCAGGGATTGCTTTGCTGCTGCAATATCGCCCATGGCCAGCTGGGTTAAACCCAGGTTATTGGCAGCCCTGATGCACCCCGGGAATTTTTCCCGTGTATGGCTGTAAATTTTCAGCTTGGTTTCATTATCGTCGAAGAGTGTCGCCGAATAAAGCAGTTCCTCGAGACCGAGCGTATCGATGTTTTCGTTTACCCACATTTTCAGTTCGTCGTCCGACCATCCGGTCTTTTCAACGCTGACAGTGAACTTGGACCTTCTCAGTTTGGGAAGAATTTCGTCTTTGATTTCCTCGAAAGCTTCTGCAATGTTCCTTATTTCCCGTTCACGCACCACCGGGTCGGAATACATGGAAAGCACGCGCAGGACCAGATCTTTGTCCTGGATGTCGGAAGAATCCATCAATTCCTTGAAGCCCTCCCAGTCTTCCGGTGTGGACATCAGGCTGAGGAAATCCTCATCATCGGGAACCGTGACCTTTGATCTCTGGAGTTCGCGTTGCAGGTAACGGTCGGCAGAGCCTTCCCGGTTACCCGATAAACTGGTATTGAAATCAACCGGGCCGTCCGGTGACGCATAAGCTGAAATTGCAATGCCTTTCATTGCGGTTCTCTCGTTGGCATTTGCCGCAAGAATAAAATCCTTCATCCCCAGGATATCTTCCTGCTGCAGCTCCGAATTCCTTACATCTGAACGGTTGATTACATAATGGATGTCGGCAACATAGTCTTCCGGTACAATGCGTTTGAAGTTATCACCGAATGCAATGCCCCTGGGCTCCTGTTTAACCAGGAGAGGCGTTGTTATTATTCCGTCGGCGATTTTTACGGCGGGCAGGTCAACTTCCTTGTTTCCAACCATGGCCTTCCCTTTCACCATCAGCTCGGAACGCATCATTTCAGGGGCATAATCCACTTCGTCCGAATAGCTGAAACTGCCACCGGAGGTAAAGGAAATGACTTTGTAATTGTCTTCCACCGATTCTCCCTGCAGCGTTTCGGATTTCAGATCCGTCTCTCCGCCTTCATAACTCAGGAAGGGAGTAGCGGTCAGGATCGCTTTTTTGTGAAAGTATTTTTCCGGATAACTTACATCCACCGTAACAGCCACCTTCCCGCCATGCGTTTCAAGCGGATCGGGCGTAACGCTGTACTTCACCAGTGATGCATTGTCCGCCATTTTTTGCGGCCCCCCACAACCAACGATCAGGAGCGTCGCGGCAATGAAGGATGCCAAAATGTTAATTCTTCTCATAATTACTTGGTTATTAATTTACTAAATAAGGGAATTCTGAATTCTTTATACAAACTTAGTAATGTTTTTCAATTTACAAAAAATTTGTATCAAAATACTCCCTGCATCAGGACAAAACCACGCGGTTCAGTCCGGGCTGATAATCTCCCTCAAAAACAGCCCGTTCTATGGTTTCGAAATCTCTTTCGTTACTTACAAAATCAAGGTCATTTACATCCAGAATGAGTATTTTCTGCCGGGTCAGTGAACGAAAATATGCGAGATATCCTTCCTGAAGACTTTCGAGGTATTCGGGTCGGATATCCCCTTCATAATCCCTGCCTCTTTTACGGATATTCTCCAGAAGCCTGTCAACGGTCACATGCAGGTAAACACAGAGATCCGGTTTTGGCAATTGCCGCTGAATGATATCAAACAGGGTCAGGTATAGTTTTAATTCATCGGTTTTCAGGGTGATCCGGGAAAATATGAGGGACTTGCCGAAAAGATAGTCGGCAATGGTAAAGGTCCTGAAAAGATCGGATGATGCAAGTTCCCTGTGCAACTGATTGTACCTGGCGGCCAGGAAAGAAAGCTCAAGGGGAAAGGCATACCTCGACGGGTCTTGATAGAACTTGGGCAGGAAAGGATTGTCGGAATATTGCTCAAGAATCAGCCTGGCATCATACTTACCGGCAAACCTGGTTGCCAGGGAAGTTTTCCCTGCACCTATGTTTCCCTCGATAACCAGGTAATTGTACTTTTTCATCCTTGTTTCTCACCGGTCCCGGAACTATCTGTTGTGTGACCTCTGCGGTCTGTTTTCCTGCCTTGGGGGCCGTGGAATCAGTGCTTTCCGTGATAATTTCAGGTTTCCGTTCTTTTCATCAATACTGATCAGTTTGACTTCCAATTCATCACCCACTTTCAATTCATCTTCCATTCTTTCTATCCTCCTCCAGTCAAACTCCGAGATGTGCAGCAATCCTTCCCTGCCGGGCATGATTTCGATAAAGGCACCGAAGGAAACGATCCCTTTCACGATCCCTTTATATACCTCGCCTACTTCGGGCTCGGCAACGATCTCATTGATCCTTGCCAGGGCGGCTTCAATGGATTCAAGGTTGTCGGCGAAGACATCGACAACCCCTTTATTGTCGATCTCCTCAATGACTATAGTGGCGCCTGTATCCGACTGGATGCCCTGGATAACCTTTCCCCCGGGGCCGATTACTGCACCGATCATATCCTTGTTGATGGTTATCTGGACGATCCTCGGAACATGAGGCTTATAGTCTTTCCTGGGTGCGGACATAACCTCCGTCATTTTTCCCAGGATATACAACCTCCCCTTTCGCGCCTGTTCCAGGGCCTCAGCCAGAATATCGTATGAAAGCCCTTCTACCTTGATATCCATCTGCGTGGCCGTGACCCCGTCTTTTGTACCGGCTACCTTGAAATCCATATCGCCAAGATGGTCCTCATCGCCCAGAATATCGGAAAGTATTGCGTACCGGTTTGATCCCGCATCCGTGATCAGTCCCATTGCAATGCCACTGACCGGTTTTCTTATCTGTACTCCACAGTCCATCAAAGCAAGCGTCCCGGCACAAACGGTGGCCATGGACGAGGAACCGTTGGATTCCAGTATATCCGATACCACCCTTATGGTATAGGGATTTTGTTCCCCTTTCGGTATGACCCTTTTGAGGGCCCTGTGGGCAAGGTTGCCGTGCCCCACTTCCCTGCGGCTGATCCCCCTGGACGGACGGGCATCTCCTGTCGAAAAAGGCGGGAAATTATAATGCAGGGTGAATTTGTCACTGCCCTGTATGAGAACCTCATCAATGATCTTCTCATCCATCTTGTTGCCGAGTGTGACCGTGGTCAGGGACTGAGTTTCACCCCGTGTAAAGACGGCAGATCCGTGTGCGGCAGGCAGATAATCCACCTCACACCATATGGGACGGATCTCATCCATTTTACGGCCGTCCGGACGAAGTCCGTCATCCAGGATCAGGTTTCTCAGCGCTTTTTTCTCAACATCATGAAAATAACGGTTGAACATACGTGTCAGGGATACGGCTTCCTCGTTATCTTCCGGGATCAGGGACCCGATCAACTCTTCTTTTACTGCATCTATGGCATCATTTCTTTCATGTTTCGGCAATCCTGATCTTGCAATTTCGACGAGCCTGCCGTAAGCTTTTTCATGCACCAGCCCGGCAAACTTCTCGTCGTCTTCTTCGTGATTGTAACTGCGTTTTTCCTCCTTGCCCGCTTCCTTGATAAGTTCTTTCTGTATCCTGCAATGCTTTTTTATTTCTTCGTGGGCAAACTTGATGGCCTCCAGCATATCGCTCTCCGATACCTCATCCATTTCTCCCTCCACCATCAGTATATTGTCTTCAGTGGCGCCCACAATGATGTCCAGGTCCGCTTCCTCAAGCTGTTTGAAACCGGGATTGATCATGAATTTTCCGCCTGTTCTCGCAACCCGGACCTCGGAAATAGGCCCGTTGAAGGGTATGTCCGATACGCCCAGTGCAGCCGAGGCGGCAAGTCCGGCCAATGCATCGGGTATGATGTCGTCCTCAGCGGATATAAGGATCACATTGACAAATGTTTCTGCATGGTAATCATCCGGGAACAGGGGCCTGAGTGCCCTGTCCACCAGCCTGGCAATAAGTATTTCATAATCGCCGGGCCGGGTTTCCCGTTTGAGGAACCCACCGGGGTATCTGCCGGCGGCTGCAAATTTTTCCCTGTATTCAACGGACAGGGGCATGAAGTCAACGTCTTCCTTTGCTTCCTTGGCCGATACGGCAGTGGCCAGCAGCATTGTTTTACCCATCCGCACGACAACCGACCCGTCTGCCTGCTTGGCAAGCTTTCCGGTTTCAATTGTGATGGACCGCCCTTCGTCCAGGTCTATGGTCTTTGTAATTGTTTGATACATCCTGATTTATTATATATACAAAAAAAGGCAATTGCAGGAATTGCCTTTTTTTTATTCTAAACTTGTTTACTTCCTTAATTTAAGTGATTTAATGACTGCCCTGTATCTCTCGATATCTTTCTCCTTCAGATAATTCAGCAGACGTCTGCGTTTACCGACCAGGATCACAAGGGCCCGCTGGGTTCCGTAATCCTTTTTGTTGTTCTTCAGATGTTCGGTAAGGTGGGCAATCCGGTAGGAAAACAATGCAATCTGTCCTTCTGCTGATCCTGTATCTTCAGCAGATCTGCCAAATTTTTTAAAAAATTCCTTCTTTTTCTCTGTAGTCAAATACATTAGCCAGTATGATCAAATCTCTTTACGAAAAACAAACTGCAAAAATATTCAATTTTTTTGATATCACAATAAAAACAGGTTTTTCCTCAGTTCCGGGCGGGATCATCACTTGCCAGAAGATGTTTCAGTTTGTTTATCTGGCTGTTTGTACCCAGGACAAACAGTTTGTCAGACGCAGACAGAACGACCTTTTTCGAGGGGTTGATTATATAAGTGCGGTCGGATCTGCGCAGGCCGATTATATTTGCGCCCGTACTGTTGCGGATTTCAAGTTCGTTAATTTCCTTCCCGTCAAAACAGGATGCCAGTGCGGTACAGCTCAGTTCTTCCAGGAATACACTATCCGGCTCCTGAAGCATAATGAAATCAACGAATTCAACCACATCGGGCTGTATGATCAGTTTTGCCATCCTCTGACCTCCCACGCGGTCGGGCATGATCACATTGCTGGCGCCTGCCCGCTTCAGCTTTACATCACTGTTTTCGTGCGAAGCCCTTGAAATGATGGTCATATCGGGATTGATCCCCTTTGCGGTCAGGACAACATAAAGATTATCCGCATCTGCCGGCAGGGTCGTGATCATGGCCCTTGCTTCCCGTACCCCTGCCAGATGGAGAACGGCATCCTGCGTAGCGTCTCCTTCCAGATAAAGTGTGTCAGCGGATTCCCTCAGTGATTCCACGATTTCCGGATCGTTCTCAATGACGATGAACGGTATGTTCCTCATCTTAAGATCCTGGGCTGCCTGGCTGCCGTTACGGCCGTAGCCGCAAATGATGACATGGCCGGATAATCTGGAAATTCTTTTTTTCACCTTTCTGTCCCGGTAATAATTCCTCAGAACCCCGTCAATCATGTACCTTGTAATAGATGTGACGGCGTAAACAAATATACCGAAACTGATGATAATTAAAAAGCTGGTAAACCACATACCTGTTGAGGAAAGCGGTTCCACCTCCTTGAAGCCCACAGTCGTAATCGTAATTACCGTCATGAAAAACGCCTTGGTAAAATTCATCCCTTCTATGAGCATATAACCTGCGGTCCCGATATTGAACATCAGGAAGAGAAGACCCAGGGCAATATAAGCGGACCAGTTCCCCTCGCTTTTCCGTACAGGGCGTTTGTCCGGGTTTATTTCGGTCATGAAAGGCATAGGTGCATAATCATCCGTTAAATTTACGTCTTTTGTGGAAACCAGGCATAGATATATATACATGCCGCCCGCAAATATTTTCGTATAAAGCACTTCATATATGAGAAAGCAGATATAAAACCGCAGCCGGCAAATTTTGCTGCGCAAAACTTAATGCTGCTCTTTATATC
>CAYOPZ010000051.1:0-18292 GCA_964406005.1 uncultured Bacteroidaceae bacterium
TATTACCGAGACCACATATGTCAAATGAAAATTCATGGCATTTTTTTTGTAAGTATTCTTATAAGTACGTATATTTGTACCTAATAAAACACTTAAATTATGATTGCAGCAAACTATACTGAGTTTAGAACTGCTCTTAAGGATTATCTTGATAGTGTCGAAAATGATAATGAAACACTCATTATTAAGAGAAAATCAGGAAAAGGAGCTGTTATGATTTCCATCGAAGAATATAATTCGATTATGGAAACTCTTCATTTGTTAAGTTCAAAGAATAATGCCAAAAGGTTATTTGAATCCATTGATCAAATGAGAACTGGAAATACTATGGAGAAAGATCTGATCGAAGGATGAAGAGAATTATCTTTTCGAAAAATGCCTGGGATGATTATGTTTCATGGCATGACGAGAATAAAAAAATCTTAAGGAAAATTAATTTCCTGATAAAAGATATTCAATCCTCCCCTTTCGAAGGTATTGGAAAACCAGAACCATTAAAATATGATCTGGCAGGATTATGGTCCAGGAGAATTGATCGGGAGCATAGGCTTGTATATAGTGTTGATAAGGAAGATATTTACATTTATAGCTGTAGATATCATTATGATAACAAGTGACATACGCAGTCTTGATTGTGTTTGTTTCAGCAGACCGTTCATTTTAGCCGCAATGGTCCATTCTTATCGCACCACAATAAGCCGTTGGGCAGTACCGGTCCATCTTGAACATAATACCTGCCTGTCTGTGAAGTAAATTTCTTGTATCCCGCATCGAGCCGTTCTTGTCTGGTTTCTATGCAAAACCAGTTCCTGAATGAATTTAATTTTCTGCTTTGCAGCAATGAAATCTGAGACCTCCAGAGCCTGAGATGCGTAATCTGTGCTTTTTTGTGAACCCTGGTACCAGGTGAGATCGCAGCCCTGCGGCCATTCACCTCATCATTGAAGACAAGTAATTCATTCGGCTTTACCCAGTTATCAACGGCGAATAGTTTAGTGATCGCAGAGCTGTATGATCCATTGCTTTGCTCAAAAGTAATTTCATACCCCACCCCTACCGGAAAATGGTCTGTTAATCCTTCGTTAATGGTCTTGTTATTTTTATAACTTTCATGCAGGTAGCCGGGGATTTGGATTCCGAATAATACGGGTTTACCACTCAAGATAGTTTCGGCAAACACACCAAATACTTCCTTTTGATAGACTTCATCTACCTCTAAACCTGATTCACCGTTGAGTCTGAATTCTTCCACCTGCAAAGGGAAAAGTTCAGGCAAGTAAGTGATCATCCTGTACCTGCCCCGGGCCCTTTTATCTCTGACTCCATTGGATTTGCACAGATCACGATTGTTGCGGCAATAGTTATTTATCCCGGCCGAATCGATTACAAAGCAACTATTTGGCTCAGATTGTTTCGCTTTTATTCCATCGCGTATTGATTGGATGTCATCCAACATAACCCGCACTGTATTTTCGTTTACAACCCGGACTGTAACCCCCGGCAGGTCTCTTGTAAGGTCGGCAGCCAAATTATGCAGGATCTGATTCAGATTGGCAGAATTTCCATTTGCCTCATTCTCTGCAGGCTGCCCCTGAAATCCATTCAGGTCACGCATATTTACGGGACTGCCTCGAACAAACATATAAACATTCAGACCGTCAAGATGGCCAGCCGGATCCGCACTCAACCACCTTGCCAGCCAGGGGACGTAGTATCGGGCTCCATAGTAATAAAACCCGGTTTCATCATCCCTTTCTTTTCCGCAATAGCGATAACGTTTCTCTTTGGTCTCAGTTAAATTTCGCCCGGCAATATAGGCAGTACCCCCGTAGGGATAGTACTCTTCATAAGATATAACCTTTGCGTTTGGAGATCCGTCCACCTCTAAAACCGAGGAGCCCAGGTGGTTACTGAGTTGAAATCTGGTTCTTGAGTTTTGCACCTGGCCTGTTGCCGTATTTATCTCCTGTTCAATCAGCGCTATTCGTTCCTTATCATCCATCAGATGAATTGTATGCCGCTCGAATTGTACACCGGAGTTATTGCTTCGTGTAAAGATCTCATATCCGCCGAGATACAGTCTTTCCTCAATATGAGTTCCATTATTTTTAACAATGTATTTTCTTACACGCTGACCGGCTGCATCATACTGGTAAAATACTTTGTTCGGATTTGTTCCCGCATTTAACTGAACCTTGGTCAATTGATTTTTAAAATTCCAGATAAGCTCAGGCAGATGAACCACTTTCAGGATGTTGCCATTATTATCATACGGGTACACAAAACTGCTTTCACCCGGGCACCCGGCCTTGCTTGAATGCAATCTGTTATTAACAGGTATTTGCTGGTCTTCCGGTAATGTATAATCGTTAACCTGATATTGTTGATTCCTCTTCCAGGTTCCACCTGGATTCTGGTGTTCAATGACCCGGATATTACCGGATTTGTCGTAAGTGTACTTTTCAAGGTACGTTTGAATTGCCTGGCCGTTGCTAACCGGCTGAGGATAACCTATGAACTCGGTATGTTTTTGACCGGTGGTTTGATAATGGCAATTCGTAATGGACTCATGCTCACGCCCGGTCGCCTCAATCAACCTGTAAATTGCATCATAGGTGAAATCACAAACAGGCTGGATGACTTGATTGTTATTGAATATTTTGGGATGTGCATCATCCCGGATTTGATTTACGTTACCGGCAGGGTCATATGTATAGAACATATCCTGCAGGGTTTTATTGGACATTGTCCCTTTTCTCAGTGTCTTTAAATTGGAAAGCCGGTATGTCTTTGCATCATAGTGATAAGATGTACTTACACCATTCGAATATTGAACTTCGGTACGTTGTCCCTTTGCATTATACCGGATACCCGTTATGAAATCTGTTACGGTCCCGTTTCTTTCTATGGACAACGAATCCATCAAGCCTGTTTCATTATATGATAGCCGATGAAACGAACCATCAGGAATTGTATGTTGTATTACGTAGCCAAGTGCATTATACCTTGTATTTGTGGAGTATTTATTGCCGGGTTTTTGTAAAAGCAACCCGGCTTTATTCGAGTCAAAGGAATTTCCGGTCAATGGCCATTGCACCTGATTCATTGGGTCTTTTAACAATCTCCGGCTGGACTTTAGCAAATTCCCCTCGAAATCGTAATTCTCAAAGGTAACCATGCCGGCTCCATCAAATACTTTCCACACCTGCCCTTTTAAATGCCATTTCTTCGGATTTGTAATGCCAGGTGGAGATTCTCCGTATATGGTTTTCTCAGCCAGATGATAATCAGCATCGGATTTTCTTTTAACCCTTGTCTCAACGGGCCTTCTCAACTCATCATAAAGCAGGTTTACCGTATTGCCGTTTGAATCCCATGAATAGACCAATTTTTCACCCCTTATATCAGGCAAAATAATCCTGATACCTGCATCTTTGCTGTCAATCTTCAACTTTCGGCCGGCCATATCAAACGTATTGATTACCGTTTCTATATTCCGGGGATCCCGGACAGATAAAAGATTTCCTTCAATATCGAGCTTCATACCGGCTTCGATCCTGGTCCCTGAACCCATGCCTGTGCTCTGCCTGGTCATAAAGGTTCTGCCTGATGTGTTGAGAAAGGAAACAGTAGGTGTATTGGCATGTTTTTTGGCCTTATTTGCAGAAAGGATTCTTGCCGGGTCCCCGCTGTTCATTGCCTCTTCATACCAGGTCTTAAATGGTGAGCTTAAGCTCCCGAAGAATTTTTTCGTTAAAGCCTCTGTATCTCCATCACTCTGTGGAGTTAATAGTATTGTGTCATTGGAGTCCCAACTTTCCTGATACCAGGGATTAAACAGCACTTTCTCGTAGGTGCCGTTGGGATGGAGTGTTGTAATAACCCTCTCAAGCGGATCATAGAAAAGTACAGTGCTGACACCATGTTGCTCTATCTTGAAGCCATGGGAATCGGAGAAGAAAGGTTCAAATTTCCTGACTTGATTTCCTTTATTATTGTATTCAGCAGAACCAGAGGCAATCCAGCGTAAATCGGTTTTTCCTTCTTCAGGTTCGGCCAAAGTCTTGGTTTGAATTTCTCTTCCAAACCCGTCCGAGTAAGTAAAATCATGTTGTATCCTGCAGTTATTCCCACCCGGACTTCGAGCGTGGGTTTCCCGTGCCATTGCATATATTGGATTCGGGTTGCCTGTTTCCTGAAAGGTAAACGGATCGTATAAGAGCCGGGTTGTGGCCCCTTGCAGAATGTTGTGGGGTTTTGAATCGAAGGAACTGTCCAGATTCAAAGGATCTTTCAAATGTGCCCTGATGGTGGCTGAATCCAGGTCAGGCTTGAAATTTTTCAAGTCATCTCCCACAGGATTCCCATTTTCATCACATCCCCAGATTGCTGTGCCAACCATCATGCCCAAAACGTCAAAAACGACTTCAGAATGGTTGTCATTCTGATCTTTCATCCTGAAAGGCTGAATAACCCTGTAATCATTTTCAGCTTCAACAAGATTATCAACGGCATCTCTAATGCTCTTGACCAAAATGGCATAATCATCAAACTCTATCCGGGAAGGATTATCAAATGGATCCCTGGATTCTTCGGAGAGATAAAACTTATCCTTATTGTATGACTTTCTGCCAGAAGGTATCCACCAATATCCCGGTACATCGGAATCCCCTTTGACATAGCCCGCTTCGGAGAGCTTCGTGCCGTCAACTCTGCCTGAATATATGGTTGATACCATGCCATCGGTAAAAACAGCCTGATGGTTCTCATAAGATAAGCCCAATGACTCGATCTCCCCCAGGGGAAGCCTGTGTGCAAGGTTGCCAACGGGATCAATGGATTGTGGATCAGCGTTCTTTCGGAAGTAGTTTCTCGTCCATTTTACCATACGGCTTTTGATTCCTGCAGGAGTCGAAGGACTTTCCCAAAAGTATGTTTCAAATTTTGTAAGGTCGGCATGCAGAGGCCTCAGATCTGCAAGGATTGTGTCGAAATCTTCGCTGTTTAATTTCCTGTTCCCGGGTAATCCTGTTATTTCCAGACTTCTGGTTTGGCAAAGAGTACCTGCAATGTAAAAATCAGACTCATCCTTGTTAATAAAATCAGACTTAAGATACAGCACTTTCAGTTCACCTTGCTGATCAAACTCAGGTGATCTCCTGGGATATGCAATTGAAACCGTATCGGTTACGTTTCCATAGTTGTCAATTGCAAGGTTGATTTGATGCCCGATCCTGGGGTCATCCGGATTTCTTTCGTAATGATAATTAATGGCCTCCCTGATTGACCTGTGAAGAACCGAATGAAGATTTTTCCCTCTTCTCTGAATTTCCTTTATCCTGTAGTTGTTCACCTTCACAACATATGGATGGGAAGCTTTATCAGAGTCGTCAAGTGAATATACTTCCGATCTTAACAGAGCCCCTTTCATGGCATTGTTAATCCCGGGTGCAGCTGAATTGATTGTAACTTCAGGACTGAAATCCAAAGTTGGTCCATCATTCGGAAAAGAATTCAGGTCATCTCTGTAAAACTCTTTTTGAAAAGCCTCATTTAAGTCAGTGTATCCGGAAGGGTGGCCTGCTGATCCAATTTCTCTGTTGCCAAAGCATGCGCCTGTATGAAACCAGGACCTGGTCATAACCGTAGGAACATGATATTCCGTACGCAAATTGTCAAATTGATCGTATTCACCATACAATTCCCGGGTGGTTGAGGTCGGCAGAAATTCCGAATCATATTGGTCAACTCGTCCAAAACCCCTGAATTCTCTTTCCCTCCCGTCATAATAGCCATGATGATATTTATAACTCGTGACAAACCTGGTTTTATTCAGGTGATCAACAATTTCTGTTTTTTCAACAACCTGTACAGGAAAAGGCATGTTTGTCAACCAGGGGTTTCCGGAATTTTTATCCTCTAAATAGAATTTTGTGGACGGTGCGTAATGGACCCGGGTACAAACTCCAAGGTTATTGTCCATTTCGATCAATAAATATGGCTTTTTCCTGCCACAGAAATCCAGCACCTTGTAGTTGCCTTTATGCTGAAATCCCGCATCGTAGGACCATAACAGGCAGGAAGTCCCGGATCCATAGATATCAGATACCTGAATTGAAGTCGGGTTCACGGTGACGGGCGTCCCCAGGATCGAATTTTTCTCACTCCAGGTATTCCCGGATTGGTTAAACCAGAAATGAACCTTGTTAAGATCCACATAGATCAGATCGGCGCACCCGGAGCCGTCAATGTCTGAAATCAGTAGCCTGGCCGGATCATACTTCCGATCAAGTTCCGGGGCATTCTCCATGATGACTCGTTCCCCAAATCTGCCATAGCCCAGGTTAGGCCAATAACAAACATTTCCATCTCTTACCAGTACGATATCACTCAGACCATCGCCTGTCATATCGGCCAGTCTTACATGGGGATCATCCAGGAAAATATCCGGGAATAATTCCAAATCGTGTATCCTTGTGAATGCCACCGGATCGTCGAAGCCCCTTTCACCTTTACAAAACAAGCACAGGAACCGATCCTTCAAAGTCACAAGAATATCGGAAAGACCGTTACCGGTTAAATCCACCAAACGGGCATTTTCACCATAAATGTCATAACTGGGAGCCGATTCGAATTTCTTGAATCTATCCCAGCTTCCATCCTGAGTTGATTCATAAAACCCGGAGATTAACGGATGATCGATGATCAGATCAGGCAGCCCGTTCCCGTTTACATCCCCGACGGCCACATTCGATTGTTCCAAACTGATTCCGGCCGGGAATGTGGCCTGACTTCGCCTTTGATCAATTTGCCCTTCCCCCCTGTTTTGCCAGAATTGATATCTTCCCTTTTCAGTTCCCAGTATGTCGGGTAAACCATCCCCATGTATATCCATCAGTGCAAAACCGGGATCCTTCAGGCTGGAAGGGGGGAAATCCCCTGCCTTTGCATCAACAGGTTGATAATGTTGCTCAGAAGGATTGAATTCTGAATACTTGAATGAAACCGGGGGCATGGATTTGGATAAGTACCTCTTATTGTCATCAGGATCCTTACGGTATCCAAAAATCCTCGCCTGTGTAAGCATGGATATTTGAGTATTCTTATCATTTGTGTAGGTAAAATTCATTGATTTGACCAGGGGCGCATTCATTAATTCCCCCTCATTAAAATGATGAAGAGTCATTATCCGGTTACATCGGCGCAAAGTCCTTAACTCAAATCCTGGCCGGTAATTAGAGAAGCAGTCTTTTCTAATGGTCTCATCGGGCAGGGATTTTTGCAAATGGGTTTGAAAATCAAAACCAACAGGTATCTGGTCAATGTCCGGCAGATCACCGTAATCGAACAATACCTCGAAAAAATAATGCTGAACCCTCCTGGAGGCCGGATCAATGTGATCCGTAACCTCCTTTTTGGGACAAATCGCTTTTTTTTGAACATCCAGTTTTTCAGGTGCGTTGCCGTATAATATCCTTCTGATATAAGTCTGACTGTAATGTCTGTTTTGTTCGTAAATCTTGGGAAGACTTTGTATGATGTTGTCCTTTACATACTCATAATAGATGTGGTCCCCCTTTGCACTTAACGTTTCTTCCAATAGCCATTCGTAAATCTCACCGGGATTATTTCTTCCCGAAACTCTTGCATTCTCACTTCTGCCATAAACAGAAGTGATGTTATCCGGGGAAGTCACCCTCCAATGGATAACTCCTGTGGTTTTATCCGTCCACCTCTGTATCCTGGAAAACAAACCTTCAATTCTGGGTCGATAACATTGAATCTTATAATTACCAATATCCGGTTCAGTTAAAATTTCACCATTAATATCAAGACAGGGGACCAGTTCTTCTGCGCCGGACAGAAAAAAAACGTCCTGTTCATTGTATTTTGGTAATCCTTTTTCGGTTTTGCGGGTTATTCCCGGAATGGATAATTGCCAGCCAAGTCCAAAGGGACCGTTGCCATGCCCGGAACTGTATGTGAGCTCCAGTTTGGGCTCGAAATCATTCCTGTTGGTTGGCAAAATGGCAATGGGCAGGCTAAAAGTACCTGCACCTGTGAACAGATCGGATTGAAAAGTTTCTCCGATGCTTTTTATTGCTCCGCCTCCCTTGGGCAGACTGATGGCAGAAGTACCTGAGCTCATTATGAATAATTCATTTTACTTCAAAACTGTAGTTAAGGATAAAAAACAGATCGTCTATACCTGACAGATCCATTGCCAGGTTTTTATCCTCTTTCAGTACAAAGCCCGGAGCAGAAGCGGATGTCTGCAGTCCGGTCCAATGGGAAGCTTTTTTTCCATCACAGGTGTCTGCAAACAACTCCCGGATTTCACTGCCAGAATTGTCAATTCGTTTTACCAGGATATCGTCAATCTTCAGGCTCGTTTTGCCTTTGATCTGAAATTCAATTCCTCCATTGCCGGTTTGTGGATCAAGAGCCACAACTCCTTCCCAGACTACAGTTCCGTCGATGGTTAACCGGACAAAGCGCTCATTGGCATTACCGGTCAGTATTGACAAACAGTCAACCAGGTACCACTCATTTGTATTGATATACCAGTTGATGGGATTAGGCCAGGCCGGGGTTGAAGATGCCTGGCTCAAGGTGGAACCATTGAACGATCCTATTTCAATTCCTTTGTCAATATTGGGTTTTATCTGAACATAAATACCAATTGAATCATATGAATTCAGCATACAAATGAAAGTACCCTCATCAATCCAAACCTTAAACTGGGTATGATAATTATCCCATATCTCCCTTTCATTACTGTTAATATTCAAGGATAATCTTCGATCTCCTGTATTCTGTATGCCCGTCAGTATATCCGTATCTGTAACGGAATTGACAGTTTCGCCACGGGTGTTGAGTGTTTCACCGGCCATATTCTTCGAAATGAACGGCTCGGACAAATTCTCCGGGAATACTTTTATGGTCCATTCCCTTTCTACGGCTTTGTTTTTCTGAATCAACCGATTGAGCCCCCTGGCAGGATCGCCCCCGGAAGCCAATGCCAGGTTGGTCGAATCAACGTACCCACGCGCAGGAATAAAAGCTCCGGAACCGGGAGGATATTCAATCTGATTCTGAAAATCAGTACTCACATTTCCAAAGGTTTTGTTTGTGACATCAAGCAATCCCGAGGATAATTTAAAAACCGGACTGCTGCCTGCCAATGAGGTGGATTTTGCGTAAAGCGTTACTTCGTCGATGGATTGAGATCCTTCATTTGGACCAAAGTCTTCGGATCGGGTATTGAATGTTACAATGCGTAAATCTCTGAAACCTGAAGGTTGTGCAGGATTCTGGAAACTGTAAAACTGGTCCACCAATTCACCACTCGCAAAAGCAAAAACCCTGGTACGTGCCAATCTTTCCGGGAGTCGAATATAGTTACCGGTAGTATCCTTCTCTTCCTGAACAGCCCTGTAACGATCGCTGTACTTCGCCTCGTAATAAATTGTCATCTCAATGTCAACCAGATTGCGCAAATCAAGTGCTGTACTTCCCTTTTCGATTGATAACACCCAGTTGGTATCCACACCCGATCCTTCAAATGGAAGCCGTATGCCTTCCTCGTGAGTATACAATGCGAAGGTACTGTCGCCTTGAGCCTTGTTAAATACCACTCTTTGAGGATGTCTTCGCAACAATACCGGTTCAATACCCACTTCGTTCTCGTCGCTTTCCCGCATCACTACGGACAGACCGGGGTTCATCAAAGTCACATGAATGTCCTGGGTGGGGCCAATAAGTCCGTAAAACTTCAGTTCAATACCGGTGATCCGCTGATCAATATGTCCCCATTCCCTGGGGTAATTGTAATGTCCCAGGTAAGTGAGTACCCCATCTTTAACCTGAAGGTTTAAATAATCATTACTTGTAATGAAATTGAGAATACCTGTCTGCAGAAATTCCTGGAAGTGCAAGGGAAATGAATTGGCCAGGGAGATATTGCTGTGCGTTACAATGAAATTCTGTTCTGTAATCTCTTTCTGATTATTCATGCTCTCCACATCATCCTGAAGCATTTTCGCGGCCAATAAGCCCTGGTTTTGATATTGATAGTAATTGAACCGGATCGTATTGATCTCAACACCTCGTATGAACTCCAACTCCCTTTCAGCCAACCAGGCGAAACGGGTACTAAAGTCCACGTACTTTTTATAGAGTCTTCTCGCTTCCCGGAAGAGAGCATGATAGGTCTCCGCTCCGATGGCCTTATTTAACAACATATTGAGCTGAGCATTGCTCAGCATTAAATCCAGGTGATAAATATTCAGCTGCTGTCTTGCTACTTCCATTCGCGCGGCAGCAACATTTCTTCCCTGGTCGGCAATCATCCGCTGATCTCTGAGACGGTTCAACTGATTCTCATAGTTCATCATCTCCTCTGCGAAATTGAACATGCTGCTCAACATTCCCAATCCGGCGCCGATGGCCATACCTGCCGGCCCCATGGCTCCACCCGAAGAAGCACCGCCACTGGCGCCTTGAAAACCGGTATTCCAGAACCTCACTGCCAATACCGGAGGAGCATTTCTAAACGCCTGGACCCGTTCCGCATCCTGCACCGCATTGTCTGCAGCTTCGTATTGCAGATCTGCCAAAACCTGATTTTCATGAGCCTCATTAACAATAAGTTCCCCCAGAACGATATTGGCTTCGGAATTGAGTAAATTTCGGAACGACAATAATCTTTTCTCTCTTTCACTTTGCCAGCTTTCGTAGAAGCTTAAATAGTCCTTTTCCAGCGTAATGGCGATGTTTAAATAGTGCCTGGATTTTTTCAATAACTCCTCATAGGTATAAATACTGGTGTCATCCTGTCGATATCCAAAATAGTTCCGGCATTCTTTGATGTTTTTCAATCGCCAGCAGGCTTCACTGACAATGGCAACAAGCCGGGGATTTGGATAGACACAAAGGCCGTATGCTTCCGCCAGCGGTTTTACAGGTTGGAATTGAATATCAATAATATCCGGAGGCAAAGCAGCAGACGCATCCGGATCTGATAAGTAGATCTTCTCTTCCGAAGTACCCGGATCATTTTTTTCACTATCAAAACTGTAGTAGTCCAGATCTTTGGATTTACCTAGATTTCCGAAATCAACATAACCAACCGAAGTCCATATATACTGTTCCTTGGGAAGGGGGCTTTTTATCGACCATCCGGCCTCCCTTGAAATTATTCTGCTTGAAAAAGAATTACGCTTTGCAATATGGTCTCCGACCGGAATGGTATTGGTCAGATGCTTTTTGTACTTCCCGATAAACGCTTCTAATTCTTCTTCATATTTATTCAGGCTCTTTTTACTTCCAGTTTGCAGTTTTGTAACTTCTTCCCTGATTTCGGCATCAATCAGGGAAGGATGGATCTTTTTCATCAAATCTCTGAATTGATGAATAATGACCATTTTGACACCCCTGCCCCGGGCATTTTTTATCATTTTGCAGAGTCCTTCAAGTTTACCGATTTGCAGTACATCCAGTTCATTTACTTCACAGCAGGTTTCAATATCCAATAGAGAGATTATCCTGGCATACAATTCTTCCGCTTGAGTTATTGATTCATAAGTATCCCTGCGATAAAGCTGATCTGCCATATCCAGGTAGGTTTGTGACAAAATTGTTTTAGACAGGTTCTTCTCTGCGGCAGTTAATTCAAAAGGCAGAATAACGGGACATGCAACCATACTGGTATCATGAATAAGAGAAAGCCAGCGAATTGCCTCTTCATAATCTTCTTGAGCTCTGAATATTTCTGCATATAATATCGGTACGATAAATTGTTTGAGGTATGGGAGATGATAAATAAATTGCAAAAGAATATTCCTGAGTGATTCGAGATCCGGAAATTTGGCCTCATCAATATCTATCCAGGCAATGGAATCAGTTCCAACCAATTCAATGCGCAGATCATTGGTAATTTCAGTTTGGCTATTTAATTGTGATGCTACGTATTCAAAATAATCAGTCCCGGATGCTGAAGATCCGGTTTCAACCATGAAACCACTATAAACCGGCCTCAAACTGAACAGTGTATCATCAAATCCTACATGGTCGAATAATTTAATGACATGGCGCCCCGAATAGCCTTCCAGCAGTCCTTCTGTATCAGGTAAACTCAATGCCGATTTCAGCCTTTCCAAACCTTTTGGTTTCGCAGAGCCATAGGCATCTTCCAAATAAAACTTTGACGGGATGGGTATTGAAGCATATCCGGTTGAAATAAAACCATTCTGAAATAAAAAGTAACTGTTCAGCAGGGCAAGGCATTTTTGCCAATGTTGACTTGCGTCAAAACTCAAACCGCTTAAGGTCGTGACATACTGTCTGTAACTTATTGCCCCGTTATCCTTGAATTGTTCCACACTCTGATCAGGTCTGAAACCTCCTGATTTGATGGTCTTAAAGTGAGAATGAGAAAATGAAGGACCAAAACCTTCTTTTACTGTTTCCAAACTTTCCAGTGCGGCAAGAATCAGGGATTTCGCTGAAATTGCATTCTCGCTCGATGCTATCGTAGGATCCTCTCCTTCTTGCGGTCCAAATATTTGTTTGATTGAATGGTATACCCCGGTGTAGAAAGTATAGAAACCGCCAAAAATATCACTATACCGACCGAATATATCGGATAGATGAATATTACCTCCTTCTGATTCTTTGATCCGAATGTCTTCCTTTGTATCCCAACTTCCGTCATCAATCCTGTCTTCATGCACAATCCATTGTTTCTTAACCTCCAATGCCCAACCCGGCGGATCGTCAAGGTTTAATACCTCATCAAGATATCCCCACCAATAGGCGCGTGCCTGAAATTTGGAAGTCCCTGTCAGGATACTATTCAGGCTGCTGGTCCAATCATTTATTCTGGCAATATTGTATTCAAAACTGGTTTCAGGAGAATCACCCGGGTCACTTTCGTGCACTATGAAACCGGGTAATGCAGGCAACTCCTGAGTGAAGTAACTCACATACTTCAATTCCGGATAATAACGGTATAATACCATTGTCTGCCATTGCGAGAAACTGAGAAAACGAATATCAGAATCCTCGAAAGTTGGGGGGATTAAAAACTGTTTTTTATTTACACGCAGATCTCTTTGCAGTTTGGTGATCAATGTCTGAACCAGGTTTTCAGTAAAACAAGTGGTTTCATTCGTGCTGTCTAGGTTTCCAATATCGATACCCATATCCACCAGTGTCTGACCACCTTCATAAAAGGTTTCCAACAGATAAAACAAATATGCCTTTTCAGAAAAAACACTATTGTCCCAATCGCATTCACACGGTTTCGGACCGGGTATTTCCTCCTCATCGGGAAATCGTTCTCTGCAAACATTGATCCTGATCAATTTCAGGATTAATTCGAGAACCTGGCAAATCTCCTTTTTTGTATAATTCTCACTGGTAATTATGGTTTCCAGTGATTTGATAATTGCCTGCAGGACCGTTTGACTTTCAATCTTGAAGTCGATCCTGGAAGTGTAAGAAAGTTGGTCGTTGATATTATTGTAATAGTCATATAATCTATGCACTACCGTTCTTAACTGGGCATTGCTCAGTGCTTTCAATTTCCCGCAAAGGCATTCTACCAGTTTTGAATCACGTACCAGGCAGAGTTCCGTAAGTGATTCCACCTTACATGATTCCAATATGCTAATGAATTCAGGGGGGACCAGTCCGGCCACACTCAGGTTCGCTCTTCTCTTAATATCAAGCAGGTCCTTTTTAGCTACCCCAGTCAGAGATCTTGATAAATTTTCCAGCTTTTCCCCGGCAATCTGTTCAATTGTGTAATAACCTTTGTCTGCAATTTTTTCGGCTACCTCACCAGAAAGATGAGGTATTTGATTTCTCAGAGTCCTGCCCGTTTGAAGATGAGTGGCTTCTCGCTTTATATCCCGGACTTTTTGAATCAAGGTTTTTTGGTCTTCCTTTTGCCATTTGGGAATGGAGTACTTTTTAAAATGAGTTATAATCCTGCTGTCCGGAAGATTTTTTAAATCTGGAAGTGATTTGACTTTCAAATCTTCAATTAAGACCCTTTTCTCAAATTCATTTAATGATTGAATATTATGAATCAGGCTTTTCTGAAGTTGTGTCTTCATTTTTTATATGTTTTTGTCATTTTGTAGCCTTTTCTGAAGATGTAACCTTCCCCGAAAATCAAACAGTGCAAGATCGGACATTTAGCATGGATGTCCCTTCAATGTTTAATCGGAAAATTTATAAAAGGTAGCCGAACATATTGCTGCTTTTTGATGAAAATCACCCGATTATTTGTTTTAACAGGTAAATTCCGGATTGTTTTCTAATCATTCCGTATAGTGATTCACTGGTCATGATCTGCCTGAGATCCAGTAGTATTTACGTTTTTGTCATTTTTAATGAACAATATCGTTCATTAGTAATATAAAATTTTATATATCTGTAATGAACAATAGTTATGCAACTTGTTTTCTGTAAAATATTCAAACCAGAGTTGATTTTAGCCCCCTCACCTATAATATTCTAACGAGTAACTAACCATGGGGATACGGAAATTGTCAGAATATGGCTACGAAATACTTTAGGAACAAGGGTAAGTCTTCAGGAGAATCATTCAGGCAACTCATAGCTGAAAAAAGCAATTTTCCTGCTGTCAGGCGACCATGAGTTTACATTGATGGTGCCTTGTCCTCCAAAAAGGTCGACCAATGTCTGCGGCGTCCCGCCGCTTGCAGGGATCATCCTGATACTTACTTGTTTATAAGGTGGGTGATTGCCCGGTTCCACATCGCCTTTCCGGAAAGTCAGAAAGACAACCTTCTGTCCGTCCGGAGAAACATGGGGGAACCAGTTGTTGGCCTCATCAAATGTCATCTGGGTTTGCCCGCTCCCATCTGATCTCATGCGCCAAACCTGCATCAGGCCGGTTCGAACCGAATTAAACCAAATAAATCTGCCGTCCGGGGAGTATTCAGGACCATCGTCCAGCCCCTCTGTTGAAGTGAGCCGGATTTCTTCACCTCCCTCCACCGGCACTACATATACATCATATTGACCATTGCGTGATGCACAATATGCCAATTCCCGGTTATCCGGTGAGATACCGTGCAAATAGCTGGGGCCTTCGGAAGTAACCAGGGTCGGTTCACCTCCCGCAACAGGCACCACGTAAATCAGGGAACGGAATGAATTACCCTCCATGGCACTGAAGCAGAGCAATTTTCCATCCGATGAAATGACATGATCGTTGTTGCAATTTGCAACACTTCCGGTATTTATAAGCTCTGGCTCTCCGCCCCCGACAGGGATCTTGTATATCAATCCTTCCATGTTGTATACAAGGAACTTTCCGTCAGGAGTCCAGTTAGGGGCTTCCGCCCGGCCTTTGAATTCTTTTACAATTTCACGCTTCAACGATCCTGTTTCTATGATTTCCAGCCTGCTGATCACATCTTGCGATTCCGTGACGACCGGATGTATCAGGATAAAAGGGATGATGTATTTTGCTTTGCCCATATTGAGTCAGGAATTGTGTTTTTAAAAGTAAGAATTAATCTGATTTTCCCAACTTTGATTATAAAAAAGCTAAGTAAATTGTGTGGGGATGAGCCTCTAAACTCTCTGAATCTCACAGGTTATTCCAGGGTTTGTACGATGAGTTCAACATTGTTTAAGATCAAATATTTTTGTAACTTCCTTTTACTTTCTCCTAAAGACAAGAATTCTTTATGGGAATGACGTAGCGAAGTTGTGTGATACCAGTTCAATATATCCAATCTTAAATGACAGAATTTTCATTCAAATAAGAGTGCTCTACTGTAAAAGGCAGTAGATTACTATGTTAGATTTATTAATTAAATATCATGTCCAATCCGAATGATCTTGTAACCATTTTCTCTGGCAATATATTTGAAGCTAATCGAATCAAAATTGAGTTGGAGGACAATGGCATTCCTGCCTTTCTAAATGATGAATTAATTGGAGGATCAATTGCACCTTGGCATGCTGCTCCGGGGGGAGCCGGTGCTGTAAAGGTTACTGTAGCCCTAAAGAATAGGGAAGAAGCAAACAAAATCATTCAGCATCTGGATCAGTCAGGTACTGAGGCATAGTAAATCGTATATTGTACATATGATACAGAAGGTAATAACAAAACGAAAAAAAGACGACAGTTCTATCTTGGACGATCTGGCTTACTGGCAGAAACGTTCACCTGAAGAACGAATTTCTGCTGTTGAAATACTAAGACGTCAATATTATGGAAGTTCAGGAAGACTTCAGAGAGTTTCTCGCATTGTTGAATGCGCATGAAGTAAAATTCATGATCGTCGGAGGCTACGCTTTGGCTTTTCATGGCGCACCCCGTTTTACAGGCGATATTGATGTATTTGCAAAGCCAGACCACGAAAACGCCGAACGCATAATCAATGCATTGGCGGATTTCGGTTTCAGCTCTCTTGATCTCACTATCACAGATCTTCAAGATCAAAACAAGGTGATTCAGCTTGGACTTCCCCCTGTACGGATTGATATAATTACATCAATCAGCGGTGTAACATGGGAGGAAGCTTATGGTTCAAAAGAACCAGGTCTTTTTGGTGATGTACCCATTTCGTACATTGGAAGAAAACAATTTATTATCAACAAACGAGCAACTGGACGCAAGAAAGATCTAGCCGATATTGAAGCTCTTGGAGAAGAGTAATCAGCAGAACAAATCGCTACAGCCGACCGCTTTACGCGTGTCACGTTCTTTGCATAAATATGGCAAATCCCCGTGCCACGCTACAGCTAAGTTCAACCGTTTAAATGAATTAGTCAAATCTTCAATTTTGTATTACAATAATTTCTCATTAAAACATTTTATATCATGCCTGGACCTTTGCAAATCATCATAATCCTAATTATTCTTGGATTATTTGTATTACCAGTAATAGCTCTTATTGACGTACTAAGGAGTAGGTTTAGAGAAAACATGCAGATAATCTGGGTACTGGTAATTTTACTTTTACCATTGATTGGGGCCATACTATATTTCGCTATCGGACGGGAGCATAAAATATAGTAATTGATCACAATTAAATTCAAGCAATTTCATATGATATTTGAATGTTTTCATCATTAAATTAGTAAGGACAAACCAGGAGCAGCCCGGGACTAACGGGGCTTCAGATAAGATGAGATCGCGCCGACATATTCGGCAAAGCGTTTCCTGCCAAGGTCAGTGATCCGGCAGCTTGTCTGCGGGTAATTCCCCCTGAATTTCTTTTGAACCTCGATGTAGCCGGCCTCCCTGAGTTTTGTGATCTGCACGCTCAGGTTGCCCGATGTCGCTCCGGTCTCATTCTTAAGATAGGCGAAATCCGCCTTCTCAACGCCGGCCAGGATGGACACCACGGCAAGCCTCAGCTGGGAATGCAGGATGGGATCAAGGTCTTTATACATGGTCCTCGTTCTTTGAATACCGCAGGATATAGCCGGGAACCAGGTATCCAAGGATCATGGCGCCGCTAAAAACCAGCAGCTGGTCGGTTCCTTTCAGGTATATCGCCACGACGGCCGATGCAAGGAAAACCAGGGATCCGAATACAAGAGGACGGAAGCGGACCATGAGCCCGGATACGGCAGTGGCCATTGCGGTTACACCCATGATGAACGGAGTGGGATAATTATCTGTCTTAAGGGATAGAAATACCATCAGGGCCATCAGCAAACCGGCTGTTATCCAGACAATCTTCAGGTAATGATTGAGGTGGGATATAACGCGTTCCCCTTTTCCAGAACGGGCAATGACTGCGAACTGGATTACCAGTGCCACAATTACAAAGGCCCCCCATGCAAGAAGACTGCTCAGCAGGATGGCATCGTAACGTTCGGTACGGACGTAATGACTGATGAGAAAGTAATTTACCAGTCCCGCCAGCATTAGAGCCCAGCCCCACAGCAGGTAATAGAAACTTCCCTCGCGCAGATTACGGCGTGAATAAACAACGAACTTTTGTATGATCTGAAGACTCTCTTCAGGAGTAAGGTTCTTTTCCATGACAACTAATTTTATAAATATGACACAAATATAAATTAGTTTACATTATAAACCAAAAAATATTCAATTTTTTTTCTGATGAGCAACCCAGTCTTATCAAAGTAAGCCTTATTCAAGGTTTTGGATAAAATACAAGCACTAATCCGTATTATGACACAGGGATCCTCAATCCCCTGTCTTAAATGCAAGATTGACAGTAAGCGTATTGTCTTCTGATTGGCTCACCTCAAGCGATCCATTATGGAT
>CAYOPZ010000052.1:0-16845 GCA_964406005.1 uncultured Bacteroidaceae bacterium
TTATCCTGCTCATCGATCTGAATATTCTTTATCGTATCGGTTTCATATCCAATAAATGAAATCAATACCTGATAATTTCCAACAGGGAGATTATCAAGCCTGAATATCCCGTCATCGTTGGATACTGTACCAGTCAAACTAACAGAACTATCCTTGACAACAACCACAACATTTGCAAAAGGAATCTTCTCATTGGTCACTTTGTCGACAATTACTCCTGTAATACTTCCTTTCTGGGCAAATGCATTTGATAATCCCATACTCAATGAGATTATGAATACCAATACCAGGTTTTTCACTTTAAACGGAATTATATCGAGCAGTGCTGCCCGGACTAAAGTAAGAAATCATTTTCTAAGCCGGAAAAGAACCTTACCAATTATTGCTTGAGAATTTTGAATTCAACCCTTCTATTAAGCTGCCTGCCCATTTCAGTATTGTTTGACGTAACCGGTTTTGACTCACCGTACCCTTTTGAAACAATCTTTTCTTTTTCGATTCCTTTTTCAACCAGCCACTGCTGTACCGCGTCGGCCCTTTTTTGTGACAGTTCCAGGTTGTATTCACTGCTACCGACATTGTCCGTATGCCCTGCTATCTCGATCCTCATCTTTGCATTCGTAATCAGGATCCCGAGCAGTTTTTCAAGCTCGAGGTCCGATTCTTTCCTGAGTATGGCCTTATCGGTTTCAAAAAAGATATTGTTCAACCGGATGACCTCGCCGACTTCAATGGGCACAAGCATCAGGTCCCTGTTTACCGACTCGGTCTCTTCCAGCTCACGGGTATCTATGCTATTGCTTTCACTCAAATAATCCTCCGCCTCGGCTTCATAGCTGTACAACCTGCCTGCCGGCAGAGCGATCGTGTACTCGCCGGAAACTGCATTTGAAACGGCTTCCCCCACCGGTTCTTTGGAGTGAATATCCACGTACCTGATTTTTGCCCGGACAGGCGCCCTGGTTTTGCTGTTCAGTACCATTCCCTGTATAACAGCAACAGGTTCCGGCTTTACGGTCTGCTCTTCCGGCTCCTCCTCTCCGGGTGGCAGGATCCCGACACGGAACAGATCGGAGAATCCTTCCTTGTCCGTATCCCATTTCACCACATAGGCATACTCACCCTTTGTGTCAACGGTGAAATAATTCTCGGTTCCTTCGGTGTTTATAACCGGGCCCAGGTTCAGGGGCCGGCTCCAGTTCTGCCAGGTGTCGTCCAGCCTCCTGGATACATAAATATCCTTTTGCCCGTACCCGATATGGCCGTCACTGGCGAAAAATAATGTCCTGTTGTCGGCAGCCAGGAAACAGGGCACCTCCGCACCTATGGAGTTGATGTCGTCACCCATCCGGACAAACTCTCCGTAACGGTTTTCCTTTATTTTCCTGGCTACATACAGGTCCCTTTCGAACATATCCAGGGGCTCTTCCTCCCTCCACATGGTCACAATGAGGTATTCCTCGTCGTAGCTCATGATCTCGTTGGCGTATTCGGATTGATTCTCATATTTGCCTGACTTTATCTTTTCCAGGTGGTATTCCGCATACCCGTCCTTGTCTTTCGTCATGGATACCCGGTAGATCGGAAGTGCATCATCGATATCCATGGTATTCATATACATGACATTATTGTCCTGGGAGACGGAAACGAGCGATGAGGTGGAGGAAACCTTATCATCCAGGTTGAAATTACTCAGTTCCACCAGACTGATCCTGCCATCCGTACCGAGGGTGGCCCTGAAAGTCTTTTCGATCCCTTCCTCGACCGTGGTATTCGGATCCCACAGCGCTTTCTCGGGATCCTTGATCATGGAGGTGAAATAAATATACCTGTTATCAACACTGACTATGGGTGCCAGGGGGCTCAGGTAGTCACCGACCAGCATTCGCGGCCCGGCATCCTCGTCCATATCCATGAGATTATCTTCAAACGGCTGCTTTTCGGGGAGGTTGATCCCCGGAGTATAGTCCGCCCGGAAATCCGTCAGGGCGATCCCTGCGAGCCGGGCCTGAGCGTCGGTTCCGGCAAGATCCATATACAGCCAAACATCCGTAATGCTTTCCATGGGCGGGAAATGAATATTCCGTATGCTGAGTTCGTCATCGATCGGCCGGGTTTCGACGGTATCTACAAGCGCCTTCGGAAGCTCCCGGCGATCTTCATCCCCGTTGCCGATTTCTATCTTAAGGATGGCTACCGGGCCCGCCATTTCCATGATCGCAAGCTGCCGGGCATCGAAGGGCATGAACCGGTAATGGTAATACCGGTTTCCTTCCTTATCGGAAACTGCAGATTCTATCCCGGGATATAGTTCCGGTGATTCACCGCGCAGTCCGGCGGGGACCCCGGCACCGTAACTGCTTTCATTCAACGAATAGGGCCACCTGACTTTCTGTGCGCTGGAATTAAGTATTGCCGAGCAGAGGATGACGGCTGTAAGGAAAATCATAATTACAATCCTATCCCTTCCAGGTATTCGGTGGCGAATTCATTCCCTACGAGACGGGCATGTTCCGAGGGAGAGTAGGTCAGTTTTTTCAGCTGAGCACAACGAATAGTGTATTCTTCGTCGTCATCCTCCACTGCATTCCCGACATTTGCCCACAACCTTACGGAATACTCGGGCAACCTGGTTCCCGCCAGCTTATTGCCGATGGCTGTGACCAGTTCGTCATTCCTCTTTTCAACCGCCCAGTATATAGGGGATTTGTTCTTGACCGTGGTCAGGCATTTGAGCCCTTCCGCTCCCGATTCAAGCGTGGCAAATCCTTCCACGCCTATGGTCATGTCCGCGCCCTTTTCCACCAGGTAATTTGCGGCATCATTATTTCCTGCCAGGATCGCGACGATCGTAGCGGTGTATCCCGTCCCTCCGTTTTCCATTATTGAAGCATAACTGGAGAAGAGGATCATAGTGCTGGATCTTACGGTATTATCCAGGTTTGCCCCGTGTTCGACAAGCGCTTCCATGAGTTCCATGTCACCAATCTCAGCGGCAAGGCATACCGGGTAGTAGGTCCAGTTTGTATTGGCCAGGGTCGATGGTTCATTCACATCCGCGCCTCTCTCGATCAGCATTTTCGCGGCATCTATCTTGCCCTGCTTTGTTTTCGGGTCTGCCAGCATGGTGCCTTTGACAAGCGCACAGAGGGGGGTGAACCCGCTTGCATCCTTCTTGTTCATGTCGAGTCCGGCACCAAGCAGAACCTCAAGCATATCGGTGGCTTTCCCGTTCTTGTCATCCGGCAGATCGAGCAGCCAGCCCGGTACTTTTATACCGAAATTCCCATAACCTGCCTCAGACTGGGCAAACATCGCCTTGCGCATCTCCCTTGAATTGGCGTAGTTGGCGAATGTCTGCAGGGCATTGCTGCCGTCTTCCAGTTCCAGCTTCATCCCGGCGTCTATCATCATCTTAAGCCCTGCCACGTTGTTCGTCTGCATCGTAATGGCGGTTGCAGCATAGACCTTGGTCGGCACGGCATTGGCGATGGCATCCTCATAGGCTTTGACCAAAGCCTTGTTCGCCTTCTTCTTCCCTTTGGCTTTTTCCGCTTCAAGAAGTTGCCTGTACGTGGCCGACTGATCGATCAGTCCGGGCTTATTCGGGTCCGCACCCGCATCGAGCAGCATTTTAACGACCTCGTTCGAGTATCCGTTACCGGCATTAATAATGGCCGGGTAGTTGCCGCCGTTCGGATCGGCGCCTTCATCCAGAAGCAGTTGTACTATTTCAGGCCAGAATGTGGCATATCCGATGGCCGGGTTCCCGCCTGGGTCCGGTGCATTGACATCCGCACCGGCATCGATGGCCGCCCGGGCGGCCGCAAGGTCACCCTGCTTGCATGCGGTCAGCAGGTCCTCGTTCGGTCCTGCGAAAGAAAGCAATCCAATGCCAAGGAATGCTAAGAGAAAAAAACATTTTGTGATTTTCATGATAGGTTGATTTAGTCATTATATTAGTCATAATAAATATAGGAAATCTCCACCTGTAGCCTGAAACATGGATTGAATAGTTGACCAACGGGAGTATAGCATTTGTGTACAGCCCGATTTTTTGTAGTAAAGACCGGAATTACTTGTATAATAAAAAACCGCAAGTGAAGAATGGTATTATCCGGCATTTGCACCGGTCTTCATATACGATTTCTTCCATCCCAAAAGGAAAAATCCTATCACATACAAACCGATGTTGAAAATGCCGATGCTGAATATCCCGATGGAAAAAATACCCGCTGAGAAAATGCCCACGGCAAACTTTCCTGCTGCAAATACACCGCAGGCAAAATCACCGGCTGCGAAATAATTCAATGCATAATCACCTGCCGAGAACTGTCCTCCCACGGTGAACTGAAGGATAAGGCCCACAATCACCAGGGCCGTTGCTGTTACTAAAATCCATAGTTTTTTCATGATATTTGAAGTTTAAAATGACCCTGCAATCTTCAAATATCCGGTGAAACCATTTCCATAACCGGGACAGAATACAAGGGGTTGGGATACAATGCAAGGCGCAGGGATGAATGACCGGTTCAGGAGGGACGAAGTACAGAATTAAAGGCTCTTGTATATTTCCTGGAGACAGGAACCTCCCTGCTAAAATACTTCAGCGATACACGGTATCCCTGCGAATTCCCCTCCGCGTGTTCGATATGACTCATGTTGAGTATGTACGCCCTGTGACACCGGAAGAAATCCTGCTTGCCTTCCAGCTGTGACTCGATGTTCTTCAGCGTACTGCGGAGCACATGCCGAATGATCTTCCCCTCTGCCGCAAGGTACAGATTGGCATAATTGCCCTCCGATTCAATGCAGAGGAGTTGACTCGCACGGATTGTAACCCGGTTCTGCCTGTTCTCTGAATACAAGGTGATATCCGTGTTATCGCCTTCCTTGTTTTCACGGTGGGCAATCAATCGTGATACCTCCCCTGCCCCTTCGAGGTGCCGCCGCAACATCACGTTGTGTTTAACCAGGATAATGACAAATATGGGAAATATGGCAATGGCGAAGGTAAATCCCAGGAATACAAGCAAGCCGTACAAACCGCTCCGCTGAACAATCGAAAAGATCATCGAATAAATGTAATTCCCGAGTGATATCGAGATAACAATCCAGACCAGGAATAACAATTCCCGCAGTATCGTCCAGTGCGATTCACTGAACAACCCCGGAAGGATCAGGGGCAGAAGAACCATGTCAAGCAAAAGCACAAAAAATGTAACCAATCCGTAGCCCGCCAGCAGCAGCTGCTTGTGCTCATGCCTGAACATCTGCAGCCCGAACGGCTGAAAGACCACCAGGAATAACGCAATAAAAAGGGGCAGAAGCACCAGGATCACCCATTGATTGCCTGTACGGGGATAAGGCCTGTTGAAAAAGACTTTGGGCTGTGTCAGTGGATTATTGTTCATAAATATCACGGCGATGAACAGTTAAATGTATTGATCCAGGAATGCAGGAAGGCTGCAAACCCTTATTTTTTCATCGATTAAATAATCATCGGTTCCCGGAGTGATGATATAGTTACGGTCAGCATTTATGTCATGGAATGCCTGATTTATCCCTCGTGTCAGCTTTGGGCTTGAAGTGTACTTAATCTCAATTCCGGTAACAGGTCTTCCTCCCCTCTCCAGTACCAGGTCACATTCTGCACCTTCGTGTGTCCGGTAGAAAAAACACTGCGTCCCGGGATCAAGTTTTTGTGCAATTTGCTCAATAACATATCCTTCCCACGAATGCCCAAGAACAGGGTTCGATTCCAGGGATTCGAATTCATGAATATTCAAAAGATGGTGTAAAATCCCGGAATCCCTGATATAGATTTTCGGAGATTTAGTCAAACGCTTTTTTACGTTTGCCGCATAGGGAAATAATTGCCGTATTAAAAAAGCTTCTTCAAAAAAGGAAAGATATTTCTTAATGGTCGTGGAGCTTACTTCAAGCGATCTCCCCAGACTGTTCATATTCAACACATTGCCATGAACATGTGCAATCATCGTCCAGAGTTTCCGGATAATGTCACGACTGATGTTCAGACCAAGCATCGGCAGGTCCCGTTCAATATAGGTCATAACAAAATTTGAAAACCATTTTTTCCTTATTGAACCACCTGGAGCCAGGAATGCATCCGGAAATCCTCCTGTAAACCAGTGGTAATAAATATCCTTCCTGTCAGCAATCTCAGTTATGTTAAATGGAGTAAGCTCCTCGTAGGCGATGCGCCCTGCAAGTGATTCGGAAGAATCCCTGATTAAATCAGGGGATGCAGATCCAAGGATAATAAAACGGGCATTCACCCTGTGCTTGTCTATCATTGAACGGAGTATGGGAAACAGCTGAGGCATCCGCTGTATCTCATCCAAAACAACGCATCTGTCACGGTTCCGTTCGAAGAACAATACTGGATCGGCAAGTTTTGCGAAATCCTCAGGATTCTCAATATCAAGATAGACCGATTCCTTTTTAAATTCCTTTACCAGGTATTTTACCAGTGTTGTTTTACCGACCTGACGTGGTCCGATGATACCGGTTACGGGAAAATAATCCAGGGTTTCGAGTAAACTTCCGGTGACAAACCTTGAAATCACACATTAAAGATACCTATTAAACCTGAAAATGTCAAATCACAATTGAATATTTCAGGGTTAATACCATATAAAAGTGAATTTTATCCATGATATGTTGCTTCAGGATCATCGGAACAAAATCAGGGGGAATTACGGATATACCGTAAATATAATTGTGTAAATTTAATTATGTAATTTGCGTAAATAATTTTATTTAACTATTTTTGTGCAAAATACGTAAAATGAATCCGTTTATATTAAAAGGGTATATCAGTCCCGGGTATTTCTGTGACAGGGAAGATGAGACGAGGAAGATCATTGATTCGCTCGGGAATCAGCAGGATATTACGCTTTTTGCCATCAGGCGGATAGGGAAGAGTGCGTTGATTCACCATGTATTCAATCAGTTGAAACCGAGTTACGACTGTTTGTATGTGGATCTGTGGGGAACTACTTCTCTATCCGGATTTATCCGTGAGACAGCCAATGCCGTCATTCAAAGTTCCGTCTTTTCAAAGAGAAGTCTAAATAAAAAACTGACGGATTTCATCCGGTCAATCGGCGCTTCTTTCAGTATTGGTTACGACGGGAAGCCCTCGCTTGATATTTTTTATCATGACAGGAGCCTGGTTTTTAACAGGCTGGAGGAAATTTTCCGGTTTCTGGAGAAACATTCAAGGCCGGTTATAGTGGCCTTTGATGAATTCCAGGAGATTAAGAATTATACGGACAGCATGCCCCTGGAAGCGAAACTCAGAAGCCTGGTTCAAAGATTTCATAACATCAGGTTCATTTTCAGCGGAAGCGAAAAACACCTTATTGCCGAAATTTTTTCTTCCAGGGAAAGACCGTTTTACCAGTCCACCCGGATGATTGAATTGAATAAGATTGACGGCAATGCCTACCACAGGTTTATCACAGATCGTTTTAAAGCAGGGAAAAAGACGGTATCGGACCAACTGGTATCACATGTTCTGTCGCTCTGTCACGGCCATACATATTATATTCAGGCCGTATGCAATTTTATTTACTCACAGCAAAAATTACCGGAAACCATTGAGGCGTTTGAAGAAATATACCTTGAATTCATTGCTGAGAAACGCGTTTTTTATGCTGAATTGCCTCACCGCCTCACCAGACATCAGTTCAGCACAACCAAAGCCATTGCCGGCTATGGAAAGATCGAAGGTGTTACGACCGGGGAGTTCATGGAAAGGGCCGGGATAAACAGTCCGGGCAGCATGCAGGCTGTGATAAAGGCTTTACTGGATAAACAGGTAATCATTAAGGAAGACGGGTACTACCGGCTGTACGATGTGTTTCTTGAGCACTACCTGAAGTATTTCGGGTAACCGGTCACTCTAATCCGGCTGTAAATCTTCAAACCAATCCGGAATTTTCCGGTATAGATTATTTGATATAATTCTCTGAATTTAAGTAAATTTGCAGATTATACTAAAAATAGAACAGCAGATTATACTAAATATAGTGCAACAGATTAAACTTAAAATAGTATAGCATATTATACTGAAAATCAGGAATCATGGCAACTCCTTGTCCGCTCCCCCAAAGCAAGCAATAATAAAATCAGCCTTATCCATGAGACTTCTTTTTTTGATTTGAAGTCATCAATACCGCCAAAAGAAGAAATTGAAGAAAAGGAGGGATTATTTTTATTCTCAATTTCCAACTGATGCAAGAACTGCACTGGCGATGGTAAAAGATTCATCAGAAGTTCTTGCCAAACTTCTTAATGGAGGGCATAGTATTATAGCAGGACGACTTGCAGGTGCTTTTCGCAGTATAGGACGTGAGCGCATAGCAAACGAAATCATTGCAGGAATGAATAGTGCCGATTACAGGGTACGCGAGAAGGATCCTTTTAAAGATAAAATAAGTTTAATATTAGACGCACGTGAATACTCGCCCTGTGTAAACAGAATCAAATTAATGTGGCAAAAGATGAGGAAGCCTGTTCTCGAAAAGTTTCCGGAAGCATTTGGATGCCATGGCCGCCCGGGGATACTGGCAGGCATTCCAGGCAGTTAAAATAAGTATTAAAGAAATTCTCGAGGGTAAAGATGCCGGAACCATTGCGGCAAACGATCATGGTAAATGGTATCGTGAATTATTCTCGCCAAGTGTCACAGCAGGTATAATCAAACCGTCTGACCTGGCTGGTTACAGAAATGTCCCGGTATTTATCGGAGGTTCCAGGCACACACCTCCGGGCGCTGATGCCCTAAGAGATGCCGTGCCATCACTGTTCGATTTGTTAAAGGAAGAAACCGAGCCTTCAGTACGTGCTGTACTCGGACACTTCATCTTTGTATATCTTCATCCATATAGGGATGGCAATGGAAGAATCGGCCGCTTTCTAATGAATACCATGTTGGCTTCGGGAGGATATCCATGGACGATTATTCCTTTAGAAAACCGGGATAAATATATGGAAGCCCTCGAAAGGGCAAGCGTCGACCAGGAAATATCCGTTTTCGTGGATTTTATCGCCGATCTTGTTAAAGAAGGTCTGAAAGATAAGGATGTAAAAACAGTTCCTTAGCTGAAAAATATATCTCAAAGTCAACTGCTAAACCTGAATTTTACCCATGATTTGTTACAAAATATCTAAAAAATATGCCTTGATTTGTTACAAAGAGGAAAAAAGACCGGCTTTCATCGGAGTTTACTTTAATGCTGTGGTTAGTTTACCCGGAAGTGCAGGCCCTGCGACACAACAACCGGGATCAATCTTTCAGTAGAAACGCCAGGATCTCTTCCATAAAGACCCTGCTGTCCTTCCCCCAGAACCTGGAATCTTGCGGGCCGGACCCGCTGAACCTTTCACCGTCGGGGCCTCCGAGGAGCAATCCTGCCATGGCGTCGCTCATTACGATGATCTTGCCGCCGGAAGGCAGGCGCACGTAGGCACAATGAACGTAATCACCGTCATCGTAGACCCTGCTGACCACGGTTCCTCCTTTTATCGACCTTCCCCCGCTGTAGGGCAGCTCCCGTTTTTCGGCGCATACTTCGCTTTTTTCAGCTATTGCACCGCAATTGTGCCGGGCGGGGATATCACCGGTCAGTTCAATATCAAAGGGCTTGAGAAAATCGTTTACGCCGGTAGCCTTCAAAGGCGTTCTGCTTTCTTCATCAAAAAGCAGTAACAGCGACCCTCCCGAATTCAGGAATTCGATGATCGCCTGTTTTTCATCCTCCTGAAAGGGTATTGCCGGTAAAATCAGGATCAGTCCGTCTATATCCGACAAAACCTCATCGCTTAACGGTTCGTCATTCCGGATCAGGACTGCACCCGAATTCTCCGGAAGCATAGTCTTGTAAACGGCTGCAAAATTTTCGATCATCTCCGGGGCTGCCTGTATGTGATGGCCGTCAAATACAATTCTTTTACCGGTCTGGCAATTGCCTGTCAAATAAAAACCCGGTATACAAACCAGGGTTATAATCAGGATCATCCGTCCGGGAAAGGTGAACAATGTGTTTTTCATGATTTTCAGATTTGGGTTATTTTGGTTACTGTATATATGAAATTTGACAAATCAATTCGGAACAGATACATTTTCAATCACCTTCCTGATGGCTTCGACAACAATGCCGGGTTGTTCCAGCTGCACATAATGGCCGCTTTCCCCGGCCAGGATATGTTCGCTGTTTTCCGAAAGGTCCAGGAGGTCACGATGCAACTCGATCCAGATTTTCTCGAAGTTATCTGCCATTTCCTCTGTTGGGAAAGAAGCCCTCCGGGATTCACCCGTACCTGTTATAACAATAAGGGGAATGCTGCCGAAAGAATCAATATGGCTGACTTCTTCGGCGATTTTCTGCGCATTCCGGGATTCTTCCTCGATGGCCGCAAAAGAAACCGGAAACAGTTTTTTTGTGATAATGTTAATCGAATCGTCGGCTGATGTGCCTATGAATGAGAGATTCCTGGCCTGGTAGCGGATGATCCCGGTTTCATTTGCGAACCATTTAATCCATGAGGGGGATTCGTTGAATGCCATGTCCCCGAATACCTCCTTCATTCTTTCGAACTGTTCGGGATGCGATACATCCACAAAAACAACGCCGGCGGCCTCACCGGGGTATTTTTCCACAAACGAACGCAAGGTCAGGCCTGCAGCGGAGTGCCCCACCAATATAAAGGGACCCTCCTGCCCCGCCCCGGTCAACAGCGCATGTAATTCGACAGCCATAGCTTCTGCTGTCTTGGGGTTTTTACCCCTTTCGCTGAAAAGTATCCCCGCACGGTCGTATGAGGCCGTGGCATTGAACCGGGACACTTCATTCTGGACCTTGTCCCAGACAAGCGAGCCTGCACCGTCAAAACCCGCTTCAAATACGACCAGGGGTCCGCCGGTCCCCTTGATGTTTATGTGGAGTCTATGGTCGCCGATATCGACGAGCCTTCCGCAAACCGGCATGCTTTTTCTAATATGGTAGCGTGTCACATGCTCGTAGACATAGCCGGATATTACAATCAATACCAGAATTACGGCGATGGCCGATATCACCCTTACAATCCACCTGAACAATTTTTTCATGGTTTTCATACGATTTGTGCCATCAAAATTGCCGGATTAAATTTGAAAATCCCGGTCAAATCCAGGTCATTTTTTATTCATTTCAATGCAACCGGATATTTTGCTATTTTTGACAATGCCCGGACTCAGAAGATGAATTTTTTATCGGAACAGGATTTCATCGGCAAATGCAGGTCACTGATTGAAACCCGGCTGGAAAGTGTCACCGGCCGTGACTGGAAAAATCGTGATTTTGAATACCTTTCCGGGTTGATCTATGAGAAGACCCGCATCTCCGTCAGCATATCCACCCTGAAAAGGATCTGGCAGGACAAAAATCAGAGAATCCCGCATGTCTCGACCCTGAATGCCCTGGCCGGATTCCTGGATTATGACAGCTGGTATGATTTCAAGGAAAAGATAAAAAGCGAAATAAGCCCCGGCGCATCGGGCGGAGAGCGTACCAGAAACGGAAAGAGGCGCCGGAACCTGGTTGTAATTAATCTTTCAATTATCGGTATCCTTGTAGTTGTTTCCTTTTTATTGTTGAATCTTCGTAAGGATAAAACAAAAGGCCTGTCATTCAATCCCGGGGATATTGTATTTACTTACAGGAAAACAGCTTCGGCAGGGTTGCCCAATTCCACTGTTTTTTATTACGATATCTCCAGGGCTGATTTTGACAGCGCTTTTATTCAACAGGATTGGGATAAAAGCAAAAGAGCCAGGATATCAAAAGAGGACCATTATCTTACCAGCATATATTACTACCCGAATTTCTATGACGCGAAACTGATACTGAACGATTCGGTGGTCAGAACCGTCCCTGTAAACATTACAACCGAAAAATGGGTGGCTGTTTATTCGAAGGAATTTATGGGCAATAATCCCATCTACCTGAAAAACATAGATGTAGTTAAAGATGACAGGCTTTTCGTATCGATAGACGACCTCGAACTCAATGCCATTGAGAATGACAAGGATTTTTTCATGTCATTTTTTAATGTCAGGGATTTCGGAGAGGTATACTGTGATAATTTCATGCTCGAGTCCGAAATAAGGAATGATCCCAAAGAAGGAGGCCTGACATGCCAGCTGGCAGGTATTTCGGTTACAGGAGAAAAAGGATTTATGATAGCTACGTTTTCAGATCCCGGCTGCACTTCGATGCTGGAACTCAGTTTTGCCGATTATTACCTGAACGGATCCACTTCCGACCTGTCTGCATTCGGTACGGACCTTACGCAATGGCGTCATATAAAATATGAAGTGATCGATAAAACCGTGACCATCTTCATCGAACGGAAAGAGGTGTTCAGTTTCACTTACGGTAAAGATATCGGGAAACTGGTCGGAATCGGATACCATTTTTACGGATGCGGATCGGCAAAATCCTCCAGGTTGTATGACGGGAACGGACAATTGATTTATGACGGCGGATTTGAAGAGGACAATGTGTGAAGTACTGGATCTAAATATTCAGCCTTTCAAATCTTGATTCGACAACAGCAATATACTTTTCCTTCATTTCATCGGAAAGAAAGGAGTTATTGATTTCTTCGATCCAGCCGGGTTTTACATGAAAGATCTTATCTACTGTATTCGTGATTACTTTACCGGTCAATTCACATCTTTCTCCGCCAAAATATTCAATTAACATTTGTTTTGACAAATTTTTCTTCCTGCCTTTCAGGGTTAATGCCATTTCCTCGGATGCATTTTTCAGTTCGATTGTTGTATTTAGCAAATCATAGCAGGGTGAGATTTCAATTTTGCCATCTTGATTGATGATGGAAAAGTTCTTAAGGTGCATATCCTCATTCCCCGTAACAAAGCAGAATAATACAAGCTTAAACAATTTTACTTTTTCTATGGCAGGAAAAGTGCAATACACATCAATAAGTTCAACTACCTTTTCCATACTGTAATTATACTTAGTGTCACGACTTAATCCTGCCAGTTGAGCAAAATCTTCAACGGGAATTCTATCCTTCTGACCTTTCCTGTCGAATCTTTTGATGAAGTATGTCAGTGTCCTGTCCTTTGCCCATATCATACCATGAATTGGTACATCCAAATCTATTGATTTTGCCAATCGCATTGTAAGATCTTCATTCTCCGGCATTTGAGGATAAATATGGTGCTGAGGTTTGAGCAAATACCTCCCGTTCCTGTCTACAATATCAAATTTTTCTTCTTTTATGTTTAATACAGCGCTGAGTTTTGGTTGTATCCCCTGTATGGACATTTTACTGCTTCGGTGGTATGCTTCCTTCCTTTGTTCCTCGGCAGTATATTCAAGCTGTTGGAGCCGGGACAGGCCAGATGACAGAAGTCTGAGTCCTTTTTCACTATATCCTTTATCTCCGCATGGCAAATATGTAATCGGACATTTGTTCATTCAATGATCTCTTTTACCGTGACTGCGCCAACCATATCTTCCCCGACAGTAATCAATTGTGAGAATAGGTCGTTCCCGTCAATTTTATTCAACTTCAATAAACCTTCCAACTGAATGCCCTCAGGAAGCAATCCTTCAAAAAACGGAGGGAATCCGGTAAACGTGAACTTTTTTTGGGATGGCAGCATTGTCCGGGATACTTCAAGCCCATCATACCCTTCGTTATATTCAAAGACATATTCAACACCTTTTTCTATTTCACTGAGAATGCCTGCTTCGGTTCCGTTTACAAACACTTTAGCTCTTCTCATTCTCATTCATTTGATTATTGAGTAACGGACTTGTTAGTTGCATCTCGATATTAAGGACTTTCAGAATTTTCCTCAAAGTTTGGAGTTTAACAGTCTCTTTACCTTTTTCAATATCAAATACAACTGTTTTCCCGACTCCTGCCAACTCTGCCAATTGCAACTGAGTAAGTTTTGCAGCTTTTCGATGCATTTTAACCATTGCTGCCAATTCCATAGGTTCTGCCATGTTTTTTACTGTTAAAGCGGTAAATTTAAGTAATCCATTTGTAACCACCATGCTTTTTGCTTAAATTTACCGCCATAGAGGTAAATTTTCCCCAAATGCCTGCGTATCATAATAGAATTAACAAAAATAACCGTTATGGCGGGAAATCAGTAGAGATGCCTCCCCTGCCCCGCAAGCAACCATTTTCAATTGAAATTCATCATATAAAAAAAGATAATGAGAAAGTTATTTCTTTTTGGAATTTCACTTTTGATAATCTGTTCCTGTGAAAATGAATATACGGTTACTGGAACGGATTATACCGAATATACCGGCAGTGATTCCATTGAGTCCTGGATATCTTTCTACCCGGCAGAAAAATATGCAGGCTACAAATCTGTCGGCAAGCCGGAGTTGAAACTTCGTTTTGTGACAGGAAAAAACTTTTCAGGCATCAAACATCACCTGGCCTGCACAAAATTCATTGAGAAAAATGAATTGATTGTCAGATTCGACAGCATTCAAAATGACATGACACCGTTTTTGGAAACAAGGCCTGCAGATGCCTATGTTGACCTGCCTGAAAATGTCAATACGATCACGTTGATAAACGGTCATGCAATAGATAAATATGAAGTTATTGTTACTGAAACGAAAGTTGAGGTTTATTCGATCGTTAATAACCATACATCTGTGTTTTATGACAAAATATTCAGATATCCGGAGAACACATTTATTGTCGCAGGCTGGCCAAAATCAACCGATGAGAACCTGTATACAGATTTTTTAAGTATTCTTTCCAATGAGATATCCCTGGTCGGGTATGAATTTCACGGTGAAGGCAAAATTCCTTATCCATACTACGATAACCCTGTAACTGACTGCAATGCGGCAGTCTTCGAATATGCAAATGAATCTGATTTTGACAGGGCTGGTGAATTGCTTGAGGCATATACCCTGGAGCACATTCCGCCGGACAAAGGCAAGGGTATTTCTATGATTGGCTGGAACAACAAACGCTTTCTCAGCTATTCATTCTATGATATGCCGTACGAATTTGAAGCAATTCTCCTTTATAAGCCCCTCCGTTTGCCTGCTGTCAGCTGCAATCCTGAGATTAATGTCCTAAAGTTTTCAGAAGGATTGGATATGGTTGATACGATCGCAATAAACACATACCCAGGGCAGATAAATGACAGTATTTATATTGCCATGAATCTTCCCGAGGAACTGAATGCAGTTGGATCGATAATCAGGCTCAATTTAAGAAAGCCCGGTGGAATGCCCGGATGTTACCAGGGTGAAATGCCAATATTTCCGGCAAAGCCAGTAATATACATCACCAGGGCGGAACGTAATAATATGCCGGATTAGGCGGGTATATGAAAACAGCATTATTGCCGGGTTTCCAGATCCTCAAGTACTTCACCGAAATGCTGCATATCCGGATTATCCGGTTCGGCCAGGCGGTAAACCATTAAGACCTGTCTCAGTTTGGGTATGTCTTTTTGACCGGCAAACTGCTGTGCGAGAGAATAACAGGCAATCCCGATGAAGCCGCCAAGCCGCTTACAGGCCATTCCCCTGAACCCGCCGGTTTCTGAGGTCATTTTTTCATGCAGGGCCGTGATCTCCCTCTTCCACCAGGTTTCATTCTCTTCCATTAAGGCCTGGTCATAGATCTGGCGCATTCTTGTTTCAAAACGAAGGCTTTCTTCAAGTTGGGACAGTTGTTGCCTGTACGTCTCTTTATTCGTTATACCGGCGGTTGCCGAAATAAAGGAACCTGTTTTTTCAAAGGATTTTACAGATGCCATGTTACGGCTTATACAGGCAGCCTGTATTAAATCTCCTGCATTCACCAACGAATCGATGCGTACCTGTTGCTCCCGGACATATTGACGAACCTGTTGCCTGCCGTACCTGCGGTTTGAGTTATCCGCCAGCCGAAACCAGGCAAAAACGCTTGTCAGCCTGTCTTTTCCCGGCCAGGCATGCGAGGCTCTTATAAGCTCGATGTGCACACCGGAAGGCAGGCTCGCCGGATCCAGGATATACCGGGCCGTCTCAAGAAAATTAAAATCGTCCATCCCGATCAGGCCCATTATTGGGCATTTTATCGCAGAAAGCTGACCGGGACCGGTAAAGGCTCCGCTGGCAATAACGCCGTCCACGGAATGATCAACGGCATATGCGAGTGCCATTCGGGCACCGCCCGAAAAACCTGCAAGCCATGTATGCTCCCCGACGGGATAACGGCTTTTTATATCGGCAATGAGTTCATCCAGTTCCCGTACAAAATCGGGGTCGTTGTTCTGAATGAGATTGGAAGCTGCCAGTACGGCCGGGTATTCCGTAACGGATTCCTTCAAACGGTCCATGGCCAGGTACCCTGCCCCATGCGGATCGATGGCCACAAGCAAAGGAAGGTCCTGCTGCGTCTTATTGCGGGGAGGAATATACAGCTCGTAGGAATGTGCCGGGTTCGAAGAACAGGAATCGGTTCGTTCGACTGCATCCAGATTTTCGGAATTCCTGCCCGGGAAGTTACAGGCGGACAATGCTGCGAGCAGGATTGAAAAGACAATGAACGGTTTTTGGGGATTGAATGGCATCGGTCGACAGGATTTGAAATTCAAAGATCGCATTTTTCCAATGATCTGCCCAAACATTGCACAGTACTCTTCGGGGTGGCAACGGAAGCCTGTAATTCCCCACAACTTGATTATTAATGAATTACTTCGTATATTTCTATATACTAACCCGTTGTGCTATTAAGAAGCCAACGCATATTTTAAATGGTTCAATGGTT
>CAYOPZ010000053.1:0-16783 GCA_964406005.1 uncultured Bacteroidaceae bacterium
TTCTTTTAATAATCGTAATTCTCCAACCGATTCTTGTCCTATTAATAAACTATTTATATACTCTTGAATATTACGAACCGATTTCTGTTTGGTCATATTATCTGATAAATCCTACTCTGCAGGGTAGTTTAATCGTTTTACTTATTTGGGGCTTAATCATATTCAAGATAGGCAAACATAATCTTGCATCTATTTGGCTGGATAGAAAGAAATTAATAAACGGGCTGGTTTTAGGGATAATATTCTGGCTGATTATTCAGACTTCAGCATTCATATATTCATTGTTTTCAGGGAGTTCTCTGTCCTTGCACCGGCATATCAATGTAGAGACAGGAGCTTTTCTTGGACAATTATTTGGTAATGCCCTGACTGAAGAATTAATATTTCGCAGTATTTTCTTTTTACAACTTTATATTCTCCTGAAAAAACGATCTTCAGACCGAACAGCATTTATTATTTCCATAATAATTTCTCAACTCTTTTTTGCTGTGTGTCATTTACCAAACCGGATATTTATTAAACACTATGAGAATTTATTCTTTGACCAGGTTCGACTATTTATTTTAGGAGTACTTTTTGTTATATTTTTTGTCAGAACGAAGAATTTTACTTTAACCGTGTTTATTCATTCTTTGTTTAATCATCCGTTACGAATATTTGATGCAAATATTCCATACGATTTGGTTGTTTTCGTAATATTCTTATTGACAATGATTTTCTGGAATAAAATTCGATTGAAATTTGGCTAACAGGATAATTAAAAACAATGAACTGGAGAAAAACACTCTAACGTTGGCTGTATATATTAAGCATATATGGTGCGATAATGTTAATAGATAAACTGAAGGAGTTTCTGCGTTTAGAGGCAGCCGGTGGAATACTTCTTCTGGCAGCTGCTTTGCTGGCGTTGTTGGCGAAAAACTCACCTGCCGGCGTTTATTATGATGCGCTGCTGGAAACACCTGTCGCAATTCAAATTGGTGAATTTGAAATTGCAAAACCCCTGCTGTTATGGATCAATGATGGCCTGATGGCCATGTTCTTCTTTCTTATCGGGCTGGAAGTAAAGCGGGAGTTCCTGGCAGGCGAACTTTCTGAACCATCCCGTATTTTTTTGCCCGTCATTGCAGCGATTGGGGGCATGGCTTTGCCCGCTGTTATTTATGCGTCAATGAATTGGGGCGATCCCATTGCAATGAAAGGTTTGGCAATTCCGTCAACTACCGATATCGCATTTTCACTGGGAGTGCTTGCGCTCTTAGGCAGTCGGATCCCACAAGCGCTTAAGCTGTTCCTGATGACATTGGCCATTATTGATGACCTGGGCGCTATCATAATCATTGCGGTTTTTTACACTACCGATCTATCGCTCTCATCATTACTTTTAGCGGTGATTGCCGTATTGGTACTGTTTATATTGAATCGAAAGGGTGTATTGAGCCTGGCTCCTTATCTGCTTGTCGGTCTTGTACTCTGGACTGCTGTTTTGAAATCAGGTGTGCATGCAACATTGGCGGGCGTATTAACGGCCTTTTTTATCCCCTTCAAAAAAGAACCTGGTGAATCACAGACCCAACTGGAAAAGCTGGAGCATGACCTTCATCCGGCTGTTGCCTTTGGTATTTTGCCGCTCTTTGCTTTTGCAAACGCAGGCATATCGTTTGATGGTATTACCATTGATTCCTTTCTTCACCCTGTAACTTTAGGCATTGCTGCCGGTCTTTTATTCGGGAACCAGCTGGGCGTATTCGGTTTTAGTTGGGTGGCAATAAAACTGGGTATTTCAAAACTACCCGAAGGTGTAGGGTGGGGGCAGTTATACGGTGTAGCCTTGCTTTGCGGTATAGGTTTTACCATGAGCCTGTTCGTCGGTTCTCTGGCCTTTGAACAGGGCGGTCCTGATTATGCTGTTGATGACAGGCTGGGTATTCTGTTTGGCTCACTTGTATCCGGGATTTCAGGATATGTGGTGTTACGTTTAACCGGCAGAAACAGCAGCTCATCTGCTGAAGCAGGTTAACATTTACCAATTTGTCTTAATAGAGGATGCACATAATGGACACACATTCACAGCATTCAAAGGTATATGACAACATCAGTATTGTTAATGCCCGGGTACATAATCTGAAAAACATCACTGTTGAAATTCCAAAACACAAGGTAGTCGTGTTTACAGGGGTCTCCGGATCGGGAAAATCATCACTGGTGTTCGATACGATTTATACGGAAGCCCAGCGACAACTTATTGAAACTTTTTCAACGTTCGCGAGAAGACGATTACCCAAATTATCCCGTCCGGATGTCGATGAAATCACGAATATCTCAACAGCCATAGTGATCGATCAGAAAAGGCTGGGCATGAATCTCCGGAGTACCGTTGGCACTGCGACCGAAATATATACCCATCTTCGTCTTCTCTATTCAAGGATTGGAATCCCGAATATTGGTCCATCATTTTATTTTGGATTCAATCATCCTGAAGGCATGTGTCCCGAATGCAAGGGACTGGGGAAACGCATCACGATTGATGTTGATCAAATGCTGGATACTACAAAATCATTGCGGGAAGGGGCGATTAACCATCCAGACCATAAAATTGGTGGGTGGAACTGGCGTGAGATTATTGGAATCAACCTGTTTGATTGTGATAAACCCCTTCAGGAATTTTCTGATGACGAAATGCACAGACTTCTGTATGCAGAAGGGATTCCGATCGAGAAGCAGCATGGAGCCGGAACATACACCAAGAATTATGAAGGCATCGTCCGGAGACTTGAACGCCTTCACATAAATAAAGCGGAAGGCCAGTTAAGTGAAGCAAGAAGGAATGTGTATCAGAAATACTTTGTTTACGCGGATTGCCCTGCCTGCCAGGGTACCAGGTTAAATGAAAGAGCACGTGGTGTAAAACTCAACAGCAAATCCATTGATCAACTTGTAAGGATGGAACTGACCTCCCTTGATCAGTTCCTTTCTGAAGTGCAAGGTGATATTGCAGCTCCCCTGGTAAGAAAAATGCGCAGAACCTTGTCGCACCTCATTGAAATTGGTGTTGGCTATCTTTCATTGAACCGGGAAGTTGGAACTTTGTCCGGTGGGGAATCCCAACGGGTAAAGATGGCACGACAGCTTGATTGCGATCTTGTCGATATGATGTATATCATGGACGAGCCGTCAATTGGGCTTCACCCTCGTGATATTGGCAGGCTGATTGATATGCTGTATCAGATGAAAAACCGGGGTAACAGCATCCTGGTGGTGGAACATGATCCCGCTGTCATAAAATCGGCGGAGTGGGTCATTGATATTGGGCCGGAAGCCGGGATGCACGGGGGGAAGATTATCTATTCCGGTCCCTTAAAGCAGTTGGCCCAGTCAGAAAGCATTACAGGGAAGTATCTCCGGAAGCATACGAATATCCTCAGGAAAAGAAAACAGGCGTCGGACTATTTTGAGATCCATAATGCGGTTATTCACAACCTGAAAACGATCAGTGTTCGCATTCCAAAAGGGGTGCTGACCTGTGTTACGGGAGTTGCGGGCAGTGGAAAAAGCAGTCTGATCAATGATGTGTTCGTTAAACAGCAGCATGATGCTGTTGTTATTGATCAGTCCCCGGTTGGTAAAAGTATTCGGTCAAATCCGGCCACTTATACCGGAATGTTTACCCTGATCAGAGAAGAGTTTGCAAAAGAAACGGGCAGTAAATCATCTCTTTTTAGTTTCAATTCCAAAGGAGCATGTCCCAAGTGCAAGGGAAACGGTTTTGTCAGCGTCGAAATGAGTTTCCTTGACGATATCCACATTACCTGTGATGAATGCGGAGGGCAAAAATATCAGGATGATGTCCTTAAATTAACGTATAGAGGGAAAAATATTTATGAGGTCCTTGAGATGACAATTAATTCCGCCCTTGAATACTTCAATCAGGCTCAGATCGTCAAACGGCTACGCACACTTCAGGATGTTGGGCTGGGTTACTTGAAAATAGGTCAGCCACTGTCAACGCTTTCGGGCGGGGAAGCCCAACGGATAAAGCTGGCATCAGAGCTACATAAAGAGGGGCATCTTTACATCCTGGATGAACCTACCACCGGGCTTCATATGGCAGATATAGACAGACTTTCAGCCATCATCTCACGACTGGTTGAACAAGATAACACAGTTGTGATCATTGAGCACAATCTTGATATTATCAAACAGGCAGACTGGATCATAGATTTAGGGCCTGAAGGCGGTGCAAAAGGGGGTGAAATTCTTTTCGAAGGACTACCTGAAGACATTGTTCATTGTGAAAACAGTTTCACAGGAGCATATTTAAAAAATGTCCTGAACAACTCACAGAACTATGGATAAAAGCATAACTTTATTCTTGACACTATTCCTGATTGTCCTTTCATGCAAAAGTCAAACTCCTATGATTGATAAAACCGTAGTGAAAGAATTGGATATTGAAAGGTACCTGGGTACCTGGTACGAAATAGCCCGTTACGATCATAAATTTGAACGTGGGTTGGTAGGAGTTACAGCAAATTATTCATTTCGTGATGACGGGAAAATAAAGGTTTTGAATAGCGGGTATAAGAAAACCCTTAATGGGAAAAGATCAGAAGCCGTTGGAAAAGCCAGGATCCCAAATCCTGAAGAACCTGCTAAATTGAAAGTATCATTTTTCCTGTTTTTTTACGCGGATTATTTTGTACTTGAGTTAGACGATAATTATAAATGGGCTGCCATAGGCAGTAGTTCTGATAATTACTTATGGATACTGTCCCGTACACCGCAAATGGATGAAAGTCAATACAATGAATTGCTTAATAAGCTGGCAAACAGGGGTTATGATGTCAGTAAACTCATCAAAATTGAACAGAAACCCGATTAGAATATCCTGAACCACATCTTGCACTTCAAGAATTAAGTGATTGATTATGAATAATTTAGATTGCTATAGCAAATGAAGAAGATCATTAATTATTTGATTTTAGCTTCTTCTACATTAATTGTTAATGGACAGATAAAATCTGAATTACAGGTTGGAGGTTCCAATTTTCTTGGAATGTCACTGAATACTGCATTTGATTTTATCTTATCAGAGAACGGCTATCATAAAATTACCCCAACAATTGGACTTGGAACTTTAATTACGGGAAGAGAAGATCCGACAAGCATAATGCATTTTGGGCTTAATTATCGTTATAAAAGATTGGGAATTGGCACAGAAGTTTCTGGTTTCGCCGCAAATCCATTCTGGGGTGATTCATATAACAGTTCATTTGTTGATATGATAGTATATCCAAATACAAACTTCACATTCACATCTGCCTCCAACTTTTACTTGAAAGTAACTGCCGGTGCATATTTTGCATTTGATAAAAACTTTCATTATGAAAACGGTAAAAGCTATATGAACTTTGCAGGTGATGTAATTCCCGGGGGTGGTGTAAGTTTTGGATATATATTTCAATAGAAATTCCTAAGAGGGAGCTGAAATCAGGTCTGAAGATGAATCATAAAATTTGCTTTAACATAAAATCGGTGCCGATATTGGGCAACATTCGTTGCGCCAATATCTGATTTTATGTTAACCAGCGGAGCTGGACGCAAATTTTTTTTAAATAATATAAATGTCCTATAATATATATTATGTTAAGTAGGGAATTTAAATATCAAAGGAGGTACAAAACCGTACCTCCTCTATTGATATTACAGGTTGTCAGAAATATTTATAATTCATTGAGTCAATTCATCGAGTATGGCTTTTACTTCTTCATATTTATCCGTCATCTTAAGCCTGTAATAAATTGTTTGTAATGTCCGAAGGGCATCAATGTCTTTGGGATTTATGGAACGAGCCTTTTCCAGGGGCTCAATGGCAATTTTCAAGGCCTCGTCTGCCTCCTGCTTGGCCTTATTGTATTCTTCAAGGTCTTCCTTTTCATTTGCAATGTCGTACATTTCCACGGCGTTGTTATAATACAAGGCCCCAAGGTTAAACCAGCCGTTAAAGTATTCAGGATCAACCTCAATAGATTTATTGTATGATTCAATGGCTTTTTCCTTATCTCCCAGGCGATCATACAATGTTCCTTTGGCAAAATAAATGGATGGATTGCTTGTGTCTTTCTCCAGTGCAAGATTCAGATATTTCATGCCGGCTTCACTGTCCCCTGAATTCAGGTAATAATTGATCATTTCATACAGGATACTGGTGGAATCGGGATACATTTTAAAACCTTGCTGTAAATTGTCCAGTGCCTTTGTCGAATCTTTCATTGCAAGGAACTCTCTTGCCAGCCTGAGATAGGCATCACCGCCTCCATAATTGATATCGACCGCCCGTTCATAGTACTTGACGGCCTGTTCATGCTTATCTGCGAGGCTGGCTGAAAGGGCGGCATTAAAGATGGCCATGGAATCCACGAAATTATCATAAACGGGCGTTTCACTTGTTTTAAGGATAAACTCGAAATTTTCAAGGGCTTTGGCATAATCCTCCCTTAAGTAATGGAGTACGGCATCCCTCTCAAACTGTTGCTTAAGCCGGTCAAGATCCTCGCGAATCTTGTTGTCATTCTTGCCTTCCTCATCGAGTTCAAGGGCTTTGGTAAATGATTCGAGTGCCAACGGCAATGGATTCTCCTGGATTGTCTGCGTTTCAACCCAGTCTACTACCTCATTGTTTTTGAAGATGAGTGTGATCCGGTCGTAAATGCGCAATTCCTGTCCCTGCTCGTTTGTTTTGGTTTCATTGGGACTGCCCATTAGGAGATCGGCTTCGGAAGCTGCCATTCCCAGCCTGACAAATTCAATATTCACATCATGAATATCCTGAAGCAATTCTCCTCTTTTGATCCAGGTTTTCGGTTTTAAACTCTTTTTTTCATCCTGAATGTCTTCATTGCTTTTTTCCCACTTTTTCTCCAGTGATTTGTAATTCAGCGTAGGTGTTGCAGTACCCTGGGTACCAGGTCCCTGTCCACCCTGTGGTCCTCCCGATGGTGGTTGTCCTCCACCACCTCTTCCCGGCTGTGCGCTGACATATAAGAAGCATAATAATACAGAAGCGGTGATAATGATACGTTTCATGTTACTGGCGTTTGGTTAATTGATTTTTCTGATGCACAAATATATTATTTCCTTTAAAAGATCAAAATCCTTGCCAAACCCTAAATTGACGATAATTGCCAAGGTTGGTAAACTGAAGCAAAGATAAGTATTTTTCTAGTTGTTTTCTTCTCCATTCATATATCCCTGGACCTTGGTAACTGAAGCAATGGAATCGCCTTCCCTCAAATTGATAAGCTTTACTCCCTGAGTGGCCCTGCCCATTACTCTCATGTCCGTGACAGGCATACGGATGGCAATGCCGGATTTATTTATGATCATAAGGTCGTCAATATCTGTAACTTCTTTAATGGCAATGAGTTGTCCGGTTTTTTCCGTGATATTTATTGTCTTTACACCCTTGCCTCCCCGGTTGGTGATCCGGTAGTCTTCGACATCGGATCTTTTTCCGAAACCCTTTTCAGAGACCACCAGGATTCCACTCCCGTGGTCCTCCAGGCATACCATTCCAACTACCGCATCTCCGGGATCATCTGACAGTTTTATTCCTCTGACGCCAGCGGCATTACGCCCCATGGGCCTGACCGTCTTTTCATTAAAACGTATGGCTTTTCCTGAACGGTTGGCCAGCAGGATCTCTGCATTGCCGTTTGTCAGCCTGGCTTCTATAAGGGTATCTCCTTCCCTGACATTAATGGCAATAATTCCATTCTGCCTGGGCCGGGAATATGCCTCCAGGGATGTTTTTTTAATGATGCCGCGGGAAGTACATATTACAATGAAATTATTATTGATATATGCGGGATCGGAAAGGTTCTGGACATTGATAAATGCAAGGACCTTATCATCCGGATCGATGTTGATAAGGTTCTGGATGGCCCTTCCCTTTGATGTACGTGTACCCTCCGGGATCTCATAAACCTTCAGCCAGTAGCATTTCCCTTTTTCCGTGAAAAAAAGCATTGTATTATGCATGGTGGCTGAATACATATGTTCGAGAAAATCTTCATCACGGGTCGTGGATCCTTTGGAACCGACCCCTCCCCTTCCCTGCGTACGGAATTCAGAAAGCGGTGTACGTTTGATATAACCCAGGTGTGATATGGTGATGACCATCTCTTCATCGGCATAAAAATCTTCTGGGTTGAATTCCTCTGCATTTGGGACGATTTCAGTTCTCCGCTGATCACCGTACTTTTCCCTTATCTCAAGCAACTCTTCCTTTATGATTTGCATGCGCAGTCCTTCATCAGACAATACTTTCCTGTAATAGCTGATTAAATCCTTCAGTTCCTGGTATTCGTCCTTTATTTTTTCACGTTCAAGACCCGTTAACCGTTGTAACCGCATATCCAGGATGGCTTTGGCCTGTATCTCAGTCAGTTCGAATTTTTGCATAAGGCCTTCCCTGGCAATATCAGGAGTCTTCGAACCCCGTATCAATTTGATCACTTCATCCAGGTTGTCGAGGGCAACCAGCAAGCCTTCCAGGATATGGGCCCTTTTTTCAGCCTGATCCAGCTCATATTTGGTCCGGCGAACGACAACTTCATGCCGGTGCTTGATAAAATATCCGATAATCTGCTTCAGGTTCAGTGTTCTGGGTCTTCCATTGACCAGCGCAATATTATTAACATTAAAGCTTGCCTGAAGTTGAGTATATTTAAGTAGCTTATTAAGAATAACATTTGCATTAACATCTTTTTTCAGGATAATCACAATGCGCATGCCATTCCTGTCAGATTCGTCATTTATATATGATATTCCTTCTATTTTTTTCTCGTTGATCAGATCGGCTGTTTTTTTGATCATTTCAGCCTTATTCACGAGGTATGGTATCTCTGAGACGATGATTTTTTCCCTGCCGGAAGAAGTCGTTTCAAATTCCGTTTTGGCACGCATTACAATCTTTCCCCTGCCGGTCCGGTAGGCTTCCTGTACTCCCTGGTATCCGTAAATAAGACCTCCTGTAGGAAAATCCGGTGCCTTAATAATGTCAATCAGATCGTTTACGCTTATCTGGGGATTATCAATACTGGCTACAATGGCATCAATTGAATCACTGAGATTGTGCGGCGGCATATTGGTTGCCATCCCCACTGCAATTCCTGACGCACCATTCACAAGGAGCAAGGGGATACGCGAAGGCAGTACCGTGGGTTCCTGCAATGAGTCATCGAAGTTAAGCTGGAAATCAACCGTGTTCTTGTCTATATCCGACAAGGTTTCTTCGGCGATTTTCTGAAGCCTTGCTTCTGTATACCTCATAGCAGCCGGACTGTCTCCGTCTACCGAACCGAAATTCCCCTGCCCGTCAATCAGAGGGTATCGGAGAGACCACTCCTGTGCCATCCTTACCATAGCTTCATATACCGATGAATCCCCATGGGGATGATATTTCCCCAGAACCTCCCCGACGATCCTGGCCGATTTTTTGTAAGCCCTGTTCGATAAAAGGCCGAGCTCGGACATTCCATATAATACACGCCTGTGAACAGGCTTCAATCCGTCTCTGACATCCGGTAAAGCCCTTGAAACAATTACCGACATCGAATAATCGATGTAGGCCGATTTCATCTCCTCTTCAATATTGATTTTTATTACCTTTTCTCCTTCAGCCATCAATTAAATTATTCAGGGTTTTGCGAATTTGCAATCTTTAATTCTTCTAATAGCAGAATCCAAACCCGAAATTACTGATTTATTGCCTATTTTCACTGCATTTGAATGTGTATTTTTTCAACATGGTCTGTTTATATTTGTTACTGATATTATTGTTATATTTGCAATCAAATATGTATTTTTAATCTAAGTATAGTCAACGTTTCAGAGAAGATGGATGCCAGGTTTTCGCAACGCATCAAGGATGTTCTGTCCTACAGTAAAGAGGAAGCAATCCGTCTTGGTAATGCCCACATCAGCACAGAGCATTTGTTTCTTGGCATTTTAAGAGACGGAGAAGGTCTCGCCATAGATATATTGATCCTTATGGGAGTGGAATTATATGATTTGAGAAGATCGATAGAAGAATTGATTCGCCCCGAAAGCACTATGAAAATAAGGGATACGGATAATATTCCCCTGTTAAAAAGTGCCGAAAAGGTATTGAAGCTGGTTTATCTCGAAGCCAAATCCCTGCATGATGACACCATTGATACAGGACATTTGTTGCTGGCCATAATGAAGGATGAGAATTCCATTACAACCCAGGTACTGAAGGAATATGATATCAGTTATGATACGATCCGGGCTGAACTCGAAAGCACAAAGAAAGGAACAAAGTCCGAATTCCCGGGTGACGACGATGATGATGAGGAGGTTAAGGGGCAGTTCGAAGGATCCAAAAGCGGAGCCGGGTCCCAGCCGGGAGGAAAATCCAGCTCGGAGACACCTGTGCTGGATAATTTCGGTATCGACCTTACAAAGGCAGCAGAGGAAAACAGGCTGGATCCTATTGTCGGAAGGGAAAGGGAGATTGAGAGACTGGCCCAGATCCTGAGCCGCAGAAAGAAAAACAACCCCATCCTGATAGGTGAGCCGGGTGTCGGAAAATCTGCGATTGTCGAAGGACTTGCAAACCGGATCGTACAACGTAAGGTATCCCGCGTGCTTTTTGATAAGCGTGTGGTGACACTCGACCTTGCCAGCATTGTTGCCGGTACAAAATACCGGGGACAGTTTGAGGAACGCATGAAAGCAATCCTGAACGAACTCGGCAAGACCTCCAGTATCATTCTGTTCATTGATGAGATTCACACCATTGTCGGTGCTGGCGGCGCTACGGGATCACTTGATGCTGCCAATATGCTGAAACCCGCCCTTGCACGGGGTGAGATACAGTGTATAGGTGCCACAACACTGGATGAATATCGTCAGCACATCGAAAAGGACGGCGCCCTGGAAAGACGCTTCCAGAAGGTTATGGTGGAACCGACCGATGCGGAGGAGACGATTGAGATACTCAACAATATCAAGGAGAGATACGAGGAACATCACAATGTCAATTACAATGAGGAGGCAATCCATGCCTGCGTGGCCCTGACACAGCGGTACATCAGCGACAGGCACCTGCCCGATAAGGCCATTGACGCTCTGGACGAGGCAGGCTCAAGGGTTCATATTTCAAACATTGTGGTTCCGGACAGGATTCTCAAACTTGAGGCAGAAATAGAGGAGACCAAAAAGGAAAAAATCAGGGCCGTTAAAAACCAGAATTTTGAAAGGGCCGCCAGTTTTCGCGACAAGGAAAAGGAATACCTTGAATTGCTTGAACAGGAAAAGTCCAAATGGGAAAAAGAACTTACCAGGAACAGGGAACTTGTTGACGAGAACAAGGTGGCTGAAGTGGTTGCCATGATGACCGGGGTACCTGTTCAGAGGATCGCACAGGCAGAAGGTACACGCCTGCTTGCCATGGGCGACGAATTGAAGACCAGTGTAATCGGCCAGGATGAAGCCATTGCTAAAGTGGTCAAATCCATTCAAAGGAACAGGGCCGGACTGAAAGATCCGAACAAACCGATCGGAACATTTATTTTTCTCGGACCCACCGGGGTCGGGAAAACGCAACTGGCAAAGATACTTGCCCGGTATCTTTTTGATTCGGCAGAGAATCTGATCCGGATCGATATGAGTGAGTATATGGAGAAATTCTCAGTTTCGCGTTTGGTCGGGGCTCCCCCCGGTTATGTGGGATATGAAGAAGGCGGGCAGCTTACGGAAAAAGTCCGGCGGAAACCGTATACAGTGGTTTTGCTGGATGAAATAGAAAAAGCGCACCCGGATGTGTATCATATTCTGTTGCAGGTAATGGATGAAGGACAGTTGACGGACAGCCTGGGACGACGGGTAGATTTCAGGAATACGATCGTGATCATGACTTCCAACATTGGTACCAGGCAGCTGAAGGATTTCGGCCGTGGCGTGGGATTTGACACAAAGGCGAGACAGGAATCCACGAACGAATATGTGAAATCCGTCATCCAGAAAGCACTTAAGAATGTTTTTTCGCCTGAATTCCTGAACAGGATCGATGATGTGGTGCTTTTCAATGCACTCACACGTGATGATATTCACAAGATCATCGATATTGAACTGAAAGGCCTGTATGAAAGGATCATGCAACTCGGATATCAGGTCCGGCTTTCGGATGCGGCAAAAGATTTTATTGTCGACAAGGGATACGACATACAGTATGGTGCCCGGCCTTTGAAACGGGCCATTCAGAAATACCTGGAAGATCCCATGGCAGAGGTGCTGATATCGGCCGATATTGCCGAAGGGGATACCGTGGCTGTCGGATTCGACGAGAAGAAGGAAGAGATCACGGTAAAGATTCAGAAGCCCGGAAAAAGAACTCCTGTTAAAAAACAAAGCGGAAAAGCTTAGGATCAAAGGGCAAATCCCTGCAGATCGTAGTCCCCTGCTTCCGTGATGTGAACATTTACAAAATCACCGATGGTCAGAGCTGACTTCGATGTGACAATGATCTCATTGTCAACTTCGGGAGAATCGAATTCTGTCCGTCCTGTATAATACTTCCCCTCCTGCCTGTCAATGATCACCTTCAGTATGGTGCCGATCCGCTGCCGGTTTATTTTAAAAGAGATCGATTGCTGGATCTGCATCAACTCTTCAAGCCGGGCTTGTTTTACAGATGAAGGAATACTGTCCTTCAGGTTACCGGCACCCCAGGTCCCCTCCTCTTCTGAGTAGGTAAATACTCCCATCCGCTCAAAACGGACCGCCTGTACCAACTCTTTCAATTCCCGGAATTCCTCTTCTCCTTCACCCGGATGCCCTGTGAGCAGGGTCGTCCGGATGGCCGTTCCGGGGAGCTTTTCCCTGATTTTATTGAGCATGTGCAGTATTTCCGAACGGGTAATGCCCCTGTGCATTTTCTGCAGAACCGTATCCGATATGTGCTGGATGGGTATATCCAGGTAATTGCAGATCCTGGGTTGGGACTTTATCCTTTCCAGTACATTTTCAGGAAACTCCGCCGGATGGACATATTGCAGGCGGATCCATTCTATGCCCCGGATTTCAACGAGTGTATCGAGCAATCGTGCCAGCTCCCTTTTCCCGTAAAGGTCCGTACCATACGCAGTAAGGTCTTGCGCAATGAGTATCAGTTCTTTTACTCCCGAGGTCGAAAGATATTCCGCCTCTCCTTTAAGTTCTTCAACGGACCGTGATACCTGTTTCCCCCGGATCAGGGGGATGGCGCAAAACGAACATTTCCGGTCACATCCTTCGGATATCTTGAGGTATGCATAATGTGCGGGAGTAATGCGTTTCCTTTCCCCTGTAATCTCCTTATCCGGATCCGCTCCCAGCTGTTCCAGTATTGCTTTCATGTCCCGAACTCCGAAATACCTGTCCACCTCAGGTATTTCCTTTCTGAGTTCATGCATGTATCGTTCTGAAAGGCATCCGATTACATACAGATAGTCGAGCCTTCCCTCTTTTTTCTCACGGGCATACCACAAAATGGTATCAATGGATTCCTGCCTGGCGTCCTGTATGAATCCGCATGTATTGATGATCGCTGTCCGGGCATCCGAAATGTCCTGGTCATAAACGACTTCCATCCCCTGTTTTTCGATTTGTTTCATCAATATTTCCGAATCCACTATATTCCTGGCACAGCCAAGCGTTACAACATTGATCTTATGTGCAGGGGATTTGATTTTCATGGTTGCGGGCAGGGAACTCAGCTAAAGAGGGAGTCTACAAACTCATCTTTGTTGAAAACCTGCAGGTCCTGTAATTTTTCTCCAATGCCGATGTATTTCACGGGGATCCTGAACTGGTGAGAAACACCTATGACCACTCCTCCTTTGGCAGTTCCGTCAAGTTTGGTGAGTGCCAGGGCATTAACCTCTGTAGCTTCGGTGAATTGCCTGGCCTGTTCGAATGCATTCTGGCCGGTCGATCCGTCGAGGATCAGAAGGATTTCATGCGGCGCTCCGGGGATTACCTTGGTCATTACCCTTTTTATTTTGGTGAGCTCGTTCATCAGATTCACCTTGTTGTGGAGTCGGCCGGCCGTATCGATGATCACCACATCAACATCGTTGGCCACTGCTGAGGACAGGGCGTCAAAAGCAACGGATGCCGGATCGGATCCCATTTCCTGCCTGATGATTTCCACACCTGCACTTTCAGCCCAGATGCTGAGCTGGTCTACGGCTGCAGCCCGGAAGGTATCAGCCGCACCCATGTACACTTTCCTTCCGGCCTGTTTGAAATGCCAGGCCAGTTTCCCGATGGTGGTGGTCTTCCCCACACCGTTGACTCCGACGACCATGATCACATACGGCTTTGCCGGCAGCGGATCATGAAATGAGAAATTCACTTCATTGCCCTGCTCGGACAGGAGTCCTGCTATTTCTTCTTTCAATATCACATTCAGTTCGTCCGTACCAAGGTACTTATCACGGGCTACCCTTGACTCGATGCGTTCGATGATGTTGACTGTGGTTGTCACGCCCACATCAGAAGTGATAAGGACTTCTTCCAGCCTGTCAAGAACTTCTTCATCGACCCTTGATTTTCCGGCAACTGCCCTGGTAAGTTTCTTGAACACGCTCTCCTTGGTCTTTTCCAGACCTTTGTTCAGAGATTCTTTTTTTTCTTTTGAAAATATTCCCATGATATAAAAAAAGCTTCCTTGAATTAAGAAAGCTTCACTTAGATACCCCTGATTGGTGAAATTCTATTCAGCCCTTTTGAAAAAATCGGCAATATGATCGTTATGTACGACTTCTTCCTCAAATACATAGGCACCCGTATCTTTCGACTTCACCATTCGTATACACTTTGTGAATTTCTTGCCTACTCCGCTCTGTAATGTTGCAACTGACTTTTTTGCCATCGTGCATTATTTTGTTTCACGGTGAATCGTATACTTTTTCAGAATGGGATTGTATTTTTTTAACTCAAGCCTGTCCGGTGTATTTTTCCGGTTCTTGGTTGTTATGTACCGGGAGGTTCCCGGCATTCCGCTATCCTTGTGTTCCGTACATTCCAGGATGACCTGCTGTCTGTTTCCCTTCTTGGCCATTCTATCGAAGCTTAAATTCAGTAATTCTTAATAAATCCCTTTTCCACTGCTTCATCCAGGGCTTTCTTCAATCCTTTTTTATTGATGACACGGATCCCCGAGGCAGATACCCTGAGCCTTATCCAGCGATCCTCTTCAGGAAGATAAAAACGCTTATCGAACAGGTTCGGATAAAACTTTCTTCGCGTCCTTCTGTTTGAGTGAGAAACATTGTTTCCCGCCATCACTTTCTTTCCTGTAATCTGACAAACTCTTCCCATTTTTTTGTGTCGATCGCCTCATTTTTAAACAGTTCGCAAATAACGCGAATTTTCTTTAATTAATCAAATATATTCCGGACAAAATTAGTCTGTAATCAACATTCGCAGCATATTCAATCCTGTCAGCGATGCCTTTTGTATATTCCTCCCCCTGTGCTCTCCGAACCGGTAAACCGAAGAAACCACCCGGTCCTTTGAAGCCGTAGCAATCCAGGTAGTCCCAACAGGTTTGTCGGGTGTACCTCCACCGGGCCCGGCAATCCCGGAGGTGGCGATGGAAAAATCCGAGCCGTACAGTTTTCGTACGCCTTCTGCCATCTCCCTGGAGACAGTTTCACTGACTGCCCCGAACCTGATGAGGGATTCCTTATTCACCCCAAGTATTCTTTCCTTGATTTCATTGGAATATGCCACAACACAGCCCAGGAAATAATCCGAGCTTCCCGGAACGGATGTAATCATCTGTGCCATCGTACCTCCCGTGCAGCTTTCGGCAAGCGCCAGGGTGTATCCTCTTTCCCTGAGAAGTTCTCCGATCAGCTTTTCCAGCTGCTCGTCCCCATATCCGTAAAAGTGTTTCCCGGGGATGTATCCCCTGAGTCTTTCAACCTCCTTTTCCAGCAATTTTTCAATCCTCCTGTCCTCACCCTGTCCCGTCAGCCGCAGTCTAACCCTTCCCGCGGAAGGCAGGTAGGCAAGTTTTATGCCCTGTGGCAGCCGATCCTCGAATTCCCGGAGGCTGGATGCCAGGTGGGATTCGGGGATGCCCTGGACCAGCAGGGTCTTATGGACAATAAGCGGAAGTGAATACATATCCTTCAGCCCGGGCAATACGTGATCTGTGATCATGGCTTTCATTTCATAGGGAACACCCGGGAGGGAGATGATTTCCGTTCCCTTTTTCGAAAACCACATTCCGGAGGCCGTACCGTAGCGGTTAGGCAGCAGGATGCAGTTGTCCGGAAGAACGGCCTGTTCTTCGTTGAGCCGGTTCATTTCCACTCCACGGCTTTCCAGAAAATCCCGGATCATACGAAGGGCTTCCTCGTTTTTGACCATTTTGCTGCCAAAATATTCTGCAAGTGTTTTCTTTGTGATATCGTCGCTGGTGGGTCCGAGTCCGCCGGTTAAAATCACAAGCCGGGATCGCTTTGAACTCTCATCGAGCGCCGATCTGATCGCCTGAGCATTATCCGGTATGGCCATATTCCGGCCTACCTGTATCCCGATCCCTGTAAGGGCTTCTCCAATCCATGCAGCGTTTGAGTTGACCACCTGTCCGATCAGGATCTCATCACCTATGCTTATGATCTCGGCCTTCATTTACAAATAAAAGTAAAAATGTCCCGGATTTGCCGGCCGGAACATCTTTTTGAGCGGGAAACGGGGA
>CAYOPZ010000054.1:0-16429 GCA_964406005.1 uncultured Bacteroidaceae bacterium
CATCAATTCCCTTTTTGGTGTATCTAATTAAAAGGAGGACATTAAAAGGATTTTTCGATTATATAGGATTAAGGAAATCAACAAAAAAAGCAAATATCATTGCTGTCGTTGCATGTATTCTTTTTGCTGCACCACCATTGATTTTAACATATACATCAGCTGAATTCAAAGAAATTATGTTCGATCCAAATAGTGTAACAGGCAAGTTCAGACAAATGGGTTTTGGAATTAATTCTCTAACGATACTGCTCATAACAGCTGTATTTAAAACTTCATTTGCGGAAGAACTGTTCTTCAGAGGATTTATTGCAAAAAGATTAATAAGCATGGTAGGCTTCATAAAAGGAAATTTGATTCAGGCAATCATATTTGGTATTATACATGCAGGATTGTTTGCTTTAACAACTAAAAACCCTGTATTCTTGATTGTAATTTTTCTGATTCCTTCAGTTGGTGCTTATATTGCGGTTATTTTAAACGAGAAAGTTGGAAATGGAAGTATTATACCAGGTTGGATTTCCCACGGATTAGCAAATATACTTGCATACTGTATAGTGGGATTTCTTATATAAATTAAGGGACTATGGCTGATAAAGACATTTTTGAACGGGAACTTACCGGAGAGCTCATCAGATTGGATGATCCTGAATATCCCAAAATAAGGAAAATTATTAAGCGAGCTTATAAAAAAGTAAGTGTGCTAAACAATACCAGTCCGGCAGATTATAATACGATCAGAAAGCTCTTTTTCGATTTGATCGATAAAGAAGTGGATGATACCTTTCATATATGGCCTCCAGTCTACACTGACTTCGGGTTGAATATAAACATAGGGAAGAATGTGTTCATTAATCATGACTGCACCCTTATGGACCGGGGAGGGATCACTATTGAAGATGATGTGTTAATCGGGCCGAAGACAAACCTTATTACAACCGGCCATGCTTTGGATATTACCGAACGCAGGAGCACCATATCGAAACCAATTAAAATCAAGAAGAATGTTTGGATCGGTGCAGCTGTTACTATAACTTCAGGTGTTACTGTTGGAGAGAATTCAGTTGTTGCCGCAGGTGCTGTTGTAACTAAAGACGTTCCTCCCAATGTTATAATAGCCGGAGTACCAGCCAAAATCATCAAACATTTAAACGGGAATTAATAACACAATAAGTTATGAATACAAAACGACCTATTGTCTCGATAATTACAATTCTAATCTTATTATCCGCTATGAACGCAAAAAGCAACACTACCCAGGAGATGTCTCTGAATGTTAAACAACAAAGCCTGGTCCGCATTTCCAGTTATACGGCCCAGGGGAAGCTGAGCGAGCTGAATTTGGCTCTGAATGAAGGACTCGATGCCGGATTAACCATTAACGAGATTAAGGAAGTCCTGGTACAGCTGTATGCCTACTGTGGATTTCCCAGAAGCCTTCAGGGCATAAACACATTGATGTCTGTTCTGGACGAAAGAAAAGCAAAGGGAATCGATGATAAAGTCGGAAATGGAGCTTCGCTAATAAAAGAGAGTGAAGACAAATACGAAAGAGGTAAAAAGGTTCTGGAAGAATTGACCGGGCAAAAATTGACCAGGCCGGTTTCCGGATTCGGGGCTTTCAGTCCTGAAATAGATACCTTTCTGAAAGAGCATTTATTTGCTGATATTTTTGAACGCGACGTGCTTTCCTATTTTCAACGGGAACTGGCCACAATCGCAGCTCTTGCAAGCATGAATGCGATTGAACCGATGCTGCAATCACATCTGTATATGGGAATGAATGTTGGTTTAACTGAATCTCAATTAGAGGATTTGTTTTCCGTCATCAAAACCACTGTGGGGATAAGCCAGGCTGAAAACGGCAGGAAAATCCTGAAAGAGATGACACAAAACAGAAATAATTTATAAATGAAATTCACTGGCACAATATTTAACATTAAACATCTACAAATCATGAAACCTGTTATTTTAACTTTCATTTTAGGATTTATCAGTTGGTCACTACAGGCACAACAGGATTTATTCGGTGGCAATCCGTTTACTTCCTATGAAATAAACACTGACCATACTGTAACCTTCCGGCTTCAAGCACCTGATGCTTCAAAAGTTACAATCTCGGGTGATTGGATGCCAAGTCAAATATTTTCCAGCGCATCCCGGGATATGCAATTGGGAGATGACGGAATCTGGTCATACACCACAGAAGTTTTGCAGCCTGATATGTACAGATACTCTTTCTCAGTTGATGGTGTGCGAACAATTGATCCGAACAATGCACATGTCTTTCGGGATGTTGCAAATGTTTCCAATATTTTTCTTATCGAAGGAGGTCAGGCCGACCTTTACAAGGTTAACAAAGTACCACACGGATCTGTCACATTCAGATGGTATGATTCTCCGGGAAATGATAAAACAAGAAGAGTCTCTGTTTATACTCCTCCCGGCTACGAAACCAGCGACATAAAATATCCTGTCTTATACTTACTGCACGGAATCGGGGGCGATGAAGAATCCTGGCTGGGTTCAGGCAGGGCCGCGCAAATTATTGACAACCTGATTGCGCAGGACAAAGCCAAACCTATGATTGTGGTAATGACAAACGGCAACGTTTCTCAGGAAGCAGCACCGGGTGAATCGAGTGAGGGGTTCATAACGCCATCCTTCATGCTGCCCAATACAATGGACGGAAAGTTTGAAGAAACTTTTATTGATGTCATAAAATTCGTTGAATCGAATTATCGTACAATAGAATCAAAAGAAGGCCGTGCAATTGCCGGCTTATCCATGGGAGGTTTTCATACGGCTTACATTTCGCTGTATTATCCCAATACCTTCGACTACGTGGGATTGTTTTCATCGGCCTTGAATGTTAATCCACGTGGGAACAACCCTTCGTCTCCGGTATATCAGAACGTTGATGAAAAACTGAAACAACAGATGAACAACGGGTATAAACTATACTGGATTGGTGTTGGCGTTGATGATACGGCGGTCTACCAAGGAATTCAGGAATATCGAAAAAAAATGGACAGCATCGGAATGAAATATGAATATGTTGAAACAGACGGAGGGCATACATGGCAAAACTGGCGTAGCTACTTAGCAGATTTTGCCCAAAAGATCTTTAAATAAATCTTCTCATTGAAACTTGCCAAAAAGCCAGTGTTAATTGATAAAATAACCGGGCACAGCAAGATGTATACGAAAAAACAAATCTGAATCCTGCATTAGGCAGAAATGTCGTTTAAATGCCGCAAATAAACCACAACACCTGATCTGATGATTGAATAAATTTGCTGAAATGAATTAATTTAATCATCATGAATGATTTTGGTATTCGCGTTGCCCAAATAAGAAAATCAAAAGGTCTGTCACAAGAAGAACTGGCTGACTCAGCTGGTATTAATCTTTGAACCATACAGAGAATTGAATCTGGAGAAACTGAACCCCACGGGAATACTCTCCGAAGGATTTGTGAAACCCTGGAAGTTCAAATGGATGATATATATAGTTTCATTAAACAGGAGAATCCGAATTACATTGGGGCAGTACATTTTTCAGCATTGACTTTTATACTGTTCCCACTGGGCAATATCATACTTCCAACCATTCTTTGGCTGGCCAGGAAAGGTAACATTGTGAATCTTACCTATTTCGCTAAGAAGCTGTTGAACTTCCAAATTACATGGACTATTATAACCTATTATCCATTTGCAATAATGTCTTTCCAAAACGTGTTGCATGTAAAATTACCTTTGGGTCATTTTAGAGGTTTTAGCTTGATACTATTCATAGTTATAATGTACGGTTTGAATTTGATCTATACAATTATTGCTGGTATACTATCAATAAAAGATGGTAGACGGAATCTTTACCCTGTTGCCATACCATTTATGAAGACATGAAACTACGTTTCAGCAATCCAGGTTGATTCTGATCCAAAAATCCCATAGCTTTAAAAAACAAAATTGATGAGAACCTGCCGGGCATTATACGCGCGTTGGTGTCCCTGGCACCAACATCTTTACTTCTCATATCGCTGACCGTTGTATGCTGGTTAGTAACAATATTGAGTATTTTTCAATTGGATGATTAATAATAGAGTTATGAGAAACAACATTTTAATGATTATTGCGATAGTATTTATCTTTACAAACTGCTCTTCACCATCAAAAAAGGAATTTTCTGATATGGACAGCCTGATGAAACAATACCATGAAGATCGAATGAAGCTTTTCCCGTTGGAGGCCACAATGGCGGGCGATGACCGGTATAATGACTTACTGCCAAATACCATCACCGCAGAATATAGAAAACAGGTCATGGATTTTTACAGTCAATATAAAAATGCCCTGACTCGCATCGACAGGAATGGCCTTTCAGAAAGCGATCAGATGAATTACGATGTACTGCTATGGGAATGCAACATCGGAATTGAAGGAGGGAAATTCAACGACCATCTTATGCCCATCAATCAGTTTAGTTCGATGCATCTTATGATCGGTCAGCTGGCTGGCGGAAGCAGTTTGCAGCCATTCAGGACGGTAAAGGATTATGACAACTGGTTATCGCGCCTCAGCGCCTACGTGGAATGGTGTGACAGTGCCCTGGTGAACATGCGAAAAGGCATGGAAAGAGGATATACCATTCCCAATTCCCTTGCTTCCAAAGTAATTCCGCAGTTCGAAGCCCTGGATCATGGCCCGGCAGAGGAACATTTGTTTTATGCACCTGTAAGAAATATTCCGGTCGGTTTTTCGGATGAGGATAAAATACGTCTCAGCGAGGCTTACAAGCGTATTATCCAGGATAAGATCATTCCCACAAATAAAAGGTTGAAGGAATTTCTGCAGAACGAATATTTACCTGCTTGTCGTACCAGTTCCGGAATTGATGCAATCCCGGATGGGGAAAAATATTACGCCTATCTGATAAAACTCTATACTACAACCAATATGTCTGCTGATGAAATATTTGCCTTAGGTCAAAGGGAAGTTGCCCGTATAAGTAATGAAATGCAGTCGGTAAAAAAACAGGTGGGTTTTGATGGCGACCTTAAGGCATTTTTCGAATACCTTAGGACAAACAAGGAATTAATGCCGTTCGCAGAACCCGGGCAGGTCATTGCCCACTTCAATGCCATTCATGAAAAAATGAAACCTGCCCTTGCAAGGTTATTTGACAAAACCCCGGAAACTCCATTTGAAGTAAGACGCACAGAGGCCTTCAGGGAAGCCACCGCCAGTGCTGAGTACAATCCGGGATCACTTGACGGGACACGACCCGGTATTTTCTATGTGCCCATCCCCGATGTTACAAAGTATAATGTTCTTTCCGATGAAGACCTTTTCCTTCATGAAGCCATTCCCGGGCATCATTTTCAAATATCACTTCAGCAAGAGAATACATCCTTGCCTGAATTCAGGAAATTACTCTGGTACAGTGCCTATGGAGAAGGCTGGGCCCTGTACTCGGAATCACTGGGCAAGGAACTGGGCCTGTATACCGACCCATATCAATACTTCGGTATGTTAAGTGCTGAAATGCACAGGGCCATCCGCCTGGTGGTGGACGTTGGCATGCATACCCAGGGTTGGACAAGGGAACAAGCCATACAATATTCCGCAGACCACGAGGCTGAGCCTGGAGCAAGCATCGTTTCCGAAATTGAACGTTACATGGCCATTCCGGGCCAGGCTCTGTCTTACAAAATCGGACAATTAAAAATTCTTGAGCTCCGATCCAAAGCGGAACAGGAACTGGGTGATGAATTTGATATTGCCCGGTTTCACAACCAGATTCTTGATTCAGGTTGCATCCCCTTGGATATTCTTGAAGACAAAATAATGCACTGGATTGAGTCCGTGAAAACAACCTATGATTAAGTACAACCAGCACACAACAAGCAGTAAATGAATTTAGAAGAGATTCGTGATTATTGCCTGTCAAAGAAAGGAGTTACTGAAGGATTTCCATTTAATGATACTGCTCTGGTATTTAAAGTTGCCGGTAAAATGTTTGCCTTGCTTGATCTTTCAGAAGAAAACAGGGGATTAAACCTGAAATGTGATCCTGATTTGGCGCTTGAATTGCGTGAACATTACCCTGAAGTCACTCCTGCATATCATTTCAACAAAAAACACTGGAACGGGATAAATCTTGAGGGTTTTTTAGATAAGGATCTGCTTAAAGGATGGATTGATCATTCATATCAAATCGTAGTTTCGAAATTGCCAAAAAAGATACAGGAGGAATTGGGTAAGGATTAAATTCTCTTTGTGTAACGGCATTCTTCAATGCCCGTGATCTCATAAAGGCATTTCAGCAGATCCCTGTTCATGCGGCCTTTTACCCAGACCATAACGTTTTCCTCACCCCCTGCCAGGACAATCAGTTCGGTGACAGCTCCGTTTTTTTCACGGGCAAGTACCAGTACATCGTCACTCCCGTCGTGCACCTCAAGCATAGTAATATAACCGCCTGTATTCCCGACGTCTGCAAAGTCCCGGGCAAAATTGACTTTCCTGTTGATCTCCCGGTTTTCGATCACCTGTATCCGTATAGACCTGATGGAATTGAGCAATTCCCTTTCCGCGCGTTCCAGATCCGGCAGGCAACATGCCAGCCTGCAGGCGAAACCCGGGATAAAAAGCGTGAGCACATCTTCTTCCCCGCGATAGTAATCATACATACTGTGAAGTCTGAAGGTCTGCGAATACAAACTGATCCCGGCGGCAAGGCCGAGTGTTAAAAGCAATGTTCTTTTCATCTTTTATAAAAAATAAGGATCTAACCTTATGACGAACAAGCCGTGAATTCGTTACAGTATTGTGGCAAAAATCCAGGCCGTCAGGTACCTGTCCGGAAATGAAAGACGCTTAACAGCCGAAGGCATTGGATGAACTGTGTAAAGCGCCCTAAGGTAAGTAATATTTAAGAGTCCTGTCCTTTATTTGCCTCACGAACTGCTTCAAGTACCCGCTCAGGGGTCATGGGAAGCCGGTAAAGCCTTGCGCCGGTGGCATCGAAAATGGCATTCGCAATGGCCCCTCCCATGCAAATGATGGCCGGCTCGCCTCCACCCTGGGGCGGTTCATCCTGTGCATCGATCAGCATAACATCAATCTCCGGGATCCAGCTGAACCGTGTAAACCCATATGTATCAAAATTCTGGGTCAGCATCTTTCGTCCCTCAAACTTGATTTCCTCACTCAACGCATACCCCATTCCCATGATGATACAACCTTCCGCCTGTATAATGGCTCCCTGCGGATTCACGACCATCCCCATGTTTTGTACGCATACGGCACGTTTCACCTGTACCTGACCCGTTTGTTCATCCACTTCAACTTCCACCATAACCGCCACATCCGTTCCTGCATCCTTTCCGCAGGCCAGGCCGTATCCCCTTCCGCTGGGGACTTTGGCCGGTGTCCAGCCGAACCTGTCGGCCGTTGTTTCAATGACTTCTGTCATTTTAGGATCCCCCTTCAGGTGCCTGAGACGAAACTCGATCGCATCCTCTCCTGCAGCGGCGGCCATGATCTCAATCTGGGATTCCCTGGCGAAAGTGTTGGTATTGTTGCTCGGGGCACGCCAGGCCCCGGTATAAAACGGATGGGAACTGGTTCCCCGTGGAGCTTCGAAAGTCTGTGTGCGATGATCCTGTATGTCATAAAACTGCGTCGCTCCCCGCTGTCCCCCGAAATAAAGCCCGTAATCCCAGAAAGATATTTTCCCTTCAGCATCCAGGCCGGAGCTGATCTTAACGACGGCAGCCGGTCTGAGCCGGTCAAACATGAACTCCTCCCTGCGGGGATAGACAAGCTGTACCGGTTTCCCCGACAATTTTGCCAGCCTGGCGACCTCCACCACCTGTGGATTGTATATCTTCCCTCCGAATCCGCCTCCGGTAAAAATCTCCATCAAACGTACATTCTCCTGGGGAATGCCCAGTAATTCGGCCACCTCGTCTTTTCTCGGAAACGGCGTCTGGCAGGACGCCCATATCTTCAGTTTTTCGCCTTCAAAAACTGCAGTGGCAGTATGATTTTCAATCGGCGCATGGGCAATATAGGGATCCCTGTACACTGAATCGAACCGTTTATCCGACTTGTTCTCACCCTCCGCAAGGTTTCCTCCCGCGTCAATCTGATTGCTTTGGGTGCCTTTTTCGATCAAATATTCGAAAATGCTCTGATCATCCACCTCAGGTTCTTCCTCCTCATATTCCGATTTCACTTTCGTAATGGCAAAATCTGCCATATCCTGTGATTCATGCAATACGGCAATGAAATCTCCATCCCTGACCACCTCGACCCCGTCCATATTTTCGGCCTCTGACGTATCCACACTCACAAGTTTCGCCCCGAGGGAAGGAGGTCTTAATATCCGGGCACGCATCAATCCCGGAAGCTGAATATCACCTGAATACCGGGCTTCCCCGGTTACTTTCACAAATCCGTCGCTGTGAAGGCGGGATTTCCCCATGACCTTGAATTCCGAAGCCTTTTTCAGGGAAGGTTGTCCGCTGACCGTTTCGAGAATCTCCTGTCCCCGTGTCAGTTCTGAGTAACTGATTCGCTTTGTTTCATCCCTCTTCACTGAAACAACACCTTCACTGACCGTCAGCTGATCTTCCGGCACCGACAGTTCCGCGGCAGCCATTTTCAGCAGTATTGCCCTGGCCTCGGCACCTGCTGCCCTCAGTGTCTGCCCGAAAACACGTGTTGACAACGACCCGAATGTACCCGCATCCCAGGGACACAGGTCCGTATCCCCCATGATGATGTCAATGTTGTCAAGGTTCACGTCAAGTTCATCCGCCAGCATCATTGGCAGGGAGGTTATGGGTCCCTGCCCCATCTCGATCTTGCCAGAGTACAATGTAACACGCCCATCCTCTCCGATTCTCAGATAGGCATTCACATCGTTTTGTCCGGGCTGCCCGGCAGTGCATCCGGCCAGAAGCTGCAGATCGTTCACTGAAAAAGCAATGATGAGTCCCCCGCCGATCCTTTTAATGAAATCCCTGCGGTCCATTCCGTCAGGATTATGCATATCCTTAAAAAGACGCTTTGTGATTTTTTCGTCTGTTTTCATAATTGCATTGCTCCTTTCATTTCTTTGCCGGCCTGTTGAATGGCTTCAATGATCCTGCCGTAGGTGCCGCACCGGCATAAATTTTCTTCCATGCCCTCGATGATTTCCTTCCGGGAAGGTTCCGGATTTTTCAACAACAATCCATAGGCGGACATGATCATACCCGGCGTGCAGTAGCCGCATTGCAGGGCGTCTTTTTCCATAAATGCCTTCTGGATGGGATGGAGGCTGCCGTTCCTGGCCAGACCTTCAATGGTTAGTACTTTTCTTCCTTCAACATCGCTTACCGGGAGCATGCATGAACGGTACGTTTCATCATCTATTATGACCGTGCATGAGCCACAGAAGCCCAATCCGCACCCGAATTTTGTGCCTGTCAGGCCCAGTTCGTTCCGAAGTACCCACAAAAGGAGATTATTCGGATCCGTTGAGAGTTGGGTGGGATTCCCGTTGAGTTCAAAATGAATTGTTTCAATCATGATTATGCTGGTGTTTAAGTTCCTTCCTGTAATCTTTTTCGGTATCTATGTCCCTTAATATTGCCGGGCTGTTGGTTTCCACTTCCTGGATATCGTCCGGATGCGTGTGTATCAAATCCTTAAGGCTACTCTTTTCAGAGTACCCCATGACCTCACGAAAGTATCTGCTGCCAAACAGGATGGGATGCCCCCTCTTGCCCTGATGCATGGCGACTATGATCTCCCTGCCGGATTTCCGATATGCTTCAATCATCCTGTCCATAACATTACTGCCTATCATAGGTTGATCGCCCAGCAGGACCATAACCGCATCCGTTTTGTCCGGAACTGCCTGCAGTCCGCACTGTACCGATGAAAGCATTCCGTTCCTGTATTGCCTGTTGTGCACCGGTTCAACCGGGTAATCCTGTATCAGGTTACCGATCTCTTCATTGTCCGAACCCAGCACAACAAGCGTCCTGCTGATCCCGGAAGAAACGGCATTTTTAACCACCCTTTCAATGATGCTGCAATCACCGAAAGGAAGCGACATTTTAGGCCTGCCCATCCTTCTTGACTCGCCTGCAGCCAGGATGACGGCTGTAATGTCGGGGCCATTCCGGGGTAGTTTTCCCCGGTTGCGAACCTGTATCAGTTCGGCACAGATGCTCACCGCAATCTCCTGAACGGTTTTGGAATTGATTTCAAGACCCACCGGAGTATGTACCCGGTCAAACCTTTCGGCTGTGGCCCATTCCCGGGAAAGAAAATTCTCACGCATAAGCCGGACCTTTTTTTTGCTTCCGATCATGCCTATATAGGCTATGTCCGAATCAATACAGGCCCTGAGCGCATCCGCATCATCCCTGTGGCCGCGGGTAACGATCACAATGTAGGTATCCCCGGTTTTGGGTATTTGACGGATCGCCTTCCCAATGGAACCTGCAACGATATGATCTGCATCAGGTATGTTCTGAGGGTTGGCGTATTCGGGTCTGTCGTCGATCACGGTAACCTCAAAATCAAGCAGGTTTGCCATATGGGCCAGGGATCTTCCTATATGCCCGGCCCCAGCTATGACGAGTTTCGGCAGGGGCCTTACCGGTTCCAGGAATACGGTTCTGTCGCCTGGTTTTTCTATATAAAGGCAATTCCCTTTTTCGAGACAGGCAGTCATTTCACCGCTGAATTCATTCAGTTTCCTATGCACCGATCCTTCCTGTGCGCCTTTTTCCAACCAGAATCTTTCAATTTCCGCCCTATCCTTTCCCGAAACAATCGTTGCCAGTATGCCCGGTCTTTCCTTCCCGATGGATTCCGCCAGACTGCGGAATGCTTCCGTATTCTTCCCCGGATTCGCATCAAGCATAATGATGGCCGTTCCACCGCAGATTGCGCCATCCTCTTCAGTAATATCTGCGTTCAATCCGAACTCATAGATCATGGAGAAACCTTCCTTTAAAAGCCCGGCGGCCCTTTCGGAGGCATCGTGTTCAAGAATCCCCCCTCCCAGCGTACCGGACAGGAGCTCCCCTGATGAAAACAGGGCGGACGCTCCCGGGACCTGTGGAGCAGACCCCTTTGTTCCAAGGATCGTGGCCAGGACAAGCTGCCGCCCGTTTTGCTGCATCTTGCCCGTCAGGCTATAATAAATGTTTTTCAAACTGCCGTCAGGTCATTAAAATCAGGAAACCATTATCACTCTGAACACTGCGATTAAAGCCAGTAATACAGCCATTGCAAGGGGGGAAACCAGGTTCCTCAGGAAATTGTATCTGATTTGCATACCGATGTGACCAATGTATGCCCCGATCCTCTCCCCTGCATGAAATGCAAGCGGTATGGTAAATGCTGAAAAAACAATGGCCACAGGACCAAAATAAATGGATAAGGGAACAGCCGTATTTGGATAAACACAGGCCGGTATCCCGGTGGCAAATTTCACCAGTGGGAACAAGGCTACGGCAATAAGTGCCGAAGCGCCGCCCAGAAGAGCCCGTGATGATGTGTTCTTCAAAGTGGCGTGGCGGAATATCAGGATCAGGATAATAAAGGCCAGTCCCTCCATCCAGAATGCAAAAATCGGATTGGCAACGGCACCGTGTATCACGGGAAGGGAAAGCAGAACGGCATCGAACAATTTGAAAAGTGAGGCGATCAGCACGGTCAGGACCGGTGCAAGATAATTCCTGGTGGCCACCCATACGGCTGCAACAAAGAACAGGGCCACTCCGGTCATCAGTGATCCGGATACAAGTTGTGCGCATGTTTGCAATCCCGCTCCCAGCACAACCTCCATAAAACCCCAGGTGGATCCGAGTATCACTGCAATGGCAAGAGATGATTTCGTAATGTGTTTTTTCATGGCAGGTTCAGGTTTTTAACAAAGGAAAAGGTATGGTATATTTTACTTAAAATCAATCTATATTAGCCCTGAATCCGGAACAAATCTCTTTGACGGCCAGATCAATTGATTGGGTTTCAACGTCAACGATAACAGGATCTCCCAGGTGCCATTTCCGGACGACCTTCCCGAGCAGTCGTTTTCTGACGACCCATATCATGGAACATGCGCATTTGTCCCTGAGAAAAGTGACTGCATCCGCCCAGATTCCGCCCCCAAGCTCGAGGGGACCGATTTCATCCACCACGACCAGGTCATTCTCACAGATGCGGGGATCCGTCAGGATCCTGTTTCCCAGGTTCAGAGCCTCCGGATTGAAATAAAAGCTGCCTGCCTCCTGCCATCCTTCTGAATAAACCCTTGATGCAAGGGGCATGGTCTCACCGGAAGAAATATCCATGAGTATATAGGACCGGGGTGCGTCTTCATTCAAAACAGAAGGGGCGATAAAGCCGGCCGCCAGGAGATTCCTGTCCCTGATTATTTCCATCAGCGCAAGCAGGAAAGAACTTTTCCCGCTGCCGGGATTCCCGGTCAGTATAAAAATCTGCTTATCCCCGCCGTACGGATTGCGTGCCACATATTAAACTTAACCCATTTTGCTTAAACAACCATGAACATTTTTAGAATACAATTCAAGCATCCTTTTATTAACTTTGTATGCTTTTCATCCGGCACCGCTTTATGGGAAAACAGAAAAAAAGATCCATAGCGAAAAGATTTCGTGATAAATTCAGGTTGATCATATACAATGACAATACCCTGGAAGAAGTATGGTATGTCCGCCTTTCAAGGTTCAACCTTATGGCATTGCTTTCAACCCTATTCATCCTTATCATCGGGGGGGTTTTTGCACTTGTGGCATATACGAGCATACGCGAACTCATTCCGGGGTACCCCGACGGGAATATGCGCAGAACCATCTATATGAACGCCGTCAGGCTGGACTCCCTGGAAAATGAAATCCGCATGCGTGACCTGTATTTCAAAACCGTCAAAGCCCTGATCGCCGGAGAGCAACCCGATAACCTGGTTGATCTTGCCGATACCGTCCAGGAGAATACATCCCTGGATTTCAACACATCCATAGAAGACTCCATCCTGAGGGTGCAAATCGAAGAAGAGGAACAGTATAACCTCTCAGTACCGGTCGAAGAGTCGTCTCCGACAGATCTTGCAGGAATTCATTTTTTCGCACCCGTAAGGGGGCTTGTAACACAATCTTTCAACTACAGTGAGAACCACTACGGCACGGACATCGGCGCGGCGCACAATGAAGTCGTAAAAGCTACGCTGGACGGTACGGTTACACTCGCCGACTGGACCGTGGAAACGGGATATGTCATTTACATACAACACGAGCACAATCTTATCTCGGTCTATAAGCACAATTCAGAATTATTAAAAAAAGCAGGCAATGTGGTCAAGGCAGGAGACGCCATAGCCATTATCGGGAATTCCGGGGAACTGACCACAGGTCCGCATCTGCATTTCGAGTTATGGCATAACGGAACCCCCATTAATCCGGAAACCTACATCGTATTTTGAAGAAACGCATAGCCATTCTCGGATCGACCGGTTCCATCGGTACCCAGACACTGGATGTAATTCAAAGCCACCCCGATCATTTCGAACTGGAAGTCCTTACATGCGGGAACAATGCTGAAATCCTGGTCGAACAGGCCAGGAAATACCTTCCCAATCATGTCGTGATCGCCAATCCCGACAGGTACGGGGACGTACAGGGCCAATTATCAGATCTGCCGGTTAAGGTCTATGCGGGAAATGAATCCATCGAACAGATCGTCGAGATTGAATCTGTGGATATGGTTGTGACGGCCATGGTTGGTTTTTCCGGGCTGCGTCCTACCCTGAAAGCCATCCTGGCGCAAAAACAGATCGCCCTTGCCAACAAGGAAACCCTTGTCGTGGCAGGGGAGCTCGTAACAAAGGCCGCTTTAGAGAAAGGCGTGAACATTTACCCAGTCGATTCCGAACATTCGGCCATTTTTCAATGCATTGCAGGCGAGGAAACGAACCCTGTGGAAAAGGTCATTCTCACGGCTTCCGGCGGTCCCTTCCTGGGAAAGGATAAAAAATCCCTGGAACAGGTAAGCAAAAAAGAAGCGCTGAACCATCCGAACTGGTGCATGGGGGATAAGGTGACCATCGATTCGGCAACACTGATGAACAAGGGACTCGAGGTCATCGAAGCACACTGGCTGTTTGGCCTGGATCCCGGGCAGATCGAAGTGGTTGTCCATCCGCAATCCATCATTCATTCCCTTGTGCAATTCCAAGACGGTTCCGTTAAAGCCCAGATGGGCATTCCGGACATGAGGCTTCCCATACAGTATGCACTGGGATATCCGAAAAGGCTCAAATCGGATTTCCCCAGGTTCAGGTTTTCAGATTATCCCGAACTTACATTCCGGGCACCCGATGTAAAAGTATTCCGTAACCTGACACTTGCCTATGATGCGCTCCGGAGAGGCGGGAACATTCCCTGCGTCATGAATGCCGCCAATGAAATTGCCGTTCAGTCATTTCTGAATGACCAGCTTCCTTTCCTCAAAATTCCCGATGTCATCCAGAAAACAATGGAAAGCGTGCCGTTTACGGACAATCCGGACCTGGATGATTATGTCAATATCGATTCTGAAGCAAGAAAAATTGCGGGTGAACTGGTTTTTAAATAATTTTGCCCGGGTTTACATGATGATATCATAAAGGGAAATGAGTGTAATAATTAAAATAGCGCAGTTTTTACTCAGTCTGTCCATCCTGGTTTTCCTTCATGAAATGGGACATTTCCTTTTCGCCAGAATATTCAGGACGCGCGTTGAAAAATTTTACATTTTTTTCAATCCGTGGTTCTCGCTTTTCAAAAGGAAAATCGGTGAAACGGAATACGGCCTCGGATGGCTCCCGCTCGGCGGATATGTAAAAATCTCAGGGATGATCGACGAATCCATGGACAGGGAGCAGATGAAACTGCCTCCCCAGCCCTGGGAATTCCGCTCCAAACCTGCTCACCAGAGGCTTTTGATCATGATCGGCGGAGTGCTGGTCAACTTCGTCCTGGCCCTTGCCATATACGCTACGACCTTATATGTATGGGGAGACAGGTACCTGCCCGTACAAAATGCAAAATACGGCATAATGTGCGATTCCCTTGCCCTGAGTATAGGCCTGCAAAACGGGGATCACATCGTTTCGCTGGACAACAGGAAGGTCGAAGATTTCAATTCCATTTTTCATGACCTGATTGTGGACAATGCGTCTTCCATACAGGTGGAAAGGAACGGCGAACTGCTCAGCATCGCCATCCCTGAGGACATCATCGCTCCCCTGCTTAAAAGCACGGATTTCATTGAGCCGAGATTTCCGTTCTATGTGGATGATTTTTCAAAGGAATCACCGGCCCGTGAGGCAGGCATACGGGTGGATGACCGCATTGTCGGTGTCAACGGTCAGAAAATCGAATTCTGGGATGAATTCAGGGATCGCGTACAGGATCTGGATGGAAAAGAGATCGTCGTTACCGTACTCCGAGACGGGGAATCTCTTGATTATTCAATGACACTCACGGATGAGGGTAAAATAGGCGTCTTCCCGGTCGGTGACCTTGCCCGATTTTTCACTCTCAAAACCACAGAATACACCTTCATGGAAGCCATCCCTGCAGGCATTGGCAAGGGGTTCAGAACGGCGGTCAGCTACCTGAAGCAGCTCAAACTGATCTTTATCCCGAAGACCAGGGCTTACGAGTCATTGGGGGGATTTATCAAAATCGGCAGTTTTTTCCCGGGTGTGTGGGACTGGGAAATTTTCTGGAGCATGACTGCTTTTCTATCCATCATCCTGGCCATCATGAACCTTCTGCCGATTCCGGCCCTGGACGGAGGCCATGTGATGTTCCTGTTGTATGAAATGGTATCCGGCAGGAAACCGGGTGACAGGTTTCTGGAGTATGCCCAGATCACGGGGATGCTTATCCTGCTCGCATTGCTTCTCTATGCAAATGGAAACGATGTGATACAGCTGTTCCACAAATGACTGCCGGAATCATTATTTATTATTAAATTTGGGTAAACTTATCAGAAAAAAGGATAGCGATGGAAATTTTAGTCATACTTGGTATTCCGGGACCCTGGCAGGTAATACTGATCGTGCTTGTAGTACTGCTGCTTTTCGGAGGAAGGAAAATACCCGAATTAATGAAAGGTCTCGGGCAGGGCATGAAAGAGTTTAAAAAGGCCACAAAGGACGAAGATAAATCAGAAGAGGAGCAGCCGGAAATCGAGAAAGAATAAATCCCGAACATTTTCGTATACTGCCTGTCATTGTATTCCTGCGGTAAGGGACATGACAGGCATTTCTTTTGGACAGAGCAGGAATCCCGGCTGTGGATTATATGCAGCCGGGACCCTGTGAAGAGCAACATTAAATCTGTGATTTGCCG
>CAYOPZ010000055.1:0-13153 GCA_964406005.1 uncultured Bacteroidaceae bacterium
TGCATCATCAGCGAATCGAGTTTTGTCCTCGATATCCTTACAGTTTCAGCCTGTTCATGCTTTGTTTGTGCCGGTTGAGGTTCGATTTCAACCCCTCGGGCGGGCTTTATCCGGGGAGGTTCAACAGGCTCCCTTTCATCCTGTTCTTTACCGGGGTTACCGTCCGGTTCCGTTATCGGTTCATCCAGTTGACGAAGGATTTCAGAAATACCTTCATCGAGCAAGGTATCGTCTTTTCCCGGGGCAGATACAACTTCTGTCATGAAATCGACAATCCGGTGAAGATTATCATACGTCCCGGCTGCAGGCATAAACGTTCCACGTTTCCATCTTCCGAAAATATCCTCAAGAGTATTGCAAATGGTTTCGATATTGCGTAAGTCAACTGCACGTGAGGCACCTTTAAGACTATGCGCCTCCCGGTAAATGGACTCCGTTAATTGCATACGGCGGGCCGGATCATCCGTCTCTTCCAGTTCAATAAGTCCGGATGATATAGCTTTCAGGTGTTCATCTGCTTCTACCTTGAACGTTGCTAAAAGCTTATTTTTAAATTCTTTTTCTTTATTATCCATTTCTATATCGTATACTCTTCGATAAGTTTCTCCAGGCTTTTCGCTACTCCGTCCAGTTTTTCCGAAGCTTCTTCCAACTGCTTTGTGCTCTCCAGGTTCTGGTTGCTGGCGACACTGATATTCCTGATGGCCTCGGTTACCTGGTCAATGCCCACGAATTGTTGTTGCACCGAGGCACCGATCTGTGTTGTTGCCTGCACGGCTTCGTTGATCACCTCGGCCAGCGCTTTGATGGAAGCACCCGCATTGTCCGCCTGTTTTATACCCGATTCGACCACTTTGCTCCCCTCCTCCGTTGCCAGCACAGCTGTGCTGGTGGCTTTCTGGATGTCGGTCAGGATTTCCCGTACCTGTTTTGTGGCCTGCTTCGACTGATCGGCCAGGCTTTTCACTTCATCTGCCACAACGGCAAATCCCTTTCCTTCCTCACCCGCCCTGGCAGCCTCGATCGAGGCATTCACCGCCAGAAGATTTGACTGTTCGGCCAGGTCGTTGATCGAATTCATGATATCCCCGATGGCCTGGCTTTGTTCACTGAGCTGCATGATGCTTTCAGCGATGAATTCCATCTTCTCCCTGATCATGGCCATTCCCGACCCCGTTTCATTTACCGCTTTTTCACCATCTCCGGCCACCTGGAGGGTTTTTCGGGAACTTTCCGATACCGTCTTGGCCTTTTCATTGTTCACCTGTGCCGTTTGTTTTACTTCCTCGACGGTAGTGGTCGTTTCACTGATAGCCGAGACCGTTTCGGAAGAACTGGCCGTCAACTGGGAACTTGTGGCAATAATCTCCGCAACCATGGAGGTAAGAATATTTACTGCCTCTGTGATGTTTCCGATTTGTGTCTTAAGGTTCGTTAACATTTTCCGGAAAGCATTGACCAGGACTCCCACCTCGTCAGAGCGATTGGATCCTGATAATTCGACACCGAGTTTTCCCCCGGCGATATCTTCCGCAATACCGGAAATCTTCCTGATGGGCAGGGCAATGTTATAAGTCAGAAAAATGGTAAGGAAAATTACAATCAGGAAACTGGTCGCTGTGAACAGCAGAATGGTAATTTCACCGTTCTTAACACTTCGGTCTGCCTGAAGCTGCCGCTCGTGAAGCAGTTGATTCCTTGACTCGTTCATTTCAGTAACTACGTCACGAATGCTCCCCATGATCTGAAGGCCCGTATTGTTGATGATTAAGTCCCTGACGGCATCATAACCATTATTCCTGAATACGTTGATTTTCTTCTCCATAAAATCAAGTTTTTCATTAACCAGTGATTCGAGCTTAACAAGAAGTTGTAAATCGCCAGGGTCTGATATTGACTGCCTGAGCTCGTTCAAATCTGCGGAAATCTCCGGAAGGGCCAAATGATATGGCTCCAGGAATGCTTCATCTCCTGAAATGATATAACCACGAACTCCTGCTTCGGCTTCAGAAATATCTCTGAATACCTCCTCTATTTTCGTCAGGGTTTCATGTGTGTGAGTGACAAGACTAACATCTTCCTGGAGTATGGCCATATTTCTAAAAGAGAGATAACCTATGAGGAGTAAGATTATTAGAATCAATCCAAAGCTTCCCCCGATTTTTAAGGCAAATGGTATTTTCATCGTTTTATTTTTAATATCCTTATTTTAAAGCTGATATTGTCTGACCAGGTTTTCCAGTTTTTTCGCTACTCCGTCCAGTTTTTCCGAAGCTTCTTCCAGCTGCTTTGTGCTCTCCAGGTTCTGGTTGCTGGCGACACTGATATTCCTGATGGCCTCGGTTACCTGGTCAATGCCCACGAATTGTTGTTGCACCGAGGCACCGATCTGTGTTGTTGCCTGCACGGCTTCGTTGATCACCTCGGCCAGCGCTTTGATGGAAGCACCCGCATTGTCCGCCTGTTTTATACCCGATTCGACCACTTTGCTCCCCTCCTCCGTTGCCAGCACAGCTGTGCTGGTGGCTTTCTGGATGTCGGTCAGGATTTCCCGTACCTGTTTTGTGGCCTGCTTCGACTGATCGGCCAGGCTTTTCACTTCATCTGCCACAACGGCAAATCCCTTTCCTTCCTCACCCGCCCTGGCAGCCTCGATCGAGGCATTCACCGCCAGAAGATTTGACTGTTCGGCCAGGTCGTTGATCGAATTCATGATATCCCCGATGGCCTGGCTTTGTTCACTGAGCTGCATGATGCTTTCAGCGATGAATTCCATCTTCTCCCTGATCATGGCCATTCCCGACCCCGTTTCATTTACCGCTTTTTCACCATCTCCGGCCACCTGGAGGGTTTTTCGGGAACTTTCCGATACCGTCTTGGCCTTTTCATTGTTCACCTGTGCCGTTTGTTTTACTTCCTCGACGGTAGTGGTCGTTTCACTGATAGCCGAGACCGTTTCGGAAGAACTGGCCGTCAACTGGGAACTTGTGGCAATAATCTCCGCAACCATGGAGGTAAGGACATTTACCGTTTCGGTTATCTCAAGTACCTGTGCTTTCAGATTTTCTTTCATTGAATTAAATGCATTTCCAAATCCATCCTGACCTGAGAGGGGTTTTATCTCCATATCCAGATTACGTTCGGAAATATTATTAGCTATGTTTGTCATTTCTTTTAAATAGAAAATCATACGCGAAAATGCGTTCAGCAGTACTCCTACTTCATCTTTTCTTTCAGTATTCCCGATTTCGTATCTCAAATCTCCCGTGGAGATACTCTCCGCGATCCTGGAAATTTTCCTGATCGGCAGGGCTATATTGTACGTGAAAAAAACAATGAAAAAAACAACAATCAGGATGCTGGCCGCTGTTAACAGGATAATGGTCAGTTTGGTATTCCTGGCACCTCGGTCGGATTTGTCCTGACGCTCCTGAAGTAATTGGTTTTCCGTGTTTATCAGTTCAAGATTTACATCCCGGATATTTTGCATTAAATTTTTCCCGATATCCGTTATAATCAGGTCTCTTGCAGCATCAAAACCGTCATCCCTGCGCTTGTTGATGGCTCCCTCAAGAAAATCAAGCTTCTCATTGACAAGGGATTCAAGCTTATGAAAGCGTTCCTGTTGATCCGGATCGGCAATCAATTGTCCGAGTTCGGCCATAGTGCCGGCAATCTTGGAAGTGGCATTTTTATACGGTTCAAGGTATCTTTCTTCCCCTGTGATGATATAACCGCGCTCAGCCGTTTCAGCATCCTTGATGATACTTGAGAGCTCCTCTATCTTCGTCTGGATTTCATGGGCATGAACCACATGGGTAGCATTTTCCTGGAGCCTGATTATATTTTTGAACGAAGTATAACCTATGAGGATCAATATGATCATAATCAATCCAAAGCTTCCTCCGATTTTTAAGGCAAATGACAGTTTCATAGTTTTGATTTTTTAAGTTTCTTCGTTTACTGTTATTCTTTCATCGGATAATATGTTCTCCATATTCAGAATGATCAGCTGGTCACCTGTGACTCCTTTCATATACTCGCCGCGAATTCCTGTATGCGTAGGGAGTGCAGTCTGGATCCCGCTGACTGGAACGGACCGGACCCCGCTGATGGCATCTGCGAGAATACCGGTGTTTATTCCATACGCATGTATAATGATTACTTTGTTAAGGTCAGCTAAACCCTTATCAGGCAGTTCGAACAGTTTCTTTATGTCCATAACGGTGAGTATTTTTCCCCTGACATTCATAACACCCAGAATGAATGGCGGAGTGCAGGGCAGGCGTGTCAGTTCTTTCAGCTCATAGACTTCGTCGATGAATTTCTGTTCTATTCCGTACCTTTCTTCAGCCAGGGTAAACTCCACCACCTCCAGGTATTCCTTGCTCAATGGCTTGAAATTTAACTTTACTGCAAGATCTTTGGTTCTTGCGCTAAGAATTTGCTCCTTCTCCTGTTCCGTTATATTCCATCCTTTCTCAAGCCTTTCCCTGACCGCGTCCAGACGGGAATGAACATTTTCCCAGTCAATGTTCGAGGTTCGGTTTTCTACCGGTGCATTTATTTTTCTTACCATTCCGTCCGCTATATTTGGTTGCTTCAGTTACCTGAAAGATTTTTCATTTTTATAATTTCGGTCAACCTTCCTGCAGATAAGCCATCCGATCCGGGCAGGATAACCTCCTTCTCAAGCCTGTTCAACAGGGAGAGCGCATTATTGAAATACTTATTGGCTTTATTGCTGTCGCCTTCCTTGAATAATATATTTCCCAGTGTATAATGGGAGAGGACATGATCATCATCGAGATAGATTGAACTGTGAAGGGAGGAAACCGCCTTATCCGTTTTACCCTGTTCCTGATAGATCAGGGCAAGCAAATAATGGAATGCGGGATTGCATTTATCGGCTTCAATTCCTCTCCCGCATAATTCGATTGCTTCATCAAATTGTCCACGGTTTGAATAGATTTTTACCAGCAGGGATATTGCTTCCTGATTTTCCTTGTCATTCAAAAGGCATTCAGCCAGTATGTTTTCTGCATCCCGGTAACTGCCCCGTTCATACAATACGGAAGCTTCCCTCACTGCATCCGTTTCTTTTGTTTTTTCAGTTATGCCGGTTGCAGTATGGATTGGGGGGCTTTGGGTATGGAGTATCCTTATTTCTTTTGTTTCCGTTGCATCAGGGAGACGGAAGCCGGGAACCGGCAGGCTTGTGCCGATCTCTTTAACCGTCTCAGTTTTACCGCGTTTCGACAGGTCTTTCCTGAAAAAGACTGAATCGGGAAGAACAACCGTTGCAAACCTGGATCTGCTCACCATGTAGCCTTCGCTTCCGCTTACGATCAGCCATCCTCCATTCATAAGTGACCGGTAGAACCGGTTGATGATTCTGCGAGCCGGCCCGGGATGAAAATACATGATCACGTTCCGGCAAAATATGATATCGATAGCCGTTGTATTGTTGACTAAGGACGGAAACGAATCTGTTGCCAGGTTGTGATAGGAAAAGGATACCATATTCTTAATGAAAGGCAGGATGGTAAAAGAATTTTCCTGATTCTTAATGAAGTAATCGTTCTGCATCCATGCCGGGGCAGTCCTGAATGACCATTTTTTGTAAATTCCTTTTTCAGCTTTTCCCAGGGCCTTTTGATTGATATCGGTAGCTATGATTGAAATATTCCAGTCTTCAATATCCGGTAACATTTTATTCAGCAGGATTGCAACCGAATAGGGTTCTTCGCCCGAGGAACACCCGGCGCTCCAGATTCGCAGGTATCTTCCGGTTTTTCTCCGGGCATCGATAATTTCAGGAAGAACATGCTTTTCAAGACTGTCGAAGATGAGCTTATCCCGGTAGAAATGTGTTTCACCGATGGTCAGATGAGATGCGAGCGTTTCAATATGTTCCTGGTTTAGCGCTGAGGTTAATAACCATTTAACGCAGGCTTCCGGATCACTGTAACCATAATTCATTGCTGTCAGATACAACTTATCACGAAGATCATCATGACGCTTAACAGGAAAATAAAGGCCCAGATTCTTAGAAATAAATTTGCTGAACCTTGCGATAAGTTGATCCGATATGATTTTTTTATCGCTCACCGTTTCGTTGTTTTTTTATTACCCTTGCCGGCAATTCCGGATTTCTTTACATTTTTTGCCTTTTTGGTCAATGTCTTTTCCTTTTTCGAGTTTTCCGGTGGGACTTTTCCAACCGTATCATGATGATGTTTTATTTTTTTCCCCAACACTTTCATGTCAATCTTACCTAGGTTCTGAAGGGTAAAAAGCTTTTCAGGCTCATAGATCAATATCATACCATCTTCAAAGAATATGAGGCCTTCAAGGATTTTTTCCATTCCGGGGAAAATTTCCCCGGCGGGAATTATCTTTTGGTCCTTCCTGCTCGTTATTCCTTTAACCGAGTCAGCGACGATCGATATTGTCCGTCCTGAAATGCATACAAGAATAAACAGATCGCTGAGTTTTATTTCCCCGGAAGGCAGGTTGAATATTTTCCGGATATCGAAGACTGGTATTGCCTGTCCGTGAAGATTGATCACACCCAGAACGTTCTCCTGCATACCGGGCACACCTGTAATATTTATCGAACGTATGATCCTTTCAACGATTCCGGCCGGTAAAGCAAAATCATTTCTGTCAAGAGAAAAGATTACAAATTGATCTTCCGGGGTGAATGGTTCGGTTACCGGTGAGGCTGCTGTATGATTTGAATTCACAGGATTAACCATCGGTTTTCATTTATAACTATTGACCTGAATATTTTTTGAGACAATCTTGATTATCTTATCGAAATCATTCTCTTTGTCCAGGCAATACCTTACCCCGATTTTATTGCATTGCCTGCGGTACAGATCCGGATTAACGCTTGTCAGGGCAATGATCAGCGTTTCCGGAAAGGCTTCCCTTATTTTGCGGAGCATCGAAAGATTTCGATCGCCGTTCATATTGATATCATATATTACAACCCGGGGCACGACTTTTTCAAGTGTATTTAATATCTGCTCCGTATCGATGACCTGGATAATGTTGTCAAGTCCTTTTATCTCAGCAACAAGGCTTCCCAGCCGCAGGCTTGCCGGTTCGGATTTATCAATGATTACGATATTCATTTTTTATTTCTTTTTTTGAAAGGGATTAATATTCCAGGTTGATTTACCTCTATTTACCTCTATTTACCTCTATTTACCTCTATGGCCTGTATTTGCATAAGATAGCCAATCCCCGGATAACCGGGGATCGGTAGAAATACATTCGGGACGTCAGTCTATTTTCTAAAAGATTGTAGGAAGAAGCGAAGTTGCCTGTAAGGAGATACCGCTATTCGATCAGATTGTTCTTCAGGGCGTATTTAACAATTTCTGCATTTGATTTCAGGTTCATTTTTCTAAGGATCCGTGTCCGGTAAGTGCTAATGGTTTTTTCGCTGAGTGAAAGGATCAGGCCTATTTCCTTTGAGGATAACCCTTTGGCAATAAGGATCATGACTTCATATTCCCTGTTGGAAAGGCTGGCATGTGGAGGACCTTCACGTTCCAATAGGGTGAATATGTGTTCAGCAATGGATTGGGTGATATACCTTTTCCCTCCCATGATGTTTTTAACCGCACTGAGCAACTCTTCCGGGGCGCTTTCCTTGGTCAGGTAGCCCGAGGCCCCGGATCGAAGTGCCCGTACTGCATACTGCTCTTCAGGGTAAATGCTTATAACGAGAACAGGCAGGTCGGGCTTCAGCTGTTTTATGGTTTCAAGCGTCTTGAGCCCACTCTTATCCGGCAGGTTAATGTCAAGCATCACAAGTTCATAGCTTCCCGTCCGGAGTTTTCTTAAACCATCGGAAGCGGTACCCGATTCATCCACCGTCGTTTCCCCGGGCAGTTCCTCAAGTATTTCCCGGATGCCCCTTCTGACAACAGGATGATCGTCTATGACCAGTATACAGTGCATTTTTAATGCAATCCTTGGGAGAATGGAATTAAAATATGAATATGGGTTCCCTGGCCTTTACTGCCACGGATATCAAATGTACCGCCCATGCCGTATACCCTTTCCCTCATGCTGATAATACCGTAAGATTCTTTGGCATCTGCCTCGCTTGCCGATATTCCCCGGCCGTTATCTATAATCCGGATCTCTAAATTATTTCTTTTTACCTTCATTATCAAATCAACCCTGGTGGCACGGGAATGCCTTGCCACGTTGGTCAATGCTTCCTGGATGATCCTGTAAATGGAAATGTCCATTCCCGGTTCCGGGTCCGGTTCCTTTCCGGGCAGGCTTGTATGTACTGCTATTCCTGAATGCTTTTCATACTCTTTGATATATGCTTCAAGTGCTTCCTTCAGTCCAAGGTCATCAAGGATCCTCGGTCTCAGTTCTGAGGAAAGGCGTGACACCTCCCGGAGAGCCCGGTCGATGATCTGAATGGTTGCCGAGGCCCGGCTTTTCAGGATTGTTCTTTCAGTATGTTGGAGTTTTGCACGGATCCAGCTGACATCCATTTTTATTGCGGTAAGTATCTGCCCGAGTTCATCATGCAGGTTGCGGGCGATCATTTTACGTTCTTCTTCACGGATGTTTTCCGTGTGCCTGGAAAGGCTTTTTATCTGCTGGTAACTGATTTTCAATCTGTGTTCAGCTTCAATCCTGGCCGAAACATCATCGAAGATGCAGACAATTTCACCTGCCGGGAGTTTGTAGACCCTGTTTTCAACGTATAATTCCAGCTTTTCATCCCGGTAATGGGAGGCTGGTACAAATGCGGGACGGTTTGTGCTCCACACCTGCTTCATCGCATCGAGAAGCCCAATTCTGTCTGCATCCGGGAAGCCGGTAAGGATATCTCTGCCTTTGACCTCCTTCTCTCTCTTAACCCTGCATATCCGCATCCCCGCCTTGTTCATATTCTCCAAAATGAATTTATCCGATTCGGGATTGTATTTGTAAATGGCAACCCCGCTCGACATGTTTGAATACAGTTCCCTGAATCTTGCTTCATTTTCAACAAGATCCTGGACCATCTTCTTTCGACCGGTTATATTCCACAGATAATTGCGCGTTCCGGTGATCTTATCTCCTTGTTTCAGGAGCGTAATCTTTTCCTGCATCCAGATTTCATTACCGTTTTTATGGATTCCCCTGATTTCATAATCCTCGGGAGCCTTTTCGCCCTTCATTCTTTTTTCATGGTATGAGGCCTTTCTCTGAAGATCTTCACTGTGAACGAGTGTTTTCGGCGACAGCTTCTTCATTTCACTCATCGTATAGCCGAACAATTTCGCAAATGCACGGTTAAAGTAGGAAATGTTTCCCTCAACATCCTTCGTTATTATAGCGATCCCAGCCTTATCCACCAGGTCCTTATACCTCCTCTCGCTTTCCATCAATGCTTCCTCGGCTGCCTTTTTTTCTGTAATGTCATGATAGGCAATCACCGCTCCATAACCCTCGAGCGGCATTGGAACTGCCGTGACGTTGACCCAGGTAACCTTACCTTTGCTATCGATGATCCCCATCTCAACGTCCTCAACCCTCCGGTTTTCCTGCAATACCCTGACGCTGGCATATTCATCGGAAGGCATAGGCGTTCCGTCGGGTCGTATTGTCTGCCATTCCCTTTCGTGGTAACTTCTTTGCCTGTGCCCGTCCCGTGACAAGCCCAGTATTCTTTCCAGTTCAAGGTTTGCTTCCTGTATCTGCCCAGAGGCATCGATTATGGATATTCCAACGGGGAAAGTTTCGAACACGACCCTGTATTTTTCAAGAGCGATCTTCAGTGCCCGCTCCATTCCCATCCGGGCGGTTATATCGGTCGCGACACCCACAACTCCGGACATATTCATGTTCTTATCAAAGACGGGCGACAGCCGGTTATCGAAATGAACCCCATTCAGTTCTGTTGTACCGGAAACCTTTTCACCCTTAAGAGCCCGGCGCAGGACATCACGGCCATTTGTTACTGTACCGTCGTGTTCTATCCATGGCAGCGAGCCGTAGAGATCAAAGGCAGATACACCCACATTTTCACCGGGCTTCATACCTACAGCCTCTACTTGCTTCCCCTTGTGGAATGTGAAAACGCCCCTGTTATCGATGGCAAAAATTGTGATAGGCGCGTTATTTAGCACTGTATAAAGCCATTGCTCGGTCCGCTGCAGGGCACTCTCAGAGTATTTCAGCTCCGTCTGGTCGCGACATATAAATCCTGCATTCTGAACCTTTCCCGTGATATCCCTGATGGGGAAGCTGGTTATGGAGAGGGTCCTTTCACAGCCGTTGAGGGTAACCGATAAATCAAAGGTTGAGGATATTCCTTCATCAAACGCCTTATGACCCGTTTCTTGGGTGAATACTTCCTTTCCGAACAGATCTTTCAGATTCTTTCCAATCACACCTTGAGCATCCAGTCCGTATTCACCCAGGCTTTTTCCTCCTGCCGTAAGGATGCTGCCATTCCTTTCAGTGCTGAATACCATGTCGTCCATTGATTCCACCAGGCTGCGGTATTTATTCTCGCTTTCCTGGAGATCGTGCAGGGCCTTCTGCCTGTCCGTAATATCCGCCACAAATGCATGAAAACCCTCAACCCTGCCTTTTTCATCCAATTGTGGTATATAATGAAGACTGACATAGCGGTCTCCGCCCAAAGCATAAGGAATTAATACGTCTCCACTGACTTCCTGCCCCGACAACGCTGCATTCGCATAGTCCCCGATCAGCCTGGACGCTTCTTTACCATACATTTCACTGTAATGCCTTCCAATGAAATCCTCCCGGGGAATCCCGAACCAGTCTTCATAAAGTTTGTTCACATACCGGTACCTTCCTTCGTTGTCCAGATAGGAAACCAGGGCAGGGCTATTGTCCGTGATCAGGCTTATTTCGCGTTCCCGTCTCTTCAGGGTATCCTGGGCGGCTATCATATCGGTAATATCCATTGAGATCCCGAGAATCTGACAGACCCTTCCGTTTTCATCCCGTTTGAAAACACAGACACGGTCCCTGTAATTCCGCCATTGATTCCCTTTATACCTCATCCTGTATTCCATTTCGACTATCTGCTTGTCTTCGGAATTCAGAAGTTTTTTGCGAGTGGATTGAATTATAGGAATATCATCCGGATGAACCTCATCATAAATGGCTTTCAGGTCAGCTTCTGCCGGGTCAGGCCTCAGGATTCCGCCCATTAAATCACGTTGCGCCTGGCTTGCCCATATGTTTTTTTCCTGTTTGAAATCATATATATAAAGGGATAATTGCGGGCAACTGTTGATCGCTTCAAAAAAGGCAAGCTGGTCGCTCATCGACTGCTCAAGCTGCTTCTGTTTTGTAACGTCCTTTAAAATGCAATATGATTGCATGCAGTTGCCTTTTTCATCATGATGCAGTTTCCCGTCAATGGAAACGGAGATTTCATTTCCATGCTTGGTAACCATTTTATATTCAACGGAGCAAGCTTTACCTTCGAGTTTGAATTTCTGAAAGTTCTTTTGAAATCTTTCCTTGTCTTCCTTTGCAAGAAAATCCCCAAAATATTTACCCCGGACTTCTTTAAAATCGTAGCCTAGCATCCTTAACCATGAACGATTGGCTGAAATGATCCGCCCATCCTCTGAGAGCGATTGAAATACAAACGGGGCGTCTTCAAACAGCTTCCTGTATCTTTCTTCACTCTCCCCAAGATGCTTCCGCAGTAATTCTTTATCAGTCGTATCCTTCAGAATGCAGTAAATCGAGTTAATATCCCCTGAACTGCAAACGTTAATTAAACAGGTTAAAGACACTGATAACTCATGACGGTCTTTTCTCAGCAGTGTATAATCCAGGTCCTGGATTATGCCTTTTTCTTTAAGGACTGTAAAATTTTGTTTAAATCTGTTTCTGCATTCCCTGGTCAGGATGTCCCCAAACCATTTTTCTTTTATTTCGTCCTCCGGAAAACCTGTCAATTCGATCCATGCCCTGTTTACCGATAAAAGGTTACCCTCAGGATCCATCACCTGAAAAGCAACATCTGCATTTTCAAACCGCTGGTTGGATAACTCTGCATCATCTGCGGATATATTCGAGTTATCCTTCCGGTACAGTGCGGATTCAATGGCCACTCGAAGTTCGTCCCAGTTCAACGGTCTGCTGAGCAAAGCATGGGGGTGTGTCTCCATGACTTTCTTAAAAGATCTTTCATTTTGGGATTCAGAGATATATATCACCGGGATGTCATGTTTATCACGTATTAATTTGCAGTTCTTAATAACATTCAGGTTCTCTCCTGAATGCAGTTCGCAAATTATAATCTCCGGAACTGTCTCCCCGGGCTTTTCGAAGAGGGTTTTGCTATCTAAGCAGATGTCGATGTTGGAGTAACCATATCCTTCAAGTCTCCCGGCCAGAGTGTTTGCTTCGTTGCGGTTATACATGATTAATAATATACTTCCCGCTCTGAGAGTTATATTCTCCATAGCAATCAAGATCAGTTGGTAATAGTGTTAACTTCTAATGTTTAAAGTTACTTTGAAATTGACATCAAGGCAAGTTTTATAATTTAACATCCAGACGACGAACAATTTATTCAAAGCGGGAAGGCTATTATCATGTTCCATAATTAATCAATCCGGGGGGAATATATTGAATCGAGGACGTTTGATGATAATCTGTAAGTTCATAAAAGGTATAATCCGTATTGAAATTACCATCTTTGCTCAGAGTCCATTCTTTTCTTCGTATCTATATTGAGATAGTTATTCCCATTTGTATTGAGCTCCTCCCGGCATTAGCTACACTCTGATGCAGAGATTTCGGGCTTTTACTCAAATCAATGCCAGTGATAAAATCTGCAATTATGAGGATAAGTGAAACCAGGTTAAATCGGGTAAATTCTGCAGGAAAGACCGTACTTTGCGAGACGGAATGCGAGATAAAAAAATCAAACCCTTGCAAGCGCTTGCCCTACAAGGGTTCCGGAATTTTTATTGCGGTGACGACGAGATTGCTCATACGCCATTCGGCGGATTCGCGGACTCGGATTTGGGGAATTTCAAAGGTTCAAATCTCAAATGCTTCGCATTTTCATTTTGTTTTTCCATTCAACTTCAGAAAACAGGTTTTCTTCGTTCTCTGAAAAAAC
>CAYOPZ010000056.1:0-9684 GCA_964406005.1 uncultured Bacteroidaceae bacterium
ACCGTTAAATCATTTAAAATATGCGTTGGCATCTTAATAGCACAACGCGTTATTAATAAATAAAAAGTATAGTCATGAGAACCGCAGCAACTTTATTACTTGCATTTGCAATGATCCTCGGCGCGAACGCCCAGGAACAGGAAAAACTCTCCAAATCGGAACTCCGCAAGTTTCAGCGTGAGCAGAAAAAAGCGGAAATGGAGGCCGAACGTGAAAAAATGGCCGTTCTCACCGAATTCATGATCACGAACCAGCGCTTCGTTTTGGAAGCCCAGTACCTCAGCGACAGGTATGGTACGCGCGTCCCGGTCCAGTCAAACATAAATTTCGTGATGGTTGATTCCCTGGTGGCCACCATACAGCTCGGATCGGCCATGAGCGCCGGCTACAACGGCGTCGGCGGGACCACCGTAGAAGGAAGAGTGAGCAACTACAAATACACCAAGGTCGGCAAGAAGGAGGATTCGTATTCCGTAAGCATGAACTTCATGTCCAGCTTGGGGAATTACGATATCACCATGATGGCGAATGCCGAAGGTTACACCGATGCCACCATCCGAGGGAACTGGCCGGGCTCCCTGAATTACCACGGAAGGCTGGTACCTTTATCCGAGTCAAGGATTTACAAAGGCATGCCCAGTTACTAGAAGAAGGATAAAGCCCTTTGCCCATGCCCGGCACGGAGAGCCGGTCAGCCGGAGAGGGCCGGGTCGTTCTTGAATTCATCCAGCGTGAAGGTCCGGTCCGCCCGGATCCCCCGCAGCGTATCCTTCAGGGTGCAGCATTCCGATTGAAGATCGTGGTAAAAATAATAGGTGTAACCCCGGTCCAGGGACTCCTTCAGGAAATCCGCTTTTTCATTCAGTGAAACCAGGGGCTGGGTATCGTACCCGCAGACCCAGGACATGCTGATGTTTCCCACCAGCGGGATCAGGTCGGCGGTGTTCACCAGGGTCCTCCCCCGGTAGTTTACCAGCCCGATGGCCTGTCCCACGCTGTGCCCGTCGAACAGCCGGATCTGCACGTTCGGGGTCAGCTCGAATTCCCTGTCAAACAGCTCGAGCTGCCCGCTGTCCCGTATGGGCTCGAAATTCTCCTTCAGGAAGGAGGCCCTTTCGAGCCGGTTGGGCTCCAGGGCAAGATCCCACTGGGAACGACTGACCCAGTAACGGGCGTTCTGGAAAACCGTCAGCAGTTTTGAGCGGTCCTCGTTGCGGCGGACGCTTCCCCCGCAATGGTCGAAATGCAGGTGGGTCAGGACCATATCGGTGATGTCATCCGGGGTGAGCCCGAGGGCGGCCAGGCTTCCCGCAAGGGAATCCTCCCCGAACAGATAATAATGGCTGAAGAACTTATGGTCCTGCTTGTCCCCGATCCCGTTGTCGAACAGGATCCGCCGCTTACCGTCCACCACGAGCAGGCTGCGCATGCTGATGGCGATCATGTTGTTCTTGTCCGCCCGGTACTGTTTTTCCCATAGGCTTTTGGGCACGATGCCGAACATGGCGCCCCCGTCGAGCCTCATGTTTCCGCAGGCAACGGTATAAATCTCCATATCTTTGCTTATTTTGCGATCAGATCGCAAAGATATTCAAAAATGCGGGTTCACTTCATAGCCATCGGCGGGGCGGTCATGCACAACCTGGCCCTGGCCCTGCAGGGGAAGGGCTACCGGGTGAGCGGGTCGGACGACGAGATCTTCGAACCATCCAGGGGAAGGCTCGAGAGGGGGGGACTTCTGCCGGAAAGAACCGGGTGGGACCCGGACCGGATCGGGCCGGACACAGACGTGGTCATCCTGGGAATGCATGCCAGGGAAGACAATCCTGAGCTGCAGCGGGCACGGGAACTGGGGATCCGGATACAGTCCTTCCCCGAATTTCTCTATGGGCAGACCCGCGATAAAAGGCGCATTGTCATCGGGGGAAGCCACGGCAAGACCACCATCACCTCCATGATCATGCACGTTCTGAAATACCACGGGATCCGGTTCGATTACATGGTCGGATCGCAGGTGGAGGGTTTCGAAACCATGGTCGGCCTCAGCGAGGAATCCGGGATTGCCGTGTTCGAAGGCGATGAGTACCTCACATCCGCGCTCGACCGGCGCCCCAAGTTCCACCTTTACAGGCCGCATATTTCACTCATCTCCGGGATTGCCTGGGACCATATGAATGTCTTCCCCCGTGAAGAAGACTACCTGGAGCAGTTCAGGATCTTCATCGAAAAGACCGAGGTCGGGGGATCGCTCGTATACTGCATGGAGGACCCGGTCGTACAGGACCTGGTCAAAAACTCGGGCCGGATCCTGGATTACGTCCCCTACAGGGAACACCCGTTCGATGATACTTCCGGTTCGACCCTGCTCATTTACAACGGGAACCGCTTCCCGGTCAGCGTATTCGGCCGCCATAACATGCAGAACATCAACGGGGCGCGCACCGTCTGCGAACTCCTCGGTATCGGGCATGAGGACTTCTACAAAGCCATCGCATCGTTCAAGGGTGCCGGAAGGCGGATGCAGTTGCTTGGCGAGAACGGGGAGACCGCCGTTTACCTGGATTTCGCCCATGCACCGTCCAAGGTCATGGCCACCACCTCTGCCCTGAAGGACCGGTACCCCGAACGGCACCTGGTCGCCGTGCTCGAGCTCCACACCTTCAGCAGCCTCAATGCCGGATTCCTGCCCCGTTATGCCGATTCGATGGACCCTGCCGATACTGCAATCGTCTATTACAATCCCAGGACCGTCGAGCATAAGAGGCTGCCCCCGATCTCGGCCGGCCAGATCAAGGAGGCTTTCAGGAAAGAAGGATTGATGGTGTACACCGACTCGGGCAGGCTGGTGGATTGCCTATCTGCCGACGACTGGGCCGGGTGCAATCTCCTGGTCATGACATCCGGCAATTTCGACGAGCAGGACCTCGAAGCGCTGGCCCAAAGGATCACCGCGCCGGTTAGCCCGGAGACCTGAACCTGCCTGCCGGAAGCCATAATTTTTTTTTCAACGGTCGCAGAGCTGCGCAATGCAAAGGACCCGGAGTTTATCCGGCACTGCAAGTAGTTTTCAACGAATATTTTTCATTTTGGATTCTTGTGAACACATAAAATTCGATTATATTTGCACCGCCCGAAAAAAACGGTCCGGTCGTCTAGTGGTTAGGACGCAAGGTTTTCATCCTTGTAACCGGGGTTCGATTCCCCGTCGGACTGCGACAATAATAGCCTGATCATCAGGCTTTTATTATTTATGTTCCCCTAATATAATATGCTTTTGTAAACTGGAAATTACGGTAAAGTTTCACTTACAAATTGGATTGCAATATTTTACAATTTTGGAATCCAACTCCAAAATTGTAAATTTACTGCATGATACAACGTGAAGCAGAAAAGGAACTGATTACACTGGCATCCCAGTTCAAAGCAGTAGCAGTAACCGGGCCACGCCAATCGGGAAAAACAACACTGGTAAAAAAGGTTTTCGAGGATAAACCTTATGCAAATCTCGAAAATCCGGATATCCGAAAATTTGCCCTGGAAGATCCCAGGGGTTTTTTGTCAAATTACCCCGACGGTGCAGTTTTGGACGAAGCGCAACGTGCACCCGAGTTATTTTCATACCTGCAGCAGATACTTGACGAGAGGACTGAACACGGATTATTCATTCTGACAGGTTCAAATAATTTCCTGATCCAGGAAAATGTTTCGCAAAGTCTGGCCGGCAGGGCCGGATACTTGTTTTTGCTGCCTTTAAGCCTGCAGGAAATTAACAGGGCGGAAGAAAGCAGCAACCCTGTCCTGTTCCGCGGAGGTTATCCGGCACTCTACCACGAGAATGTCGACACGACAACCTTTTACTCCAATTATATCCGTACTTATGTCGAACGCGATGTAAGGTTGCTGAAAAATATAACTGATCTGTTTGATTTCGAGCGCTTTATCCGGCTTTGTGCCGGCAGGACAGGTCAACTGCTTAATATGAGCAGCCTTGCAATGGAACTGGGCGTTGACATAAAAACAATCGGTTCGTGGATCGGTATACTGGAAACAAGTTTTATTGTTTTCAGGTTGCAGCCCTATCATAAGAATTTTAACAAACGTATCGTAAAAACACCCAAACTCTATTTCTATGATACAGGACTTGCCAGTGCATTACTGGGTTTGGAAAGCGATGAACAATTGTCACTGAACCCATACAGGGGAAACCTCTTTGAGAACCTCGTTATTGTAGAATTTTTAAAATGCCGGTACAACCGTGGTAAATCCAGTAACCTGTTCTTCTGGCGTGATAACACAGGAAATGAGCTTGACCTGATTATTGAAGAAGGTAATTACCAGGTTCCCGTTGAAATTAAATCGGGCCAAACCCTTTCTGAAGAATCCTTTAAAGGAATCCGGTACTGGAACAAATTAACGGCAACCGAAGGTGGATATCTTATATATGACGGAGATATGCTCCAGAAAAGAAGCCACGAGATCAATGCAATACCATTAAAAAAGATGCATTCAACCAAGCTATTTACTCAACTATAGAATTCAGCCATGAACGATGAAAGAATAAAGAAGCTTGCCCGCCTGGAACCGGAAGTTCTGGCTGATGCCCTGTTAAAACTGGCAGAGTATGATGACAGGGCTGACCGTGTTGTTGAACGCCTGACCAGCGATCCGGATGATATCATCAAGAAATTTAAAAGCAGGATCAACGGATTGAAGCGCAGGAAAAAGTTCATTCACCGCAGTGAATCCGGACCATTTGCAAAAAAACTCGATGATTTGCTGGAGGACCTGGAAGAAGCAAATCCCGAACCCTGTGCGGGAATGAAACTTGTAGCATCATTTCTGGAGACAGATCATATTATTTACAACAATTGCGATGATTCCAGCGGTCATATCAGTGACGTTTACAGATACGGCGCCCGTAATTTATTTGCCGAGTATGCTTCCCGATGCAGGGACAAGAAAAAGGTCCTTGATATGATGATAAAAATCTATTCAAACGATCGCTTCGGCACGCGTGACGGAATATTGGATAAAGCCAGGCAGTTTTTAGGTGACGAAGAAGTTAAAAACGCAATACATCTGTTTGAAATACTCGCAGAGGGAGAAAGCAATGAATACCGGAAGTGTCATTTTCAACTTGCCGTTGAGTCACTGGCAAGGCAAACAGGTAACGCAAAACTGTTTGAGAAGGTCCGCCTTCAATCTCAGCCGAAGCCCGGAACCTCCACCAGCATGGATATTGCCAGGGTTTACCTGGAGAGCGGTGATCCAAAAACAGCCCTGGAATGGATCGATAAGATCCCGCCGAATGAATCGTATATGTACAATGAAAGAATAAATCTTCTGCAACAGATTTACGGACAGTTAGGTGATCCCGGGAAGCAGGCTGAAATGGCCTGGATGAATTTCAGGACACTCAGATGTTTGAATACCCTGGATAACCTGCTTAATATTATCGGTGAAGAAAAAAGGGAACGGGTGATAGAGGATGAAGCCACACTGATAATAGATGAAGAAAATATTGAGTATTCGGACATCCGGTTCCTGATTGATGTAAAAAGGTTTGAAGAAGCTGAGATCTGCATCCTGGCAAAGGCTGGAGCCAAAACACTGGAGGGCGAATTCTATTATACCCTCCTGCCAATAGCCAAAGCCATGGAAGCTGAGGGCAGGTACCTGGCAGCGAGTATGATATACAGGGCACTGCTTGATTCCATACTGGATCGGAAATACTATAAGGCTTATTCTCATGCTGCAAAGTACTTACGAAAACTGGATAACCTGGCAATGGATACAGATGATTGGCAAGACCTTGGTGAGCATCATGAATATTTCGACTGGCTGAACCGGGTCCATGGAAAGAAAACCAGTTTCTGGAGGCATTACAGAAGTCAATAAAAGATCACTATATTCACCCGGAATTTCTATTGGTCAGCCATGCCGGCGGAAATAAACCCGCAAAAGAAACATCAGCCAACCCAGCTTGATCTCTGGGGCAATAAAAACGATTTCCACTGGGAGGAATTTAAAGTAGCAAGGGAATACGTCAGATCCCTGAAGCTTAAAGATCATGAAGGATGGGAAGATCTGGTAAACAACCGTAAACTGCATGGTACAAATATCCCCTCAAATCCTGACGAAGTATATAAAAACCATGGCTGGAAGGATTGGGATGACTGGTTGGGAACCGGAGAACAACAAACAGCCGGGAATAAGCCTGCAAACGGTTTGTTCGATTCAACACCCGGCGACGATTTATGGTCAGCTTCTACGGAGTCTAAATGGATGAATATCATAAAAGCACGCAAAATAGTCCGGAAATACGGATTTGAATACCGGGAGGAATGGGAAATGTTCGTCTCAGGAAAGTTTCCCGACAGGGAATCGCTGCCGGATAATATACCCGGAAATCCGGAACAGGTTTATAAGCATGTCGGGTGGAAAGGGTGGAAAGACTGGTTGATTTCCCCTGATAGGCAAACAGTCTATACGGATTTCCACAATGCACGTGATTTTGTCAGATCAAACAGGATCCCAGGCAAGGAAGCCTGGCGTGAATTTTTAAAGGAAAATAAAAAGCTTACAGGTGATTATCAAATGGTACTGCCCGAAAGGCCCAATCTTGAATACATCGATTCCGGCTGGGTAAGCTGGGAAGACTGGCTGGGAACAGAGATCGCTTACCAGGATTACAGCACCACCAAAAGATTTATACGATCCCTGAAACTGAAGAACAGGCAGGAATGGTCAGCATTCTGCCACAACCAGCTTCCAGATAAACCGGTAAAATCTGAAAACATCTATACGTATCCTGAAATTGCCTATCTCAATGAAGGTTGGCAGGACTGGGATGACTGGCTGGGAATATCGAAAAAAGACGAGGTTTGCCCAGAGCCTTCCGAATTACACGAAATTACCATAGAATGCAGATGCAAAGGCAGGATTGAGCATTGTCCGGTCTGTGATGGAAAAGGTTACTATATCAGAAAAATCTAAGAACCGAAAAAGGATTGCAGCCATGATGCAATGATACATTATGGAAATGATCACGGACTTTGAGAAAATAAAACGGCTGGGCGAAGAAAGAGAAAAAGAGAATTTCGAATTCCGCGCCTGGTTGAAAATGCAGGAACCGAAAAAGACTGATAGTATTGTGCACCGGCTGAATCAACTCTATTCATCAAAGATTGATTGTACGGCCTGTGGTAACTGTTGTACCGTTATACGACCACTGGTAACCAATAAAGATATCAAAAGAATCATCCGACACCTCAATTTATCAGAAAATGAATTCAAAAATGAATATACAGAACTTGATGGTGAAGGAGACAGGCTATTTAAAAACCTCCCCTGCAAATTCCTCGAAAATAAAAAGTGTTCCATTTATCCATACAGGCCTTTTGACTGCAGGTCCTATCCTCATCTGCATAAAAAGAATTTCATCTCCCGGTTATTTGGTGTAATTGATAATTATTCCGACTGCCCGATTGTATTCAACGTTTATGAGGATCTAAAATTACAGCTGGGTTTTAAAACATAAATATGTTTCGCCTGGCCATACTCTTAAATTATATCTGTCTGATTAACAATCCATAGTTAACCTTTCATGATTCCTGCGTCGGACTGCAAAACGCTTTCAAAAAGAAACGCAAAAATTCTAAAGCCCTTAATACGAGGGCTTTTTCTTTTTATAATCCTTGTTATAGGACAAATATACAAGCCCCTTCCTTCGAAATAGAAAAATCTCCCCTAATAATTTGCATTGTAGATTTTATGGGGAATTCTTTTTCAAACCTCCGTTCCATAATGAATTAGAATATTCTCTCTTATTTTGAGAGGATAGGTGCATTAGTATAAAACTCCCATCCAAATGACGGTTTTGAATATTCAGGAAAGCATTATTTGAGTTTTAGAATCTTGTCTTTCACCGTTTATATATACGTATCTATTGAAATTAATGTATAATACCTGCAATGTCAGCAGAAGGTTTATCTCTAACGAATACAGTCTATAAACATTCTATTGATAGACAAGGTAATAAGTCTTATGAAATCGTTAAATCCCATTTTTTCTTTGGTTTTTTACACCACGGAAAAGCCCTATTGTTTAATCCAACAATTTCGTAATTTTAATCTATAGGTAATCTGAGTCTCATGCTATTCGAGACAGCATGCTGTAAAACATATAAAACTCCCAGCTACTTATTTCACTTTTTCCTGATTAAACAATAGACATACTTTTCAACCTTTTACATTGTTTCGAAGAGATGATTCTGGTTGGGAGTGACGCGGCGAAGCTGTGTAATGTCAATTCCATATAGCCAATCTTAATTGACAGTATTTACATTCAAATAGAGCACTATACCGCAGAAGTCAGTAGAATATATAGTTCAACGACTATATAAATAAAATCTCATGACGACACATTTTGTCCTTCAGCGCTTGGTTTTAAAAGGATGGTTTTCGGAGGTGCATAATGAGATGGTCTTTATGGCGGGGTTTCAACGGTGTCACTCTTATTATTATCAAGTCGTTGAACAATTCACTGAAGCAGACCGCTAACGCGGCAGCTTAGTTCAACCGTTCTGCTGATATTATCAGTCTAGAGATATTATAAAAGTATGATTTTCAAAAACAGTGATTTTAGTCTGCTACTATTAAGTGATGGTCAGTCTTTTAGGATATAATTTGTACTTTTGAGTTATGAATTATATAGAACAATATCTTACACAGATACAGCAATTATGCAGGAAACATAAGGTTTCTGAATTATTTGTGTTCGGATCCGTACTGAGAGACTCTTTCAATGAGGGAAGCGATATCGATTTTATTGTGGATTTCTTAGATATCTCATTAGAGGAGTATGCAAATAACTATTTTGACCTCAAATTCTCACTTGAAGAATTGTTAAAAAGGGAAGTTGACTTGCTTGAAAAAAAAGCATTACGCAATCCATATTTGAAGGAATCAATTGATTCCACAAAACGTTTAGTATATGGAGCATGAGATAAAGACCTGGCTTTATGATATCCTTCAATCAATTGAAGAAATTGAAGGTTATTTCGCTGGTAAACCAAAAAGATACGAAGATTATCTAAAAGATAAAAAAACACAACGGGCAGTTGAACGCAATTTGGAGATAATCGGTGAAGCCATGAATAGAATTCAAAAGGCAGATCCTGGATTAAATATTGAAGATTCACAGAAGATTATTGGGGCTCGTAATAGAATAATCCATGGATATGAAAGTATATCACATGAATTAATTTGGAGTATTGTTATAAATCACTTACCAAATCTTCGATCCGAGATATCCAATTTGATAAATAAATAGGCATCGACTATTATTTATTCTCCTATCTCCAGAACATACTTACTACACAACATTAATACAGCAGAACAATTCGTTGAAACCGACCGTAACGCGTGTCACGCTCTTTGCTTAAAGGCAAATCCCGCGCCACGCTACGGCGGCTTAACTCCACTGTTACACGGCTGAGGGCTAGCCGATACTCTGAGTTACAATAAACAACAATATGGCAAAGGTCAAGATATTATTCCAATCTACATAAGAGGTTTATGGGAAGCATATTCGCTCAGGAGAATGGGTGTGCTACCTTTAGTTTTAAGAGGGACGTTCTCAATTGTCGAAAACTTGTGGAAAACTCTGATTGCTAAACTGTTA
>CAYOPZ010000057.1:0-8989 GCA_964406005.1 uncultured Bacteroidaceae bacterium
TGACAGTAAGCGTATTGTCTTCTGATTGGCTCACCTCAAGCGATCCATTATGGATCCTGACAATCAGGCCTAATAATTCAAGTCTGATTTGGGTTTTCGGATCATCAGAAGGGGAATCAAACAATAACTCTGATTTCAACTTATCAATATCAGTTTTGGTTGAATTTGAATTCTGCCCTGTAACCTTTAACAATAATCCCGTGTCTGCAGGCCCGGCAGTAAATGTAACTTTTGCATCCCTGTCAAGAACCAATACAACCGATCGAATGATCATTGAGAATAATTTCATCAGGAGGTCATCATTCCCGTTGATGACAAGATCTGATGATACCGCGTTTTGATCAGTCTGAATATGCTTTTGTTTTAATAGTTCATGATTTTCCAGCATACAGAATTCGAGAGATTGTTTCAGGGGAATATCCTTCATTTCAATCTGTTCTCTGTCTGATTGAAGGAGGGCGAGCTGAATTGCAATGGAAGAAAAATCTTCCAGATCAGAAACGGTCTGGTCAAGAAGATTAACGAGATCGAAAAGGTCATGAGAGTCCACTTTGGCTTTTAAACTGTCAACTATGCCGAGAATATGATTCAGGGGCCCCCTGATTTCTTTACTGATCATTTCCAGGAATTCAGCTTTTGATTTATCTGCTGTGATCAGTTGGTTATGGGCTTCTTCAAGCTTTTGCAAAGTCTCTCTCAGTTCTGTTGTGCGCTGCCCGACCTTTTCCTCCAGCATTTGATTGACCGATTTGAGTTTTTCCCGGCTCATTTTTAATTCAATATGGGTGTTTACCCTGGCACTTAGCTCTTCACTGTCAAAAGGCTTGGTGATATAATCCTGTGCACCCAGACTGAACCCCTTCAATATACTTTCCTTTTCGGTTTCCGCTGTCAGGAATATCACCGGGATGTCATCGTATTTCGAATTTAACCTCATCCTTTTGCAAACTTCAAAACCATCTATTCCAGGCATCATGACATCCAGTAACACAAGGTCAAAATCAGTTTTTTCCAACCATTCAAGAGCGGTTAAACCATCTGTGGCAAATTCAACATTGTAATTCATCTTTTGAAGTGAATTGCCCAAAACCTGGAGATTCTCAGGGTTGTCGTCTACAATTAAAATGGTTGAATTCCCGGACGCTGAATTTTCCATTTGATCGGATTATTAAATCTTTACATTTAACATTGGCAGCCACTCTGGCTGTTTATTACCGGGCACTTTGGTATCGATTGTCATATGCGAATCCCGACAACGGTCACATCATCGACCTGTTCGCGATCACCTTTCCATTCGGTGAACTTATCCTCAAGTATTTGCTCTATATCTTCAATGGGATTCTTATAAATATCAAGCAGTAGTTGTTTGAATGAAGATGCCTTGAACTTCTTGCCGTATTCCCCTCCGAACTGATCAATAAAGCCATCCGTAAAAAGACAGATCATATCATTCTCTTTTACCTGGATTTCATGATTACTGAAATCCGTCATTTTTTCATAATAAGCCAGCGGCATGCGATCACCCTTGAATTCAATGATTTCATTATCCCTGATCAGATATAACGGATTATTGGCCCCTGAAAACTGCAGGCTCCCGTTTTCCCAATCGAATGATATTATTGCACCATCCATGCCATCATGGACCTCTGATATTATTCCCTTCTGCCCTAATGTTCTTATTACAAATTCCCTTAAACGGTTTAGTATCTTACCGGGATCGGTGATCCTGTCACGGACTACGACCTCATTTAATAATGTAAATCCCAGCATACTCATAAATGCTCCGGGTATACCATGGCCGGTACAATCCATTACAGCCACAATAAACTTGTCATCAACCTTGTTAAACCAGTAGAAATCACCACTGACGATATCTTTTGGTCTAAAATATATGAAGTATTCATGGGTCCCGCCGGGTGATTTAATCCCGGATTGTAAAACCGCATGCTGTATTTTCTCTGCATAATTAATGCTGCTTGTTATTAATTTGTTCTTTAACTCAATCTCGTCTCTTGCCTTTTTCAGTTCCAACTGTGTTGAAACCCTTGCCAGCAGCTCTTCTTTATTAAATGGCTTGTTGACATAATCGACAGCTCCTGCACAAAAACCCTTAATTGTACTCTCCAGATCGGTCTTGGCAGTGAGAAAAACCACCGGGATTTTCTGTTTTTCGGGATCTGCTTTTATTCTTTCGCAAACTTCGAATCCATTCATTTCAGGCATCATGACATCCAGTAAAATAAGATCGAAATCTTTTTTATCAACCCATTCCAAGGCCGTCTGACCATCCATGGCAAAATCCACAGAATAGTCTTCATTCTGCAACAGTTTTCCCAAAACCTGGATATTCTCCGGATTATCATCAACAATCAGGATTTTGCAATCATGGGAGAATATCTTCTTCATGTTTAATATTTTAGGTCTCAGATTTTTTGAACCGGTCACATAATTCAGGATATTTCCCGAGCAGCCTGTGAATGGCCTTAACATCGAAGTTATTTGCAGCAGTTAACAATTCCCTTCCGTAATCTTCCAGAATTTTTGCCTTGTGCTTCTTCCCGAGCTCAACAGATTTCTCGCCAAAACTTTTCACTTCATTCATCGGCTGGCGTTTGGAAAAAGTTTTCCAGACTTTGGTCAGTTCCGTTTCCATGATCTTCACCAGTAAGGGCAGGTTTTTTATTCCGGCAACCGGGATATCCTCAACGGATCCGGGTTTGGCAATTTTTCCTTTTTTTATTTTCCGGTGGGGCAGATTGTTCATCAGTTCGAGATACAATTCATTGATTTGAAGGGGTTTCTCAAGTAATCCCTTAAAATCACTTTTAAGGATCCTTTCTTTCTGGGATTTCATCAGGGATGCAGAATAAGCGATTACAGGTATATGTTTTAATTTTTTCTCTTTTTTTATTTTTTCCAGGAGTTCAAATCCGTCCATCACAGGCATTCGTATATCTGCAACGATCAGGTCCGGAACGATTTCTTTTGCAAGATTATAGGCTTGCTTCCCGTTCTCGGCCTCAACGGTTTTAAGATTCGTGTTTCTCAATATGTCCGCGAATAATTTCCGGTTGTGCTCTATGTCATCCGCTATTATCAAAGTGGCTTCATCAAAAATGATGCTGTCCGGGTCTATCAATTCACGAGCCCTTCCTTTTTTCTTAAAATCCCTTACAAAGGCAATATCCGGGATAACCACCCTGAATTTGCTCCCGTTATTCAATTTCGAAGCCACCGTGATGGTCCCGTTCATCAATTCGACCAGTCTTCGGGTTATGGCAAGGCCCAGGCCCGTGCCACCGTATTTCTTTACACTCTGTTCTCTCTGCTGTTCAAAAGCTTCAAAGATCAATTCCTGGTATTCTCTGGATATCCCGACTCCGGTATCCTCTACCTCCATTACGAGATCTATATATTCCTCCACCTTGCCCCTGCCGCGTTTCAGGATATGTTGATTTTCGGTGTATACAAGAATTCTTATATGTCCTTTATCGGTGAATTTTACGGCGTTCCCGATTAAATTAACCAGGATCTGTCTCAGACGGCTTTCATCAATATAAATACCGTCCGGTGTGCCGGAAGTAATTTCAAGAATGAAGTTCAATCCCTTCTCGGCGATTTTGAATGAAAAGATTTGCTCCAGTTCGTTGAAGAATGAACGGGTACTGACATATTCAAACTGAAGTTCAAGTTTACCGGCCTCAATCTTGGAAAGATCCAGTATGTCGTTGATCAATGTCAACAGGCTTCTGCCTCCCGTTTTTATGGATTCCAGGTAACCGATCTGGGTTTTATCGGAAACCAGTGGAGTCAACAGTTCAGCGTATCCCATAACAGCATTCATAGGAGTTCTGATCTCGTGGCTCATATTGGCAAGGAATTCGCTTTTGGCCTTGTTGGCGGCTTCTGCGTCAATTCTTGCTTCTACCAGTTCCTGTTCCATCTCTTTTCTATCTGTAATATCCTCCTTTACACCTACAAAATGGGTAATTACCCCGTTTTTATCAATGATCGGGGATATATAAGCCAGTTCCCAGAATATTTCACCGTTCTTCTTTTTATTGCAGAATTCCCCACGCCATTCTTTCCCATTGGTTATTGTATCCCAAAGGTTCGCATAGAATTCTTTCGGTTGTTTACCTGCATTAAGAATACGTGGATTCTTTCCGGTTGCTTCTTCCTTCGAATAACCGGTTAAATCTGTGAATTTTGGATTAACATATTCAATGATCCCTTCTGTATTAGTAATGACAACCGATGCCGGGCTTTCTTCCGTTGCGCGATATAACTTAGTGATTTCCTCTTCTGCTTGTTTCCGGGCAGTAATGTCGTTTATGATCCCTACAGCATTCAATCCGCTTTTTAATTTAACTGTTGATGAGGCGAGTTCAATGCTTATTTCGGTTCCGTCTTTTCGAAGGGTGGTGAACTCCTGAAGCTCACCTAAATGAGGCCCCGTTCCGGTTTTTTGAAATTTACTGAAAGCCTCCCTGAATTCCGATTCATCTTTCCCGGGAACAATAACATGATGTGCATTCATTCCAAGTGCCTCATCCTCCTTCCATCCGAAAATCCTTTCAGCAGCCTTATTCCAGAATGATACTTTCCCTTTGTCGTCAATCATAATAATTGCACTTCGTGCAGAGGATGTCATGGTTCGGAATTTTTCTTCACTTTCAGTTAAGGTTGCCTGGGTTTCCTTTAATTCGGTAATATCCAAGCCTGTACCGACTATAAATTGCTCATTGCCGCTCCGGAAAATGTTGCCGGTTAAGAAATACGGGTATTTTTTTCCCTCTTTTGTAAGAACCAATGCTTCAATTGATGCATATCCGTCCTTGAAAACCTTGCCGATGGCATCCTTTACACTGTCTCTGTCTTCCTCTGCTATGGTATCAAGCGGGTGTATGGTTTTCATCTCTTCATCTGAATAGCCAAGCAGTTCCGTATAGGCTGAATTCCAATGATGAAACCTGCCGTTTTTATCAAAAACATAAAAGAATCCGGGTATACTGTTAATGATTGCTTCCGTGAAGGATTTTTCCTCCTGGAGTTTGGTTTCAATCCTTTTTCTTTCGGTGATGTCTTCCTGAATGGAAACATAATGGGTAACAGCTCCCGATTCGTTCGATATGGGAGATATTGAAGAAGCATGCCAGAATAAATCCCCGTTCTTTTTCTTATTACAGAATTCTCCCTGCCATACTTTGCCGTTGCTTATTCTATCCCAAATGCCTTTGTAGAATTCTTTGGAATGTTCCCCGGATTTCAGAATACCGGGAGTTTTTCCAATTACTTCTTCCGGTTCGTAACCTGTCGCTTCCGTAAATTTTGGATTCACATACGAAATTTTACCTTCCCTGTCTGTAATGATTATCGTCGCCGGATTGTCGTTAACGGCGCGGGACAGAATGAGTAATTCATCCTCATTGTGCTTTTGTTGCGTTATGTCCTTTGCAATACCAACCACACGTACAGGTTCACCTTTACTGTTCCTGGATGTCTTGCCGATCTCGGAAACCCAGCGTATCGTTCCGTCCGGACAAACAATACGATGGTTAATATTCAACTCGTCTTTCCCCTCTAAAACCGAGCGGATTGAATCGGATACAGATGCCCTTTCATCGGGATGAACGCACTCTAAAAAAGCTTTGTAGGTTCCACCGAATTCACCGGGATTGAAGCCGTAAATATTTTCAATTTGTTCTGTCCAGTAAAAGTTACCGTGAGGTATCTGCCAATCCCATGCTCCAAGGTTGGCGGCCTGTTCCGCCAGCGAATATCTTTGAACGCTCTCGTGCAACCGCCGGATCAACGGAGTTGTAATTTTATTGAATATATAGGATCCTATCAGGATAACAAGACCTGCTATCCCTAAACAAATCAATCCGGCATTGATGACCGGTTTACGGATTTCGAACATATCCATTTGTGCAACGATTCCAAGGTCAAGTACTGCCACAGGGCTGTATGCTGAAAGTACCTTCTTACCCCGGTGGTCGGTCCCAATGATCGTACCTGACTTACCTGACAGTGCAAGGCGCATTGGAACCAGCAGAACCGAATCGAATAATTCTGAATCCGGAGAGGATAAATCGTCCCTGCCGGGATGGGACAGGAAAACGATTTGATTGTCTTTGCGCTCCGCTATGGTATACTTGCCCGTATTTCCGAAACGGTAGAAATCTATATGTGATTCGATAATCTGGCTCATGGTAGCAGATCTTGAACCCCCGGGGTAATCATTACTGTAAACAACATCGAATCTGGCCACGGCTTCAATAAGGGATACCTTGCTCCGGACAATTTCCTGCAATCTTTCTTCCGCCACTCTCAGGTTGGCTATAAATACCAGAACGACTCCGGTTACAATAACCGTAATTATGGATAAAGCCATGATCAGAATTAGTAAACTGATTCTTTTTCTCTCTTCCATTATTTTTACTTTTAAAGAACTACTGTACGACTGGAATAATACTGAAGAAGGGCACTCCGCTCAGGTTTCCCCTTCACGCTGCAGATTCGTTTTTACCGGCCAACCCGTATCATAAGTAAAATTACGGAAATAAAATAATATTTGCCGGTCAGCTGCACGCACGGGTCATGGCTGCAGCGAAAAACACATTGCAGGGAGTCTTTACCCCAAAGCAGAAAAAATACGGTCGATATAAGAAATCATTGAAGATTTAGAATTGCTCCTTGCCAAAAGTACTTTCAACTTTTTTGCTTGATTTGCCTTCCATGTTAAAAGTATACGAAGCGCTTAATTGAAGTACCGGACCGTTCAGATTGTATTCTGATTCCTGGAGAAATAGTTTCTCGTCATCATTGGCAAATGCACGGGTGCTTACAGTTCTGACATTGGATTTCAGAATATCAAGCACGATCAGGGAGAAATCCCATCTTTCAAGCTTTTTGGGCCTGTAATTCAATGAAGTGTTTGCCATATAAAGCATTTTATCTCTGCCCTGGGCGGTAACCGTGGCTGAAGTAAAATCAATATCTGCAGTAAATACCAAAGATTCTGCCAGATTGAAATTTGCATTCCCTTTTAAACTCCAGTTAATGCTTCTGTTATTCTCCCGGTATCCGAAAATATCAGCTTTGACTATAAAATTGTACAGTGAACTGCTGATAAAATAACTGGCAAAATCACCTGACATAAAATTCAGGTTCAATTCTATCCCCATTGCCCTGGTATTTGCTGAATTGGTATAGCTGCGTATCAGGGTGTTTTCTTCCGGATAGACCGTATTTACACGGAAGACTGCGTTTTCTGTACCCCTGTAAAATCCAAGGAGGTTGATGGTTGACTTCTTTGCTTTTTGATTGAAAGCAAGTTCAAAATTGGTATGGTATTCCGGTTCAAGGGCAGGATCACCGACAACGTAGACTTCAAAGTGTTCCCTGTAAAGAAAGGGTGTCATATTTATTAACGGCGGCCTGGTTATTCGTCTGCTGAATGCAAAACCTACTGTATTTACTTCGGATATGGCGTAATTCAGATGTATTGAGGGAAACCAATCAAGCTTATTTTCCTCATACCTTGATTTTTTGATCCTATCGAAAATTGTAAAGTAATCGGGATTTTCAATATCAATAGCCTGATCCGTGTATTCAAGCCTTAATCCGGTTTCAAAATTAAATTTCCCGAGTCTGCCTGAATAATCAGCATATCCTGCATAGATGCCACGTTTCAGGTCAATCGAGTTTTCAAAATATTGATAATTGCTCCATTGCTGGCTAATGATATCAAGCGTGTCAAAGTCAAAGCCTCCTTTTATCCGGAAATACTGAGGCTGGATCCCCAGGTTTAAAGTATGTCCGTTATTCAACCTGCCGATGTATGCAACTGACAGCCTGTAACCGTCAAGAGGGGTTTTGTCTGCCTGTATGAAATGCTTTTCCATATCACCTGCAAGCCCGGATCCCGGATTGAGTTCGTATTGCCTGTTATCCATTTCAAACCTCAGTTCAGAATGCTCATATAATCCGGAAATTTTCAGGTCGGAATTTTCATTTATATTTTGAGAATAATCAATACTGACCATTTGAAAAATGCCGTATCTCTTTTTCTTATTGGGATTATAAATCCAGGTATCATCCACAGGAATACCGGGTATCGGGTTCTTATCAACATCACCAAAAAAAGTATGGTATTTATAAAGGGCATTCCGGCCTTTCGTACTGCTTCCGTACAAATAGGAAGCAGAAAGAGTTGATGTATTGTTTAATTTATAATCCATCGTCACATTCCCGGAAAAATTTTGCGACCATTCGGTACGCGGGCCTGTCGGTACCATGTGGTAATAAGAACCGTTTTCCTGCAACAGGCTCGCGAACCCTGCGCGTTTTCCGTTCACGTTCGTTTCACTGAAACTCAACCCGGCATATAATGACATTTTGTTGTTATTATAAATTAAGTTTAATCCTCCTCCAAACCGGTTGTCGTTTGCATAGAAGTTACTTATTTGATGTGTATAGTTGGCCCAGGGAGCACTGCCCAACAGCCCGTTGGCAGAGACTGATAATCCGGATATTCCCGCTTTTTTGATTGAAAGATTAATGATACCGCCTTTCCCCTGTGCATCGTATCTGGCTGATGGAATGGTGATTATGTCGATGCTCCCGATGTTTTCGGCCTTGATCTGCGCCAGAACAGTTGATGTTTCCATGTATGCAGGCTTCCCGTCTAAATAGATCATAAAATCGGGTGTTCCTCTTACTGAAATCATACCGTCCTGATCGATTGACACGGAGGGCAGTTTACTTAACACATCAGCCGCATTCCCTCCTTTTGTCGTCTGAAAATCCCCGGTATTATAGGTAACCCGGTCTAAATGGGTAATTGCCGTTGTGGTCTGTGTTCTTACAACAACTTCATCCAAAGCGACAGCCAGGGTACTGAGTCCCACTTCCCCGATATTGATCTGTTTATCCTGCTCATCGATCTGAATATTCTTTATCGTATCGGTTTCATATCCAATAA
>CAYOPZ010000058.1:0-8634 GCA_964406005.1 uncultured Bacteroidaceae bacterium
ACTAGTAGTTAAAATCAGGAAATGTCAAAGAAGGGTTTGAGATACCAATGCCCTTCTTTGACATTTCAATTTGAAGATGATCCGGATGCTCCTTGCCATAGGGGGGGGTATTATATCATTATATAATACGAATGAGTATTTAAGACAATTCAATTGTCTTATAACAACGATGTATCTGCCGGCGGCAGGATAAAAGTCGGGTGCCATTGATGCTATAAACGGCCGAGGTCCTTAATTACTTGAAACCGTAAATAAATAAAACAGATCATGAAACAATACGTAAGGAAAGCTCTATTGTTAACTGTTGTGATAATGATTACACGGTTTTCACTGTTTGCACAGTCAAAACTGCCGAACTTCATCATCATTTTTGCCGATGATATGGGATACGGCGATTTAAGCTGTTTCGGGCATCCGACCATCCGTACGCCCAATCTTGACCAGATGGCGGTTGAAGGAATGCGTTTTACGCAATTTTACGTAGCCGCCAACGTATGCTCTCCCAGCCGCGCCGCCCTTCTTACCGGCAGACTGCCCATACGGTCCGGTGTTTATCCAGGTGTATTCCGTCAGTTTTCAGCCAGCGGTTTGCCGCACAACGAGCTGACGATTGCCGAATTATTAAAGCAAAAGGGATACGGGACAGCCATTATAGGCAAATGGCATTTGGGCTCGCAGCCTGAATTCCTTCCCGCGAAGCAGGGTTTCGATTATTACTTTGGGATCCCCTATTCCAATGATATGGGCAAGGTAGGCCCGTTTGGAGACAATCCTGAATGGGCAGCATTTTCAGCCCAAAATCCCCCGTTGCCCCTGTACAGGAATGATGAAGTTATAGAATATGAACCTGATCAGCATCAATTGACAAAAAGGTATACCGAAGAGGTCCTGAATTTCATCAGAGATCATAAAGACAATCCCTTCTTTGTTTATTATCCCAATAATTTCCCCCATACTCCCCTATATGCTTCTGATGATTTCAGCAACATAAGTGCAAGAGGTTTGTATGGCGATGTGGTACAGGAACTTGACTGGAGTGTAGGCGAAATTCTGAATGAACTTAAGAATCTGGATCTTGACGAAAACACATTTGTCGTATTCACCAGTGATAACGGACCCTGGCTGATGATGAACGAAAACGGCGGTTCGGCAGGTCTGCTCTTTGAGGGTAAAGGTTCGACCTACGAAGGGGGGTTGCGTGAACCCATGATCGCCTGGTGGCCGGGTAAGATACCGGCGAATGTAATCAACGAAGCGCTGGCCTCGTCCATGGATCTTCTGCCCACCATGCTTGCCATGGCCGGTATTGAAATGCCGCAGGACAGGGATTATGACGGCATGGATATCCGGGATTTGTTCTACGGCAAAGCTGAACAAGTTCGGGAAGTGCTTTACTATTATCATATGGACGGAGTATTGCGTGCCATCAGGAAAGGGTCCTGGAAGGCGCATTTTGAAACACAGTTGTCCTATTCCCGGGAACCCGCTGTTGTACATGATCCGCCGTTATTATATAATATTGAAATGGACCCCTCTGAAAAATATGAGGTTGGCGAAGATCATCCCGAGATTATTGCCGAAATGAAAGCACTGTACGATAAGCAGATTGCAACCGTAATACCGGCAGAATCGGAGATCAATAAAACCATTGAAGGTGCTCCTCAATTCGGGCCCGGTTCCGCACCCGGCGGTTCTCCGCCGAATGAGACACCATAGAGTGCCGAGCATATGAAATCAATAGCAGGCATGTCCCTTGCAGGGTTGGCCGCTGTCTCAGCGCTGCCCTTTACAAGCTGCAACAAGCTTCCGGACAAACTGCCCAATATCCTTTGGATTACCAGCGAGGATAACAGTGCCTATTTTACCGGATGCTATGGCAATGACTTTGCTTCAACACCTAATATTGATAATCTGGCCGGTGAAGGCTTTCTGTATACACACGCCTATTGTACCAATGCAGTCTGCTCGCCCTCCAGAAATACGATCATTACCGGGGTTTATTCCGCATCCGGAGGCAATGAGCAGATGCGAAGCGACTACCCCATGTCGGATGAAGTGAATACCTATGCGGAATACCTCAGACAGGCCGGTTATTATTGTACCAACAATTCGAAAACCGATTACAATACATCGGGTATCGATCCCGATGAGATCTGGGATGAAAGCAGCAATACCGCCCATTATAAAAACCGGCCGGAAGGCAAGCCCTTTTTTGCCGTTTTCAACTCGATGATCAGCCATGAAAGCAGTATATTCCGGCAAATACCCACTGAGGAGCTCCGGCATGACCCGGAAGAAGTCCCCCTGCCTCCCTATCATCCGGACACCCCTGAAATGAGGCACGACTGGGCACAATACTATGACGAGATCGAGGACATGGACGCATGGGTCGGCAATCTGCTGCATGAACTGGATTCTCTGGGACTTGCAGACAATACGATCGTTTTTTATTATGGTGATAACGGAGGTGTGCTGGCCCGGAGCAAACGCTTTGTTTATGAGACGGGAACACAAATCCCGCTGGTTATCAGGATACCGGAAAAATACAAATACCTCTATCCTGCAAAGAACCCGGGTGACAAGGTTGACCGTTTGGTCAATTTTGTTGATCTGGCCCCAACGCTGTTAAGTATTACCGGAATTCCCATACCCGGTTATATGCAGGGGGATGCCTTCCTGGGCAAACAAAAGACAAAGGATCCGGAATACACTTTCATGTCACGCCAGCGCATGGACGAGAGGTACGACCATGTTCGCGCCGTTCGCGATAAGCAATACCGTTACATCAGGAACAATATGCCTTTCCGCATCACCATGCAGCATATTGCTTTCCTTTTTAATGCTCCATCTGCCCAATCATGGGAAGATGCCTTTAAGGCAGGAAAAACCAATGAAGTTCAAAGCAGGTTCTTCCGGACAAAACCTGTGGAAGAGCTTTACGATACGGAAAACGATTACTGGGAAATCAACAACCTGGCCGGCGATCCTGCCTATGCCGATGTAATGGAAAGGATGCGCCATGCGCTTGACCGGTGGGAAAAGGAATATTATGACGCAGGTCTTGTTCCTGAAACGGATTACCGGGTTTTTATGGGTAATGCATCGATGTACGATTACATGCGGTCTTCCGGCTGCCCTTTTGACAAACTGCTCGAGGCATCCAGGCTGGCAACGCTGGGCAATGCCGGGGATATCGGCAAATATACCGAGTATCTCCAGGATGATAACAGTGCGGTTCGCTACTGGGGCGCAACAGGATTGCTGATCCATAAGGACAATGCCCTGGATGCCATCCCCGCATTAATGGAATCGGCCGGTGACCGGTCAGCTGCCGTGGCCACGTTATCAGCCGAAACCCTTTACAACCTGGGAGAAAAAGAGGCGGCGATAAAAACCTACGTACGCCTGTTGCAGGATACCCTGACATACGACATGACCGACCGCACATACGCATTGAACAGCATTGATGCGATCGATGACGACAGTCCGGAAATCATCGATGTCGTGCAAAAACTGTATTTTGATAAGTCAGCCGGCGTGCAGGGTTTTGCCCGTTACAGTGCATATGACATATCGATGTCGGAATATCTGCTCAGGAAATGGGGAATTATAGCAGAGCAACCTGTAACTTTTAATTTTTAAATTAGTTAAAGAATAAATTTAAATTTTTTTATTATGAATACGTTGAATCCAAAATTGATGGCCTTACCCCTGGCAGCGTTTACGGGCACCATGACGGTTTCCTTGCATGCACAGGAAACAAGCGGACAGAAACAATATAATGTGCTTTTTATTGCTTCGGACGATATGAGCAGTGACCTGAATGCTTTCGGTAATCCGGAAGTATATACGCCCAATTTAGACCGGTTGGCGAAAATGGGTATTGTTTTTAACAATGCTTATAATCAGGCTCCTCTTTGTGCCCCAAGCCGGGCATCCCTGATGACCGGCTACCTTCCTGCTGTTACGGGAGTATACGACCTTCCCACGAATTTCCGGGAAGCCATTCCGGCAGCTGTCACTTTACCCCAGATGTTTAAAAATAACGGCTATTTTACCTGCAGGATAGGTAAAATTTATCATCAGGGAGTCCCGGGCGACATTGGACATCCCGGTCCGGACGATCCGCAATCCTGGACGACAACTTACAATCCGATCGGGAAGGACAAGACGGATGAATATAAACTGGTAGCCGATGCTCCCATGCTGGGAACATACCTTGCCATGGATTGCAATGATGATGAGCTCACAGACGGTATTTCCGCCAATGTGGCTCTCAGCATTTTACGGGACCGGTCGGGAAATACACATGCCAGCGCTTACGGCGGTTACAGACAGGGTCGTGTGAATCCGCAACCGTTTTTTCTCGCTGTTGGCTTCTACCGCCCCCATATACCCTATATGGCACCCAGGAAATATTTTGATATGTACCCGCTGGATAAAATAAAGCTTCGTGAACAGCGTGATGATGACTGGGATAACAAACCGATGGCAGCCGCCTGGATCTGGCCTCCGAATGCGGGTACAACGGAGGAACAGCAAAAGAAAGCCATACAGGCCTATTATGCATGCATTACTTTTGTGGATGCACAGATCGGGAAACTGTTGGATGGTCTGGAGGAATTCGGTCTGCTGGACAACACGATCATAGTGTTTTGGAGCGATCACGGGTATAATTTGGGAGAACACGGCCAGTGGCAGAAGCAAACGCTCTTTGAAAAGGCATCCAAGCAGCCCCTGTTAATTGCCGTTCCCGGTATGGCCAAAGGTGAAACCACTGATGCAATAGTGCAGATGGTGGATATCTATCCTACCCTTGCTGAAATTGCAGGTTTAAAAGCCCCGAAAGATCTCAGCGGGCATAGCGTGGTTCCCTTGTTGAAAGATCCTGATACGGAGTGGGATTACCCTGCATTCACCGTTCAGGCAAGGACAGTGAATCCACGGGCCCAGGACAGGCCATATCCATACAATTTCAACCCCAACGTGAACTCAGACAGTCCCACCATTTACGGTCACTCCGTCAGGGTCAAGCGGTATCGTTACACCGAGTGGGATGAAGGAAGGGCAGGATCAGAACTTTATGATTATGAAACCGATCCAATGGAATTCAACAATCTTGCCGGTGATCCCGAGTACAAGGATCTGGTAGAAGAGCTTTCCGGGATCCTTCATTCGAGTTATTGAACGAACCATGGTGAAATAAGAAAACCTGTTTTGATAAATGGAAATGAACTCAGGGGCACTTTCACCAGGCGGCTATGGCATGCAGGAGTCAGGCCCCGGACAGGCGTATTGAAAATATTCCCAATATAATGCTATATAAAAATGTTACATTATAACAAATTAATGATCACGCTGCCATTATTAGCGGCAGCAGGTTGTACAACAACCAGGATGAATGACAAGCCCAATGTTATCCTCATAATGGCTGACGATCTTGGCTATTCAGGCATTACGCCTTTTGGAGGGATCAATCTTCAAACTCCCGCTCTGGACAAGCTTGCATCGGAAGGAGTTATATGTACCGACTTCTGTACAAACGCCCCTGTGTGTTCTCCGACGCGGGTATCCATTATGACCGGCTCTTACCAGCAGAGGGCGGGGTTGAATTTTATCTATCCCGAAAATGATCCTTCCGCTGGATTGGATCCTGCTGTACATCCCTCATTTGCGATGCAATTGAAAGATGCAGGATATCGTACAGGCGTATTCGGGAAATGGCATATGGGCATGGATGTCAGGTTCAATCCCGTCAATCATGGTTTTGATGAATTCCGCGGTTTCCTGAAAGGTAATGTGGATTTTATTTCTCATATGAATACAACCCCGGAAGTCGACTGGTGGTACAATACAGAACCGGCTGATGAACCCGGATACGCAACGGACCTGATCAACAGATATGCCGTTGATTTTATCAAAGACAGTGAAGGAAAACCATTCTTCCTGTACATACCTCATGCAGCGATCCATACACCTATACAGGGGCGGGACGACCCACCCATTCGTACCGACAGCACCTATGCATATGACAACGGTGGGGATATGCCTGTTGAAGAATATGAACGGAGGTACAGAGAGATGATAAAGGTCATGGATGAGGGTGTGCAGATGATCCTGGATGAACTTGCCAGACAGGATATTCTGGATAAAACATTGATCATCTTCCTGTCAGATAACGGGGCAGAAAGAACCGCTGCAGAAAAATATCCCGGCGCAAACGGATTTTTCAATGGGTCAAAGGCCAGCTTGTATGAAGGGGGTATTCGCGTACCGGCGATATTCTATTATCCCGCATCAATGAAACATAGATATAACAATGATTTGATGCTGACAATGGACCTTATGCCGACCATACTCGATTTCTGTGGAGTTGAAAACGACAGAACCATAGACGGAATTTCCCTCCTGCCTTCACTGATTGATAATGAGCCAATGCCCGAAAGAGACGTATTCTGGGCCGATCTCGGATCCATTGCAATGCGGAGCGGGGAATGGAAGTTGGTATACCAGATAAATTTTAATTTCACGGAACCATCCACCCCCACACACACTGTTGAATTGTTCAATATGATGATTGATCCCAAGGAGCAACATGACCTGAGTGCATCTTATCCGGAGAGAACCGAAGATATGAAGGCAGCAGCCGAGAACTGGTGGACTGAAGTCACCAGGGGGACAAAACTTGAAGGAACATCACCACATGAGTTCAGCCTTCCCGGCATGCCGGCACCGCAGGAACAGACGCCTGCCCCTGCTGTGGAATAAATGGCCGTGCCATGATGAAATAACCATAATTATAATTAACAATACCGTGAAAAATCTATCCGGTTCAATGATTGCCATGCCTTTTCTGGCTTTAACCGGAACGTTGCCTGTCACTGCAAATGCGCAAACAACCGGTGAGCCAACACCCTATAATGTGCTTTTCATTGCTTCGGATGACCTGAACAGCGACCTGCATGCTTTGGGCGACCCGGATGTTTATACGCCGAATCTTGACAGGCTGGCCGAAATGGGTGTTGCATTCACCCATGCCTACAACCAGTCTCCATTGTGTGCCCCGAGCCGCGCATCCATCATGACCGGATACCGGCCTGATAAGACCACTGTCCAGGATCTTTTCGGATTGTTTCGGAATGCCATACCGGATGCGGTCACCATACCGCAGATGTTTGAAAACAATGGTTATTATACATGCAGGATAGGAAAGATCTTCCATGCAGGAGTACCGGGTGACATAGGCAGGGCCGGCCGCGATGACCCGGCATCATGGATGCAGACCTACAATCCGATAGGGAAAGATAAAACCGATGAACACAAGATTAAGAATTTAAGCAAGGACATACCCTCTCTGGGGGCTGCGCTTGCATATATGGCCACGGAAGGCAGTGATGATGAGCTGACCGATGCAATATCGGCCAATATGGCGATGAAGATCATCCGGGACATGCAAACACCCGGAGGATATTTCAGACCAGGCGATCAGCCTTTTTTTATGGCTGTAGGGTTCTATCGTCCGCATTGCCCCTATGTAGCCCCGCAGAAATATTTCGATATGTACCCCCTGGAAGATATACAAATGCCTGAATTTCATGAAAAAGAATGGGAGGATAAGCCGGATGCCGCCAAATCATTCCCTACATTTTTCTGGGGACTGAATGAAGAAGAATCCAAAGAAATCGTAAGGGCATACTACGCATCTATCACATTTATGGATGCACAGCTTGGCACATTGCTCGACGGGCTGGAAGAACTGGGACTGATGGACAGGACGATCATCGTTTTCTGGAGTGACCATGGATACATGCTGGGTCATCACGGACAATGGCAAAAACAGACCCTTTTCGAGCATACAGCGGTACAGCCCTTGCTGATCTACGCTCCCGGATATTCACAGGGAATCCCTTGTGATAAAATCGTGGAAATGATTGATATTTATCCTACCCTTGCGGAGTTAACAGGTTTTACACCTCCCGACGATCTTGACGGCAGGAGTCTGGTACCTTTGTTGAAGAATCCGGAGACAGACTGGGATTATCCTGCATTCACCCAGCAGGCAAGAACACTTATCGTCAATCCAGGGCAGCTTCAATGGTATCAATGGAAATACTCGTTTAATCCGATGATGACCGGAAGAGACGGACAGCCTGTGGAAAATGAGACGATCTTCGGCCGGTCAGTCAGGGTTGAGCGGTATCGCTACACCGAGTGGGATGAAGGCAGGGAAGGCGTGGAATTATATGATTATGAAACAGACCCCAATGAATTCAACAACCTGGCACATGACCCCGGATACCGGGATCTGGTTGAGGAACTTGAAGAGATCCTGCATTCAAGCTATAAATAATTCATTTATCCTGGCCATTGCAATGGCCGGCATTACAGTGGATTGCAAGGGGCTTTCAGCACCCGGTGCCGGTGCCGGGAAACCGCGCACCATTGTCACCACCGACGGCGAGGTGGATGACCGGAATTCCTTTCACAGGTTGCTGTTGTATGCCAGTGAATTTGACCTGGAGGGGCTGATCTATTCCAGTTCGCAGTGGCATTATTCCGGAGACGGTAAGGGAACCCTGTTTACATCCGAAATGCCGTCAACGGCAAGGCGTTACGGTGAGAGAACCGATCTGA
>CAYOPZ010000059.1:0-8403 GCA_964406005.1 uncultured Bacteroidaceae bacterium
GCCGCTAGCGTTCATCCTGAGCCAGGATCAAACTCTTCATTGTAATTAAGAATTTAAATGCTCTCAAGATTCACTACCTGTCTGGAATAAACGAGATTTTCTAGCTGTACTAACCTTTTCAGATTTTCAAAGAACTTTTTTTCAGGAAAACAAAGTTAAGAATCAATACTCATCTCTGCAACTTTTTTCCCAAGGCAAATATACTTCGTTTCAGAAGCGGCTGCAAATATAAAAACATTTGCTTTCAAACCTGCAATACTTGCCGAAAAAAAACGTCCTTCCCAAAGATTGATCGTATGTCATGTTCCCTTCGTTTCTCTGATATTTATGGAGAATGTTATATCTTCACCCTTATTTTAACAGTATCCCCGAGGTGAGCAACAGGCTGGTAATCATCCCAACATACAACGAAATTGAAAATATCGAAAAGATCATTTCAAAAGTGGTTTCGCTCAAACCCGAGTTCGATATACTGATCGTCGATGATGCTTCCCCCGACGGTACGGCAGCTGTGGTAAAATCCATGCAGGATCCCCTGAAGGGCCGTTTACACCTGTTGGAGAGAAGCGGGAAGCTCGGTCTGGGTACTGCCTATATTGCAGGTTTTTACTGGGCCCTTGAACGGAAATTCGAATACATCTTTGAAATGGATGCCGATTTTTCCCATAATCCGGACGATCTGGTGCATCTGTACAATGCCTGCCTCAACGGAGCGGACCTGGCCATCGGTTCAAGGTATGTTTCCGGGGTAAACGTTGTAAACTGGCCCGCAAGCAGGGTTCTGATATCCTATTTCGCCTCGGTTTACGTACGGCTTATCACAAGGATGAAAATCAAGGATTCCACGGCCGGGTTCAAATGCTATAAAAAAGCGGTACTGGAAACCATCAACCTGGAAAAAATCCGTTTCAAGGGATATGCATTCCAGATCGAGATGAAATTTGCAGCCTGGAAACACGGATTTATTCTGAAGGAAATACCAATTATTTTTACCGACCGCAGGGAAGGCAAATCCAAGATGTCCGGAAAAATCGTTTACGAAGCCATCTGGGGGGTCATCACCATGAAGATTTCCAGCTGGTTTAAATCTTATACAAGCATAAAGTGAAATCCGGTATGGTCGACCTGCTTATTCATAATGCCCGGATCGTGAACGAAGGAAATGTAACAGAGGGGGATATCCTTGTGCAGGGAGACCGGATCCGGTCCATCCGGACCCGGGAGAACCCTGTTCCGGTCAAAGCCGGAAAGACAATCGATGCCGGGGGAAGATATGTGCTGCCGGGCATCATTGACGACCATGTACATTTCCGCGAACCCGGGCTGACCCATAAAGCGGATCTGCATACGGAATCCAGAGCCGCCGTTGCAGGAGGCATTACTTCGTTCATGGAAATGCCCAATACCCTTCCTCAAACCATTACCCTCAAAGCTCTGGAAGACAAGTTTGCCCTGGCTGCAGAAAAATCCCTCGCCAATTATTCGTTTTACCTGGGAGCCACCAACGATAATATAAAAGAGATCAGAAACCTCGACGCCCGCCAGGCCTGCGGGGTGAAAGTCTTTATGGGTTCTTCCACCGGGAACATGCTTGTAGACCGGCAGGAAGGCCTCGAAGCCATTTTCGCCGATAGCCCCGTGATCATTGCCACCCACTGTGAAGAAGAAAATACAATAAGGACAAATACGGAAAAATACCGAAGCAAATACGGTGAGACAATTCCGTTTTCCTGCCATCCGCTGATCCGGACTGCGGAAGCCTGTTACCGCTCTACTTCCAGAGCGGTCGAACTTGCAGCAAAACATAAAGCCAGGCTGCATGTCCTGCATATTTCAACCGGCCGTGAGCTGGAACTTTTTAAGAGTACTCCCGCAACAGGGGAAAAACAGGTCACTGCGGAGGTATGTATTCACCATCTCTGGTTTGACCAGGGGGATTATGAAAAGAAAGGAAGCCTGGTGAAATGGAATCCGGCCATCAAATCGAGTCAGGACCGTGTTGCTTTACTCAACGGACTGAATACCAACAAGCTGGATGTTGTAGCTACGGACCATGCACCACATACTGCAGAGGAAAAAAAAGGGAATTATTTCGAGGCGTTTTCCGGCGGTCCCATGGTTCAGCATTCCCTGCCGGCCATGATGGAATTTTATCTCAACGGATCTGTCGGGCTGACGACAATTGTTGAAAAGATGTGCCACGCACCGGCCAGGATTTTCGGGATCGCCGACCGTGGTTTCATACGGAAGGGTTACTTCGCTGACATGGTAATCATTGATACGGACTCGATGTGGAAAGTTGCGGCAAATAATATATTGTATAAATGCGGATGGTCTCCTTTCGAAGGCCGGTCATTCAACACCCGAATACTGTATACGCTGATAAACGGCAATGTGGTCTGTGAATGGGATCCGGAATCGGGGAAGCACGTTTTCGATGAGCACTTCAGGGGATCCAGGCTGCAGTTTAACCGGTAATACGCATGATCATGAAATCGTTTGATGTTTCAGTACTGTTCCTTCTTGTCCTGTCGTTTCTTGCATCCTGCAGGAAAGGAGAAAAATCGTTTACTCCGTATAACCTGGCCGCCGACTCAAATACAACCGAAGTTGCCGAAGACATCATATACGACGTTGAGATCATCAATCCCGATGAAGATGATCCCTGGATGGATGAATGTCTTCAGGGACTCGACAGGGAGGCCTTGATCGACTTTATCTTCAAAGGCATTTACGATAAAGACCTGAAGGTATATGACATTTTCGAAGATACCCGGATAAGCACACGCAAGGTACGGCAGATGGAGGAAGAGGGTGAGTTCAGCCGCGACCTGATCGGCAAGATCCAGTTCAAGGAAGTATGGCTTTATGACACCCTCAGCCAACGCATGTCAAAGAAGGTTACCGAGATCAGCCTTGGAACCCAGAATTTCGGTCCTGACGGGTACCTGCGAGGCTATGATCCCCTCTTCAGGGTCGTCCTGCCCTGATTGCGTTTGTTTGAGCAGATACTGTGAAACCGCAGCCGGCAAATTTTGCTTCGCAAAACTTAATGCTGCTCTTCACAGTATCTGCTCAAATCATCTGTCAGGAAAACCGTGGGGGATAAAATCCTCGTTAGACTTTATCCCTTGTCGCGGACAACCAGCTGGATGTTCTGTTTGTAGGTCTGCTCGAGGATAAGTTCCTTGTTGACCATGACACGGTCTATGGTGGACCGGTCAAAATAACGTATGGTGATGAGTTCGAGCCCGGTCTCATAGCTCACCTTGAATTCTTTCTCCAGGTCATCCGTCAATGCCCTGAGCCTCCGTTTGTCATTATTGATACATATCTGGAAACTGACCGCCGAATTCTGCATCAGCTTGATCTTGACCCCGTGCTTGTACAGATACCCGAATATGGTCTCAAGGCTGTCTTCGGCGATGAATGAAAAATCCCTCGGGGAAATCCGTATCAGCACCTGGTCCATATTGAAAATGAAAGAAGGAATCAGACTGTTATAATTCAGATTGCCAACCAGGGTCCCTTCTTCATCCGGATTGACAAATGACCTGATGTAAAGGTTTATATTCTTGTTCTGAAGGGGTTTAATGGTTTTCGGATGGATAACACCGGCTCCGTAATAGGCAAGCTCGATGGCATCCAGGTAGGATATCTTCTCCAGTTTCACGGTATCGTCGAACCATTTCGGGTCGGCATTCAGAACGCCGGGCACATCTTTCCAGATGGTCACGCTTTCTGCCCCAAGTATGTGGGCAAGAACGGCAGCTGTAAAATCAGAGCCCTCCCTTCCCAGGGTGGTGGTCATGTCATTGACGGTGGAGGCGATGAATCCCTGTGTGACATAAATCCTCTGGTCCCTGAAATTAAAATCCCGGCTGCTCAGTTTCCCGGAAAGTTCCCAGTCAATGCGCGCTTCCCGGAAAGCGTCGTTACTCTTGAGGGAACTGCGAATATCCATCCACCGGTTCCGGATCCCGGTCTCGTTCAGGTATGCCGAAATGATTCTGGTAGAGATCATTTCCCCGTAGGGAACAATCTGGTCGTAATCAAAATCGTAATTCAATGTGGGCGCTTTTTCCAGCCTTTCCTTCAGTTCCCCGAAAACCTCCAGGATCTTCGAGCGGAAGGGATGGTCCTTATCCGGGAACAACTCGCTTATAATCTCAAGATGATATGCTTTCCTCTCCTCAAATGCCTTGTTCAGTTCTTTTTTGCGTTTATGGAAATAATGATCGACAATCACTTCCATTGCGTTGGTCGTCTTACCCATGGCCGAGACGACAATGATAATACTGTCCCTGGGATAACGCCGCAGGATGTCTCCCACATTTTTAACGGAATCCGCGTTCTTCACGGAGGCCCCGCCGAACTTGAATACAATCATGGTCTAAATTTAGCAACAATTGTAAAGGTTTGAAATTAAAAACTTATGTGCCATACCATATAAAAGATTAACTTCGCAATCCCTGTAAACAATCTGTTGTTTGGAACCACCGGAACTCCTGTCGGCGTATAATCGGCTCGACCAGGTTAAAGCCCTGCATAAATGGTGTGAAAAACCCGGGAGCCAGGTGATCCACCTGAAAGGACTGGCCGGATCGTCCCCGGCCCTTATTGCCGCTTCATGCCTTACCGAAACCGTCAGGAGCCATGTATTTATTCTTCCCGACAGGGAAACCGCAGCATATTTCCATAATGACCTGGTAAATTTTTCTTCACCGGTCAGCACTTACTTCTATCCTTCTTCTTACAGAAGGTCCGTGCAGTACTCCCGGAAAAACACAGACAATATTGTCAGGCGTACCGAGGTACTGAAAAAAATAGAGGAGGATGACGGTCCCAAGGCAATTGTGACATTTCCGGAAGCGCTTGTGGAAAAAACCTTTTCCAGGAATTTCCTGAATAAAAATACATTCGATGTGCGGACCGGTGACCGGCTTTCCCATAGTTTTCTGGCTGATTTTCTTGCCTCCTGCCAGTTTCAGCTTGAGGATTTTGTATACGAACCCGGACAGTATTCCATCCGGGGAAGCATCGTTGATGTTTTTTCATTCTCCGCAAAATTTCCCTACAGGATCGATTTTTCAGGACAGGAGGTGGATTCCATCCGCTCATTTGACATTGAGAATCAGATCTCCGTTGAAAAGCATGATCGCATCAGCCTGGTACCGGATGTGAACATGTTGCAGGCAAAGGACCCCCGAACGATTGAAAGCATGATTGCCTTTGCAGATTATCCCGACAGCGATACGATCTGGTGGGCAGATGACCTGGCCTGGGTGCGGGACCGAATGGACGATATTGTGAGCCGCACCCCCCGTTCCGGCCGGGATGCAGATGAACCCGGAAATGAAGTGAATAAACCGGAAACACTGGTGGGCGGAAAAACCTTCACCGCCGGACTCGGTTCAAAGCCCCTGATCGAATTCGGCAGACAGGTGCTGTTCACACCGGATTCAAGCCTTTCGTTCAACTGCCAGCCCCAGCCTGCTTTCCGGAAAAACTTCGAAATCCTGGCAGATGACCTTCTGGAAAGGGCCGGAAACGGATACCAGACATACATCCTTTCTGATAACCGCAGGCAGATCGACAGGCTCCATGCCATCTTTGAGGATATCCGCCCCGGGATTGAATTCCGGACCATACCGACCAGCCTGCATGAAGGGTTTATCGACCATGAACTGCGGATCTGCCTCTATACCGACCACCAGATATTCGACCGTTATCACCGCTACCGCCTGCAGGAGCAGTTCACCCGCCGCGAAAGTCTGACCATGCGTGAGCTTACGGAACTTCAGCCCGGGGATTATGTGGTGCATACAGATCACGGAATAGGACAGTTTGGGGGGCTCGAAAAGATCAACCTTCACGGCATCGAGCAGGAGGCTGTGAAACTGGTATACAAAGACCTGGATACCCTGTATGTAAGCATTCATTCCCTGCACAGGATCTCGAAGTTCAAGGGAAAGGACAACCAGCCGCCAAGGGTTTACAAACTGGGTACAGGCGCCTGGCAGAAACTGAAGAACAGCACAAAAAAGAAGGTTAAGGACATCGCCAGGGAGCTGATCACCCTTTATGCCAGGCGGAAGGCACAGAAGGGATTCTCATTTTCTGCCGATTCATACCTGCAGGATGAACTTGAAGCCTCTTTCATATATGAAGACACGGAAGACCAGCTGGCAGCCACCCGGGAAATGAAGCAGGGCATGGAAGCGGAATTCCCCATGGACAGGCTGATCTGCGGAGACGTGGGATTTGGAAAGACCGAGATAGCCGTCCGTGGCGCTTTCAAGGCGGTCAGTGACAGCAAACAGGTCGCCGTGCTTGTACCTACGACCATTCTTGCACTGCAGCATTACCGGACCTTTCGAGAGCGGCTTCATGATTTCCCTTGCACGGTGGACCTTATCAGCCGGCTAAAAAATCCTGCAGCCCGGAAAAAAACCATTGCAGATCTCGAAAGCGGGAAAACCGACATTGTCATCGGAACCCATCGACTGCTTAGCAGGGACGTAAAATTCAAGGATCTGGGGCTCCTGATCATCGATGAAGAACAAAAGTTCGGTGTGGCCATGAAGGAAAAGCTGAAACAGATGAAGCTAAATGTCGATACCCTTACCCTGACGGCCACACCCATTCCCCGGACCCTTCAGATGTCGCTTATGGGTGCGCGCGATCTGTCCATTATCCGGACACCCCCTCCCAACCGCTATCCCATCGTTACCGAACTGCACAGCTTCAACGAGGACATCATCAGGGAAGCCATCTATTTCGAAGTCAGCCGGAACGGGCAGGCTTTTTTCATACATAACCGCATCGACAACATCACCGGCGTGGAGGAAACGGTCAGGCGCATCTGTCCGGATGTCAGCACCGCAGTGGCACACGGCCGGATGGAAGGATCCAGGCTTGAAAAAATTATGCTGAACTTTATTGAAGGCCAATATGACGTGCTGATCTCGACCACCATTATCGAATCCGGGCTTGACATTCCCAATGCCAATACCATCATCATTAACAATGCACACCACTTCGGATTAAGTGACCTGCACCAATTGAGAGGAAGGGTCGGCAGGTCAAACCGCAAGGCGTTCTGCTATCTTCTTGCACCGCCCGCTGCATTACAGACCCCTGAAGCCCGGAGAAGGCTGAAGGCCATCGAAGAATTCTCAGAACTGGGAAGCGGATTGAACATCGCCATGCAGGACCTGGACATACGGGGAGCGGGTAACCTCCTGGGAGCCGAACAGAGCGGATTCATCGCCGAAATAGGATTTGAAACCTATCACCGCATCCTGGATGAAGCACTGCTGGAGTTGAAAGAGAATGAATACAAGGACCTTTTCAGGACGGAGGAATCCACAGGGGAGAAAAAAGGAGACATTCAATACCTGACGGACTGCCAGGTGGATACCGATCTGTCCCTGCTGTTCCCCGACACCTACGTTGAAAATCCTGTGGAAAGGCTCCGGCTTTACAGGATACTCGACAATATCAAAAATAATGAACGTCTGACCGCTTTTGAAAAGGAAATGGAAGACCGGTTCGGCCCGGTTCCGGGTGCATCCAAGGAACTGATGAACGTGGTCCGCCTGCGCTGGAGAGCCATTGAGCTCGGGTTTGAAAAGATCATACTGAAAAAGGAGCGCATGGTAATTCATTTCATTTCCGATCCCGGATCCGTTTACTTTTCATCGCCACTTTTCAGGAAAATTATAGATTTTGTCCAGCAGAACGGAAATCAGTTCAGGATGAAGGAATCGGGAGGCAGGCTAATTCTTGCGAAAAACGGTGTTGCATCCGTAACGGAAGCCATCGAAATCCTTAATAATTTTCCTTGACTTCCTCCCCTCCGTAAACGAAGGGGATTCCTTGCAGGAACCCTAAAAGGTTTCCACTGGCTTCTATGAAGCCACGGGCAGTACTTCCTCACGGGTTCCTGCAGGTTCCTGCTGCCGACCGCCACTGCGGTTCGCTTGACAGGCCATCCCCGTCTGCCCGACGGTTAGTATGTTTATGGCAGCATTCACATCTGCATGCTGCTCATTTCCACATTGCAAACAAACAAAATCGGATTGTGATTTCCTGTTCTCCTTTGCCGTGTATCCACAACCGGAGCACCTCTGGGAGGAATAGCGGTATTCAACCTCAACAAGGCTGCCCCCCTGCCAGTCAAGCTTGTAGCCAAGCTGGCGCCTGAACTCAAACCATCCCTGGTCAAGGATGGATTTGTTCAGCCCGGATTTGGCACCCACACTCCTGCCAGGTGCTTCCATTGTCCCCCGGGCCGAGGCACTCATGCCCCTGATGTTCAACCCCTCTATCATTGTCCCGTCCGGGAAGGCGGCAAAACACCTTATCCCTGCGTCTATACCTATTTCACTATCTGAAGGG
>CAYOPZ010000060.1:0-193 GCA_964406005.1 uncultured Bacteroidaceae bacterium
GGCAAATCTGATCTTCCGGTTGTTGCTTCATATTTGAGCAGATATAAAGAGCAGCCTTAAATCTTTGATTTCCAGCTGCGGTTTTATATCTGCTCAAATTGTATATGGTGGTATCAGGGTGAACAGGTCCTGTTAAGCGCAGCCTTAAATCTTTGATTTCCAGCTGCGGTTTTATATCTGCTCAAATTGTATA
>CAYOPZ010000060.1:293-6745 GCA_964406005.1 uncultured Bacteroidaceae bacterium
TGGTGGTATCAGGGTGAACAGGTCCTGTTAAGCGCAACATTAAATCTATGATTTGCCGGTTGCGGTTTAACAGGACCTGTTCACCCCTGGGACCGGTGGTTTGCCGGGATGGCCGTGAATTTCAGAGTCCCAGGCCGCGAATGAAGTGTGTCAGAAGGTCGGTGCTGATCAGAAGCGGGAACAGCAATCCGTATACTGCGCCAGTGAGATGCGCCTCATGGTTGATATTGTCCTGCCCCCTTCGGCTCATATAGCTGCTGTAGACCATATATAACACGGCGAATACGATACCCGGTATGGGGATAATTCCAAAAAAATAGATCCGCTCGAGCGGTGCAAAAAAGATGTTTGTAAAAATGACTGCGGACACGGCACCGGAGGCACCCACCGAATTATACCAGCGGTCGTTCCTGTAGCGCATCAGGGTAATGAGAGACGAAGCAATGATCCCTCCGAAGTAGAGCAGGCTGTAGGTAAGGGCAACCGAATGAATATAACCGGCCGTGTTCAATTGCCGGAACCAGATTTCCACATTCCTCCCGAAGAAATAGAGGACGAACATGTTGATGATCAGGTGGGTCCAGTCAGAATGCAGGAACCCGTGCGTGATCAGGCGGTACAATTCCTTCCTGTGGAATACCTGGTAAGGATTCAGCATCATTTTCTGGAGGATATCTCCACGGTTAAATGAGATGACCGAAATGATTGCGGTTACGATGATGATAATGAAAGTCATGTCAGTGCATTATCTTGTACACAAGTTCTTTCAGCAGGTCTCCCGGAGGACCGGGGACATTACCGAATCCCTTCGATTTAAGGTCGTATTCCCTGAGAAGTGAAATAACCTGCACAGCCTTTGGTGGCGGATAATTCTTTGCCGCCAGCTGGTAATCCCTGACAAAAAACGGATCTATCCTCAGAGTGGCGGCAACGTTTTTCCTGGATTTATCCTTGATGAAATGATAGTTCAGAACTTTGGAGAAGAAGAAATATATGGAAGATATGCTGAGGTTTACGGGGTGGTTTTTCGGGTTGTTCCCGAAGTATCTGACGATCCTGTTTGCCTGAAGGATATTGCGCTGCGAAAGGGCATTGTTGAGTTCGAAATTGTTATATTCCTTGCTGATCCCTATGTTTTCCTCAATGTGATCGGCCGTGATGATTCTGTCTTCTTCATTCAGGACGATGATCAGTTTTTCCAGTTCGTTTGCGATCTTTCCCAGGTCGTTCCCAAGGAATTCCGTCAGGATCATGGCTGCCTTTGGTTCAATGTCTTTACCCTTGTTTTTAAGGAAGTTACTGATCCACTGAGGGATCTTATCTTCGTATAGCCGCTTCGACTCAAATAAAACGCTGTTTTTCTCCAGCGCCCTGTATAGTTTTTTGCGTTTATCAAGATTCCTGTATTTATAGTTGATCACAAGCAATGTGGATTTCAGCGGATTTTCAACGTAGTAGATCAGGTCATCGATCCTGTTCAGTACCTGGGCTTCCTTTACGATAACCACCTGACGATCGGACATCATTGGGAAACGTTTTGCCGAATTGATAATTGTGGGCACGTCCGTATCCTTTCCGTAAAGGATGATCTGGTTAAAGGTTTTCTCCGATTCTTTAAGCACATGGGAAGAAATATGGTCAGTGATCCGGTCTATGAAATAAGGTTCTTCTCCCATCAGGAAATAGACGGGACTGAACTGCCTGTTCCTCAATGCCTGTAATATATCCTCGTATTTTGCTGTCATATACACCGTTCATTCAGGGAGTTCTTGCTATTTTTACAGGAGAGCCCGAATGTGAATCATGCATCGCTTAAATTTACCAACTTATTCCCTTACTGTGAAATCCGAGGCCGGGAGAAAATATATTTTTGATCCGGTACGAAAAAAGTATATCGCATTGAGTCCCGAAGAATGGGTTCGGCAGAATTTCATTCAGTTTCTTGTCCGGGACAGGTCATATCCCCTGTCGCTGATTACCGTAGAGCAGGAATTTCTTTTCAACCGGATGAGAAAACGTACAGACATCCTGGTTTACCGCCGGACGGGAAAACCTGTTTTGCTTGTTGAGTGCAAGTCCCCGGACGTAAAGATCACAAGGGCTGTCTTCGATCAGATTGGATTGTATAATCTGTCATACAGGCTGCCGTGGCTGATCGTCACGAACGGATTGCAGCATTTCTGCTGCAGGCTTGACGAAACCGCGGGGAAATATGTTTTTACCGACAGCATCCCTTCCTGGTCTGAACTTTAGATCACCGTTCAGTCACAGCATGCCTCGCCTATTTTCTGCAGAAGCAGCACATCAAGCCATTCATGATTTCTCCGGAGCCAGTCCTTCTGCAGCCCGACTTCCATGAATCCGAGTTTTTTGAACAGCTTTATACTGGCCTCATTCTCAACAGCAATATTGCAAAATACCTGGTGAAGATGAAGTGTTCCGAATGCATAATCCATCAACACGGACAGTGCTTCCGAAGCCAGGCCTTTTTCCCTTTTATCCTTCCTGGCGATCAGTATGCCTACTCCTGCCCTCATGTGTACCGGATCAAAATCGAACAGGTCAATGGTGCCGATTACATCAATTACATGCCCCTGTTCATCCATAAGATCTATCATCAGACGTAACTGTCTGGCTTCGTAAATATCAAGATGGGAATTTTCAATATATTTTTTCAGTACGTATTTGGAGAACGGGGCGGTGGTATTGCTGATCAGCCAGTTTTCCGGATTATTTTCCCATTGAAAGAGGATGTCCAGGTCAGACGGTTCAATGGCCCTCAGTTTAATATTATCACCCAGGAGCGGGATCATATTCGTTCGGGTGTGCTTATTCTTTTTTCTGTATGCTGATCCGGACCTCCGGGTCCTCTGAAATGAACTTGTCCTCTTCCCGGTTGTAATAAAGGATCAGCGTATCGGAGGTTTCCGGGATTATGACCTGGATCCGGAAGTCCGAATCAAACCATTTGCTTGGCCGGCTTTCAACGGCCATTTCCTGCCTGGCATTGATATCGACATGATAAATGTCGAAGGTCAGCGGTCCCTCCCTGTCGGACCGTGCAATATAGCCCTGGCTGTCACTTGCGGGAAAGTAGAAAAGATCGTTGCTTGTTGTATTTATAGGGAAACCCAGATTAATGGGGTCCGACCATACGCCGTCACCGGTAAGATCCGTATAAAAGATGTCATAACCTCCCATGTTAAAGTGTCCTTCGGAACTGAAATACAATCTTTTCCCATCATCGGAGGGGAAGGGTGTGTCTTCATTCAACTCCGTATTGATTACGGGTCCAAGGTTCTGTGCTTCTCCCCATTCTCCATCCGGCCGTCTCCGGGAAAGGTAGATATCGAGACCCCCCTGACCTCCTTTTCTGTCACTGGTGAAATAGAGCGTATTCCCGTCCGCAGAAATGCTTGCATGCGTTTCGTCTGTGTGTGTGTTAATGTTTTCATTGAGCGGCCTGGCTTTGGACCAGAATGTTTCTCCCAGCTGGCTCATGTATATATCATCGTTCCCATCCGCACGCTTTACCATATACAGTTCTTTACCGTCGGAAGAAAGAGACGTGGGATACAGGTCGCCGTCAGAGCCCACCTGCGGATTCAAAACCACTGGTTCCGTCCACGATCCGTTGACGTACTGCGACATCTCAATGGCATCGTAAAATGTCAGCTCGGTTATATAGATCATCGTGTTCCCGTCGCCCGACAGTACTGCATTCGAATTGTCGCCAGGTGTGTTTACCGGGCTGTCCAGCTTGTTAAAGGTTACATTTACAGGGACATCCTGAATGATCTTGGCCCGTTGGCAGGCTTTCACCTTTTCCTCCACCATGCTTTCATTGTAATTGCCTTCATACTCGTCCGATTCCCTGAATATCTGGTAAATATTGAGTGCCTTGTCGAGTTCGTTGTTCATCCTGTAAGCATCCCCCAGGTAGTAAAAGGCATAATGCGGGGCCCTCTTTTCCTTGAATGAACGCGGTTTGTATTTGATGGTTGTATTCTCAATGGCTTTTTCGAGATAAGGTATTGACTCGAATTCCTGTCCGGGGATCTGCAGATAGGTATTTCCCACCTTGAAATTGAAATTGGCATTATCGGGATCGTGCTCCAGCAATCTCAGAAAAAAATAAAGAGCTTCCTCGTATTCCTCGGCAAGAAAGAAAAACTCCCCTTCGGAAAACAGTTCCTCGGGATCTGTAATTTCCTGTGCGGACAGCAGGGTCCCAATGCAGGAGATCATCAGCATAATGGCCAGGTTTCTCCAGATTCCTTTCATGTCAGAAGGATTATAATACCATAAAGATAAAAAAAACTGTATTTAAAGGGTTTGCAGGACGATGAATTGGTTGTCTGGTTTCGGCAGGCTACCTTCTGAGACGATCCGGGACATCGACCTGTTCGATCTCGACATTGGGCAGTCCGGTGCTTGTGATCCGGAATTCCACCCTCCGGTTCAGGCTCCTTCCTTCCGGGTTATCGGAACCATCGGGATTGGAATTGATGGCGACCGGAGAAGACTCTCCCATACTGGATGATTTGAGGCGTTTGCCGTCGATCCCTTTGGAAGCCAGGTATTCGACCACGCTCCCGGACCGCTTTCTCGCCAGCATCATATTATAGTTGTCCGAACCCTTGCTGTCCGTGTGACCTACAGCCTCAATCCGGAGCAATGGCAATGCCTCGAGAACAAGTGCCAGCTCATCCAGTTTGTCCTTTGCCTCGGGCTTCAGCGCAAACCTGTCAAAATCAAAAAAAACAGGCCTGATTATATAAATCTTTGCGGGAGCTTCCGGGACCGCTTCTTCAGCGGGTTCTTCAACCGGGGGGGCTTCCTCCGGTTCCGCAGGAGGCGCAACGGCGGCCAGGTATTCCTGCTCTGTTCCGAAAAACTCATACCGGTAAATATCGCGTGATCCCAGGTTCTCATCTGCAAAAATGGCCTGGTATCCGTATTTCCCGTTTTCAACAGGCATGAAGAAAAGGTCGTCATCCGTGGTGTTTACAGGATATCCCAGGTTTTTTGGCTCCGACCAGTTCCCGTCGGGCAGGCGCTCTGCATAAAATATATCGTAGCCGCCGATATTATAATGTCCCTGGGAGGAAAAGTACAGCACATTCCCGTCCCCGGTAATAAAAGGATTATCTTCGTTCAGCTCGGTGTTGATCCGCTGTCCAAGGTTGACAGGTTCATCCCATATCCCGAGCTCGTTTTTCCTGGATACATAGATGTCGGTTCCACCGTAACTTCCCCTGCGGTTGCTGGCCAGGTAAAGGGATTTCCCGTCAGGACTTATGCAGGCGTGAGACTCCCAGAATTTGGAGTTCACCAGCTTGTTCAGCGGCTTGGATTTTGACCACCTGTCGTTCTCGTAACGGCTGTAATAAATATCACTGTTGAATTCGTCTTCCTTGTTCAGGTACATTTCCGTCCCGTCTGTTGAAAGGCTGTTGATATACTGGTCACCGTCGGACTGTATCTCGGGCGTGATGTTAATGGGCTCGGTCCATTGTCCTTCAACCTTTTTTGACATTTTCACAGCATCATAGAATGGCAGTGAGGTCATGTAAACCATTACCTCCTCATTTCCGGATACTGCCGGATTAAAATCCGAGGTCTCGGTATTTATCACATCACCCATATTTTCACGAATGAGATAAACCGGGTTTTCCATGGCTTCCCTCGCATTATTGCATGCCTGTATCTGTTTTTCTGCATAGACATCCATTTCACTGTCCGGGTCATCCAGCTGGTCACGATATGTATCGTAACACTCAACTGCCTTATCCAGGTCATTCGTGATGCGATAGGCATTTCCCAGGTAAAGCCATGCATCAATCGCTGCCTGTGTCTCTCTCCAGACTCCTTCCCTGTACTTTTTTGTAACATTCGTTACGGCTTTTTCAAGATAGGGAATGGATTTATCCTTTTCTCCGGGAATATTCAGGTAACAGATCCCGATCCTGTAATTGACGTTTGCATTTTCAGCATAACCTCTTGGAATCAGTTTCTGGAATTCTCCCAGCGCATCGATATACGACTCTTCCATCAGGAAAAACTCCCCCTCGTAAAAGATGTCCCGAAGGATCTCCTTATATTCCTGCGCATGGGTAATCCCGCTGACAAAGATCAGCAGAAGCAGGAAAGACTGTAACGTTTTCATGGGTGGACCTGTTAATGGTAGTTAAGCAAATTTATAACTTAATTGGATCAATTGAAAATAGTTTTTTACAACCGCCAGCTGCGGTTTTATAATTGATCAGATCCTTTGAAACCGCAGCCGGCAAATTTTGCTTCGCAATATTTAATGCTGCTCTTCAAAGGATCTGATCATACAACATGTTTGTTAATCCAGCAATGCAGAACTTACCTGCAGTCGTTTCATGTCTGAGAAAGCAGATATAAAGAGCAGCCTCAAATCTCTGATTTCCAGCTGCGGTTTTATA
>CAYOPZ010000061.1:0-147 GCA_964406005.1 uncultured Bacteroidaceae bacterium
CAAACATGTTGTATGATCAGATCCTTTGAAGAGCAGCATTAAATATTGCGAAGCAGGATTTGCCGGCTGCGGTTTCAAAGGATCTGATCAATTATAAAACCGCAGCTGGAAATCAGAGATTTGAGGCTGCTCTTTATATCTGCTTTC
>CAYOPZ010000061.1:247-6654 GCA_964406005.1 uncultured Bacteroidaceae bacterium
CAAACATGTTGTATGATCAGATCCTTTGAAGAGCAGCATTAAATATTGCGAAGCAAAATTTGCCGGCTGCGGTTTCAAAGGATCTGATCAATTATAAAACCGCAGCTGGCGGTTGTAAAAAACTATTTTCAATTGATCCAATTAAGTTATAAATTTGCTTAACTACCATTAACAGGTCCACCCATGAAAACGTTACAGTCTTTCCTGCTTCTGCTGATCTTTGTCAGCGGGATTACCCATGCGCAGGAATATAAGGAGATCCTTCGGGACATCTTTTACGAGGGGGAGTTTTTCCTGATGGAAGAGTCGTATATCGATGCGCTGGGAGAATTCCAGAAACTGATTCCAAGAGGTTATGCTGAAAATGCAAACGTCAATTACAGGATCGGGATCTGTTACCTGAATATTCCCGGAGAAAAGGATAAATCCATTCCCTATCTTGAAAAAGCCGTAACGAATGTTACAAAAAAGTACAGGGAAGGAGTCTGGAGAGAGACACAGGCAGCGATTGATGCATGGCTTTACCTGGGAAATGCCTATCGCATCACGAATGACCTGGATAAGGCAGTTGAGTGTTACGATACATATCGTGACCAGCTGGATGACCCGGACAGTGAAATGGATGTCTATGCAGAAAAACAGATACAGGCATGCAATAATGCGAGGGAAGCCATGGAAAACCCGGTTTATCTCATTCGTGAAAATATGGGTGATGTGATAAATACCGAGACCTCGGATTTTAATCCGGCAGTATCCGGAAATGAGGAGGTAATGGTTTACATGACCTCACTGCCATTCTATGATGCTGTGAAAATGTCAAAAAAGGTTGAAGGACAATGGACCGAGCCCATTAACATCACGCCCGAGATACAGTCCGACGGTGACCAGTATATCAACAGCCTTTCAACAGACGGGACGGAAATGTACCTGAACAAGGAAGACGAATTCAACAGTGATATTTATTACAGCCGTTACGAGAACGACAGGTGGTCAAAATCCAAGCCGCTGAACAAGCTGGTGAACTCCAAATTCTGGGAGTCTCACGCCTGCATAAGTCCTGACGGGAAATCCCTTTACCTGGCCAGCAACCGCAGGGGAAGTTACGGTGGAACCGACATCTATGTATCCAGGAAAAACGAGCTCGGGATATGGGATGAACCTGTCAACCTTGGACAGCGGATCAACACCGAGCTGAACGAAGATAATCCTTTTATTACCGGGGACGGGAATGTGCTGTACTTTTCCTCCCAGGGACATTATAATATCGGCGGCTACGATATATTTTATGCAGAGCGCCTGCCCGACGGGAACTGGTCGGAGCCAAAAAACCTGGGATATCCTGTAAACACCACGGATGACGACCTTTTCTTCATGCCTGTTGAAAACGGGAAATACGGATACCAGGCCATTTTTGCAGATGAGAACCTGGGATCACGCGATATTTACCGGTATGAGTTTTTCGGAACAGAGCAGGAATACCTGGCCGCCGTTGCGCCTCCTGCGGAACCGGAGGAAGCCCCCCCGGTTGAAGAACCCGCTGAAGAAGCGGTCCCGGAAGCTCCCGCAAAGATTTATATAATCAGGCCTGTTTTTTTTGATTTTGACAGGTTTGCGCTGAAGCCCGAGGCAAAGGACAAACTGGATGAGCTGGCACTTGTTCTCGAGGCATTGCCATTGCTCCGGATTGAGGCTGTAGGTCACACGGACAGCAAGGGTTCGGACAACTATAATATGATGCTGGCGAGAAAGCGGTCCGGGAGCGTGGTCGAATACCTGGCTTCCAAAGGGATCGACGGCAAACGCCTCAAATCATCCAGTATGGGAGAGTCTTCTCCGGTCGCCATCAATTCCAATCCCGATGGTTCCGATAACCCGGAAGGAAGGAGCCTGAACCGGAGGGTGGAATTCCGGATCACAAGCACCGGACTGCCCAATGTCGAGATCGAACAGGTCGATGTCCCGGATCGTCTCAGAAGGTAGCCTGCCGAAACCAGACAACCAATTCATCGTCCTGCAAACCCTTTAAATACAGTTTTTTTTATCTTTATGGTATTATAATCCTTCTGACATGAAAGGAATCTGGAGAAACCTGGCCATTATGCTGATGATCTCCTGCATTGGGACCCTGCTGTCCGCACAGGAAATTACAGATCCCGAGGAACTGTTTTCCGAAGGGGAGTTTTTCTTTCTTGCCGAGGAATACGAGGAAGCTCTTTATTTTTTTCTGAGATTGCTGGAGCACGATCCCGATAATGCCAATTTCAATTTCAAGGTGGGAAATACCTATCTGCAGATCCCCGGACAGGAATTCGAGTCAATACCTTATCTCGAAAAAGCCATTGAGAATACAACCATCAAATACAAACCGCGTTCATTCAAGGAAAAGAGGGCCCCGCATTATGCCTTTTACTACCTGGGGGATGCTTACAGGATGAACAACGAACTCGACAAGGCACTCAATATTTACCAGATATTCAGGGAATCGGACGAGTATGAAGGCAATTACAATGAAAGCATGGTGGAGGAAAAGGTGAAAGCCTGCCAACGGGCCAAGATCATTCAGGATGTCCCTGTAAATGTAACCTTTAACAAGCTGGACAGCCCGGTAAACACACCTGGCGACAATTCGAATGCAGTACTGTCGGGCGACGGGAACACGATGATCTATATAACCGAGCTGACATTTTACGATGCCATTGAGATGTCGCAGTACGTCAACGGATCGTGGACGGAACCAGTGGTTTTGAATCCGCAGGTGGGCTCTGACGGCGACCTGTATCCCACGTCTCTTTCTTCCGACGGTAAAGAACTGTATATGGTAAAGCGTGCGGATGGGAACGATGATATATACATGAGCCAGCTGGGAGAAACATTCTGGTCCAAAGCCAGGCCGCTCAATGAAAACATTAACACACACACAGACGAAACGCATGCAAGCATTTCTGCGGACGGGAATACGCTCTATTTCACCAGTGACAGAAAAGGAGGTCAGGGGGGTCTCGATATCTACCTTTCCCGGAGACGGCCGGATGGAGAATGGGGAGAAGCACAGAACCTTGGACCCGTAATCAATACGGAGTTGAATGAAGACACACCCTTCCCCTCCGATGATGGGAAAAGATTGTATTTCAGTTCCGAAGGACACTTTAACATGGGAGGTTATGACATCTTTTATACGGATCTTACCGGTGACGGCGTATGGTCGGACCCCATTAATCTGGGTTTCCCTATAAATACAACAAGCAACGATCTTTTCTACTTTCCCGCAAGTGACAGCCAGGGCTATATTGCACGGTCCGACAGGGAGGGACCGCTGACCTTCGACATTTATCATGTCGATATCAATGCCAGGCAGGAAATGGCCGTTGAAAGCCGGCCAAGCAAATGGTTTGATTCGGACTTCCGGATCCAGGTCATAATCCCGGAAACCTCCGATACGCTGATCCTTTATTACAACCGGGAAGAGGACAAGTTCATTTCAGAGGACCCGGAGGTCCGGATCAGCATACAGAAAAAAGAATAAGCACACCCGAACGAATATGATCCCGCTCCTGGGTGATAATATTAAACTGAGGGCCATTGAACCGTCTGACCTGGACATCCTCTTTCAATGGGAAAATAATCCGGAAAACTGGCTGATCAGCAATACCACCGCCCCGTTCTCCAAATACGTACTGAAAAAATATATTGAAAATTCCCATCTTGATATTTACGAAGCCAGACAGTTACGTCTGATGATAGATCTTATGGATGAACAGGGGCATGTAATTGATGTAATCGGCACCATTGACCTGTTCGATTTTGATCCGGTACACATGAGGGCAGGAGTAGGCATACTGATCGCCAGGAAGGATAAAAGGGAAAAAGGCCTGGCTTCGGAAGCACTGTCCGTGTTGATGGATTATGCATTCGGAACACTTCATCTTCACCAGGTATTTTGCAATATTGCTGTTGAGAATGAGGCCAGTATAAAGCTGTTCAAAAAACTCGGATTCATGGAAGTCGGGCTGCAGAAGGACTGGCTCCGGAGAAATCATGAATGGCTTGATGTGCTGCTTCTGCAGAAAATAGGCGAGGCATGCTGTGACTGAACGGTGATCTAAAGTTCAGACCAGGAAGGGATGCTGTCGGTAAAAACATATTTCCCCGCGGTTTCGTCAAGCCTGCAGCAGAAATGCTGCAATCCGTTCGTGACGATCAGCCACGGCAGCCTGTATGACAGATTATACAATCCAATCTGATCGAAGACAGCCCTTGTGATCTTTACGTCCGGGGACTTGCACTCAACAAGCAAAACAGGTTTTCCCGTCCGGCGGTAAACCAGGATGTCTGTACGTTTTCTCATCCGGTTGAAAAGAAATTCCTGCTCTACGGTAATCAGCGACAGGGGATATGACCTGTCCCGGACAAGAAACTGAATGAAATTCTGCCGAACCCATTCTTCGGGACTCAATGCGATATACTTTTTTCGTACCGGATCAAAAATATATTTTCTCCCGGCCTCGGATTTCACAGTAAGGGAATAAGTTGGTAAATTTAAGCGATGCATGATTCACATTCGGGCTCTCCTGTAAAAATAGCAAGAACTCCCTGAATGAACGGTGTATATGACAGCAAAATACGAGGATATATTACAGGCATTGAGGAACAGGCAGTTCAGTCCCGTCTATTTCCTGATGGGAGAAGAACCTTATTTCATAGACCGGATCACTGACCATATTTCTTCCCATGTGCTTAAAGAATCGGAGAAAACCTTTAACCAGATCATCCTTTACGGAAAGGATACGGACGTGCCCACAATTATCAATTCGGCAAAACGTTTCCCAATGATGTCCGATCGTCAGGTGGTTATCGTAAAGGAAGCCCAGGTACTGAACAGGATCGATGACCTGATCTACTACGTTGAAAATCCGCTGAAATCCACATTGCTTGTGATCAACTATAAATACAGGAATCTTGATAAACGCAAAAAACTATACAGGGCGCTGGAGAAAAACAGCGTTTTATTTGAGTCGAAGCGGCTATACGAAGATAAGATCCCTCAGTGGATCAGTAACTTCCTTAAAAACAAGGGTAAAGACATTGAACCAAAGGCAGCCATGATCCTGACGGAATTCCTTGGGAACGACCTGGGAAAGATCGCAAACGAACTGGAAAAACTGATCATCGTCCTGAATGAAGAAGACAGAATCATCACGGCCGATCACATTGAGGAAAACATAGGGATCAGCAAGGAATATAACAATTTCGAACTCAACAATGCCCTTTCGCAGCGCAATATCCTTCAGGCAAACAGGATCGTCAGATACTTCGGGAACAACCCGAAAAACCACCCCGTAAACCTCAGCATATCTTCCATATATTTCTTCTTCTCCAAAGTTCTGAACTATCATTTCATCAAGGATAAATCCAGGAAAAACGTTGCCGCCACTCTGAGGATAGATCCGTTTTTTGTCAGGGATTACCAGCTGGCGGCAAAGAATTATCCGCCACCAAAGGCTGTGCAGGTTATTTCACTTCTCAGGGAATACGACCTTAAATCGAAGGGATTCGGTAATGTCCCCGGTCCTCCGGGAGACCTGCTGAAAGAACTTGTGTACAAGATAATGCACTGACATGACTTTCATTATCATCATCGTAACCGCAATCATTTCGGTCATCTCATTTAACCGTGGAGATATCCTCCAGAAAATGATGCTGAATCCTTACCAGGTATTCCACAGGAAGGAATTGTACCGCCTGATCACGCACGGGTTCCTGCATTCTGACTGGACCCACCTGATCATCAACATGTTCGTCCTCTATTTCTTCGGGAGGAATGTGGAAATCTGGTTCCGGCAATTGAACACGGCCGGTTATATTCATTCGGTTGCCCTTACCTACAGCCTGCTCTACTTCGGAGGGATCATTGCTTCGTCTCTCATTACCCTGATGCGCTACAGGAACGACCGCTGGTATAATTCGGTGGGTGCCTCCGGTGCCGTGTCCGCAGTCATTTTTACAAACATCTTTTTTGCACCGCTCGAGCGGATCTATTTTTTTGGAATTATCCCCATACCGGGTATCGTATTCGCCGTGTTATATATGGTCTACAGCAGCTATATGAGCCGAAGGGGGCAGGACAATATCAACCATGAGGCGCATCTCACTGGCGCAGTATACGGATTGCTGTTCCCGCTTCTGATCAGCACCGACCTTCTGACACACTTCATTCGCGGCCTGGGACTCTGAAATTCACGGCCATCCCGGCAAACCACCGGTCCCAGGGGTGAACAGGTCCTGTTAAACCGCAACCGGCAAATCATAGATTTAATGTTGCGCTTAACAGGACCTGTTCACCCTGATACCACCATATACAATTTGAGCAGATATAAAACCGCAGCTGGAAATCAAAGATTTAAGGCTGC
>CAYOPZ010000062.1:0-5762 GCA_964406005.1 uncultured Bacteroidaceae bacterium
GCGCAGCAAAATTTGCCGGCTGCGGTTTCACAGTATCTGATCATTATTAGTATTCATATTTTTAAATAAAAAAATCCCGGCCTTTCTGACCGGGATTGATATACAGTTAAGATATAACAATTTTATGACCCCGGTCCGCCCTGAATCCGGAAGAAATAAAAATAGTTATATTCAAAAAGTCTTTTCATGATCTCATAATGAGTGTGTAAACGTAAGGATTCTTTTTATTATTTGCAAATATTGGCATGACGAGATTAAGCAAAAAGCAAAGGGTGGAGGCTGTGATCGAGTATTTTATGGAACGCATGCCTGAGCCGGAAACGGAACTGTCATATGAAAATCCCTATGAATTGATAGTGGCTGTAATCCTTTCGGCACAATGTACCGACAAAAGGGTTAACCTGATCACCCCGGTTTTCTTCAAAAAATTTCCTTCTCCCCAGGCGCTTTCACACGCAGGGCAGGATGAGGTATATCAGGTCATCAGGAGCTGTTCCTACCCGAATAACAAGGCCAGGCATCTGATCGGTATGGCAAAGGTCCTTACGGAAGAATTTAAAAACCAGGTTCCCGGGGACATCGAAAGCCTGCAGAAGCTTCCGGGTATCGGAAGAAAATCTGCCAATGTCATCGCCTCCGTGGTTCATAAAATCCCTGTTATGCCGGTGGATACCCATGTCTTTCGCGTATCTTCCAGAATCGGCCTTACAAGCGGAGCCAAAACTCCCCTGAGTGCGGAAAAACAGCTTACGGCAGCTTTTCCTGAAGAACTGATACCGCACGCACACCACTGGCTCATCCTGCATGGCAGGTATGTTTGCAAGGCAAGGAAGCCCAGATGCAGTGAATGCGGGTTAACATCCGTTTGCAGGTATTACAGCGAACTTTCTTAATTTTACAGGTCCTTATTACAGGCATGGTCATAAAGAAGAAAATACTGGTATTCCTGTTTCTTTCGGCCCTTCTGATCATTCCATCGTCGTACCAGATCAGGCGGCTGGATTACCGGGACGCAAGGATGAAAAATGTATGCAAGGATCTCAGAGGGAATGTGCTGCTTTATTTTATTTTCATTGATACGAGAACCACGGCACCCTGGACGGAATTCGACATACAGACCACCATTGATTCCGTAAGGACAGCGATCAACTGGCTGCATTCGGAGGCAGAAAAGAATCAAATCCCTCTGAACATAACAGCTGATTTCTATATAGGAAACGATTATACAACCATTGCCAAAAACCTGCCGGGAAAATCGGTCCTGGCATCGGTCAGCGAACCCAGTTACAGGAAGGCAAAAGAAAGCATAAACAGGTGGGCGGACGGCATCGCAAGAACAGTGGGCAGGTCTTTTACCCTCCGCAGCAAGGAGGGAATACCGGATTTAAAAAGTCCGAACAACAAAGAACGTCTCGTGGCATTTCTGAGGGACAAGAACAATGTGGAAAGCGTTGCACTGATGTATTTTGTGAACAACTACTACAAGAAGGATATCTCCGTACCAGTGAACATATTCGATACGGAAGATGTCGAATTTGCCATTGTCAGTTACAAATACGCTGCGGAGATTGCACATAACTTTCTCAATCTTTACGGAGCAGCGGATATGCATGAAACGATTTACCGGCGGAACGTTCGGAAAATAAAAGAATTGCACAGGATATTTCCCCGCGACATCATGCAGAATCCATACGGAGTATCCATCAGGGAAATGGAAATGGGGGAATATACCAAATACCTGATCGGCTGGACCGAGGACCTGGACCCCTCGCTTGAGGAAATGATGACAGATAAGCTGATGAATTACTAGGCGATGAAAACCACGCAATCCATTTATCTGGATTATAATGCCACAACGCCCGTTGACCCTGAAGTCGCAGCCGCCATGAAACCGGCGCTGGATTCCATGTTCGGAAATCCCTCAAGCCAGCACAGATTCGGTCTTGAAGCAAGGAAAATGGTAGAAACCGCCAGAAACCAGGTGGCTGCGCTGATCGGATGCACGCCCGAAGAGATCATTTTTACCAGCGGCGGTACGGAATCAAACAATCATGCCATAAAAGGGGTTGCCCTGGCCCACCGCCAGAAAGGCAGGCACATCATTACTTCCGGCATTGAACATCCGGCTGTTCTCGAAGTATGCAGGTACCTTCAAAAAGAAGGCTTCGAAGTTTCCTATATCCCCGTGGACAGTTCAGGAAGGATACTGATCTCCGTCCTCGAAGAGGCCATACGGAAAGACACCATACTCATTTCGGTCATGCACGCCAATAACGAAACCGGCACCATACAGCCCCTGGCGGAGATCGGCAGGCTTGCCAGGTCGAGGGGAATTATTTTTCATACCGATGCAGCACAAAGCGCTGGAAAAATCGCTTGTAACGTGGATGAACTCGGGGTGGACCTGCTTTCGATCGCAGGGCATAAATTATACGGCCCAAAAGGCATTGGTGCCCTGTATATCAGGCAGGGCACACAGGTTGAAAAACTCATGCACGGGGCAGATCACGAGGGTAACCGCCGTGCCGGGACAGAAAATGTACCCGAAATTGTGGGACTCGGGAAAGCCTGCGCCCTGGCACAACGGGACCTCCTTGAAAACCAGGAGAAAATGAGACAGGCAAGAGACCTTCTGTGGAAGCAGGTTTCCTCTGCGCTTCCCGCTATCAAATGGAACGGATCTGCCGAACTGTGCCTTCCGAACACTTTAAGCGTAAGTTTTCCGGGAATGATTGCCGGTACTCTTCTCTCGGCCCTGGAAGGAATTGCCGCTTCTGCCGGTGCTGCCTGCCATACAGGCGATCAGGCGGTTTCACATGTACTGGATGCCATGGGTGTTGATGTTTCCGATGCCATGGGCACAATCCGTTTCTCTACAGGAAAGAATACGGATAAGGACGAAATCAGGAAAGCTGCCGGTATGATCGTTAAAGTGGTCAGGTCCCTGGGCGGGCAGGAAGAAAGAAAGGATGATATGTCTCAGGATCCTGTCAGGCTTACGCGGTATACGCACGGGATGGGATGCGCATGTAAATTAAGGCCACAGGATCTTGAACAGGTACTGAAAAAAATGCCTCATCCCAGGGATCCCTTCATCCTGATCAATGCAAGAGATGCGGATGATGCCACTGTATGGAAGATCGACGAGGAAAAAGCCTGGGTGGAATCGGTTGATTTTTTCACCCCTGTGGTGGATGATCCCTTTACATTCGGAGCTGTCGCCGCAGCAAATGCACTGAGTGACCTCTATGCAATGGGGGCAAAACCGCTTTTCGCACTGAACATTGCAGCTTTCCCGGCAAAAAGGCTGCCCCTGTCTGTTCTGGAAGAAATCCAGAACGGTGCGCTGTCCATTGCGGAAAAGGCAGCTGTACATATTCTCGGCGGCCATACAATTGAAGACAATGAACTGAAATTTGGCCTTGTGGTGAACGGACTGGTACACCCCGACCGGATAATGAAAAACAATGGCGCCTGTGTGGGGGATTCCCTTGTCCTCACCAAACCCCTGGGTACCGGAATTTTGACAACCGCCCTGAAAAAAGGGGCGCTTGGGGATGAGGAATATGCGGCACTGGTAAAGAACATGACCACCCTGAACAAAGGGGCGGCGGAATCCATCACGGGTTTTCATGTCAATGCCTGTACCGATGTAACCGGATTCGGGTTGCTGGGTCATTTGCTCGAGATACTGAAGGCCAGCCATGTAAGCGCCGAAATTACAGCGGCAAAGGTTCCCCTTTTAAAAGGGGTCAGCCGGCATGCGGCAAATGGCCTTGTCCCGGGCGGAAGCTTGCAGAACCTTAGCCATATCGATCCTTATACGGACTGGCATGCCGGGATTTCACAGAATCTAAGACAGATACTTTCCGATGCACAAACCTCGGGCGGGCTGCTTTTCTCAGTCCCTGCAGACCAGGCAGGGGATATCACCAGGGCCCTTGCTCAAAACGATTGTACCGAAGCTGCCATCATCGGATCCATACGGGAAAAATCAGATAAGTACCTGTATGTAGTGTAACTTCGGTCAGACCATGCAACTGACCGCTGGTGCTGTTAAAATAAATCGGGTCTCAGCGGACCGGTTCCCGTAGGGCAAGCGGGTGCAGGCAAAGGTAATTTCCTTTGTAGTTCGATTATAACTGTCTGATTAATTGACGATTACAAGATTTTCACAAAGCGATTTTATTTTGTTTTTTAAAAAAAAGTGTTATTTTTACTACACATATACCCCGACAAATCTGAATGCTTATCTAAAAACAGATGCCATATGTCAAAAAAGTCAAGCCACCTTTTACCTGTTCAACTGACTGCAATTTTGCTTGTTGCGGTTTTAATGGCAGGATGCAGCTCGGACAGGAAAAAAACCGGTTCAGATGAAATTACCCTCGATGAGACCGAAGTTGATGCCGGTCTGCTGGAAGATATAAATAATGCAAGGCAAATATTCTATTCCCTGCCTTCGCCGCTCGAAACAGCAATGCTTATCAAAAGCGCGGGCGCAACCTACAATGCAGAACTGTTGAATCCCACCGAAAATACCTCCAATTATACAACGAACAAAAGCATGGCGTTAAATCTCGGAATCTATACAACCGATCTGAGCTTTTCCAGCCTGTTCGACCAGACCCAGACCTCAATTCAGTACATGAATGCCGCTAAGCTGATGGCGGACGGGCTTGGAATTCTTGATGCCATTGATAACAACACGATCGAAAGGCTGGAGGAAAATGTGAACAACAGGGATGTGATCATGGATATAATTTCGGAAACATTCATGAATTCAAGCTCTTTCCTGACTGAAAACGAAAGGCCCGCCCTGGCGTCCATTGTTCTTGTCGGAGGCTGGGTAGAAGGTTTATACATCGCATGCAACCTGGTCGGGGATGAATCCATAGAAGACAACAAACTGGTTGAACGGATCGTCGATCAGAAACTATCTCTGGACATTGTGTTGAAATTACTTGATGACAACAAGGACAATGTAGATGTTGCAGACATAATTGCAAACATTGCAGACCTCAGGGGAACATTTGACAAAATCGTTATAACAACCTCAGAGATCGAAGCCGTACCAGATGTGGAAACAAACATAACGATTCTGAAATCAGAATCCTCCACCAATCTGACACAGGAGATATTTCAGGAGCTGCAGGAAAAAATCACAGTGCTGAGAACAAACTTCATATCATAAAAATACCGCTCTATGAAAAAGATTTTTCAATTTTCTGTTGCAGCTGCTTTACTGGCCGTATTACCTCTGACGGTAAATGCACAATGCAAAGGATTCGCCAAGAAAATCTGTAAAGTTGAGCTTTCACCATATATTCACGATGGTAATTACCACGCAGCCATCCTTAGCATCGGAGAAGAAGCTGAATTGTATAAAACCTTTTATTCGGAAACGGATTACAGGATTACTGTCTGCGGATCAGATGCACTTCCCGACATCGAGTTCAGGATTATAGATTCTGACCGGAATATACTTTATAACAACGAATCCAGAGATTATGCCAGAAGCTGGGATTTCAGGCTTGAGGCAAGCCAGCAATTGAAAATCGAAGTCAGCGTCCCTGCCGGCGAAGGCCTTCCGGAAGATGTTATCAGTGGTTGTGTGGCCATTATGTTTGGCTTTCAGGAAGATTAACCCTACCTGCTTAAACACATAACACAGGGCCGCTCCTCAACGGGCGGCCTTTTTGTTGTAATCAGATCCTGTGAAGAGCAGCCTTAAATCTCTGATTTCCAGCTGCGGTTTCACA
>CAYOPZ010000063.1:0-5685 GCA_964406005.1 uncultured Bacteroidaceae bacterium
AGACCCCGGACTCAGACAGTGATGTTCGAACGCAGAACAGCCCGGTCCCCCTTTCACACAATGCAACTTGCCCCGGAATACCGGGGCTCAGACAGTGATGTTCAAACGCAGAACAGCCCGGTTTACCTTCCGGCATGTTATGTATCATATTTTCCCTTGAGGGAATATCATAATTTCGTGCTTTACAGGATCCCTGAAAAACGAAAACATGGAGAATATAATGATTATCGGTGCGGCGGGACAGATCGGATCTGAGCTTGTACTTGAATTGCGCAGGCTTTACGGGAGCGATCAGGTGTACGCCACGGACATCAAGGAGGCAAGCCGGGATATTATGGAAAGCGGTCCCTTCCAGTTGCTGGATGTAATGGATGACAAAAGGCTTATCCATTTTGTGATCCGTCATAAGATCACTCAGATTTACCATCTGGCAGCGGTGTTATCAGGAAATGCCGAAAAGCTTCCTGTACAGGCCTGGCATATTAATATGGAAGGCCTGATGAACATCCTTGAGGTGGCGAAGATGGTCGAGGAGGTAAGTAAAGTTTTCTGGCCCAGTTCCGTTGCAGTTTTCGGACCGACCACCCCGCGCATCAACACGCCCCAGCTGACCGTAACCGAACCCACGACAGTGTACGGGGTAAGCAAGCTGGCGGGCGAACGATGGTGCGAGTATTATCATGACCGGTATGGCGTCGATGCCAGGAGCATTCGCTACCCGGGACTGATCAGTTACAAAACGGAGCCCGGGGGAGGAACCACCGATTATGCGGTGGAGATTTTTTACGAAGCGGTCAAAAGTGGAAGCTATACATGCTATCTTAATCAGGATACTGCCCTGCCCCTGCTGTTCATGCCGGATGCCATCAAAGCCACAATTGACCTGATGGAAGCCGACTCCTCGAGTTTAAGCGTTCACAGCAGCTATAACCTCGGGGGGATCAGTACGACGCCCGCTGAAATTTACAGGGAGATAAAAAAACATATCCCTGATTTTAAGATTGAGTACAAACCGGATTTCAGACAGGCAATTGCCGAAACCTGGCCTCAGAGTATTGACGACAGTGTTTCCGCCCGTGACTGGGGTTGTTCCTACCGGTATGACCTTGAAAGCATGACAGAGATTATGCTTGAGGAAATAAGAAAGAAACTGAACCTCGGTATTCTCAGATAGGATTTACCGGGGAATCAGGATTTAAGCCATAACAGTAAAAACCATATCCAATGTACGGGAAAATCAAAACCCATCTCAGGAAGGAATTAAAATCCATCAGGGAAGCAGGCCTTTATAAGCTGGAGCGGATCATTACATCCCCCCAGGGTGCCGGCATTTCTGTTTCCACTGGTGAGGAAGTCCTGAATTTCTGCGCGAACAATTACCTGGGACTGTCGAACCATCCGGCTCTGATCGAGGCGGCAAAGAAAGGACTGGATTCGCATGGTTACGGGATGTCATCGGTACGTTTTATATGTGGAACCCAGGATCTTCACAAGGAGCTGGAAAGACTGATCGCGGAATTTCACGGTACCGAGGACACCATTTTATATGCTGCCTGTTTTGATGCAAACGGCGGTGTTTTTGAGCCGTTGCTTACGGCGGAGGATGCAATCATTTCGGACGCATTGAACCATGCATCCATCATCGACGGGGTAAGGCTGTGCAAGGCCCGGCGGTACAGGTACAGGAATACCGATATGGAAGATCTTGAGGAGCAGCTGAAAGCTGCACAGGCGCAGCGGTTCAGGATCATTGTAACGGACGGTGTTTTCTCGATGGACGGAAATGTTGCCCCTGTGAACAGGATCGTTGAACTGGCTGGGAAATATGATGCCCTTGTAATGGTGGACGAATGCCATTCTGCCGGGGTGGTAGGGGAAAACGGAAGGGGAGTGACGGAGCTTTTCAATATCCGGGGGAAGGTCGACATTATAACCGGGACCCTGGGAAAAGCATTCGGAGGAGCCGTTGGCGGATTTACAACCGGCCGTGCCGAAATCATAGATATGCTCCGGCAGCGTTCCCGTCCTTATCTTTTCTCGAACTCCTTGCCGCCGGCCATTGTGAATGCCGGGATTGCGATGTTCAGGATGATGAGCGAGACCAATGAGCTGCAGGAAAAGCTGCACAGGAACACAGCGTATTTCTATACAAGAATGAATGAGGCAGGCTTTGACATAAAACCGACCGAATCGGCCATAGTACCCATTATGCTTTATGATGCCAAACTCTCACAGGATTTTGCCGAAAGGCTTCTTGAGGAGGGCATATACGTGATCGGGTTTTACTACCCTGTGGTACCGGAAGGGGAAGCAAGGATCAGGGTACAGCTTTCCGCGGCACATGAGCCTGAGCACCTCGACAGGGCCATCGCCGCCTTCATAAAGGTCGGCAAGGAACTCGGAGTCATCCACTGATTAAGGAACCCACCACAGCTCTGCGTTTGAGCAATACTGTCTGAGCCCCGTAAAACGGGGCGAGTTGTGTTGCGAAAGAGAAGAGCTGTGGTGGGTTCCCTTTACCCGCAGTGGGAGGATCCGCAGTTCGTGCAGATAAGGCAGCCTTCCTGATATACCATGCTGGCGGAACCGCAGTCCTGGCATTTCTGCTTGGTTTTGGCCCGGGTACCGTCGGGAATGTATCTTTTCAGGGCCCTTTCGACCCCTGCTTTCCAGGTATTGATCGTATCACTGTCAAGCCTCAGGGAAGAAACGAGGTTCACTACATCCGGGATGGGCATGCCGTGGCGAAGAACACTCGAGATCAGCTTGGCATAATTCCAGAATTCGGGATTGAAAGTATGCGAAAGGCCGCCGAGGGTATTGATGTATCCGTATTTGTCCGTATACTGGAAATCATACCGGGTAACTCCCTTTTCACTCTTGATTTTGACGATTTTCCCCTTGGTAATGGATTTTGGAATCGGGAACATTTCTTCGTCCTCAATACCTGTGAATATCTCGTAGGGTTTACCATCTCTTACACCCACAAAGGCGATCCATTTTTCATCATTGTTCTGAAACCGGATGATTTCCGCATCGAGGGTCTTCGGGCGCTTGAATTTTAATTTTTCATCGGGATCCTTTTCCTCTCTGATAAGCACGCCCGAACGGGAACCGTCCCGGTAAACGGTGCATCCCTTACATCCGCTTTTCCATGCGGTGACATAAAGTTCGCTGACAAGTTCTTCGCTTACATCTGCCGGAAGGTTGATCGTCACGCTGATTGAGTGATCCACCCACTTCTGTATCTGGCCCTGCATTTTTACCTTGCTGACCCAGTCGACATCGTTGGAGGTAGCTTTGTAGTATGGCGAGGCTTCAACCAGGGCGTCGATTTGCCCGTCGTCCATCTGCCTGACCTGGTCTATGTCATAACCGTTCACCTCCAGCCAGGTCTTGAACTTATGATGGAAGACATTGTATTCTTCCCAGCTGTCCCCGATTTCATCCACAAAGCTGATTTTCGCTGCACCGTCATTCGGGTTGACCTTGCGCCTCCTTTTATAGACAGGCATGAAGACCGGTTCTATGCCCGATGTCGTCTGGGTCATCAGACTGGTGGTTCCGGTGGGAGCGATGGTCAGCAGGGAAATGTTTCTCCGGCCGTATTTCTCCATGTCCCTGTAGAATCCTTTGTCCTCTTTTTTCAGCCGCAGGATAAAGGGATTGTCTTTTTCCCTGTTGATATCGAAAACCGGAAATGCGCCTCTTTCCCTGGCAAGGTTGACAGATGAGCGGTATGCTTCCAGGGCCACCGTTTTGTGTACTTCAGTCGAAAAATCAATGCCGTTCTCGCTTCCGTATTGCAATCCCAGTGCAGCAAGCATATCCCCTTCACCCGTGATACCTACGCCTGTCCGGCGTCCTTCAATGGCTTTTTGCTTGATGTTCTCCCATAATCTTTTCTCCACCCATTTCAGCTCAGGGTCTTCAGGATCGGCTTTGATCTTGTCGAGTATTGCATCGATTTTCTCCAGCTCAAGGTCTATGATGTCATCCATCAGCCGTTGGGCAAGTCCAACATGCTTCCTGAACAGGTCAAAATTGAATTTTGCGGACTGCGTGAAAGGATTATCAACATAACTGAAAAGGTTAATGGCAAGCAAACGGCAGCTGTCGTAAGGGCACAATGGAATTTCCCCGCAGGGATTGGTGGAAACCGTTCTGAAACCAAGGTCAGCATAACAATCGGCTACGGATTCTCCGGTGATTGTATCCCAGAACAAGACACCCGGTTCAGCGGATTTCCAGGCATTGTGAATGATCTTATCCCACAATTTTTTTGCATCTATTTGTTTTTCATATATGGGATCATCCGAATCGATTGGATATTTCTGCGTATATATTTTTTGATTCACGACGGCATCCATGAACCCATCGTTGATCCTCACCGATATATTGGCCCCTGTGACTTTTTCTCTTGTCAGTTTGGCATCAATGAATCCCTCCGCATCCGGATGGATGATGGATATGCTCAGCATCAGTGCGCCCCTGCGTCCATCCTGCGCGACCTCCCGTGTGGAATTTGAATATCTTTCCATGAAGGGAACGATCCCTGTGGAAGTAAGTGCGCTGTTAAGGACGGGACTGCCCTTGGGACGAATATGGGAAAGGTCGTGCCCTACTCCTCCGCGGCGTTTCATAAGCTGAACCTGCTCCTGGTCGATTTTCATGATCCCCCCGTAGGAATCGGCAGCTCCCTCATGACCTATTACGAAACAATTAGACAGCGATGCAATCTGGAAATTATTCCCGATCCCTGTCATGGGAGAACCCTGGGGAATGATATATCGGAAGTCCCTGATCAGTTCGAATATTTCATTTTCACTGAGGGGATTCTGGTATCTTTTCTCTATCCTTGATATTTCCCTGGCGATACGCCGGTGCATATCATCGGGGGTAAGTTCGTAGATTTTTCCCGTGGAATCTTTCAGGGCGTATTTGTTGGCCCACACGGTTGCGGCAAGATCGTCTCCCTTAAAATACGTTTTCGCGGCTTCGACAACTTCAGAAAATTTATATGTACGAATGTCCTTTTTTTCGCCCCCTTCTTCCTCGACCTGCTCTTCGGCCTTCTTATTGACTGCAATTCCGGGATTCTTTTTCGAGGCCAACTCTTCCATAGAGGTTAAAAAATTATGACAGATAAGTAATAAAAAAAACTCGAGGGTTTCAACAAGAAAGTTGAAAATGCAATTTAAAAATCATATATCCGAGGAACAATAAAGGGTGAAGTGTAATTATTAACAAATGGCAATAGTTTTCAACTCGGAAATATAACAATCACATACATAGTCTTTTATAAAGATACATCATATAACGGAGATCAGGATCAAAATATATTTTACCAACAGGATGTACCGGTAACGGGGGAATTTGCCGGATCAGTCCGAACATGTTGCAAGTTTAAAATTTTGTTAAAAAAAAGTTACCCGGAATTAATTTTTGGCAAGCAGCCTTTTGTAAATTATGGTTCGATACAGGGTGAAAAGTAGGGATGATTTTTTTTCACAAGGCTTGAAATTTGAGGCTGTCCTTCTTGCAGGGACGGCCTCATTTTATATGGCCTGGCCCTGTTAAAAGCAGCAGGTAATTCCTGCTATGCATTATTATATTGAGAAGGCAGATATAAAACCGCAACTGAAAATCAGAGATTTAAGGTTGCTCTTTATATCTGCCTTCTCA
>CAYOPZ010000064.1:0-4631 GCA_964406005.1 uncultured Bacteroidaceae bacterium
GGATGTTCTGGAAGGTTTTTCAGGGGGGATCACCCTGAAATTCGGAAAATTCTGAAGGCCTGCAGCATGAAAAATGTTATGCATGACAATACGATACCGAATACACTGGGCTGAATGACTTCGGCATATTCCGTATTCATGTAAACGATGGTGGCCAGCGTGGAAACAAGCATTGTCACGAAGATGATATTGTTCAGGGATTTTGACTTCTGCTTTGAAAATACACCAAAAATTACAGGAAGGATGATCCCGGGCCCCCAAAGGTTATAGGTTAAAAGAAGCAGATCGATCACATTGGGAAGCAAAAGTGCCAGCAGGATACCCAGGCCGCCAAGGAAAGCAGAGCTTGTCCGTGCAATGAAAAGACTTTTTTTCGCATCCGTACCGGATGCGGCAATTAAGGGTTCATAAAAATCTTTCACAACAATGGCCGAGGAAGAATTCAGTATGGAATCGGCAGATGACATTACTGCACTCATTAAAGCAGCGATGATCAAACCGCCTGCATAAGGATTATTCAATCTCAGTATGGTACTCGGCAATGCCATCTCCGGATCGATGTCCGGAAAATACAGCCGGGCATAAAGTGCTATAAAAAATAGGATAAAGGGAAATGTCAGGGCCAGAAAGACACCTGCACCCACAATGCCTCGCCTGGTTTCCCTGATGTTCCTGGCCACACAATACCGGGTCGCATAGCCGGGGGCAAATGTCTCTCCCAGCAGGAAAGCAATGAAAGTGGTCACCAGAAACAACCAGCCTTTGCCTCCCTCCAGGCGAAAAAATGCTTCCGGCACAGCAGCAGATACCCGGCCGGCGTTCGTCAATAAATCAGGAACACACAGGGCCAGAGTGACCATAAAACCGATAAACAATATGATAAACTGATAAACATCGGTATGAATAACCGCCAGCAATCCACCGGCGGTACTGTAAAGAATAACGACGCCGCCGCCAATGATCACGGCCCATAAGTAAGGCAACTGGGGGATCATCGTGGTGATGATTTTCCCGAAAGCCACGATTTGGGCCCCCAGAACGCCTATGGAAAAGAAAAGTGACAATACAGATGCCAGGAAGCGGCTTTTCTCCCCGAAACGGTGACCGAAATATCCCGCAACCGTATACAGCTCGGCCCTCCGGAAATGCGGAGCGACAAACAAGCCGGAAAAGATAAAATGAAGGTACCAGCCCGAAGAAACCGCGATCATCAGTATACCCCACTCATAGGTTCTGCCAATGGCACCTATGGAAGCCCCTCCCCCGAGCACTGTTGCCGCCATTGTGCAAAGCAGGAAAAACCAACCGATATTGCGTCCTGCGACCAGGAAATCATCACTGTCACCGACTTCCCTTGACCGGCGAACCCCTTTCGTGACAATGAAGATAAAATAGGCAGCGATGATCAGGTATTGAATCCAGGGGATATCCATTAAAACACTTTCCAGGCTTTAAAAAGATCCTGAAGATGATCCCCGGGATCAAAAATGGCCATCTGGGCGGGCTCCGCTCTCAGAATATCCAGAGATTGTGTTCTGATGTGACGGGATTTCCCGGTTCCCCAGTGCATGTCCATCAATTCACTTATATGCTCATACCCGTACCAGTGAGATTTATATTCAGAATGGGTGTTGATATCACCCGTTTCAATCGTTTGTCGTGTTATCTCCGGATCCCGAGCCAGAACATGATCTTTCCTGATCAAACGGTCATTCATGTCAAAAACATCCACAGCAAGTTTATCCTCATTGCTATGAGCCAGCTTGTATTCCGCCGGAATCTGTTTGAACCCGGATGAAGCATAATCATCGGGCTGCAACCAGACGGGCTGGCCTGATACATCCATTGTCGATTCATACTGTCCCAATCCGTAACTTTCGATATATTCCTGCTGGTAACAGGAAATAATCGCAATGCCATGGGCCGGCCCGACCGCCCTTCGCATTGATTTGAACAACTCGTTTGCACCTTCGACCCCCTGCATTACGCCGATCGAATTCACAAGACAGATCGCAACAGGTAAAATATCCTTCGGTTGTTCTTCCAATTCGAATGCAGAACCCTGTGAAAATGTTAGTTTTTTCCCGGTATTCGCCTCCAGACCCATTTTCTCCAGCTTGTCTTCGGCCAGATCGATCATTTTCCGGGAAAAATCAATTCCCCACACTTCTGTAAGAGATCGTGCCAGAACAGGATCATATGCAAACCCGGGGGAACCCTTCTTCAATGAAACCAGAGGATGAGTGTCTGCGAGGTTTACGATACTTTCCGTTTTCGCTCCATAACGGAGATGCAAGCGACCCGATCCGCAGCCTATGTCCATGAGCTTAACGGGACGCTGTTGCTTTTCCGCCAGATACCGGATCATACGGTCTAAAAAATCCTCTTCAAATTCTTCATAGGCCAGAATGTCGGGATGTCCCCCTACAATCTGCCGTTCATACGTTTCCGCACATTCGTCCCAGGTCTGCCTGTCTGTTTCGTATTGTTTCTGTAAAGTCTTCATAGTCAATTGTCTTCTTTTATAAAACACATTTCCATATAGTCATTTGTAAAACCTATTTTTTTCAACAGACCGATTGCAGGATTTGTCTTTTCCACCTGTACTTTCACGGCTCCGTCCACACAGTCAATCGCTTCTCTGATCAGACGGCTCCCCAATCCTTTCCTCCTGAACTTCTGATGAACACATACGTATACTATGAGGTTCTCCGGGTTCGTATCCGCTTTATCGAATTGTATACAAACCGTCACCCCTAAAAGCTTTTCACCGGTCGTGGCCAGTAATATAAAACCCTGACCGTCGGGATGCACCGATAGGGCGTAATCAATGGCTGAATAGATCTCATTTTCGGGGTCATCGATGGGGGAAAGGTTCGTTTGCAGGAAGTGTACAATGTCATAAACATTCAGCCATTCGGGCAATTCATTTTCTGTTTGAAAATACCGGATGTGAATATCATCGGTTTTTTCCTGCCCTATGATGATCTCCGAGTTCACATCCTTTTCGCTGATCTGGAAATTTCGAGCAATGCTTGTACCGAAACGCATCATCAACTCTGCTGCGATGGTATTTGTTGTCGCAGCCAGTTCATTGATGCTGATCTCTCCTTTCCCCTGTCTCCCTATGACAATCACCTCCTCGCCAAGTGTGACATGGCGTATTGCAGTAATGTCTATGGTTGACGAATTCATCGAGATGGCTCCGATAAAAGGAGCTTTTTGTCCCCTGACAAGCACATAACCCCCGTTCATGATCTTCCGGTCCAGACCGTGATTGTACCCTATGGGAATCGTCCCTATGACCAGATCCTTCCTTGTCTTTTCTTTTGAGTGGTAACCTATTTTGCTACCTGCGGGCAATTCCCGGATCTGTACGATCTCCGTTTTCAGGCTCATGACAGGTTTCAGGGGATGCGCTTCTGTCCCCGCCCGGTACTGCTCCGGAGGAAGCACGCCATACAACAATATCCCCAGACGGACACCATCCGCAACGGTCTCAGGCTGAGCCAAAAATGTAGTACTGTTCGCAAAATGCAAATATTTCGGAGCCATGCCCTTCGATTTGAGTTCACTATAAATGTGTTTCAATTGCCCGAAAGATTCTTGTGTACTGGCAGCATCACGGGGCTGACCGAACAATCCCTGTAATTCAATATGAGGTTTGGTAGCTGCCGTTCCTGCCATTTTCAGCGCTTTTGTCGGCGAAGCACCCATACGGTTCAATCCCACATTGACATTCAAATGTATCCGGCAGGTTTTGCCCATCAATTGCGCAGCATCCTCCAATGCCTGCAGGATGGATTCATGGATCACGGATACGCTCAGATCATGACGGACTGAGAGTTCAGCCATCCAGACCGGGATCGGATTCATCAATAAAATCTCCCCTGAAATGCCTTCATTACGAAGACGTATCCCTTCCTGCGGAGATTCCACTGCAAAATGTCTGCAGCCGGAATCCGAAAGCACTTTCCCGATTTCTTTCAGATCATGTCCGTAAGCATCGGATTTTAAAACAGCGTAAAATACGGCCCCCGAAGGAAGCTGTGATTTTAAATATTGATAATTATACTTTACCGCTTCAAGATCTATACAAAGCTTATTCCAGGGATCTTCCCATGCTTTGGGTATGGATGGCGGAGAAAGTCTGTTCTTCTTTTGTTTTTTCATGGATGATTAACCTTTAGCAGGACAATAGGAATCACGGAATACTCTTTCCGTCTGTCCGGACTGAAGTACTCAATGCGTAATGCACGAACGGCAATCAAATCTTTTCCTTGCTTTCCGCAGAGGAAGGATGCTCCATCAGACTCCTGTTTTTTCTGCGTTTCCGGTGTACTGCCCGGATTATCCGTGCAATACAATTGTTTTGCTGAGCGGCGGGATGCCCGGATACGGATTGCTTTGCATTTTTTGGAATTCCCCGCCCTTCATTTTTATTTCTCCGAATGGCAAAGCGTTTTTAAAAACGGAATTACCACAAATATATAGGATATTATCAGGCTGTAAAAAATTATTTACATAAACCCGGGACCCGGGTTGAAGAAAAAACCGGGGAAATGCTAAAAATTCTCAAGGCCTGAATCAAGCCAGTCTGCAAACGCCCCCGCATCAAGGTTATGACCCCT
>CAYOPZ010000065.1:0-3707 GCA_964406005.1 uncultured Bacteroidaceae bacterium
GTGGGATGTACTGGAGTCGAACCAGTGACCTCATGCCTGTCAAGCATGCGCTCTGAACCAGCTGAGCTAACACCCCTTTTCCCTGGCGGGGATTGTAAAGGTAATATTTCATGTGAATCTGGGCAAGCGGGACGGTAAGGGGGATTTGAATGATCCTGAACAAATATTACCGACATTTGTTTGAATATAAAACCCATAAAGCCTTATAAGTAAAACTACATTTAAATGCACTATGAAAAAAAATCTACTCTTAGCCGTATTGCTGACGGGTTGTAATCTTGTCTCCGCGCAAATCCCTGTTGAGGTCTGCAAGGACCAGCAGTCATTGCTCGAAAGCGACGACCCGCAGCTTCAGGAAAACAAAACCCTTGTATTCAATTTCTGGAGGGAGGTATTCCAGGCAAGAAACATGGAGAAAGCTGCCGAATACATGGCAGAAGATTACATTCAGCATAATCCCCTTGTCGCGACAGGCCGCAAGCCATTCACGGATTTCTTCGGCCAGTTCGATCCCCAGCCCGTTAAGCCTGAGATCGATGACCTGGTCACCATGATTGCCGAAAAGGATCTTGTCATTCTCGCTTTCAGACGGGAATTGCCGGATCCCGACAATGAGGGTCAATCCTATACAACGACCTGGTTCGACATGCTCCGCATAGAAGATGGCAAGATCGCAGAGCACTGGGATTTCGGTACAAAATAGGTTTTTTTTCGACAAAGACCGGAACCGCCGGTTCTGTACCTTCTTCGACAAGACACCCTGCAATATCTTCCGAAGTCTACTGTCAGATCATCCACATCCTGTCCGTAAATAGACCGGTGAGATCAGAATGAACGCCTATACAGGATTTGTTTTTCCTGTAAGAATAGCTTTTGCCTGGTCAGCCCGATGTACTTCACGAAGAAAATCCAAAAACTCCCCGTACCTCTCGGGAGGGAATAGACCCCTGTTCAACCGGAAGTACCTGCAAAATATAATCAGACCCTCACTGTAATCGATCTGAGTATAATAATGCCCGAAATCAGTATCGAGAATTACAGGTACGGTAGCGGTTTCAAGAACATAGTCCTCAGGGAGGTTGAACCGGATAGAATCAAAGGTTATCTCAGATCTTCTGATGAGAACATCGCTTCTACGTTCACTGAGGTTTTCCGGTAATTCATCCATATCGTTCAACAGATTCAATGGAAGAACGACCTTGCTTCCCGGATTACTGGTATAATTATAAACCTGCATGTTCAGATCTTCGGAAATTAGCGGTTCAGGACTTAAACTCTCGGAATAGCTGAATGATTGTAGTTTAAAGCTGGGTATATGAAGTTTTTCATGAATGAATTCTTCCTGATTTTCATGATCATCATAAAAAACGGGAATCATATTCCCATAATGTATTCCCCCGTATGTTGTCCTCAGACGGATTCTTCCGGTTCCTTCTTCGTCTAAGAAGACATCTGCCGTTCTCTGTTCCCGGTTCAACTCTGCCGGATAGGATTTCGTTTTTGCCAATCTCCCTCCCTCTTCAGTGATCAAAAGCGCAAACCTGTCATCGGTAAAATCCCCAAGGAATCCGCATGGCGAACGCTGGCTGGTGCATTCAAGCCATATTGTATCTTCCAACGGAACACATAAAACAGCATGATTAAACTGATTCGAGGGAAACTCCCTCTGCAGGGGAGCAGCATCTGAACCTGCATTGATAAGCGTATAATAAGAAGGTATACCGGCAACCTTAAGTATAGCCATCATATAGTTCGAAAGCGCTTTGCAATCACCATAGCCGAGCCGGTCAACCGTTTCGGCATCGAATGGCTGCCAGCTTCCAATTCCAATCTGAATACTGACATATCTGGTTTTTTCCTGCAAATGCTTATAAAGCACCCTGATCCTTTCATAAGGATCATCAACATCTTCAACAAGTTTAAGTATCCCCTGCATGCTTTCTTCATCCAACTCATCAAGTCCCGTTGATAATTGTCTAATCCAATGGCCCAGGCTCTCCCAGGAAGTAGCATCACCGGTAAAACCTTCAATTTCAAATTTCGTCGGCGCCGTAAGTATATTAGGAACATACCGTTTTATATCCGTACTGAAAGGTTCTTCCGTGATCGAAGGAAAGTTTCTCACTTCCCATATAATTACTGAATCGGTATCCTCGATTTTCCGATTTCCAGCCGAAGGCATATTTTGTTCGAGGTAACGAACCGGATTATCTGCCGGAAATCGAAGAATAAAAACGGATTTTTCGACAGCTGCATTGTAATCCCTGTATGGCATGAATGAAGGATAGGAAAACAAACCGTTGAATTCTATCTTGAAGGAATACTCAATGGTATAAGGGAAATCCCTGTATTCAGGCCGGATTACTTTCATACGGGTGTCCTCGTAAAGGCTGAAACCCTGAATGGCACTATAATCTTCGATATCTGCTTTTCTAATCCTTTTTTCAATTTCACCATTCTTGTTATATATCTTCCCTGAAATATCATGTATCCTCCTGAACTTATCATACCACTCCTGAAAAATCGCATGTCTTTCCCCGTTTTCATTTAAGATCGAGATCGCATAAGTGACCTCCATGGTTGCACGATTTGGTGACCGCAGGGTAAGTATTACCGATTCGTTCCGGGTGACGATTTTAGATCCTTTTACAAGCTCCGGCGGGATATCAGCAATTTTATATTTGATTTCCTTACCCGGCAGAATCATTTCCGGGCCGGAAATCATAAGGATGATAAAAAACACGGGTGTGCTAATTTTCACTGAGGGCGTATTTTAAGATGACAGGCTCAGCCTGTTTATTCACTACAAAATCAAAAAATTCTTTCAGCATGTAGTATTCAGACTGAAGATAAACACCTTTCGCGATAGTAAAAGTAGACATTACCTGGAGCACCTTTCCGATTTGTGTCAGCTGATACTTAAAAACTACCGATTTATCCTGGGAAACAAGGTTACATGCTTCGGGCAATTCCGAAACGATGTATCCATCCGGGACTTCAATGCGGGCAACATAAATGACTTGCCGTGGATAGGTAAAATCAATAGGGTACTTCCTTTCATCCCGGTTGAACGGATTTTTACCTTCTTTCTCGAACAATACAGGTTCCAGGTACAGTACATCCTCCATGGGGGTAGCCTTTCCTGTGATTTCAATTTCATAATGATCAGAAACCGGTTTATATATACTGTCAAGGTCTTTTATAGTCAAATCGTTTACCTGGCAGGTCCCGTTTTCTTTTTCAAAATCGGCAATATACTCTTCCAGTCCATTGAAACCATGAATATGCTCCCTGAACTCTGAAGCAGCATAACCGGATCTTTTGAAATCCACATTCCCTTTTAATCTGCCGTTCTCCCCGAGTGCCAATCCACAGGAAACTACTATCACTGAGCCATTGTCCGGAATACCAATCCATTCGCCTCCATCTTCATTAATTACAAAACCACGCTGATTAAGGCATTTCTCAGGCAACATCCCTGCGGGAATAAACCGGTCCGTTGCATCCAGAAAAAGTTTTTCCCCGTCGTATTCAACCATTACGATCATATAATTGAAGCGATCAACGGTTGGAGAATATTCATTTATCATGCCATTGGAACGGGTACTTAATATCACCGGGTATGTCCCAAAACCAAGGTTTTTTAGCAATTGAAGCAGAAGAAAATTCAGGTCGGCGGATGTGCCTATTTTTTTATTATTGTATAT
>CAYOPZ010000066.1:0-2720 GCA_964406005.1 uncultured Bacteroidaceae bacterium
GTAAGATGGAGTTAATAACATACTTATAACATGATATTTAACTGAAATATTTTCGTATGAAAACACAACTTGGAATACTGAACGTTCTTATTTTATTGCTGGCAGGGAGTTTTGCCGCATCCGCACAGCAATCGTTTTCTGTCAGGCGTGATGTACTGCTCCTGCTCACCCGGAATTCAGACATCCGGATTGAAATCATCCGGAAGGTGGAACTCCCGGAATCAGGGACACAGCTTAACGCCGAGGAAGAACCGGAAGTCAGGGACTGGATGCTTCACAGCAGCGAATGGCCGGACAATGACCGGGTGGCTGCAATGACCGAATCGGTCGCTGTTGAAAAGGATACCGTTGAAAAAGAAGCAGACCCGGACACCGAGGAATGGATGATCCTCAGGGATTCATGGGGCCCTGTGGAATGAACGGCAGCCCTGTCAGTCATCATCGGAAGACTGAGGCTCAAAATTATCCGGCAGCTTTTTCCGGGTTTTTGCCCCCAGTTCTTCTATTCTCCTGACCCTTCTGATAAGATTCCCCTTCCCTTCCGACAATTTGTTAATGGCATCGTCATAGCTCTTCTGGGTTGATTTCAACTTGCTTCCCAGGTCGTTCAAATCATCCAGCAAGGCATAGAATTTATCAAGCAGGTCTCCGCTCTGCCTGGCGATCTCGAGAGCATGTTTGTTCTGGTATTCCTGCCTCCAGAGGCTTGCAATCATTTTAAGGGCGGCCAGCAGGTTAGTGGGACTGATCAGAAGGATACGCTTTTCATATGCATAGTTCCACAATTCCGGGTCTTCCCTGATGGCCAGGAGATAAGCCGGTTCAACAGGCAGGAACATCATGATGAAATCCAGGGTGCGGATCTGGTATATCTCCAGGTAATCCTTGCTGCTCAGCTCGTTTACATGTGCACGGATGGATGCCAGGTGTTCCTTCAGGTATGTTTCCCTGGCCTTCTTTCCTTCTCCGCTGACATACCGTTCATAGGCTGTGAGGGACACTTTTGCATCAATGATAACGGATCTGTTCCCCGGGTAGGATATGATGATATCCGGCTGCATTCTGCTGCCTTCTTTTCCCTTGAACGATGGCTGGACAACATACTCCCTGTCCCTGACCAATCCCGATTTCTCAAGAATGCTTTCAAGGATCATTTCACCCCAGTTGCCCTGTGCTTTGGAATCTCCTTTCAGGGCCCGGGTAAGGTTTTCCGCATCCTCGCCGATCTTCCGGTTCAGATCAGCCAGCTGCCTTACCTGTTCTTTCAGACTGATGCGCTGTTGGGTTTCCTTATCATAGGTCTCTTCAACCTTCTTTTCGAAGTCCTTTATTTTCTCCCCCAGGGGTTTCAGCAATTCACTCAGGCTGTTTCTGTTCTGCTCCGTGAATTTCCTTGATTTTTCATCGAGGATCTCATTGGCCAGGTTTTTGAATTCCAGCCTGAATTTATCCTGCAGGTTGACGATCTCTTCCTTCTGTACATTCAGCTTTTCCATCAGGTTCTTCAGGTCGGTGGTCCGTACGGCAAGGTCACCGCTGAGCTGCCGGATCTCTTCTTCCTTTTCTTTCAGCTGCAGCTTCAGGGATTGAATTTCTTCATTCGCATCCGTCAGCTTTTCCCCCAGGTATTCCCGTTTACCGACTTCCCTGCCGCGATACACGAGGTAAATCACGAAGGCCCCGATAAGAATACCGGCAATCAGGTACAGAATCTCCATGTATGAATGATTATTACATTTTTAAAAATACGATTTTATTCATTTAACTTTATACAATCGTTGTTCCATGGATCAAAAATACCAGCATATCTTTTTCGATCTCGACCGGACACTCTGGGATTTTGACGGCAATTCCTCGGAATCGTTAAGAATAATTTTCCGCAAGTACAAACTGGACAATTATATTGACGATCCGGATGTCTTCACCCAGACCTACCACAGGATCAACCGCAGGTTATGGGAACTGTACCGTACAGGCCGGATGACCAAGGAAGTCTTACGCACCCGGCGTTTCCTGATGAGCCTGGAGGAATTCGGCATCCGGGATATGGAGCTGGCCGGAAGGATCGGCGAGGACTACCTGCGCATCAGTCCCACAAAAACCATCCTGATCCCCCATACCATCGAGATACTGAAATACCTGCAGACCACTTACCGGCTCCACATCATTACCAACGGATTTCAGAAAACCCAGGAAACAAAACTTCGGAATTGCCGGCTTGACCGTTACTTCTCCAGCCTGACAACATCGGAAGCGGTGGGACATAACAAACCCGGCCCTGAAATCTTCCATCATGCCCTGAGCTCGGTTCATGCAAGAAAGAATGAAAGCATCATGGTCGGGGATGACCTTGAAGTGGATATCTCCGGGGCAAGGAAATACGGTATCGATCAGGTTTTTTTCAACCATGACGGCATCCGGCACAGCGATCTCGTCACACACGAAATCCGCTCATTGATCGAACTCAAGGAAATCCTGTGATCAGAACCTGTGATACCTGAGAAGGCAGATATAAAACCGCAGCCGGTAAATCTTGCTTCGCAATACTTAATGCTGGCCCGTTATGTTGATCAGAACCTGTGAAACCGTGGCCGGCAAATCAAAGATTTAATGCCACTCTTCACAGGTTCTGATCAAACAGAATACCTGTAAATAATACAAATCAAGGCTTACCTGCTATCGGTTTACATGTGAGAAAGCAGATATAAAGAGCAGCCTTA
>CAYOPZ010000067.1:0-2156 GCA_964406005.1 uncultured Bacteroidaceae bacterium
CGTATGCCGTAATCACCGAAGCGACAATGTGCGTGGCCGGATCGATTTCTCCCTTGATTTCCTCAATCAGCCCTCTGACCTGGCCGGGCTGAACACACAGGATCAACAGGGAAGACCCGGCCACGGCTTCCCGGTTGTCTGTGGTGATTTCAATCCCTTTTTCCTTCATTTCGTCAAGATACCTGACATTCCGCCGGGTGATTACAAGATCCCCGGATTTGTATTTCCCGGATACCAGCAAACCGTTGGCAATGGCTTTGCCAATGTTTCCCCCTCCCAGGATGGCAATCTTTTTCTTCATCGTGTGAATTATTGGTTTTGATTTTGCTTTTCCATGCTATGAATGGAATGGTAAATACGGGCCGGATTGCTGATGATCCGTGTGAATCCTTTCACATCCTCCCCCGTAAACCCTTCGTTCATTTCACCGTACTGCGTCCCCGAAGCAGCCATGAGATCATTGGGTGAACTTATCCCGGATACCTCGAAGGCATACGGCCTCAGCTTTACGAAAACATCACCGCTGACATTGCATTGGGAATCTTCGAGAAACGATTCGATATTGCGCATAACAGGATCAAGGTACTGGCCTTCATGAAGCATCATTCCGTACCACTCTGCCAGCTGGTCTTTCCAGTACATCTGCCACTTTCCGAGCGTATGCTTTTCGAGCTCCCGGTGGGCCTTCAGGATGATCAGGGGTGCAGCCGCCTCAAATCCTACCCTCCCCCTGATGCCGATGATGGTTTCTCCCGTATGTATGCCCCTTCCGATGGCAAACCCTTCTGCCTCGTTATGGATCCTGTGTATGTCGGAGAGTCCCCCGGCAAGCTCTCCCTTTATAAAACCGATTGAAATATCTTTGCTGTCCTTCCTGGTCAGTTGTCCGGGAAATGCTTTTTCCGGCAGCCCCTTGCGGGATGTAAGTGTTTCCTTTCCTCCCACCGAAGTGCCCCATAACCCCTTATTGATGGAGTATGCATATTTTTCAAAGGATTCGCTGACCCCTGACTTCCTGAGATATTCGATCTCCTCACTGCGTGAGAGCCTTAAATCCCTTATGGGTGCGATAATTTCCGCATCCGGTGCAAGGATCTGAAAGATCATATCGAACCGTACCTGGTCGTTCCCTGCGCCGGTACTCCCGTGGGCCAGTATTTTAATGTCCTTCTTTGTGGCATATTCCACTGCCGCCATGGCCTGGAACGTACGCTCCGAACTTACCGACATGGGATAGGTCCGGTTCCTGAGCATATTCCCGTATATCATATACCTTATACATTGCCGGTAATAATGATCCGAGACATCGACAATCTCATGGTGTGCCACCCCGAGTGCATATGCCTTTTCCTCGATGTGTTTTTCTTCCTGCCTGCTGAATCCGCCCGTATTAACGAATACGGAATGAACCTCGAGTCCCTTTTCAATGCTCAGGTACTTCACGCAGAAAGAGGTATCCAGTCCTCCGCTGAACGCAAGTACTACCTTATTTTTCATGAATGTCCTTTTTAAGAATTTTATGCTTTCTGACTCTATGATTGTTTTTCTTACCTTTTTGCGGATCGTAAAGCATGGCCGTGCAAAGGCAATGCGTCCGGTTGGTCCTGAAAAGAATATCGTAATACGCACAGCTTTGACAGCCTTTCCAGAATTCATCATCCTGGGTCAGCTCGGACAGGGTGACCGGGACATAGCCCAGTGAGGAATTTATTTTCATAACGGCCAGGCTTGTTGTCAATCCGAACATTTTGGCCCCCGGGAATAATTTTCTCGAAAGCTTGAAGGCCTCCTCCTTGATCTTCCCGGCAAGTCCGTTCCCCCTGAATTTTTCCATGACTATCAAACCCGAATTGGCGACAAATTTTTCATGCCCCCACGATTCAATATAACAGAAGCCGGCGAGTTCCTTCTCCGGTGATACGGCGATGATCGCTTTTCCCTCCACGATCTTTGCCCTGAGATATTCCTTTGAACGCTTCGCCAGTCCTGTCCCCTTTACCTTTGACGCCTCAAGAATGGCCTTTTCAATTTCCCCGACGTATGTGAGATGTTCCTCACCTGCGACGCTTATCTCGAAAGTTTTCATCTTTATGTGTTTTATTTGTTCATGCAACCGGTATCAATACGGCCAGTACATTTTTTACATCCTCCAGACT
>CAYOPZ010000068.1:0-2037 GCA_964406005.1 uncultured Bacteroidaceae bacterium
ACTGCTTCTAAATTGTATCATACCCTTTGGAAATCAAAATAAAAGCAGTTTTTTTGTGTTTGTAAATTTTTAAAACTGACATATATAGGCAGATATATGTTATTTTATTATCTTTTTTTGTTATATTTATCACATATTAGTAATATATTAACATTATAATAAATTTAATTATTGTCGAATTATGACAATCCAGAATCGAATTAATCGCCTGCTCAGCTACAAGCACATGCTGAAACGGTTCAAATCGCTCGGGCTGGTAAAGGTATTCTCGGATAATATCGCGGATCCGCTTGGTATATCCGCTTCCCTGGTGAGAAAGGATTTCGGAACGTTTGGTATCACAGGAAGCCAGAAGGGAGGATATACGATTGAAGACGTACTGGCAAAGATCAACGAAGTGCTCGGAAGCAATGAGATACAGCAGGTGATTGTTGTCGGGGCCGGCAGGATCGGGGAAGCGTTGATGTCCTATAAGGGTTTCCATAGGGACGGTATCAAGATCGTTGCAGGATTCGACATAGATCTGAAAAAGATCCGTAAAAACGGAGAGATCCCTGTAAAACCCATTGAAGAACTCGAGGATTTTGTCAGATCACATAATATTTCTGTCGCCATATTGGCGGTACCTGACATCGCCGCCCAGCAGATGTTCGAAATATTGAAGACAGCCGATATCAGGGGAATTCTGAATTTCACACCCGTAAAGTTCAAGAGTACCGAAAACTTCACCGTGAATAATTTCAACATTGAAAACGAACTCGTCAACCTGATCTACTTTGTAAACAAATTCAAAAGGAACGGTAAAAAAATAACAAATAGCAATTGAATCATATCCAACATTCGCTTATATGAAAGAGACCCTTATCAAGATCATCGACCGGTATGGAAAAGACCCGGGAAGAAAGATGGATATCCTGATCGATATCCAGGATGAATTCGGATATATTCCCGAAGAATACAACCAGCTGATTGCCGACCTGCTTGGCATCTCCCGTGTTAATCTGGAAGAAACCATAAGTTTTTACCATTTTTTCAGCCAGAGTCCAAAAGGGAAGTATACCGTTTACCTTAACAAAAGCGTAACGGCCGAAATGATGATGCGGGAAAAGGTCAAACAGACCTTTGAAGAGCAGGCTGGCGTTACCTTCGGCAATGTTTCGACCGACGGTCTGGTGGGCCTGTTTGATACAGCCTGTATAGGCATGTCCGATCAGGAACCGGCTGCAATCATCAATGGCAGGATATTTAACAACCTCACACCGTTCACGGTCAAGGAAATCGTGAATGACATGAAAGAGGGCAAAGCCGTTGAAGAAATGTACCGTGCCAATTATGGCGACGGAAACAACAGTTCCAGGCTGGTAAGATCGATCGTAAACAATAACATAAGAAGGAAGGGGCCTGTCATTTGGGATCCGTACCAGCCGGGCGAGGGGATCAAAAAAGCGGTGTGCATGAAACCCGCAGAAGTGATCGGTGAAATCAAGGCGTCCAATCTCCGCGGAAGGGGCGGTGCCGGGTTCCCGACAGGGATGAAATGGGAGTTCTGCACAAAATCAAACGAATCGGAAAGATATGTGTTCTGCAATGCGGATGAGGGAGAACCGGGGACATTCAAGGACAGGGTGATACTTACGGAAATGCCCGAACTCGTTTTCGAAGGAATGGCCATTGCAGGATATGCCGTCGGCGCCGCTTCAGGGATCCTGTATATCCGGTATGAATACAGGTATCTCAGGAAACACCTTGAAAGCATACTTAAAAAGATGAGGAAGGACAAGCTCCTGGGTAAAAATGCTGCCGGGGGCAAGGGATTTGATTTTGATATCCGCATCCAGTACGGTGCAGGCGCCTATATCTGCGGGGAGGAAAGTGCACTGATCGAATCGGCTGAAGGAAAAAGGGGTGAACCCAGAGACCGGCCACCCTTCCCGGTCGAAAAGGGGTACCTGAACAAACCCACCATCGTCAACAATGTCGAGACCCTTGCTGCCGTGGTCAAGATCATTAAGCACGGCAGCCTGTGGTACCACGATT